>NZ_CP103834.1:72500-672500 GCF_029774175.1 Actinobacillus genomosp. 1 | reverse complement strand
TAACGCCGCAATAAATCCGTTTGGATAAAATAACGCAAATAATACCGGCGGAATAAAGGTCGCTAAGGTCAGCCATAAACGATTTGCAGGTAAATTAATACGTTTTAATAAATCACCAACGCACTCGAAGATCCCCATTGCAACCCCTAAGAAAGAGGTAATCAGAGCTAATGCTGAGAATAAACGTACCATTTCACCTAAAATTGTACTACCGGTAATTTGGCTGGTCGCTTTAACCAAACCGTTTAAGGTCGGATCCTGTTTTAAAATTTCAACGAATTCCGCTTGGGTTAATACACCATGGGTTGCAAGTTGCCATAATAAATAAGCCACTAACGGAATGGCGGTACCGATATAAATCGCAATACGAATTTTACGAATATCCGCATCTAAATAAGTATTGATACTCGCCATAATTACGTGGAAACCGAATGAAGTAAAGAAAATCGGTACGGCCGAAACCACAAACAGATTATCTAACGGTACAGCGGTTAAATTTTCAAGTTTGGCTTTCGGTAACATCATCAATAATACAAAAACGAAAGCAATAATCTTACCGATAAATAATAAACGTGTTAGTCCGTCCACACCTTTAATACCGATTACCACAAACGACCCGAGTAACACAGTAAAAAGTAAGATTCCCACTTGAGTCGTTGTGTGAGCATCACCGATGACAGGCAATAAGCCGGAGAGTAACGATCCGCCGCCGGTAATATAAGCGGCCAATAAGGCATAAAGTAAAATCAATAAACTTGCCGTTGCCAGTACTCGTCCCGTCATACCGAAATATTGTTCGGCAAGACTCGCAACACCGATATCTTGTTTAGGTGCCGTTTGATACACTTCCATAAATAATAAGCCGGTATAAGCTAATAACGCCCATAAACAGACCAATAAAACAACTGTCGCACCGAATCCCATCCCTGCCGAAGTAAGCGGCATCGCTAACATCCCCGCACCAATCGTCGTGCCGGCAATCATTAAAGCACTACCTAAAATTTTATTTTTCATTTGTAATATAACCAATCCATTCTATTTACTATGTCATTTAAACAAGCGGGCGAAATTTGTAAATTTTTAGCCATATCCGACCGCTTCCGTCCATACTTATCCAATTACTTTTGGTAAATAACCGGCTTCAATAATAAACGGAACGTTAATAATAAATATTGCTAATAATAATGCAACCAACAATGCAATATTTCCACCGAATACTTTATATTTCGCATCCGGATATTGTTTACGGAACTTCCATACCATTGCAATCGGCAATACAAGAGCATAGAAAGCAAACATTTGCCCTGCATAGCCTAATGCGGCAATAAAGCCTTCCGGATAGAAAAAGGCAAATAACATCGGCGGAATAAAAGTTAAAAAACCGAGTGAAATTCGAGGCGTATTAATATGAATACGTTTAAATAAATCTTCCAAACATTCAAATAAACCTAACGCTACCCCTAAAAACGAAGTGATTAACGCTAAGGCGGAGAATAGCTTAACCGTTCCGCCAATTAACGAGCTACCTGTCATTTGCTGAATCGCTTCCGCTAAACCGTTTAATGTCGGATCTTTCTCAATCAATTGTAAAAATTCGGTTTGATTCAATAAACCGTGTGTCGCAAGCTGCCATAATACGTAAGCCACTAACGGAATAGCGGTACCGACCAGAATTGAAATACGTAACGCTTTTACATTACCGTCTAAATATTTATTTAAGCTCGGAATTGAACCGTGGAATCCGAAAGCGGTAAAGAAAACCGGCGTAGCGGAAATTAATAACGCATTATCAATCGGCGTTTCAAGTAAATTATTGAATGAAATATTCGGTAATAATAACGCTAATACTAGTAAAAACGCCCCGATTTTGGTTAAGAACAGAATACGATTTACTACATCAACACTGGTTGTACCGATTACCACAAAAGTACCGAAAACCAAGGTAAAAATCACACCGGCAATTCTTTTAGTGGTTTCACTGTCACCGATAGTCGGCATAATACCAGCCAGTAATGAACTACCGCCGGACACATAAGCGGAAAGAATTGCATACAGGAAAATGACCAATACTGCGGTAGAAACAATTCGTCCGAAATTACCATAATACTTTTCGGCTAAAGTACCGATACCCGCATCACTCTCCGCATTTTGATAAAGTTCAACGAATAATAAGGCACTAAAAGAAAGTAATAGCCACAATGCAATAAGCAAAGCAACCGTCCAGCCAAAGCCAATTCCCGCAGAAGTGAGAGGCATCGCCAACATTCCCGCACCAATCGTCGTCCCCGCAACAATCAATGTGCTGCCAAAAGTTTTATTTTGCATATTCTTATAACCTCTAAGATTGTCATTAGTCCGGCTATTCTACAAGAACAAAAATAAAATGTAACGAAAAAATTTCACTGTAAACTTATAATTACACCATTTAAAATCAATATGTTAGCTAAATTTTTTGCTTTGTAAGTTTCCAAAGAAATTCAACCGCTTGGAAAATCAACAATTTGTAAACAAAAAAGCCGAGAAACTTTCGCTTCTCGGCTTCTATTCAGTCATGATGAATAATTAAGCATCAGCCTGTTTATCCGCTACCGCATCGGTATGCGGTACGTCTTTCGACTGTTCCGCATCACTTTTTGGTTCTGCGGCTGAATCGCTGGACGAATTATCGTCACCTTTATCATTCCAACCTGCAGGCTCCCCTACCGGACGGCGATTCATCAAATCATCAATTTGTTTACGATCTAAGGTTTCATATTTTAACAATGCGTCTTTCATCGCATGTAAAATGTCCAAATTGTCTTCTAAGGTTTTTCTCGCACGCTCATAGTTACGGTCGATGATCTTACGCATCTCTTGGTCAATCAGTTTTTGCGACTCTTCCGATACGCCTTTGATTGCTCCCATACCGTCTTCGTTTTGATAGAACAACGGTCCTAACTCTTTAGAGAAGCCCCATTGAGTTACCATTGCACGAGCAATTTGGGTCGCACGGTGAATATCCGAAGACGCGCCGGTGGTAATTTTATCTTCACCAAAAATAAGTCCTTCGGCAATTCGCCCTGCAAATAAGGTTGAAAGCTGGCTTTCCAATTTGGTAAAAGTTTCGCTTACACGGTCACCTTCCGGTAAGAATTGTGCAAAACCAAGTGCTTGACCGCGAGGCACAATCGTTACTTTATTCAGCGGATCGTGTTCCGGCATTAAATAACCGACAATCACGTGACCGGCTTCATGGTAAGCGGTATTCATCAATTCTTTTTCCGTCATCGTATTAGAACGACGTTCCGGCCCCATATTGATTTTATCGCGCGCTTGTTCAAAGTCGTCCATTGTCACGACACGCTGATTCTTACGTGCGGCAAATAATGCCGCTTCATTCACTAAGTTCGCTAACTGCGCCCCCGAATAACCCGGCGTACCACGAGCGACTACCATCGGATCAACATCCGGTGCAAGCGGTACTTTTTTCATATGCACTTTTAAGATTTGCTCACGACCTTTCACGTTCGGTAAATCTACCGTTACTTGACGGTCAAAACGTCCCGGACGCGTTAAAGCATCATCAAGCACATCGGCACGGTTAGTCGCAGCGATAATAATCACGCCTTCCGAACCTTCAAAACCGTCCATCTCAACTAACATTTGGTTAAGCGTTTGTTCGCGCTCATCGTGACCGCCGCTAAAACCGGCACCGCCACGTTTGCGGCCTACCGCATCAATTTCATCGATAAAAATGATACAAGGTGCATTTTTCTTCGCTTGTTCAAAAAGATCACGCACACGAGAAGCACCGACACCGACAAACATTTCTACGAAGTCGGAACCCGCCATCGTAAAGAACGGCACGCCCGCCTCACCGGCAATCGCTTTCGCCAATAATGTTTTACCCGTACCCGGAGGACCGACCATCAAAATACCTTTTGGAATACGTCCGCCCAATTTTTGGAATTTACTCGGGTCTTTTAAGAAGTCCACCACTTCACCGACTTCTTCTTTGGCTTCATCACAGCCCGCAACATCGGTAAAACGTGTTTTAACCTGCTCCGCCGTCAGCATTTTTGCTTTGCTTTTACCAAAGCTCATTGCGCCGCGACCGCCACCGCCTTGCATTTGGCGCATATAGAACAACCAAAAACCGATGAGCATTAACATCGGGAACCATGAAATTAAGATTTGAGAAAGCAAACCGCGACGTTCTTCCGGCTGACCGGTCACCGTCGCATTTGTTTTCGCTAAATCCGCCAATAAATATTCATCGTACATCGGCATCACGGTTTGATATTGCGTACCATCGTTTTTGGTAACGGAAATGGTTTCATCGTTACGTTTGAAATCTACTTCTTTAAGGTTATTCGATTTAATATCGTTCAAGAAAGTTGAATAAGCAACCGTATTGTTGTTACCAAAATTTGAATTAAAGCCTTCAAAAGCAGTCATCAGCACAATAGCTACCACTACCCAAAGGACAATATTTTTAACCATATCGTTCAAGGTTAAGTTCCTCTTTTAGAATAAAAAATTCGTTATCTTAATTTCACACAAGCGGTTGAATTTTGCCAAAAATTCGCAATTTTTAACCGCTTATCAACCTTTATATCCCGTTGCGACAATATAAACTTCTCTTGAACGATCACGAGAAGCTTCAGGCTTACGTACTTTTACCGTACTAAACATTGCACGAATATCTCTTAAATACTCATCAAAACCTTCGCCTTGGAACACTTTGACGACAAAACTACCTTTAGGTGCAAGTACCTGACGGCACATATCTAAAGCCAGCTCCACTAAATACATTGCTCGCGGAATATCTACCGACGGCATACCGCTGAAATTCGGAGCCATATCCGACATCACCACATCGACCATATCGTCACCGACTCGCTCTAATAACGCATTCAGCACCGATTCCTCTCGGAAGTCCCCTTGTAAAAAATCAACACCGACAATCGGGTTCATATCTAAAATATCACAAGCGATGATTCGGCCTTTACTACCGATTTGCGTGACCGCATATTGTGACCAACCGCCCGGTGCCGCACCTAAATCCACCACTGTCATACCCGGCTTGAACAAGCGATCGGTTTGTTGAATTTCATCCAATTTAAAATAAGCGCGAGAACGCAACTTTTGTTTGTGTGCTTTCTGTACGAACTGGTCTTTAAAATGCTCCGCCAACCAGCGAGAGGAACTGGCACTTCGTTTTCTGCCCATTCTCTAATAATCTCTTCTCTAATGTAGCTAAAAAATGTAGTTTATCATAATAAGGACAATTTAGCTCAATTCAAGAGAGAAAAGCTATCGGAAAGTTAAATTTTTGTAATAAATAAAAATATTCATCAAAATTTCAGCAAAAAGCAATCGTTTGCCAAAATTCAAATTTACAAAAAAAGGAAACCTCTGTATAATCCGCTCGCAATTTTTCCCATACCTATTTTTTATTTGAATCTCAAAGGAACTATTGCAATGCTACGTATCAAACAAGAAGCCCTCACATTTGATGATGTTCTTCTAGTCCCTGCACACTCTACCGTGCTTCCGAATACCGCAGATCTTTCAACTCAACTTACTAAAGATATTCGTCTTAATATCCCGATGCTTTCGGCGGCGATGGATACCGTTACCGAAACGAAATTAGCCATTTCTTTAGCACAAGAGGGCGGTATCGGTTTTATCCATAAAAATATGTCGATCGAACGCCAAGCGGATCGCGTACGTAAAGTGAAAAAATTTGAAAGCGGTATCGTTTCCGAACCGGTAACGGTTTCTCCGGATTTAACGCTTGAAGAATTAGCTAAACTGGTGAAGAAAAACGGCTTTGCCGGTTATCCTGTTGTGGACGGTGAAAATAATCTAATCGGTATTATTACCGGACGTGATACACGTTTCGTCAGAGATCTTACTAAAACGGTTGCTAAAGTAATGACGCCTAAAGAACGTTTAGTTACCGTAAAAGAAGGTGCTAGCCGTGAAGAAATTCTTGAGTTAATGCATCAGCATCGTGTTGAAAAAGTATTAATGGTAGATGATAACTTCAAATTAAAAGGTATGATTACCGTTAAAGACTTCCAAAAAGCGGAACAAAAACCGAATGCGTGTAAAGATGAATACGGTCGCTTACGTGTCGGTGCGGCTGTCGGTGCCGGTCCGGGTAATGAAGAGCGTATCGATGCGTTAGTAAAAGCAGGGGTGGATGTATTATTAATCGACTCTTCACACGGTCACTCTGAAGGCGTGTTACAACGTGTACGTGAAACTCGTGCAAAATATCCTAACTTACCAATCGTAGCCGGTAACATTGCAACCGCTGAAGGTGCAATCGCATTAGCGGATGCCGGCGCAAGTGCGGTGAAAGTGGGTATCGGCCCGGGTTCAATCTGTACTACACGTATTGTAACCGGTGTGGGTGTACCGCAAATCACTGCAATCGCAGAAGCGGCGGTGGCATTAGAAGGTCGTGGTATTCCGGTAATCGCCGACGGCGGTATCCGTTACTCCGGCGATATTTCAAAAGCAATCGCAGCGGGCGCAAGCTGTGTAATGGTAGGCTCTATGTTTGCCGGTACGGAAGAAGCACCGGGCGAAATCGAACTTTACCAAGGTCGTGCGTTTAAATCTTACCGTGGGATGGGTTCATTAGGTGCGATGAGTAAAGGTTCTTCAGACCGTTATTTCCAATCGGACAACGCTGCTGACAAATTAGTACCGGAAGGTATCGAAGGACGTATTCCTTACAAAGGTTTCTTAAAAGAAATCATCCACCAACAAATGGGCGGTTTACGTTCTTGCATGGGCTTAACCGGCTCGGCAACTATCGAAGATCTTCGTACTAAAGCACAATTCGTACGTATTAGCGGCGCAGGTATCAAAGAATCACACGTTCACGACGTAACGATTACTAAAGAAGCCCCTAACTATCGTATGGGTTAATTCTTAGGTTATATTGTATAAACTATCTTATGGGGTGGGCTTGCTAGCCCACCTTTTGTGGTAAAAAATTAAGTAAATTATAGAACGCAAAATTGTTGCTATGTATGTTAATTGATAGTGAATTTGATATTAAAACAGCTTTATTAACAAATAAAAATTTATCTCCTCTGACACAAATTGAACTAGAAACTATAACTGAAATTCAAAACCTAGATATTTCAGGGTTCTCAGAAGCTGATGTTCGAGAAGAAATCATAAATCCTATATTAAGAATTCTAGGATATAAAAAAGGACAATATTCATCATTAGATAGAGAAAAACATTTACGTTTTTTTAATGATGAAAAATTTAAGAATAAGTTTATTGATTATAGTGCAACTTTATGGAAGGAATCTTTTTGGATTGTTGAAGCTAAAAAGCCCCTAAATCAGGACAATTTTTCTTTTGAACATTTTCAACAGGCACTAATTTATGCTATTCATCCTGAAATTAATGCTTCAATAATTGTTTTATGTGATGGAAATATCTTTTCAGTATTTGATAGAGAAGAAAATGTTGAGGTTCCAATTTTATCATTTAGAATAAAAGAATTAGTCCAAAATATAGATTCTTTAAGGAAAATTTTATGTCCAGAACATATTTGGTATTTTTATAAAAGAAAGATTCTTCGTTCTATTGATAAAAGTTTTGAAATAGAATTCAACTACAATCGAACTGAAGAATTTTTAAGTATTATAAATAATCGATTTAGGGCAAAAAAAGAACATATCTGGCAGAATCTAAGAAATTTAAAACTATCTAAAAAAGAAAATGAAGAATTTATTAAATGGCTAGATAATTCTTCATCAGATGAAATAATTGATAGCCAATTTTACTGGGGGCAATCTAGATACCATTTGTCGCAAATTAACATTAGATTGGTGAATGGTTATTTAGAGGGAGAAAATTTTAAAATAATGTATAAGTTATTCTCTGATAAGCCTTTCGTTATTAATAATGATTTTTGTGCGAATAGTCTAGTTTTTGTTTTAGATTTATCTAAAAGGACTAACGAGATATATTATTGTCCATCTTGGCTAAGAGAAAATGAAGATAATTTATCTGGTAAAGTATCTATAGAATATTTAATTAAAAGAATGATTCATCACAATTTGACTTATTTTAGCGATGAAAATATTAGAAAAACCATATTATTATTAAGCTCTGCTTTTCTAAGAGTTTCTAAAATACTAGCTGTTTGTTTGCCAATGAACCAAATTGCTGCTAAACATAGTTATTTGTTACAAAGATTTTATGAAACTGAAATATCCTGGCGACAAATAACTTCATCCATTGAAAGTCATCTTGTTTCAAATTATCAAATAGTTTCATTATTATCAACTATAAAATATGTGGAGCATCTGCAAGGGAAAAATGAGCGAGATTTTAAGTTTAATACTGCTCAACAAGGATTGATAGATTTATGGAAGTTAGAAATATCTTTATTAGAGTCTATTCCGAATTATAAGGACCTAGAAAAAGAATTAAATCTAGGAGAATTTTGGGAGCCAAGCCATACCGTAACATTTGATTATCTAGCTCATTATACAGTATGTTTATTACTTCATGATGAAAAATGGAAAAACTATATAGTTAATAACTATAAAAAGGAGTTAACTTTACTTAATTCAATGAACTCTTGGGCTATAGAAAAATTGGATTATTCATTTCCTACATTAAGCGAATCAGATAAAGACACCCTAATCTCAGATAGATTTTTCTTTGGACATAAAGATATTTATCTTAAACTTAAAAGTTTCTACTGTTAAATTAAAAGAGAACTTAAATGAACAACATTCACAATCATAAAATTTTAATTTTGGACTTCGGTTCACAATACACGCAATTAATCGCACGTCGTGTGCGTGAGATTGGGGTTTACTGCGAGCTTTGGGCGTGGGACGTAACCGAAGAACAAATCCGTGAATTTAATCCGACTGGGATTATTCTTTCGGGGGGGCCTGAAAGTACCACCGAAGAAAACAGCCCTCGTGCGCCGGAATATGTGTTCAACGCAGGCGTACCGGTATTAGGTATTTGTTACGGTATGCAAACTATGGCGATGCAATTAGGCGGTTTAACCGAAACCTCTGATCATCGTGAATTCGGCTACGCTTCCGTTGATTTACAAGCAACCGATGCGTTATTTGCAAAATTAAACGATAATTTAACCGCTTCTGAGCCAAAATTAGATGTTTGGATGAGCCACGGCGATAAAGTAACTCGTTTACCACAAGGCTTCCAAATCACCGGTGTAACCCCAACTTGTCCGATTGCAGCAATGTCGGACGAAAGCCGCCGTTTCTACGGTGTACAATTCCATCCGGAAGTAACGCACACGAAAAGCGGTTTAGAACTATTAACTAACTTCGTAGTAGGTATTTGTGGCTGTGAATGTAAATGGACAGCAGAAAATATTATCGAAGATGCTGTCGCTCGTATTAAAGAGCAAGTGGGCGATGACGAAGTGATTTTAGGCTTATCTGGTGGTGTGGATTCATCAGTAACCGCACTTCTTCTACATCGCGCAATCGGCAAAAACTTACACTGCGTATTCGTAGATAATGGTTTACTTCGTTTAAACGAAGGCGATCAAGTGATGGAAATGTTTGGCGATAAATTCGGTTTAAACATCATTCGTGTAAATGCCGAAGACCGTTTCTTAAATGCTTTAAAAGGCATTGATGAACCGGAAGCAAAACGTAAAACCATTGGTAAAGTGTTTGTCGATGTATTCGATGATGAATCGAAAAAACTGACATCAGTAAAATGGTTAGCACAAGGCACAATCTACCCTGACGTTATCGAATCTGCTGCAAGCAAAACCGGTAAAGCGCACGTGATTAAATCTCACCACAACGTAGGCGGCTTACCGGATTATATGAAACTCGGTTTAGTTGAGCCGTTACGTGAATTATTTAAAGATGAAGTACGTAAAATCGGTTTAGCACTTGGTTTACCGGCAGAAATGCTTAATCGCCATCCATTCCCAGGTCCTGGCTTAGGCGTGCGTGTGTTAGGTGAAATCAAGAAAGAATACTGTGATTTACTCCGTAAAGCAGATGCAATCTTTATCGAAGAGCTATACAAAGCGGATTGGTATTACAAAGTAAGCCAAGCGTTCACCGTATTCCTTCCAGTGAAATCGGTGGGTGTAATGGGTGACGGTCGTAAATACGACTGGGTTGTTTCACTCCGTGCCGTGGAAACTATCGACTTTATGACCGCACATTGGGCGCATTTACCATACGATTTACTCGGTAAAATCTCAAACCGTATTATCAATGAAGTAAACGGTATTTCCCGCGTAGTGTATGACGTTTCAGGCAAACCACCTGCAACGATTGAGTGGGAATAAGAATTCGCTTTTCAATTGATTTCAACTCATTTTAAAGATAGTTTAAAGCCCTGTGATTACAGGGCTTTCTTCATACTAATTAGCAATCTTGTTTGCCGTATTGCTCTTGGCGTAGCAATTCACGTACGCTTTCATCGAATTGGCTTAATACTTTATCTGCATCTGCCGCATCTTTACCTTTCGCATCTAAGTAGAACTTAATTTTCGGTTCTGTGCCTGACGGACGAGTAATTAAACGGCTGCCATTTTCTAATACAAATACAAGAATATCGCTTTGGCGATCCGTTTTCGTATGGTCAATTAATTGCGCTACGTTGAAACCACCGATTGCGCTTGGTGGGTTGTTACGTAATGCCGTCATTAATTTACCAATTTCAGATAAATCGCTAACACGAATTGAAATTTGACCGCTTACATAAGCACCGAATTCATCATTGAAATCGTTGATTGCGTCTTGCAACGTTTTACCTTGTGCTTTTAAGTTACGAATAAAGTCTAAGAATACAATAGCCGCTGAAATACCGTCTTTATCACGTACTTTGTCCGGATCAACCAAATAGCCTAACGCTTCTTCAAAACCGAATAATAAGCCGTTTACTTTACCGATATATTTAAAGCCGGTTAAGGTTTCTTCCGATTGTAAACCGTATTTTTTCGCAATTTCAGCCAATGCCGGTGAAGATACTAATGAGCAAGCTAATACGCCTTGTTTACCTTGTGCGTGATACTGCTTAGCCAAATACCAACCTAATAAGCAGCCTACAACGTTACCGTGTAAACCTTTCCAGTTGCCTTGCGCATCCGGCATTGCCACCGCTAAACGGTCTGCGTCCGGGTCGTTTGCAATGATAAATTCCGCATTTTTCTCTTTCGCTAATTTAATTGCTAAGTCTAGTGCACCTTTTTCTTCCGGATTTGGGAAATTCACGGTTGGGAAAGAACCGTCCGGTTGAATTTGTTCTGCAACTAAATGCGGTTGTGGTAAGCCGGCTTTTTCTAACGTTTTGCTTAACACTTCATAACCAACACCGTGCATTGCGGTATAAACATAGTTAATCTCTGCTGCCGGTTCTTTCGCTAATGCGGCTGTTTTCGCAATATATGCATTCACAATTTCATCATCTAATACGGTGAAATTTTGGCTACGTGGTAGATCCGCAATATTACCCGCCGCCACTTTATCAATTAACGCAGCAATATCTTTATCAGCCGGTGAAACAATTTGACCGCCGCTGTTTGCTTTACCTAAATACACTTTATAACCGTTATCTTCCGGTGGGTTATGGCTTGCAGTTACCATCACACCCGCTGTGGTATCAAAATATTTAATTGCATACGCAAGCACCGGTGTTGGTAATTTGCGAGGTAATAAGTAAGCTTTGATACCTGCGCCCGCCATAATTTCCGCCGTATCACGTGCAAATACGTCCGAATTTTTACGACCGTCATAACCAATAACAATTGAAGGTTCTTTATCATAGCCTTTCAAGTAATCCGCTAAACCGCCGGCAGCCTGAGCCACTAATACGCGGTTCATTCCCATAGAACCTGCTTGTAAACGACCACGTAATCCGGCCGTACCGAATTGTAAACGTCCGTCAAAACGAGCGGTTAGTTCCGCTAACGATTTTTCATCTCCTGCCTGTGCCGCATCGATAAGTTGCGCTAATTCAGCTCGAGTTTCTTGATCCGGATCTTGTGCCAACCAATTTTGGGCGATAGTAAAAATTGTACTCATAGCAATTCCTTATACTAAAAAATAATGAATAAAACATATATAGCCTAACGGAAAATAGCATAAATAAAAATGATTTATTGCATCTTTTTAGTCAGTTTGTGATCTGTTTCTCAAATAACCGTCAAGCAAACGGTTGCGAGCTATCCGAATGAAAAATAAGACTTTTTAGACTAACCAAATTTTTATACGGCTATTGAATTTATGAGAATTTACTAACCGATTAAATGTCATATTGTTCTAGCAATTAAATTTTCTATAATATACCCAATATATTCTTACTAATGAGAGATAATCATGTTAAAACTCGCAAAAAAAGCACTCAACAAATTTCTACGTAAAACTATCAATAATCAAAACCGACAACAGTTACAAAACCACACAATGTCGGTACTCTCCATTAACTGTAACGGTGCGTTTATTCTGCATGATTTAAACGAACAATTTCGTTCTCCGTTTGTAAACTTATATCTCTCGCCGACTGATTTCCTCAAATATCTAAAAAATATACCGCATTATATGCAGGCTGAACTGACCTTTATTACATCTGAAAAGAACTATCCGGTGGGTAAATTAGATGATCTCACAATTCATTTTATGCACTATCATTCAGAACAAGAGGCGGCAAATAAATGGGCGGAACGCACTAAACGGATTAATTTAGATAACCTGTTTGTGATGATGACCGATCGTGACGGCTGTACTTACCAAGATTTGCAAGAATTTGACCGCTTACCGTTTGAAAATAAAGTGGTATTTACCCATAAAGCTTATCCGGAGTTGAAATCGGCTTTTTATATCAAAGGCTTTGAAAATCAAACGCAAGTCGGTGATTTATTTGAGTTTTCCGGTTGGAACGGTAAGAAATATTATGACCAGCTAGATTATGTGAATTGGTTTAACGGGAAAGGATTCTAAGGTTATGTTTAAAGTTTACGGTTTAACCGTAGATAATCAGACGCGCTGTCAGCATTATCATTCCGTGCTGGATATTATCGCCATCAAGTTTAAATGTTGTGATAAATTTTACCCTTGCTATCAATGCCACCAAGCCTGTGAAACGCACCCTATTGAACGTTGGAAAACAACTGAATTTGATCAGGCGGCGATTTTATGCGGTAATTGCCAACAAACGCTGACCATTCGGCAATATATGCAGGTTACACATTGCCCTTATTGCCAAGCACAATTCAATAGCGGCTGTCAGAAACATTATTCGATCTATTTTGAGGTGTGAGTCTAAAGCCTACTGATTATTCGCAATAGAATAGATATAAATATCAGAACAACAAGCGGTCGTTTTTGCAAAAAAATCTGCCAAAACGACCGCCTGTTAAATTACGGATATGAATAACTAAGAACTATTTTTTCTTAGTAGGACGCTGCCAACCTTGAATGTGGCGTTGTGGTACACGGCTAATCACTAACTCGTTTTCCGCTACATCTTTGGTAATGGTTGCACCTGCACCGATAGTTGCGCCGTCAGCAATGGTAACCGGGGCAACTAATTGGCTGTCCGATCCGACAAACACATTGTTACCGATAACCGTTTTAAATTTGTTTGCCCCATCATAGTTACAAGTAATTACACCGGCACCGATATTACAATTGCTACCTACTTCCGCATCACCGACATAGGTTAAATGGTTTACTTTTGAACCTTTACCTACTTGAGCATTTTTAATCTCAACGAAGTTACCTACATGGGTTTCTTCCGCAAGATTTGCACCCGGACGTAAGCGAGAGAACGGGCCGATTTGTGCCGCTTTGCCCACTACCGCATCTTCAATCACAGAATATGGTTTAATTTCTACATCATCGCCAATTTCACAGTTTTTAAGTACACAACCTGCACCGATACGCACACGATTACCCAGTTTTACTTCGCCTTCGATAATTACGTTCACATCAATTTCCACATCTTTACCGTGAGTTAAGCTGCCACGAATATCAAAACGAGCCGGATCAATTAAACGTACACCGGCTAACAGTAATTTCTCCGCTTGTGTTTTTTGGTAGAAACGTTCTAATGCCGCAAGTTGTAAACGGTTGTTAGCTCCTTCAACTTCCATAAATTCGCTGGCTTGTACCGCTTGTACTTTATAACCGTCTTGATTTGCCATTGCGATAACATCCGTAATATAGTATTCGCCTTGTGCATTATTGTTATTCAAATTAGCAAGCCATTTTTTGAAACTGGCACCGCTTGCAACCATTACACCGGTATTCACTTCACGAATTTTTAATTGTTCCTCATTCGCATCTTTTTGCTCTACGATCGCAACCACAGAACCGTTTTCACGAATAATGCGTCCGTAACCGGTCGGATTTTCTAATTCTACGGTTAATAATGCAATACCGTTTTCCGGTTTGGCTGCAATTAAACGTTCTAGGGTTTCTTTAGTAATTAACGGTGCATCACCGTAAAGCATTAAAATATTTTCATCATCGGCAAAAAACGGTGCGGCTTGTTGCATCGCATGACCTGTACCTAATTGCTCTGCTTGTAATACCCAGTTTACCGGCTCGGCACTTAAGCGTTGTTGTAATAATTCGCCACCGTGGCCATAAATTAAATGAATTTGTTTAGCATCGATCTGCTTTGCCGTATCAATCACATGTTTAACCATCGGCTTGCCTGCAACGGTGTGAAGCACTTTGGGCAAATCAGAATACATACGAGTACCTTTACCCGCGGCTAAAATTACTACGCTTAGTTGAGTCATTGTGTAATCCCTTAATGAATTGAATAAATACTATAATATTGTAATAGAAAAACGTCATAAACAGAATGAACTACATATTGCTAAAATACGTTTTCTTCATGTTTATTAATTTTTGATATAAATTCGTTCGATTAGTTCTGGAACTTCTGCGATTTTATTGATTAAAAGATATAAAAAAGCTCCGACGCATTGACGGAGCTTTTCAACCATTTAATCAATTACATACCGGTATGCTCGATTTTTTCTACGGATGCTTTAGCATATTTTTCTTCGTCAAATTCACGAAGCGGTTTATGCTCTTGTCCTAAGAAGGTATAAATTACCGGCAGTACGAACAAGGTAAATAATGTACCGATACTTAAACCGGCAACAATCACCATCCCCATACTGAAACGAGCAATAGCTCCCGCGCCCATTGCAAACAATAACGGGATCAAACCGGCTACCATTGCTGCGGTCGTCATCATAATCGGACGTAAACGAATCGTTGCAGAGTGAACAATCGCCTCAAAACGAGATAACCCGTTGTTTAATTGCTCTTCTTTCGCCACTTCACACATTAAGATACCGTGTTTGGTAATTAATCCGACTAAGGTTACTAAGCCTACCTGAGAGTAAATATTCAAGGTCGCACCGGCTTTTCCGGCAATTCCCAGAACATTCATCACGACTAATGCACCACTTAATGCCAATGGTACCGAAACCAAAATTACCATCGGATCACGCCAAGATTCAAACTGAATCGCAAGTACAAGGTAGATAATTACAACCGCTAAGGCAAATGTCATTGCCATTGCATTACCTTCTTGGACATACTGACGCGCTTCGGATTTGAAGTCGTACTGATAACCTTTCGGCAAACTACGATCAAGTTCTGCTTTCGCCCAATTTACCGCATCACCGATTGAACTGGATACTACACCGGAAATCGTTGCAGAATTTAACTGGTTCATTCTAGGTAATGCCGCAGGCTCGGTTGATAATTCTAAGGAAACAAATGAACTAAGCGGTACGGACTCCCCTTTTGCCGTCGTGACATAATAATTCACTAAATCTTGAGGATTTAATCGGTCTTGACGGATCGCCTGCGATACAATCGGATAAGCACGGGAATCAATATCAACACGCGTAATAATCGCACCGGATAAATACGCACCCAGTGTACTACTTACTTGTTGCATTGTTACACCGTAAGTTCCCATTTTTTCACGATCAAATTTCCATTTCATCGTTACCGTATCGAATTTTAAGTCCAAACTTGAGAAAAAGAATTGACCCGAGGCTTGCGCCTTTCTTAAAAATTCATTTGCTACATCGGCTAATTTCACATAATTATCCGCAGTCGTAATTACGAGTGAGAAAGGTAAACCGTTTTCGCCGGTTGAAATTTCCGGGAAAGAAATTGCATTAATATCCATACCGACTACATTTTTCGCAATTGCGGAAACATCTGCGGAAATCGGCTTACGTTCGCGCTCACGTTCGTTCCAGTCTTTCAATGAAATAATCGATAACGCGCTGTTTGCACCGTTAAAACCGGAAACAGTCATCATTGAGGCGACTTCCGGAATTTTACCTACTTCTTCATTAAATTTCTCTGTTGCCGCTTGCGTATAATCTAAGTTGGTATTTGACGGACCGTTACCGATACCTACCACGAAACCACGGTCTTCCGTCGGTGCAACTTCGCTAGAAAGAGAGGTTAATAACGTCGGTAATACCGCAAAAATACTAATTGCAAAGATAACCACTAACCAACGGACCGCCATTACCCCTCTTAACATATTGGTATAGCAGCTAGTCATTTTATCTAACATCGTATTAATACTTTTTGAGAAACGACTTTCATTTTCTTCATTATGCTCTTTTAATACTCGGCTAGACATCATCGGTGATAGCGTTAATGCCGCAATCCCCGAGATAAATACCGCACCGGCAAGTGTTAAAGCAAACTCTTTAAATAAAGAACCTGTTACGCCTTCCATTAATGCCATCGGAGAATATACCGCCGCCAGCGTAATCGTCATTGAAATTACCGGTAAGGCGATTTCTCGTGTTCCGATAATTGCCGCATCAAACGGAGACTTGCCTTCTTTTACGTGACGTTCAACGTTTTCCAATACCACAATCGCATCATCAACCACCAACCCGATTGCCAGTACCAACGCCAATAAGGTTAATAAGTTAATAGAAAATCCGAACATTTGCAGGAAGAACAACACTCCGATTAATGAAATCGGAATAGTAATGATCGGCACAATCATTGCACGTAATGATCCCAAGAAAAGGATAATTACCGCTAATACGATAACAGTTGCTTCACCAATCGTCTTAATTACTTCATTAATCGAACTGTTAATCGCAATTGTTTTATCATACATAATCTGACCGTTCATTGAGGACGGTAAATTCTTGGTGATAATGTCAAATACCGGATAAATATCTTTTGCAACAGTCAGTGAGTTTGCTGTCGTTGCAGCACTCACGGCTAAAACGACCGCTTCTTTACCGTCAGCGATTGCTCGAGAAGCATCTTGATATTTATCTAATTCAACTTTGGCAATATCTTTCAGTTTGATAATTCGCCCGTCAGATGTGGTTGAAATCGTTACGTTTTCTAACTCTTCAACCGACGGTGTACTGGATTCCACTTTGTTTTTATAAACCGTGTAATAACCGTTCGCATTACCTGCCGCCGTATTTAAGTTATTCGCACTTAATGCAGATAACACCGCCGCACCAGAAAGATTATTACCCGCCATTTTATCCGGGTCTAACCAAATACGTAAACCGAAGTTCGCCGCACCGAAAATATCAACACTAGAAACCCCGTTTACCGTAAAGAACTGAGGTTTTACTACTCGGTTGATATAGTCGGTAATTTGCGGTGTCGAAAGCTCGTCAGATACAAAACGAATATACATTAACGCATCATTCGAACCTGAAGAAACGCTAATAGACGGATCATCAATACCACTCGGTAAGTTAGCACGAATCGCATTTACTTTCGCCGAAATATCCGCTAACGCCATTTGCGGATTGGTATTTAACTTCATCTTAATTGTAGTCGTTGAAGTACTCGGACTACTTGATGAGGTTACATAGTCGATATTATCCGCTTGCGCTACCGCTTCTTCAATCTGAGATGTTACCAATGCCTGCATAAGGCTTGCATCCGCACCCGAATAATTAACTTTTACCGTGACAATGGAAATCGTCATTTCAGGATATTCGCGTACTTGAAGTTTGTTGATAGATTGCAGCCCCAAAATTGTAATCAGCAAACTAATACAAACGGCAAGTACCGGACGTTTAATAAAAATATCAGTAAATTTCATTGATGACCTCAATTAAAGTCTGCTTTCTTTAGCGGGTTGAGTAACACCGACCGCTTCTTGATCAGACACCATAACGAGTGCATTATTGCTTAAACGTTGGAAACCGCCGGTCACAATTAAATCGCCGGCTCTTACACCCTTAGCTAATTGTGCATAAATACCGCTACGGTCTAATGTTTTCACTTCAACCTGTTTTGCTCGATACATTTTGCTTACATTTAATTTCGGATTCTGTTCCGCCATTTTGGTCGCTAATTGTTTATCTTCGTCAGAAAGCGGTTGTAAAACATAAAGTGTTTCACCATACATGGTGTAAGTTACCGCAATTTGCGGTACGACAATTTGATCTTTCTCGGTCGGTAACGCTACATTCAAACGAGCAAACATTCCCGATAACAATTTATTCTGATTTTCAGTAATTACCGCTTCTACATTAATTAAACCGGTAGTGTGATCAACCGCCGGATCAATAGCGACGATACTTGCCGGGAAAGTTTGTCCGGGTAAAGCATCAACCACCGCCGTCACTTTTTGCCCTACAATAATTTTTTCCACATCGGTTTGCGGTAAGGTAAAACGCACTTTCATTGAACTTTGATCTTCAACACGTACAATTTCCGTACCGGTCGTAATATATTGCCCTACGTTTACATTCACGATACCGGCAAGGCCGCTAAACGGCGCATACACTTTGCGACGACTGATTGAAGCCTTTAATGACTCGATATTTGCCAATAATTGGTTATAAGTCGATTGGGCATTATCGAATTCCGCTTTAGATGCACTGTTTGATGCGACAAGATTACGATAACGCTCATAATTGGCTTTAGCATTCGGTAATTGTGCTTGTGAAGCGCGTAAAGTGGCTTCCTCTACCGCACTATCAAATTCCACTAACAAATCACCCTTGTTCACTCTTTGCCCTGAACGTACATGTACTTTAGTTACCGTACCCGATGCCTCGGCACTTAACATCGCACCTTGATTGGGTCTGATATAACCGACAGCGGAAATACTCGGTGTCCATTCTCGCGTTGAAATCATCATCGCCGTAATTTCACTTACGGTTTCCGGCATATTTGCCGCTGCTTCCGCTTTCTTACCCGCAATAAATTTCTGCATTCCCGCTACCCCAACAAAGGCAACAAGTACAACAACTAGGGTTATTGCAATTAGAAACTTTCTGCCTTTACCGGGCTGTTGTTTTTCTGTCGTCATAGTCTCTCCGTAAAAATAAAATGAAAAACTTCCTTAGCAAGCAATCGCTTTCCAAGTCCGTAATATAGTTTCCTCGAAAAATTCAGTTGATACGGATTCTTGCTTAACCTGTTCTAAATAAGCAATATCCGTAGCGACCCCGATACTCATACAATAAAGTAAATCGTTAGGAAGCGGTATAATTACACCTTGCTTTTTCCCTTCCTCAACAAACTGATTCCAAATAAATTCGGGATCATTCATGATTCTGCACAAAATACTATTAAAACCTAGCATCGCTTGATACTGAGATAAATTTGCCGCAATAATGGGATTATCCGTAAGAAAATGCCTCTTTTTATTCCAAATCTCTCGATATTGTTCAAAAAACGGGGTGCTCGGATTAAACTTAATATTCACATAACGATAATATCGTTCATGGAGCTGTTCCGCCAAACAATTCAGTAACTCATCTTTCGTTTTAAAATAGAGATACAGCGTGCCTGTCGCTATCCCGGCTTCGCCGGCGATTTTCCTCATTGATAGATTTTGTAAACCTTCCTTTGCAATGAGTAACTCCGCTGCTGATAAAATCTGCTGCGCCATATCATTCAGCTTCTCTTTCTTCGACATAGAATCTCCCATTCACCACATAATGAACAAGCGTTCATTTTATATTTATTCATTTCAATAAGCAAAGAAAAATTATGCCGTAAGAGATAATAACGAGAGATCTTTTCATTGCCGATAAGTAAATTTATTCAAAAATCTTACCGCTTATTGCTCTCACTCCATGAAATTTTATGTTAGTATAAACAATATTTTTTTATTCACATTTTACTATGGCTACTCAATCAAAATATCAAAGCAAACAATTCGATGCGTTATCCGGCGATTTAATCGCAATCCTTGAAAAACATAAAGCTCCGGTAGATTTATCTTTAATGGCATTGGGTAATATGGTCACGAATATTTTATTAGAAAACGTGCAAACCGAGGCTCAACGTCTTGCCCTTGCAGAGGCATTTTCAAACGCACTTAAAAATTCACTAAAAACCAAATAACAATGTTATATCAATTACGCCAACTGCTACCGTCAAACTCTCTCCAATACCGTGAAGAAACTTCACAGCGTATTACTTGGGGACATTGGTTCGCACTTTTTAATGTAGTGCTGGCGTTATTGATTGCCTCTCGATATGCGTTTAATGCCGACTGGCCTAATACGCTTTCAGGGAAACTCTACTTTTTTGCCAGTTTATTCGGGCATTTTAGTTTTATTGTTTTTGCCGTTTATCTACTGTTACTTTTTCCCCTCAGTTTTTTAATTAAAAACGATCGTACTTTTCGCGGACTTTCCGTTATTTTAGCGACTATAGGTCAGACTGTTTTACTGCTAGATACGGAAGTTTTTAAACAGTTTTATTTACATTTATCACCACTTGTATGGGATTTACTGGTAAACCCTGATCAAGGTGAATTAACTCGTCAGTGGCAATTACTTTTTGTTCCTATGCCGCTAATTTTATTAGCGGAAATGCTCTATTCTCGTTGGTGCTGGCAAAAACTCCGTAGTTTTAACCGCCAGACATGGGGAAAATACGTTGCTTATTTTTTCCTTAGTTGCTTTACCGCCACTCACTTAATTTATGCTTGGGCGGATATGACGTTATATCGTCCGATCACCGCACAGAAAGCCAATTATCCGCTTTCTCATCCGATGACCGCTCGAACCTTTTTGCAAAAACACGGGTTGATCGATCAAGCCGAATTACAACAAGAAATTGAAGAAAGCGGCCGTTTAGACAGTTTTTATTTAAATTATCCGAAACATACTTTAACCTTTACGCAGAAACCGACAACCAACTTATTGTTTATTAATTTATCCGGTTTAAATAATGAGGCTATTTCCGGTGAAAATATGCCGACATTGACCGAGATCAGTCAAAAATCTCATCGTTTTATGCAGCATTACTCAAGCGGAGATTCTTCGGCAAGCGGCGTATTAGGTTTATTTTATAGTTTAAGCGGCAAGTATCTGGATGCGGTATTAGGTAATAAAGAGACGTCCCCGCTTTTACTTGCATTTAAACAATCCGGCTACCAATTAGGATTATTCTCTCATAACGGCTTTGCGGACCCTATTTATCACCAAGGTGTGTTTGCCGGTATATTACTACCTGAATCTCAGAATAATTTAGATGCAATTGCACAATGGAAACAATGGATTACGCAACGTACATTACATACGCCGTTCTTTAGCTATTTAGATTTAGCTATGCCTGCCGCCAATGATTATGCACAACAAACAAAATTACTTGATTGGCAATTAAAAGAAATTTGGACACAGCTCGAATCGAATGCATTACTCGCAAATACATTAGTGATTATTACGGCGGATCAAGCGCTTCCGTCCGATAAACAAAGTGAAAATAGTTTTGCCAAACAACATATCCAAGTACCGATGATGATGTATTGGCAGGGCGAAGGCAAACAGTATGATTTTTTATCAAGCCATGTAGATATATTACCTACGTTACTTAATCAATTCTTTAAAATAAAGAACCCACTTAGCGATTATGCACAAGGTATTGATTTAACGACACAAAATAAACGTTTATGGCTATTGGCATCAAATCATAAATGGGATGTAGCTATTATGCCGGACGGCGAGCAATATCACATTGATAAACGAGGACACTTTGAGAATTTTAATGCGCAAGGCGAAAAAGTAAAAAGTGAACGTCCGCCGCTCGCACTCTTCTTACATATGATTCAACAAAGTAATCAATTTGTTGAGAAATAGTTGCAACTAAAAATGGGCTTAAAAGCCCATTTTTATTTTATAACTCGATAGCGTAACGAAATAAATAAAAACCACAAGATCGCAATCGCCGCTAATCCACCGCCAATCAATCCGATATAAGGCAAGCCGATATGCTGAATCACTTGACTACCGATTAATGCGCCGCCACCAATCCCGACATTATAAATACCTGAATAAATTGCTGTTGCCACATCGGTTGCATCCGGTGCGAGATCCAACACTTGCATTTGCAATGCGATACTCATGGCGGTGATGCCAATCCCCCAAATAAACACAATGCCGAACATTGCCGCAATATGATCGCTCAATGGTAATAAACACAGCTGCATTAGCATAATGAGAGCCATATTTACGATAATAAATTTCTTCGGCGCTTTCGGATATAATCGCCCGAATAAGAAACTTGCCGCCACTCCCGCTAAGCCGAATACTAATAAAATTGCCGTGCCGGTTTGCTCGCTCATTTGGCTGATCTTCACCATAAACGGTTCAATATAACTATAGCCGGTAAAATGCCCGGAGATCACGACCACCGTGAGCAAATAGATACCGATTAACATCGGACGCTTAATTAAAATCGGCAAGCTGGCTAATGAACCCGAATTTTTACTTGGTAAATGCGGTAATAATTTCCACATAATCAGCATAATACCCAACGCAATAATGCCAATCAGGGCAAACGTTTCACGCCAGCCGAACGCTTGCCCGATCATTCGCCCTAACGGCAGACCAAGAATCATCGCTAATGAGCTACCTAACGCTAATAACCCCAATGCTTGCTGCTTTTTATCTTTAGGCGCAACACGAATTACCAATGAAGCGGTTATGGACCAGAAAATAGCATGTGTTAATGCAATTCCCATCCGAGAAACTAGTAAAACAGTAAAATTGGTTGCAAAATAAGAAATAACATGACCGATAATAAATACGGTAAACAACACGAGCAACAAACGCTTTCGTTCTACTTTTGCGGTAAGCAGCATAAAAGGTAACGAAGCGAGAAACACCACCCACGCATAGGCGGTAATCATTAAGCCGGTTGTTGCCGTTTCCATCTCAAAACTCTCCGCAATATCCGAGAGTAACGCAACCGGAATGAATTCCGTGGTATTAAAAATAAATGCGGATAACGAAAATGCAAACACTCGCAAAAACGAAAGTTTGCGATGCTCTTTTCTGGTTATCATTTTATCTTCCTAAAAAATTAAGCGGTCAGATTTTGCATTTCTGACCACTTGCTGATCTGCCCAGTTAGACACATTAGTACATTTTATCTCTGATGGCATCATCAGGATAATCTGCAAAAATTTTGGCTATCACATGCCGATTCTGACCGATATAAACCAATTATTTCCATTTTATTAATGACATAAGCACAGCATTTTTGAAGAATTATGTAGATTTTCAAAATCTTCATCCCAAAGATTTCTTTCTCGCATTTTTGAAAAAATTTCACAATATTCCGAACTTCCATGAACGATCGTAGCAGAAACTGCTGAATATAAGGCATTTTCCTGACACTCTTCCAAGATAGCTTTGAGTGTTCTTAATACTGCCCGTTTTTTAGATTCTTGATTAGAGATAATATAATCATCTAGTGATGATAGTACGCCTTCTAATCGATTTATTAACCCATTACCAACTCTACATCTAGGAAGAACTAAATGTTCACTATTATTCAAGTCTAAAACTGAAATTGTCATTTTTCCAATTTCAGTTTTAGGTAGGATTCGATAATTGTGTAAATAAATATGGTCTTGTGGCAACATATCACAGGGGTTCATAATAGGTTCAGAAACCACATCATGATCAGATTTCGAGCCATTACAATGTTTACAAGAAGGTAATAAGTTAGTCCAATTAACGACATCATCAGGATAATCTTTTTTATCCTTAAAATGTTCTACTTCCATATAAGAACTTTGTTCGCCAAGTTTTGCTTCACAATAAGCACATTTATTGTGAGAAAAGGAAAGTAGGCTCGTTTTAATCTCTACATGATTCCATACATTTGACTTATCTGATTTAAACTTAGCTGTTAGCTCTTTTACTTTTTCTGGCGTTAAATAAACTGGTGCTTCACATCGCTGCAACTTAATCATTAATTACACCACCTATTGATTTATAATCAATATTAACCATTTTTCTTAATGGATTTTTCGGATGAAGCATTTTATTTAGAATTTCAAAGTTTTCTTTAGCATCATCTAGCTGTTCAGAATCAATTGCCGCATTAAATTTTGATAAGATCTCTGTTAGAAATTCACTTTGTGTAGATTTCATACCCATAACATCTTGTAGCACTTCATCAAGTGTCCAACCTAAATAGCCATATTTTGAATTAGGCAATTCTCGTACATAAGTAATGCCCTCATCATCAGCAGCTAGGGCAATAATTTGATCTCCTTTTGCACTTTGGACAATATGAGGACTATGTGTAGTCACAATAAACTGTACTTGAGGAAAAATCTCTTGCAAAGCAATTTCAATTTTTGATTGCCATTCAGGATGAAGATGAAGTTCCAATTCATCAATAAGAACCACCCCATCAAATTCACTAACTAAACACTGGGCATCTTCCATTCTGGTTTCTATTTCTTTAATAATACCGAATACAATACTCAAACAAGATTTAAACCCTGATGATAAATACTCATACCAAATTTCACCATTTGGAGTTTTTACAAAAATATCAAATGTTTTACCATCAGCTCTTGCATAAGAGTAATCAGGATTAAAAATTGAAAAACTATTTTTCGCAATTTCTAAATTTTTCTTATTATTTTCAGTTAAAGCATCGGGTGTTCCAACTAATAAACAACGATTAGCAAACCAATCCTTCATATTATTTAAAGGAATTCCATTTGCGATATTTTGACTCAAACAGCTCTCTCCAGGTCTATCATCCTTTTTTAAAGCATCTAATGCTTTATAATCAAAAATTCTAGATACGCCAATAAATATACATTTTTTTCTTAAGTCTGAATCATCATACTTACCACATAGAACTCTTGCTGGATCATAGGAATCAATTTGAAATTCTTTTGATATTATTTCTTCATTATTGTTTATGACTATTTTAAAGCATCCATGTTCTGTAGCATTTACTCTTTTCTTTAATTTTGAATAATTATAATGAGAAATAAATGCATGAGTTAATGAATTTAAAATAGTTGTCTTTCCTATTCCATTAGGTCCACAAATAATATTCATTTCTTCATTAAATTTAATTTTGGCGGATTTTATTCCGCCGACATCATTTAAGATAAGCTCTTGGATTTTCATACAACTTAAACTCCAAACCCTTTCAATCCGACCACGTGTACATACTCTTGGTTATTGGTGATTTTACGCACCAATTTATAAGTCGTACCACGTTCCGGGCTGATATTTTCCGGTGCGGCAATCAATAACTGCATATCTAAACGTTCGCACAATTCAAACAAAGTATTGATTGAAGTTGCATCCAAACGTGCCGCTTCATCAAGGAATAATAAGCGGCTCGGTAAAATATCTTTCGCACGCATACGGCGAGACTCTTCTTCCCAGCTTTGTACCACCATTAACAGGATGGACATACCGGTACCGATCGCTTCACCGGTTGAAAGCGCACTACTTTCCGCACGCATCCAACCGTCTGCGCCACGGAAGGTTTCCACTTCAAGATCTAAATAGTTACGGTAATCCAATAACTCTTCACCGATCGTTTGTGGCGTACGTTGTCCCATTTCAATATGCGGATTCACACGTTTATACAACATTGCCAACGCTTCTGAGAAGCTGAGTTTTTGGCTGTCGAATAAATCTTTATGCTCTTCTCTGCCATTGCTCAATGCGTTAAGTAGGATTGCGTGCGTATCACGAATATTCACTACTAAGCGAACGCCTTTCACCTGACCGAAGGCAATATTTTGTAGCCCTTGGTTAAGCTGTAAGATACGGTTTTGCTCACGTTGAATCGTTTTACGCAAGATATTTGCCACAGATTCCGCACTGATTGCTAATTTTTTCTCACGGCTGGTTAATTCGTTAGTTAAACGAGATAACTCGATTTCCATTTGTTCAATCGCATCAATCGGATCATCGGTTTTGATAATATCCTGACGAATACGCTCACGTAAGTGCTGATAAACCGCAATAAAGAACGCCACTTTATTTTCCGGCTTACGGCTATCTTCCGAAGCTCGTAGGCTGTCACGGAGATATTCGTTATCCGCCACAGCGGTACGTAAAGCACCTAACGCTTTATCGGAAATCGAACGTAATTCTTCCGCCGATTGATAGGCTAATTCACGGCGATTTAAGCGTTTTTCTACATCGCTATTACGTGAAAGTTTAAGTACCAAACACCAGCTGACTTTCGCTTGCACCACTAACTCACGTTGTGTGTGGTAATCACGTTCCGCTTTACGTAGCGTACGAGTTAAATTATCAATTTCCGCTTCAATCGTACCTAATTGTTTATCTAGATAACCTTTACGAGAACGTTGTTGACTTAAACGTTGTTGTAATTCGTCACGGCGGGCTCTTGCACGCTCTTCCGCACCGATATCACCACGTACGCCTAAGTCATCAATTTCACGAATCAGCTCTTGCAACATCTGTGTTTTCGCATCACACGAACTGCGTAAACCGGTTAAAACTTGGTTGTATTGAGTAAATTGCGCTTGTGCTTGACGTAATTGATCACGAGCTTGCTCACGTTCACGTTGTGCGCTCTCTAAACGAGCTCGTAATTGTTCGGTTAATGCAGATCCTTCCGAACCGATCGCTTCTTCATAGCTAAAATGCACACGACGTTGAATCACATCAGACAGTGCAAAAACTTTTTGTTGAACTTGTTTTTGCTCCGCTTTAGCTTGTTGGTAATCTTGCTCCAACTGCTCAAACTTCGCCGGATCGCTCTTCAAGCTCGCAGCAATCGGTTCTAATTGAGTTAAGTAATTACCGAATTGGCGAACAAACTGTTCATCTTCTTCCGCTTCATCTAACTGTGCACGACATTCTTCCGCACGATCCGCTAAGGTTTCGTCTTCTAACAAGCTAACAAGCGGTAGAATTTTATTCAACATTTGCAATTTCGCTTTTGCTGAATCTAATTGAGTACGCAATTGCTGTTCGTTGCCTGCTGCTTGGTTAAGTTCACGTTCGATTTCAGTACGTTCCACCGCAATTTCTTGCATTTGCTCTTCCGGATTCGGCTGGAAGGCTAAACTTAAATGCGTACCGACAAATTGGCTTAAATGCTGATGTAAACGCTGACATTTTTGCACGTCAAAGGCACGTTCCGCATGTTGTTCGCTCACTTCATCACGCTCGGCTTTTAACGTTTCTAAATGTTTCTCACGTGCTGCACGTCCAAATAACGGCACTTCTGGGAACTTAGAATAACGCCATTGGCGATCAGATACTTTGACCACCACACCTTCGGCCAATTCTTCTGCAGTAAATACCGCATCATCAAATGCTGACGGGTCACCTTCGATCAAATAAAGATCGGTCGGGCAATCGTCTAATTTTTCTAATTGTGCTTTAACGCTTTCTAAATCACGTACCACAATTGCATGACGAGCTTCACCGTAAAGTGCTGAGAAATACGGTGCATCATCAATCGATACATCATCATATAATTCAGAAAGTAATACGCCGCCAAAACGTTCCGCCAATTGATTTAAGCGAACATCGTCCGAACCGTCCGGCTGACTTAAACGAGTAATCTGTGCGTCTAACGCAGCTTCTCGGCGTGCTAATTCATCACGTGCTAAAGTGGCTTCACGCTCTTTGGTCAGCATATTTTGCATAAACTGCATTACCGATTGGCTGGCTTCAAATTTTTCACCACATTGCTCTTCTAAACGTGCTAATGCGGATTGTGCCGTATGCCATGCCGGTGCGGTTTTCGCCAGTTGATTATATTGCTGATTAAGCTGTTCACGTTGCTGACGCTGCGTCGAACGCACTTCAACAAATTCCGCTAATTCCGCTTCCACATCTTCAAGACGTACCTGTTGCTGTTCGAAATAGCTCTCTAATTCTTCCGCGGTTTCAAATTGCGTTTGTGCTTTTTGGTTAAATTCAGCTAATAGGCGTTCCGCATTTTGTTGTTGATGTAACCGTTGTTCTAAATCTGCAAGTTTTTGGCGTAAAGCGACCGCTTGTGTTGCCTGCATTTTTTGATCGGTAAACGCTGTCAGCAAACTTCTCGCTTCATTCCACGCTTCAGAGCGGTCAATTCCACCGGAAATTTTGCAAACTAATTCATAAGCTTTTTCAAACTGCGTTTTCGCCATATCCGAAACGGATAAACGTTGTTCCAGTTCGAAAACTTGATCGGTTAAATCGTCCGCTTGTGCGGCAAACTCGGCATGATAATCTTCCACATTATGGAGATCTAAATGTGGTAAGCCACAAAGTTGTTTCGCTTTTTCTAATGCGGCAATCGCTTGTTGATATTGCAATGCACGTGTTTGCTGCGCATCCAACGCTTGCTGATAATCCGCCATCTGTGAGCGTAATTCTTCCACTTGCTCATCAGCATCATCCGCTCTTACTTGCGCAGTTTCCACTTGTTCGGAAACTTCTTCCAACGCAATTTGTTGCTCTTCTAACTTTTCATTGAGTTCCGCGACTTCATCTTGATAACGTTCGATTTTTTCTTGGTGACGAAGCGCATTCATCACTAAA
This sequence comes from Actinobacillus genomosp. 1, assembly GCF_029774175.1. Taxonomy (NCBI): domain Bacteria; kingdom Pseudomonadati; phylum Pseudomonadota; class Gammaproteobacteria; order Pasteurellales; family Pasteurellaceae; genus Actinobacillus; species Actinobacillus genomosp. 1. The sequence continues at coordinate 643,669 of NZ_CP103834.1, read as the reverse complement.
TTTAAGTGATCGTTCGCTGAATTGTATTCCGCTTCTAAGCCACTTTCGTTTTCTGAAATATCCGCTACTTCACGGCTAAATTCGATTAAACGTTGCTGTTCCAATTCAAGTTTCGATTTTGATTCATACCACGCACGGCGTTGCTCTAACGCAATTTGTACGTTACCACGGCGCTCATTTGCATTGCGCATATAGTCGGCAGAAACGTAGTTAGTCGATTCGGTGATCAAGTGTTTAAACATATCACGATCAGATTGCGTAACCTTAATCGCTTCTAACGTCATACGATTTTCACGTAATGCCGATTCCATATCTTGGAACGCTTGGCGAACGCCGGTGTTTTCCGGTAATAAATAGTCACGTAACGATTTGGTAATCACGCTTGAAATACCACCGTAAAGCGACGCTTCGATTAATTTATAGAATTTGCTGCGATCCGCCGAGGAGCGTAAACGTTTAGGAATCACGCCTAAATCGAACATAAAGCTGTGATAATCGGTAATCGAGTGATATTGCTTGAATAGCACTTCCGAACCATCAAATTTGTCTTTTAAATCCGCTAACGGCAATACACGTGCTTTTTCGCCAACTTGTTCAGTCAGTATACTAATGATTGAATCACTCATCGGCACGTTTTGTAACGAGAACGAGCGAATATCCACTTTTTTGTCACGCCCCGCCACTTGTTGTAACCGCACACCGGTAATTACACGTTGTCCACGAGAGTTCAACGACTCTAATACCGCATAACACACACCGGCTTTTAATTTCCCGTATAAACCTTTATCACGAGAGCTCGAGGTTGAACCGGCTTCTGTCGTATTACGGAAGTTTAATAGGGTAAGATCGGGGATCAAAGCGGTCACAAAACCCGCCATTGTGGTGGATTTACCCGCACCATTACCGCCCGAAAGCGTGGTCACCAACTCGTCTAAATCGAAGGTACGTGCAAAAAAACCGTTCCAGTTAATTAACGTAAGCGAACGGAATTTACCACGGCTCACTGTATGTTGAGGATTGGCAAGCGGTGCGATTGGTGCAGAATTTTGCAACGCAGTGGTTTGATCTTCAAATAATTCGTTTGTATCTGTCATTTTATTTATTCCAACTCTTTTTCAATTTCTTCAATTGTTGGTAAGCTACTTTTAAATTCTTCACTTAAACATTGAGTAATTTGATATTCACTAATACCTATTGGTTGTGACATATCACTTAACGCATATTCCGCAACAATATCGTCTTTATCCTTACAAATCAGAATACCAATAGTAGGATTGTCTTGTATGCTTTTTATTTGTCTATTAACCGCTGTAACATAAAAATTTAATTTTCCTGCAAACTCAGGCTTAAACTTTTCTGTTTTCAACTCTACAACCACATAACAGCGTAAGCGGACATGGTAAAACAACAAGTCCATATAAAAATCACTTTTTCCGACCTGAATATGAACCTGTCGCCCCATATAAGCAAACCCTGTACCAAGTTCCAGCAAGAATTGTGTAATTTTTTCAACTAACCGACTTTCCAACTCCCTTTCATCATAATTTTCTCTTAGTGTCAGAAAATCAAAATTGTAAGGATCTTTTAACGTTTGTTGAGCTAGGTCTGATTGTTCCGATGGAAGCCTCACTTCAAAATTACTAATTGCCTTCCCTTGTCTTTCATAAAGTTTGCTGTCTATTTGATGTTCTAAGATCGAACGGCTCCAACCATTTTCTAATGTTTTCTGTACATAAAACAAAGCCTGCGGAACAGTCTGACACTTATACATAATCCTTTGATTGTGACCCCAAGGGATAGATTTAATCAATGCTTCAAATTGGGTTACAGCTTGTAACCCGATTACATTATTAGTTTTATTCTCAGAAGAAGAGAACAAATCATCTTGAGTATAAAATTTATACCAATATCGAATTTTCTTGAGATTTTCCTCTGAAAAACCTGATATTTCGGGAAAAGAATGCTTTAAATCTCGACTTAGAGCCTTAAGAAATCCCTCTCCCCAAGCATAATTTTCTTGGCGAATAAGTATTTCTTTTCCAAGTTCCCAATATAGATTAAGCAATTCATAATTGACACTTACAGCAGCCTTTATTTGACTTTGCTTAATACGAGATTTTAAATCTGCCAGCCATTGCTTATAATCGCTATCAGCTAAAAACTGTGTCATATAATTACCTAAACTTACTCTTCGCTCTCATCTTCTACAGCACTTTCTGAAAATTCGACCGCTTGTTCCGCTAAAATTGCCGGCGTTGTCGCTTCACCGTCACGAATTAAGCGTAATTGCGCTTCTCGCGGATCATCGCCCACTCGGACATCCGCACCGAAACGGAACACCGATTCCGAGATCACAAATTTCTTGCTGTTTTGCTCACCAATACGAGTAATGATACCGATACGTGCCAAACGGCGTAACGCACCACCAACTTTCTCGGCTAATTTTGCTTTATCTAAGTCAGAACCGGTCGAACGCGGATTCACCGCCTTGAGTAATTTGCTTTCATCAGCGAGATTCATCAGCTCTTCATATACATCATCTTGGCTAAAAATACCTTGTTGCGCTAAACGCTCCGGACTGAGGTAAAGATAGCAAAGTACTTTACCCACTAACATTTCCATTTCCGACATTGCCGAACGAGCAATTAAAGTTGATGCTTTCGGGCGTAAGTAGAAAAAGCCTTCCGGCGCACGAATTAATTCCACGTGATAACGGCGGTAAAAACTTTCTAACTCGGCTTGGAAGTCCATTAAAAAAGCGTGTTCGTCCAGCTGTTCCGTATTAATATGGCGACCGGCACGAAGTTGGCTGTCTAGCTCCGGGAAAATCGGGTTGGCAATTGCCACTGCCAATTTTTGAGAAATAACGTCTTGAATTTGCTCTGTCATATTTTACTCTCGTAGGGCAGGCATTTTGCCTACCATTAAACTTTCTGTTTTTCCAATGGTGGGCAAAATGCCCACCCTACTATTTGTTATATTGGTCGATTACGTTCGCCTGAACTTCTGCACCCTTATCATTAATTGCTTGCCACTCTGGGTAAACCGCTTGGCTATCGAGGCTTGCCATACCGAGTTTTACCGCTTGATCCACAATAATTCGTGCCACATCAAAATGACGAGATTGCGGATAAAGTGCCAGTTGCTCACGTAATACCGCACCAAGATCGATTGGTTTGTCTTCTGCCCTAAACGGTGCTAAATGCGCTTGCATTACACTGATAATCTGTTCTTGAACATCTGAAAGCGACTCGTATTCCAATTCGCTCGGCAACTCACCGACCGCTTCCGCCTCATTCAGCATCGTTTCATCGTCACGTAGATCTAATAGTGATTCCGCTTTCGCAGTATAAAGTAACCAAGGTGCATTGAAATAATCTTGAATAGATTGGCGTAAACGCTGACCGAATACACGGTTTTTATCCATATCAATCGCCGTACGAATAAATTTATGAACGTGGCGATCATAACCGATCCACAGGTCAATCGCTTGTTGCCCCCAGCTAATGATACGGTCTAATTTGTTTTGCAGATTGACAATCAGTTGATCGACAAAATCCAAATCATCACGCCCAATCAAGCAGCTTTGAATACGCAGTAATTGCGCCTGTAACTTGTCACCTGCCGCATTAAGCGTATCTTGTAGCTCACGTAAATTACCCGAGGTTTCGTCCAGTAATTGTTCACAACTAAGAATCGCTTCATGCCAATTTTGACTTAATAGCTCGGCAATTCGCTCACGAATTTGATGTTGGTTTTCATCCATCATACGTTGGGAAAGATCGATACTATCGAAAATTTCCGCTACCGAATATTTAAGCGGTGCAAATACGTTATTGCGCCAAAAACGCTCGTCACCGCCCTCTTCCGCCGCCGATGAAGCACGCTGAATCTCGTCTGCTACAATTGAAAGCTGAATGGATAAACGTAAGGTAGAAAACTCTCGCTGACGCACGTAATAATCCGCCACACCCACACCTAATGGCGTGATACGATAAATGGCTAAACCTTCGGTAAATTCGCTGGAAAAACGGTTAAGAAAACGCTGCTTAACTAAATCGTTAATCGCATTATTGGCACGTTGTGTAAGGGTGGCTTCCGCTTGGTCGAATGCCTCAGAAACATAACGAAAAAGATCCACTAGATCACTTTCGAGAAGTTCTCCGTCCGTTTGTTCGTTATTGTAAATGGAAATCGCCAAGAGAAAGGCAAGGCGATCAGAAGAGAGCGAAAGAGAGAATTCTCGCTCTTTCGTCCAGTTGATCAGTTCTGGGATTGTCTGTGCCAATTCGTTTTGCATACAGCTTTATCGTTTGTTGATGAAAAAATGGTGTTTATTGTACAGGAATGTGAATCAAATAGGAATGAAATCAAAAAAAGAAGCGATCAAATTCCGCAAAGTTTTTACGAAATTTGACCGTTTGTCTGATGAGGAAATAATTAGTCTACAATTTCCACTGTCGAAGTCGCGCTTAGGCCTCTTACAAGTTGAGAACCTTTTCTTGCACGTTCACCACGGTAATTATCAATATCACTCGGTTTAAGGGTAATTTTGCGTTTGCCGGAAACAAACACTAACGATTGTATCGGTTTAACCAGTAATAAACGGGCAAGCAATTCATTACCTTCTTTTGCCGCCTGTGCGGAAATATTGATAATCTTATTCCCTTTACCTTTCGAAAGCTGTGGCAATTCGGTGATCGGGAATACTAACATTCGTCCGACACTACTCATTGCGACAAGTGAAAGTTCAGTTTCATTATCAATTAATTGCGGTGGCAGCACTTTGGCATTTTCGGTTAAAGAAATGACTGCTTTACCCGCTTTATTGCGAGAAACTAAATCTTCAAAGCTACAAATAAAGCCATAGCCGGAATCTGATGCCATCAGGACTTTAGTTTCCGAGTTCGCCATTAATACTTGCTGAACGGTTGCCCCTTCCGGCAAAGTAATCTTACCGGTGAGCGGTTCGCCTTGAGAACGTGCCGATGGTAGCGAAGTCGGATCAAGCGCATAAGCTCGCCCCGTGCTATCGAGAAACACGACCGGCTGATTACTTCTGCCATATGCATGTGAAAGATAACCATCACCGGCACGATAACTTAAGCCTTGCACGTCAATATCATGCCCTTTCGCACAACGTACCCAGCCTTTTTCCGATAGAATCACCGTAACATCTTCAGTCGGGGTTAAGTCACTTTCAGAAATTGCTTTCGCTTCAGCACGTTCAACCAATGGCGAACGGCGTGGGCTGGCAAACGCTTTTGCATCCGCCTGAATTTCTTTTTTAATCAGCGTATTTAAACGGCGTTCCGAACCAAGCGTTAATTGCAATTCATCACGCTCTTTTTCAAGCTGTGATTTTTCCGCCTGCAATTCGTGTTCTTCTAATTTTGCCAAATGACGTAAGCGTAAATTTAAAATCGCTTCGGCTTGTACTTCACTTAAATTAAAGCGAGCCATTAATGCCGTTTTCGGTTCATCTTCATTGCGGATAATTTCGATCACTTCATCAATATTCAGGAAAGCGATCATCAAACCGTCTAAAATATGCAAGCGGTTTAAAATTTTATCTAAACGGTAACTTAAACGGCGCGTTACCGTAGTACGGCGGAACATTAGCCATTCGGTTAAAATCGTGTGCAGATTTTTCACCGCCGGTTTACCGTCCAGCCCGATCATATTCATATTGACGCGATAGCTTTTCTCAAGATCGGTTGTGGCAAATAAATGATCCATTAACGCTTCAAAATCAATACGATTTGAGCGAGGTACAATCACGATACGAATAGGGTTTTCGTGATCCGATTCATCACGAATATCATCCACCATCGGCAATTTTTTATTACGCATTTGCGTTGCGATTTGCTCAATCACTTTTGACGGTGAAGCTTGATGCGGTAATGCCGAAATCACAATTTCGCCGTCTTCTTTTTTCCATACCGCACGCATTTTGATTGAGCCTTTACCTTGCTCATACATTTTGGCAATATCGGCTTTAGGCGTAATAATTTCCGCTTCGGTCGGATAATCCGGACCTTGTACCACCGTCATTAATTCGGCAAAACTTGCTTTCGGGTTTTCCAACAACATTACGCTCGCTTCGGCTAATTCATTGATATTGTGCGGCGGAATATCGGTTGCCATACCGACTGCAATCCCCATCGTGCCATTTAGCAAAATATGCGGTAAACGTGCCGGTAAATATTTCGGTTCTTCAAGCGAACCATCAAAATTCAGTTGGTAATCAACTGTACCTTGTCCTAATTCGCCCAGTAACACCTCTGCCATTTTCGACAGTTTTGATTCGGTATAACGCATTGCAGCAAAAGATTTAGGATCGTCAGGTGCACCCCAGTTTCCTTGTCCGTCAATAAGCGGATAGCGATAAGAGAACGGCTGTGCCATTAATACCATCGCTTCATAACAAGCACTATCGCCGTGCGGATGGAATTTACCTAACACGTCCCCGACGGTACGTGCCGATTTTTTATATTTTGCCGAAGCATTTAAGCCTAACTCGGACATTGCATAAATAATACGGCGTTGTACGGGTTTTAAACCGTCGCCGATAAACGGCAAAGCACGGTCCATAATGACGTACATCGAATAGTTGAGGTAAGCGTCTTCGGTGAAACGCTTAATCGGCATTTGCTCCACGCCTTCGTAATTGATTTCTGTACTCATTTTTTGCAAATTATTTAGTAAAAAAGACCGTTTATTTTCTATGATTTATGGATATCTGTCCACCTCAAAAAAGCTAAGCGGTCTGATTTTGTAAAAATCTTACAAGCTCTAAAATAATAGGCGATTTTCTATAAAACTTTCTGTATAATAGATTCGTTTTGTTTCTTATTTTTAGAGAGGCGGCTATCAAAAATTTTCTGCTAAATAAAATCAAATTGATTAGAGAATTTTTGCTAGTCGCAATTTAAAGAAATAAAACAAATATAAAGTAATAAAATTAATAGGAATGTCAAAATGAATCCAATTGTTAAACAATTTAAATACGGTCAGCATACCGTAACCTTAGAAACAGGTGCTATCGCACGTCAAGCAACGGCAGCCGTTATGGCGAGCATGGACGATACAACCGTATTCGTAACCGTTGTGGCCAAAAAAGATGTCAAAGAAGGTCAAGACTTTTTCCCTTTAACAGTTGATTACCAAGAACGTACTTATGCGGCAGGTCGTATTCCGGGCGGTTTCTTCAAACGTGAAGGTCGTCCGTCAGAAGGCGAAACATTAATCGCTCGTTTAATCGACCGTCCTGTGCGTCCGCTTTTCCCAGAAGGTTTCTTTAACGAAATTCAAGTGATTGCTACGGTTGTTTCGGTGAATCCGCAAATCAGCCCGGATTTAGTGGCAATGATTGGTGCTTCCGCCGCACTTTCATTATCAGGCGTACCGTTCAACGGCCCTATCGGTGCTGCTCGTGTCGGTTTTATCAATGATCAATTCGTATTAAACCCGACCACTTCAGAACAAAAAATCAGTCGCTTAGACCTTGTAGTAGCAGGGACGGATAAAGCGGTATTAATGGTTGAATCGGAAGCGGATATTCTTTCTGAAGAACAAATGTTATCCGCAGTCGTATTCGGTCATCAGCAACAACAAGTAGTAATTGAAAACATCAAAGAATTCGTAAAAGAAGCGGGCAAACCACGTTGGGATTGGGTTGCACCGGAACCGAATACTGCATTAATCAATCAAGTAAAAGCGTTAGCGGAAGCTCGTATCGGCGATGCGTATCGTATTACAGAAAAACAAGCGCGTTACGAACAAATTGATGCAATTAAAGCGGATGTTATCGCACAATTAACCGCACAAGACGAAACTGTTTCGGAAGGTGCGATTATCGATATTATTACCGCATTAGAAAGTTCTATTGTTCGCGGTCGTATCATTGCCGGCGAGCCGCGTATTGACGGTCGTACGGTAGATACCGTTCGCGCATTAGACATTTGCACCGGCGTATTACCTCGTACGCACGGTTCTGCAATCTTCACCCGTGGTGAAACGCAAGCATTAGCGGTTGCAACCTTAGGCACTGAGCGCGATGCACAAATTATTGACGAATTAACCGGCGAGAAATCGGACCGTTTCTTATTCCACTATAACTTCCCTCCGTACTCTGTCGGTGAAACGGGTCGTATCGGTTCGCCGAAACGTCGTGAAATCGGCCACGGTCGTTTAGCAAAACGCGGTGTGTTAGCGGTAATGCCGACTGCGGAAGAGTTTCCGTATGTAGTTCGTGTGGTATCTGAAATTACCGAATCAAACGGTTCGTCTTCAATGGCTTCCGTATGTGGTGCTTCTTTAGCGTTAATGGATGCCGGCGTGCCTATTAAAGCGGCGGTTGCGGGTATCGCAATGGGCTTAGTGAAAGAAGAAGAAAAATTCGTAGTACTTTCGGATATCTTAGGTGATGAAGACCACTTAGGCGATATGGACTTTAAAGTAGCCGGTACGCGTGAAGGTGTTACCGCACTTCAAATGGACATTAAAATCGAAGGTATCACACCGGAAATTATGCAAATCGCATTAAATCAAGCAAAAGGTGCGCGTATGCACATTTTAAGCGTGATGGAACAAGCGATTCCTGCACCTCGTGCAGACATTTCTGATTTTGCGCCTCGTATCCATACGATGAAAATTGATCCGAAGAAAATCAAAGACGTTATCGGTAAAGGCGGTGCGGTAATTCGTGCATTAACCGAAGAAACCGGTACTTCGATTGATATTGATGACGACGGTACGGTTAAAATTGCCGCAACCGATAACAATGCGGCAAAAGCAGTAATGGCTCGTATCGAAGACATCGTGGCTGAAGTTGAAGTGAACGCAATCTACAAAGGTAAAGTTACACGTGTCGTTGATTTCGGCGCCTTTGTTTCTATCTTAGGTGGCAAAGAAGGCTTAGTGCATATTTCACAAATTACGAATGAACGTGTTGAACGTGTAGCCGATTACTTAAGCGTAGGTCAAGAAGTGACTGTGAAAGTAGTTGAGATCGATCGTCAAAACCGTATTCGTTTAACAATGAAAGATATTAATAACGATACCCCTGTTGCCGAAAACGTAGCTGAAGAAGCGGAAGTTTCATCAGAACCACAAACTGAGATTTAATGACAGAATATCTACCTTCCATTGCGTGAAGGTAGATATATTTTCTCAAAGGCTACTTACCTAATGTTTTTACTGATTTTTAAAGTGTTTCATCTTCGCTTCTTGATGCTTAATCTTTTGGCGTTACTATTTCTGACCGGTTGTATCAGCCGTCACTCGTCGGAAATGGTTTCTTCCAATCGTTTAGCTTTAGCCGAATTAAACCCTCAATTACGCTTTGAACAAGAAGTAATGGTAGTTCGTTTAACGCAAGTACTACAAGAAGCCAAATTAAATCCGGACGAACGTGCCGCTCTTCACTTTGAACGCGGTGTACTCTATGACAGTCTAGGGCTTTGGTCGCTTGCACGCTATGATTTTACTCAAGCTATCGGATTGAACCAGAAAATGGTTGCCGCTTATAACTATATGGGGCTATATCTGTTACTTGAAGATGATTATGACAGTGCGATTGATGCCTTTAATGCGGTATTGGAATTAGATCCGAACTATAATTATACCTATCTTAATCGCGGGTTAGCTTTTTATTATAGCGGTCGTTATTCTGAAGCCGAGCGTGATTTATTACGCTTTTATGAAGCGGAAAAACAAGATCCATACCGAACATTATGGTTATATTTCAATGAGTTGGAACTTAAACCTACAGAAGCAAAAAACAACTTAATTACGCGTGCTAAAACGCTTTCTCCGGAATTTTGGGGAACAAATGTTGTACATTATTTCTTAGGGGACTTAACTCTAGGCGAACTTCGTGCTAGAATGGATGCAGAAGCACAACCTAATACTGCTTCTTATGCAGAAATTTTAACTGAAACATATTTTTATTTAGCAAAACAAAAACTCAAATTAAATAAAACGGATGAAGCGACCACGCTTTTCCGTCTCTCTCTTGCAAATCAAGTGTTTAACTTTGTTGAGTATCGTTTTGCCCTATTTGAACTCTCTCAGCTCCGTGGCGGTAGCAATGTAGTAGTTCAAGATGATCCCGTTGTTGGGAAAAATTAGGACGAATGAAGCGGTCTAATTTTACGATTTTTTTGTAAAACAGACCGCTTATACTCTTGGGACAATTTGTTAAAAGCATTTGATATTGCTTCTTTATTTCATTTTTTCTTTCCTAAATACTCAACAATTTCTATCAATTGATGATGGATATGGACGAATAAATATATTTTTTATATTTATTCGAAATAGTCTATTGTCTATTATTATTTATGGTTTTTTATGACAACTAATTCTTTAACTTTCGCAGACCTTGGTCTTCCACAATCTATTCTTGATGCAGTAAATGATATGGGGTTTGTAAACCCATCGCCGATTCAACAAGAAACAATCCCTCATTTATTAGCCGGTCGCGACGTACTCGGTATGGCTCAAACCGGTAGCGGTAAAACAGCGGCATTCTCTTTACCGTTGTTGGCGCAAATTGATTCATCTAAACGTCATCCGCAAATGTTAGTAATGGCACCGACTCGTGAACTTGCAATTCAAGTGGCGGATGCGTGCGAACAATTTACTAAAAATATGAAAGGTATTAATGTTGTTACCGTTTACGGCGGTCAGCGTTATGACATTCAATTACGTGCATTAAAACAAGGCTCGCAAGTTGTCGTCGGTACACCTGGTCGTATTCTTGACCATATTCGTCGCGGCACATTAGACCTTTCCGCCCTTCAATCTATCGTATTGGATGAAGCGGACGAAATGCTTCGTATGGGCTTTATTGACGATGTTGAAACCGTGATGGCGGAATTACCGGAAAATCACCAAACCGCATTATTTTCCGCAACCATGCCGGAGCCGATTCGTCGCATTACTCGCCGTTTTATGAAAGATCCGCAAGAAGTCAAAATTCAGGCGACCCAACGTTCTGCGCCAGATATTACACAAAGCTACTGGTTAGTAAACGGTTTCCGTAAAAACGATGCGTTATTACGTTTCCTAGAAGTGGAAGAATTTGATGCAGCAATCATCTTTACTCGTACGAAAACCGGCACAATCGATATTACCGAATTATGTGAGCGTAACGGTTATCGTACGGCAGCATTAAACGGCGATATGACTCAGCAAGCTCGTGAGCAAACGTTAGATAAATTAAAATCCGGTCGTTTGGATATTCTTGTTGCAACTGATGTGGCAGCTCGTGGTTTAGACGTTGAGCGTATTAGTCTTGTAATCAACTATGATATTCCGTTAGATTCGGAATCTTACGTGCACCGTATCGGTCGTACCGGTCGTGCAGGTCGTTCAGGTCGTGCATTATTATTCGTAGAACCGCGTGAACGCCGTTTATTACGTAATATCGAACATCTAATGAAAAAACCGATTGATGAAGTTCCGATTCCAAATCATGAAATTCTAATGCAAAAACGTCGTGAGAAATTCAAAGCACGTGTTTCTAAACAATTAGAGCATCATGATTTAGAAAAATATCGTGAATTACTTGAGGATTTATTCACTGCAGACCAAGATCATGAAGAATTGGCGGCCGCGATGATGATGATGCTTCAAGATAAACAAAAACTGATTCTTCCACCGGATCCTGAAGTTCGTGCGGCACGTAGCGAACGCGGACGCAGAGATCGTGACGATAGCCGTGGTGGACGTGATGAACGCCGTGGCGGTCGAGAACATCGTGAAAATAACGGTGTAGCGATGGATTTATACCGTATCGAATTAGGCCGTGAAGACGGTGTTGAAGTACGTCATATCGTAGGTGCTATCGCTAACGAAGGCGATATTAGCAGCCGTTATATCGGTCATATTAAATTACACGATAATTACTCTACCATTGAGTTACCTCAAGGTATGCCGAACCACATCGTGCAACACTTTGCTCAAAAAGCACGCGTATTAAACAAACAAATGCAAATGTCTTTATTAGGCCCTGCTGGCGGTGTAAACAGCCAACCGTTTGAAGAACGCCGTGGTGGCGGTCGCCGTAACGATAGAAATGATCGTAATGACCGTCGTGGAGATCGTGGCGGCCGTTCTGACCGTCGTGAAGGTGGCTTTAACGACCGTAAAAAAGGCGGTTTTAAAGAAAAACGTTTTGCCGACAAAGGTCGTAGTCGCCGCGACTAATTCATATTATTAACTAAATGCCCCATTTTTTGGGGCATTTTGCTATTAAGTCAAGCGGTTAAATTTTCACTACTTTTTACTATTATGTTTATCAAACCTCAAACGACTCAATGTTCTCTCGCTATTTCGGCACAGGATATTCACTTTATGCAATATGCATTGCAATTAGCTGATCGTGCGGAAGCAATCGGTGAAATTCCGGTTGGTGCGGTGCTAGTCGATAGCAAAGGGAAGATTATCGGCGAAGGTTGGAATCAAGTAATTCAACTTTCCGATCCCAGTGCACATGCGGAAATGCTCGCTATTCGCCAAGCAGGTAAGGAACAAAATAACTATCGTTTGCTAGATTGCACACTGTATGTTACGTTAGAACCCTGTACTATGTGTGCCGGAGCGATTTTACATAGCCGTTTACATCGCTTAGTTTTCGGTGCGAGCGATTATAAAACCGGTGCTATCGGCTCGAGATTTCATCTGTTTGAAGATTATAAGATGAATCACTTTCTTGAGATTCGAGGCGGAGTATTAGCGAAAGATTGCAGCCAAAAAATCAGCCGATTTTTTCAACGCCGCCGCCAAGAACAAAAGCAGCAAAAACAAGCGGTCTAATTTTCCGCATTTTTTGCAAATATTTATCGCTAAAAATGAAGAAGGACACCTATACGGTGTCCCGAGTGCCAACAAACTACTCTAGCTTTTAATCTGTTGTAACAACAATGCCATAATACGGTTATCTGAAGTTAATTCCGGATGAAATGCACAAGCCAGTAAATTACCTTGTTTGGCAAAGACAATCTTGCCCTGCCATTCCGCCAATACTTCCACCTCATTTCCGACCGCACTTATATAAGGCGCACGAATAAAAACCGCCGGAAAGGGTTCGGCAAATCCTTTAACCATTAATTCCGTTTGGAAACTATCAACCTGTCGCCCAAAAGCATTACGTTGAACTTGAATATCCATTTTCGCCAAATGAGGCTGCTCGTTGCCTTCAAGTTTATTCGCTAATAGAATCAATCCGGCGCAAGTACCCAAGATAGGTTTATCAAATGATTGTAATGCCTGAAATAAACCGCTTGAATGTATTAAACGTTTCATTGCGGTACTTTCGCCACCGGGTAACACAAGTGCATCAACTTGCTGCAATTCGGTTAATGTTTTTACCATAATGGCTTTTGCACCCAGTGTCTCTATTTGAGCAATGTGTTCTGAAACTGCCCCCTGAAGTGCCAATACGCCTACGGTATATTTTGTATAATCTTTCATTACCAACCACGCTCTTGCATACGATCTTGTGCCGCTAATTTGCTGATCTCTAGACCTCTCATCGGTTCGCCTAAATCCTCCGAAAGGCGAGCGATTAAGTCATAATCTTGATAATGAGTGGTAGCTTGTACAATCGCTTTTGCAAACTTTTCCGGATTTTCGGATTTAAAAATCCCTGACCCGACAAATACACCGTCTGCACCGAGTTCCATCATCAATGCGGCATCTGCCGGTGTAGCAATTCCGCCCGCCGCAAAATTCACCACCGGTAATTTGCCTAGCGTTTTGATTTGTAGCAATAATTCAAACGGCGCGGCTAATTGTTTTGCCTCGGTCATCAATTCGTCATGGCTCATATTAATCACTTTGCGTAATTGCGCATTAACCTTGCGTAAATGGCGCACCGCTTCCACTACATTGCCCGTTCCCGGTTCGCCTTTAGTGCGTAGCATTGAAGCACCTTCACCAATTCGGCGCAGAGCCTCGCCTAAATCTCGGCAACCACACACGAAAGGTACGGTATAGTCACTTTTTAATAAGTGAAACTCTTCATCTACCGGCGTTAATACCTCACTTTCGTCGATATAATCTACGCTCATTGCTTCCAGCACTCTTGCCTCAACAATATGTCCGATACGGGCTTTTGCCATTACCGGAATGGACACCGCTTCCATCACTTCACGCACAATCGTCGGATTCGCCATTCTTGCTACCCCGCCGGCCGCGCGAATATCGGAAGGTACACGTTCCAATGCCATCACCGCAACCGCACCGGCAGCTTCTGCGATACGAGCTTGTTCCGCATTCACTACATCCATGATGACCCCGCCTTTTTGCATTTGAGCCATTCCACGTTTAACCAGATCCGAACCTAACATTTTAGCCATATTAATTTCCTTATTATTGATGTGAAAAACGGTGGCTATTTTTATTTCAAACAGATATGATTAAAAGCATCAATTTAATAAATATTAATGAGGTCAGAAGTGAAAAAATTGAGCTATCTACTCAATAAGCAGCAAACTACACCGCTTTATTTACAGCTTTATCAGCAAATTAAGCGGTCTATTTATAGCCAAGAATTGCAACTTGGCGATAAATTACCGTCTAAACGGCACCTCTGCGAACACTTACAAATCAGCCAAAATACGGTGGAAAGTGCCTATGCACAGTTATTAGCTGAAGGTTATATTGAATCTAAGCCTCGCAGCGGTTTCTTTGTCTGTTTTCAGGCAGAGTTGGCTTATCCGCATGCTAATGTCGTAAAAAATTTTGTAAATCCGACCGCTTGTACCGAATATGAAATTGATTTCAACCCGAATAAAATCGATAGCCAATCTTTTCCGTTTAATCGTTGGAAAAAATGTGCGAATTGGGCAAATAAAGATTTTTTAAATATGGGCGATAAGCAAGGCGATCTCAATTTACGTCAGCAAATCTCTCAATATTTATTGGCTTCTCGCGGAGTGAACTGCGAGCCGGAGCAAATCGTGATCGGGGCGGGTGTAGAAAGCTGCTTACAACAATTAATTCTATTATTTCAACAGCTCAATCCGGCGATGAATTGGGCGATGGAATCCTACGGTTATCCTACGGTAGAAAAATTACTGCATCTCTATCAAAAGCCGATTTTTAAAATGCCGTTCAGCTCGGAAAATTATCAGCTGGATATACCTTTCTTGGAACAGAACCAAATTAACGTGGCATATCTGACTCCCTCACATTTATATCCGTTCAGTCATATTTTAACCATCGGACAACGCCAGCAGTTACTCGAATGGGTGGCAGCACAAGACGGACGTTATATTATTGAAGACGACTACGACAGTGAGTTCCGCTATACCGGTAAACCGATTCCCTCGTTACAAAGTTTAGACCGACAAGATAAAGTGATCTATTTAGGATCATTTTCCAAATTGCTTATGCCCTCACTGCGGATTACATTTTTAGTGTTACCTCGCAATTTATTGTGCGAATATCAGCGATATTGTGAATTTTTTAATGCCTCGGTTTCTCGCTTGGAACAGCAAAGGTTAGCTAAATTTATTCAATCCGGTGAATTTGAAAAGCATATTAATCGAATGCGTAAAGTGTACCGCCGTAAAATGGAATTATTGTGTGAGCTACTCTCACCCTATACTAAAAAGATTAAATATTACGGTGAACATTCCGGCTTCTATTTGCTGATCGAATTATTAAACGAAACCAGAACATTAGATCAATTAGTCGAACTGGCAAAAGTGCAGAAAATGAAGGTCTATCCGATTCATCATCAGCAACGCAGATTATTTAGTTTAGGCTTCGGACATTTGTCGGAAGAACAGCTTCGGAAGGGGTTGGATAAGTTATTGCATTGTTGGGATATTGCTCGCTAATAAGCGGTCAAATTTAGCGATTTTTTTGCAAAAATAAAGGCACGTAATACATGCCTTTTTCTTCATTCGGTCTAAATTAGAAATCTAATAATTCTTTTTCTTTTGCCGCTAATACTTCATCAACTTTTTTCACATAACCGTCAGTGATTTTTTGGATTTCATCTTGTGCTTTACGCTCTTCGTCTTCACTGATTTCTTTGTCTTTTAATAACGCTTTGATTTGGTCATTTGCATCACGACGTACGTTACGGATTGCAATTTTACCTTGTTCGCCTTCGCCTTTTACGATTTTGATTAAATCACGACGACGTTCTTCCGTTAATGGCGGAAGCGGAACACGGATTGTTGCACCGGCTGATGAAGGGTTTAAACCTAAATCGGAAGTTAAAATCGCTTTTTCTACCGCACTGATTAAAGAACGGTCAAATACGTTTACCGCTAAGGTGCGTGCATCTTCCGCCACCACGTTCGCTAATTGACGAAGCGGTGTTGCAGAACCGTAGTATTCTACTTGGATACCGTCTAAAAGGCTCGGCTGCGCACGACCGGTACGAATTTTAGAAATATGGCTTTTTAACGCTTCCAGGCTCTTTTCCATACGGTCTTGCGTATCTTTTTTAATTTCGTTGATCATTTGTTGTTCCTTTCAATATTTGAGTCAATAAACCATTCAATTCTACCTAAATCCCTTTCATTTTCATAGTCCTAACGCTAAATTTCTCATTTGGTTAAATTAACGTAGCGGATAATAAGCAATAAAAAACGGTCCGTTTTCTTTATTTGCAAATCATTAAAGAAAACGAACCGCTTGTGATATATTCGGATAATTAAGAAATAATCGTACCTTCAGTTGTACCGGTTACCACTTGTTTTAATGCACCCGGTTTTACCATATTGAATACACGAATCGGCATACCGTGGTCACGTGCTAACGTAAATGCCGCTAAGTCCATAACTTGTAATTCTTGATCAATCACTTCCGCATAAGTTAATTGATTATAAAGTTTCGCATCGGCAAATTTAGCCGGATCTTTATCATATACGCCATCAACTTTCGTCGCTTTTAATACGATATCCGCTTCGATTTCAATCCCGCGTAAACAAGCTGCGGAATCCGTAGTAAAGAACGGGCTACCTGTACCGGCAGAGAAAATTACCACACGTTTTTCACGTAACATTTTAATTGCTTCGGACCAGTTATAAGTATCGCAAATACCGTTTAATTGGAACGCAGACATTAATTTTGCATTTACATCCGCACGGTGTAACGCATCACGCATTGCTAAACCGTTCATTACGGTTGCCAACATACCCATATGGTCGCCCACAACACGGTTCATACCCGCTTTCGCTAATTTTGCGCCACGGAATAAGTTACCGCCACCAAGTACCACACCGACTTCCACACCCATTTCAATCAATTCTTTAATTTCTAATGCCATACGATCCAAAATCGACGGATCAATACCGAAGCCCTCATCACCTTGTAATGCTTCGCCGCTTAATTTTAATAAAATACGTTTATAGATTGGATTACTCATCTTAATTGCCTCTTAATGCTGTATGGACTAAAAACAAAATTACGTTATTATAGACCATCCTATTTAAACAGGAAATAAATAAGAAATCATATTTATAATTTGGAATAAAAAATGATACAAAAATTAACAAAGCAACAAATAATTTATGCCGTAATTGCCGTAATATTGGCAACATTTTCCGGCTATGTAATGCTGAAAGGCTCGGGATTTTTCCCCTCTCCCAATTTAGCCGAAACACTGTTTTCCGTGATACTGATTATTGCGTTGGGCAGCTCTAAGCTCTCTTTTTACGGCTTATTATTGCCTATTGTAATCGGTTACGCCCTTTACACCCCGATTGGTTTATCTTTCGGCGCACCTTCTTATCAATATATCGCGTCTTTATTCGCCACCGATTTATTGGAAGGGAGAGAATTTTTATCGCAATTACCCGTTACAAACTATTTACTGGCCGTCGGAATGCTAATTTCGGTAATTTTATTCCGAACAATTACCAAGAAATATCAGATAAACTTTTTGGATAATCGTACATTTATCATCTGTTCGCTCGTTATCTCATTATTTAGCCTTGCACCGTTCAAGTTCTTTCACGAATTTTTTAACGAAAGTATGAAAGTGAAAGAAGAATTGGAGGCGTTAAATAACAATACGGAAATTCCTTCCGAGTGGGGAACTTCAACCCTTTCCGCCGATTCGAAATATGACGATTATGTACTGGTAATCGGCGAAAGCGCGCGTAAAGATTATCATCACGCTTACGGTTATCCCGTTAAAAATACGCCGTTTATGAGTAATGCGAAAGGCACATTAATTGACGGATTCACCGCCGGCGGCACCAATACAATCGCTTCGCTCAAATTATTATTGACTAAGCCGAATACGCAAACTTGGGAAGGCAATTACCGCTTAAATTTGGTTGAGCTAGTCAAATCCGCCGGGATTAAAACTTACTGGATCTCTAATCAAGGCTATTTGGGACGTTTTGACACACCGATTTCTTCATTGGCAAATAAAAGCGATGAGAAAATCTTTCTAAAAACGGGCGATTCGTTTAGCCAGAATATTAGTGATTTCGCTTTATTACCGAAATTTAATCAGATCGTTTCACAAAACGCTCAAGGTAAACGCTTTATTGTAGTACATCTGTACGGTTCACACCCGATTACCTGTGATCGCCTTACCGATTATCCGAAAATCTTTGATGATGCGAAAATTGCGCAAAAGTATCACAACGTGAACTGCTATCTTTCTTCGATGAAGAAAACCGATGAATTACTGGAAAAACTGTATAACGAGTTAAATCAAAATAAAGCAAAAACAGGTAGAAGTTTCTCTATGGTATATTTTTCCGATCACGGCTTAATTCATAGTGAAGACGATAAAGGTATTCATATTTTAAATACTGCACAAGGCAAACTGCACTTTGACGTGCCGTTATTTAAAATTTCAAGCGATGATACCGAACGCCACGTTTATAAAGTGTTTAAATCCGGTTTAAACTTTACCGACGGTATCGGCAAATGGATTGGTATTACTAATGAGAAATTAAATCCGCAAGCGGATTTATTCAGTAATCAAAGTGATAAAGACGACTACGGATTAAAGCAAGTGATCGAGAAGATTCCGGCAAAAGCCGATCCGGCGATTGTGATTCCGATTAAATAAGTGCGGCAAACACGACAAGCGGTTATTTTTAGTATGCTATTTGCAAAAATCCGAAGAAAAATGACCGCTTGCATAGCACAGACAGAAAAAAAGCAGGCTAATGCCTGCTTTTTTATTAAATTGAGAATTAAGCGTTACCGCCGGTGATTTTAGCAACTTCCGCTGCGAAATCTTCTTCAACTTTCTCAATACCTTCACCAACTTCTAAACGGATGAAGTTAGTTACTTTCGTATTTACAGATTTTAAGTAGTCGCCTACTGATTGTGAAGGATCCATTACGAACGCTTGACCTGTTAATGAAACTTCACCGGTGAATTTCTTCATACGACCTTCAACCATTTTCTCTGCGATTTCTTTCGGTTTACCGGAGTTGATTGCGATGTCGATTTGGATTTGACGTTCGTGTTCAACAACTTCTGCAGAAACGTCTTCAGGATTTACGAATTCAGGACGGCTTGCTGCAACGTGCATTGCAACTTTTTTCAATTCTTCGTCCGAACCTTCACCCGCTACTAATACACCGATTTTCGCACCGTGTAAGTATTGTGCAATTACTTGACCGTCTAAGTATTGAACACGACGAATGTTCATGTTCTCACCGATTTTAGCCACTAACGCCGCACGTTTTTCTTCGAATTGTGCTGCTAATGTTTCAATCGTTGTACCTTTGTTTGCTAATGCGAAATCAGCAACTTCGTTTGCTAAACCTAAGAAACCGGCATCTTTAGCTACGAAGTCTGTTTCACAGTTCATTTCAACTAATACGCCGAAGCCTGCGCCGATACGAGCTAAGATAACGCCTTCAGCCGCTACACGACCCGCTTTCTTAGCCGCTTTAGCTTGACCTGATTTACGCATGTTGTCGATTGCTAATTCGATATCACCGTTTGCTTCCACTAACGCTTTTTTACATTCCATCATACCTGCGCCAGTACGTTCACGAAGTTCTTTTACGAGTGATGCTGTGATTTCAGCCATTTTGTATTCCTCTAAGGTTAAATTAGATAAGAAAAGCAGGAGGATAAAAATCGCCCCTGCTCTAAAGTGATTTAAGGGCTATGCCTTAACAATGATTATTCAGCTGTCGCTTCTAACTCAGCTTCAACGTTTGAACCGCGACCTTCTTTAACTGCTGCTGACGCTGCGTCTAAGTAAAGTTGGATTGCACGTGTTGCATCATCGTTACCCGGAATGATGTAATTAACGCCGTCCGGAGTAGAGTTGGTATCAACGATAGCAAATACTGGAATACCTAAGTTGTTTGCTTCTTTGATTGCGATATGCTCGTGGTCGGCACCGATAACGAAAATCGCATCAGGAAGACCAGCCATATCTTTGATACCGCCTAAGCTTAACTCTAATTTTTCTAACTCACGAGTACGCATTAACGCTTCTTTTTTAGTGATTTTGTCAAAAGTACCGTCTTGAGTTTGAGTTTCTAAATCTTTTAAACGTTTGATTGACTGACGAACTGTTTTCCAGTTAGTTAGCATACCACCTAACCAACGGTGGTTTACGTAGAATTGTTGGCAATCTACTGCTGCTGCTTTAACCGCTTCAGACGCTGCACGTTTTGTACCTACGAATAAAATTTTACCGTTGTTGCTTGAAATGCGAGTTAATTCCGCTAAAGCTTCGTTGAATAAAGGTAAAGTTTTTTCTAAGTTGATTACGTGAACACCGTTACGCGCACCGAAAATGAATGGTTTCATTTTTGGGTTCCAGTAACGAGTTTG
Organism: Actinobacillus genomosp. 1; assembly: GCF_029774175.1. NCBI lineage: Bacteria > Pseudomonadati > Pseudomonadota > Gammaproteobacteria > Pasteurellales > Pasteurellaceae > Actinobacillus > Actinobacillus genomosp. 1. The sequence continues at coordinate 622,872 of NZ_CP103834.1, read as the reverse complement.
GTGACCATAGTGAACGCCCGCGTTAAGCATATCGCGCATAGAAACTTGTGCCATAAGAATTTTCCTTAAATGTTGTTTGCTTTGTCACTTATGAAAGACAAAGCGGGGTTTAGCCTCCACATATCCTAATAAATCAACCACTTACGTAGCACCCCGATCATTAGCTTGCGATATGTGTGTGTTTTAGTGTTAAAAAATAAATGTGAATGTTTTTCGCCTAAACTTCTTCGGACAAAAAACGGGGCGAATTATGCCAAAAAACGGACGAAATTACCAGCAATTTTTTACAAAAACACCGGCAAATTTCACCGCTTGTTTTAACGGCAATTCATACAACAATAACTTTCCCGTTCACTCAAATTAATCCGTTTATTGTGGAACTGCTGCAAAGTACAGCGATGCCCTACGCTAATGATAATGCTGTTCGGCAACCGACTACGAATTGTTTGATACAAAATCGCTTCAGTCGGCTCATCTAATGCCGATGTCGTTTCATCAAGGAAGATCAACTCTGGCTTCGCTAATAAAATACGCACAAACGCCACTCGTTGCAATTCACCCGGTGAAAGTGTGGCTTGCCAATCGGTATCGAAATCCAGCGAATCCACATACTTGCTCAAACAACATTGCTGCATTGCCGCTTTTAGCTGTTCATCCGTCACGACTAAATTCGGGTAACAAATCGCTTCACGCAAACTGCCTTGCAGCACATAAGGGCGTTGCGGCAAAAACAGCGGTTGTTCTAAGCAAGCACGCTCCGCCACCCCGAAGGTTTCAAACGGATAAATCCCTGCCAATGCTTTTAATAGCGTGGTTTTGCCCGTACCGGAAGCCCCTTGAATCAACAATGAATCGCCGGCTTGTAATTCGATATTGATATTTTTTAGTAAAATTTGACCGCTTGCGTCTTTGACCCCAAAATCTTTCAGTACAAAGCCTCTTGAACACGGGTAAGGCACATTTACCGGCATTTGATCGAGCTTATCCAAGGTGGTGAAAAAGCCGTATAAACGATTCAAGCGGGCTTGGTATAAGGTAAATTCCTCATAAAACAATCGAAAAAACGACAAAGCTCTCATCAAGCGATTAAACGATTGTACCGTTTGGTGCATATCGCCTAAAGTTGCCTGTCCGGCAAAAAAACGAGGGGCTTGTAACATCAAGGGTAAAATCATTGCCACTTGGGTGACACCGGTATTAAAACCGTCTAGCCCTAACATTTTGCGCACAATCTTCCAACGATTGGCAATGATATAATCGAATTTAGTGGTTAAATTACGCTGCTCTCGAGATTCTCCCGAATAAAATGCGATACTTTCCGCATTATCTCGTACACGAATTAACGAATACCGATAATCACCTTGTAATTTTTCTTTATTAAAATTCAAGCGAATTAACGGTCGTCCTATCCAAACCGATAAAGCGGTCGCAAAAATAATAAACAGATAAATAAAGAACACCACACCTTTCGGAATATCTACACCAAATAGCGTCAGTAGCCCCGAAAGCCCCCATAAAATAATGGTAAATTCGATGGTCGCGACAATCGAATTAATTACCCCTCGAGTGACTTCAACCGTTCCTGAAACAAAAGCAGTGGCGTCCTGCTCAATACGTTGATCGATATTATCTGGTAATGTTTTTTCGTACTGTAGAAGGTAGTAATTTTTGTTTTGCAACCAGCGATTTAGCATCTCACTGTTAAGCTTCTCCAACCACTTAATTTCAAACGATTGGGTAACAAAATAATTAATGATCGAGTGAATAATCTTCACGATTACCAATAACGCATTAATCCCCGCAAAAAACCAAAACGCTTCGACCGCTTTATCTTGCAACGATTTATATAAACCGTTGTAGAAAAAAGTATTTAGTACGCTAATCCGCACTTCCAGTAAGATCAAAAAGATCAATAATAAAAGTAAACCGAGCGTTTTCCCTTTATGGCTTTTCTGCCAACACGGGCGAGTAATATGCCAAAAGCGATATCCGAATTCGGTTTGCTTGAGTAGCCAACCGGTTGCGAAAAGCCCGACGGATACGCAGCAAAGTGCCGTTATCAGCCATAAAAAACTATTATTTAATTCTGTTTGCCAGTTCATTTAAAAATACGTAACCCAATAAAGAGCATAAAAAAACAAGCGGTCGGAATTGGCAAATTTTTTGCAAAATCCGACCGCTTGCCAAATGGCTATTTAGAATGAATATTCCATATTTGCCCAATAAGTACGAGGCATACCTAACACGGCGAAACTGCGATCATACTGACCGCGCTGTACCTGCCAATAGTGCTTGTTAAAGGCGTTTTCTACCCCACCGCGTAAAGTCAGCGTTTGTTTATCCGCCACTTTCACGACATATTTCGCACCGAAATCCACTGTGGTATAAGACGGTAAACGATAATTCGCCTTACTATCTTGGTAAGATTTACCATAGTATTGTAATGCGGCATTCAGAGTTAAGTTAGCCACAAACGGCGTATCCCATTCCACATTCGCTTTTGCCATCCAGCGTGGGCTAGTGACTTGTACACCGTCAGTTATCACATCGGTATAGGTTGGGAAATTAAAAACTTTCGCTTGGTTATAGGTTAAACCTAATGACGGACGTAACGTATTATTTAGTAAGCTCGCATAAGTATTCAATTCAATACCACGGTTACGTTCCTTTCCATACTCTTTGCCTGCGCGTGCGGCTAGTTCGTCAGTATTCCCACTAATAATCCCCGGACGGCGAATCTCATACGCACTTAGCGTAGTAGTAAGCCAGTTATCCCAGTTTTTACGCACGCCGACCTCGATTTGCTTGCTAACACGCGGGCTATTCATTTCACCGGTTTCCGCATCAACATTCCCCGGTTCTAAATCTTCTAAATAGTTGCCGTAAAACACTAAATCCGGATTTGGTACATAAGCAAGTGTGCTCATTGGGCTAAAGCGATCCGCTTTTACTTCCGTGCCGGCTTTTTTATCTTGTTGCTTAATCCATTGGAAACGACCGCCTAAAGTTAAGCGAACGGTATTTTCAATAAAGCCTAAAGTATCCGCAAATGCAAGACTTTCCGCTTTTAATTTTGTATCCACCCCTTGCTTCGTTGTTTCAAAACTAAAGATTTGCTTATCCTTTTGAGCCTTTTTAGAAGTTATTGATGTTCCCCAAATAGGGTTATAGATATTATTACCCGATATCACTCCATCAGTATAGTTGCTTTGATCATGGTCACGTTGTCGAACGACACGATCATAAGCAATATTCCAGTTATGCAATACTGTACCGGTTTCAAAATCGCCCTGTAATTTCAAATTACCACTCGTAGTACGAGAACGGAAATCAATGCCACGAATATCACTAACTTCAAACTCACCATTCTGCTTAAGTGAAGTGATTTGTCCGAATGCGCCCGAATAACGAGATTCCATATGACCTAAACCGCCGGATAACATCATTCCGTAAGGCAAATCATATTCGAACGTTCCCATTACGGTTTCATCTTCAGTAGTCTGCCCGATCCAATGCGGATTCAAGTTGGTTTTACCATTTGGCGCAGCAGGAACGGTATAAGCAAGATTTTGCAAGTCCTGTAAACGGGCACGTCCGCCATCGGTATCTCGCTTGCTGTACATATAATCCAAACCGACACGCAACGCATCGCCACGATAATCCGCACCGATCGCTAATTCTTTATTCATTTCATCGTAATCATGACGAGCGGTATCACCGTCACGATATTTACCGCTTACACGCACGCCCCACTCGTTGTTCGCCCCGAAACGGCGACCGAAATCGAAGGTTTCTTGTAAACGATTATTGCTATACCAACCGAAGCCGATTTTATTAACGTCTTCATCGGTTGCGCGTTTGGTTTCGATATTCATTGACGCACCGGCAGAACCTTCCGGATCCATACCGGTAGTTGCAGTGGAAGCACCTTTAATCAATTGTGCCGAAGCCACCGCTGCAGTCGGAGAATTGTAAGTCGAATACAAACCGGCTAAACCGTTTACACTCACTTGGCGCATATCTAACTGTAAATTACGCACATACACACCGGAGAGCGTATTGCTCTCTCCGCCAAAATTCATTACGGAAGCATCGGTTTTGGCAATCGCATCCACTACATTACGCGGGGCTTTATCTTCAAAGGCTTTCTCATCATAATTGACTACGGAAATCGGTGAAGTAAACGCGGTCTGTCTGCCTAGCAAACTCAAATTCACAATTTCTTTTTGTTTATCGCCCGCCGCTTTTGCTTTTTCAAATTGTGCGGTCACATCAACTTGTTCTAATGTAGCCGCTTCATCCGCCTGCACTACTGTAGGTAATGTAAATAATGCCGTATAAATCACGCTATGTTTAAATTTCATAAGACGCTTCCATAAAATAATTAATGAGGATCTATAAATATTGATAGATTTTAATTATTGAAAATCATTATCAATAACAGGCGCGAATCATACAGACGTTTTAAATAAAAATCACTCTCATAGATTGCTCTTTATTTTTATTTACAAATCAATGCTAAAAAACAAGCGGTTATTTTTAGCCCAAAACTTGCAAAAGTTTGAATAAAAATAACCGCTTGTTATCAATACGCACAAGGCATTAGAACTGTCGTTTATCTTTCATTAACCAACCGAATAAGCCGATAATCGACATCATCACGATAATCAAAGTCGAACCGTATGCCACCGCTAATCCGTATGCGCCGTCTTCAACTCTATTCAGAATATAAGAGGTCGCTACTCTGGTACTCGGCGACACTAAAAATACGATCGCACTAATTGTGGTCATAGAACGCACAAAACTGGTCACTAATGCCGATAAAAATGCCGGTTTTAATAAAGGTAACGTCACAAACAATAAGGTTTTCAGTGAACTCACTCTTAATGAAAACGAGGCTTCGTCTAATGACTTGTCTAATTGCTGCAATGCCACCATACAGGCTCGCATACCAATCGGCATATTGCGTGTCACCATCGACAACACGATAATCGCCGCCGTACCGGTGAGATAAAGCGGCGAATGATTAAACGCCACCACATAAGACACGCCGGCAACCGTTCCCGGTACGGCAAAACAAAGTAAGGTAACAAATTCCAAACTTTGCTTGCCGACAAAGCTACGGCGAGTAAGCAGATAAGCGATTAATAACCCCAATATCGCACTGATTGGGGCGGAAATCAGCGAGAACAATACCGTTTGAATCAACGACGGAAAACCGCCCTGATCTAAGCCTTGCCCAAATAACTTGCGATAATTTTCTAGGGTAAAGCTATGATCTACCCCCCAATTTACGGTAAAGCTGCCGTAAAAAATCGAACCGTACAGTAAAACGGTCAAACCGACCCAAACGGCGAGTATGCAAAAAATTAGGCTTTTTAGACCGCTTGGTAACGGCTGGAATGCGCCCCGATGCCCTTTACCGGAAACCGTGACATAAGATCCTTTGCCAATCCACCAATACTGAATCAGAAAAAACAGCAATGAAAAACCGAGTAAAATTGCACCTAAACCGCTTGCCGCCGCATAATCCAATTGCGTACCGACAAGGTAAAAATAAATTTGGCTCGCCAATACATCAAAATTACCGCCCAACACAAACGGCGTACTAAAATCAGCAAGAGATTGCACGGTAATCACTAAAAACGAATTGGCTAATGCCGGTTTAAGCAACGGTAATAATACAAAGCGGAAAGTTTGCCAACTGTTTGCTCGTAACGTATAACTCGCCTCTTCCAGCACCACGTTAGATGACTTTAACGCTCCCTCTAAAATCATAAACGCCATCGGTGTCAGCGCTAACGTATGCGAAAAGGCTATACCTGTAAAGCCACACAGCCAATTTGCATGAAAGCCGAAATATTCCACTAAAAAGCCGGTGAGATAGCCGGAACGTCCGAGCATTAACGTAATGCCTAAACTCACCACAAAAGGCGGTGTAACCATCGGTAACACTGAAAAAAATTTGCTAAGTAAGCGAGTGCGTTTGCTTGCCATTCGAGTGGTATAAAGTGCAAAACATAAGCCGAGAACGGTGGATAACACACCCACTGTTGCCGATACGCTTAACGAGTTCCAAACAACTCGTAAAATATAGCTTTGCTCAAGGATCGCAAACGCATTGCTTTCACTGAACATCGTGCTAAAAATTGCGGTGATCGGGTATAAAATAAAAAGCGTTATCGTCAATATCACAGATAACAAGCTTACAATCATAAAACGATCAGCTTGTAACACCTTTAAATTCACCAACGCATTGCTGCTGATTGCCAGTAAAGCTAAAGCAAGAAAAATAATCGCATAGCCGAAGCGATAGTTGAGATAAACGGCGGAAAAGACCAGAAAAAATATGAGTAACAACGCCAAACCCAATTCAATTCGGCTGCGTAAAGTGAGATCTTTAATGTAACGAAAAGCCGGAAAAATCAGTAAACCGCCAAACCAAAGCCAACTGATATTAACGTTACTCCAGCCCATTGCCGCTGCGAGTTCGCTTTTGGTTGCGCCGAATAAGCCGTAATCTAACGCCTGCGAGGGCAAGCAAGCAAAAGCAAGCAACGCTAGTAAGATCCAAAAATAAGAATGAGAAAAACGTTGTAACATAAAAGGTTTGTGCTATTCAAAAAAATAAACCACGGCATAGCGTGGTTTATAAGCGGTTAAATTTAACCTAAATTTTGCAAATGTTTTTGTAAAAATCGAGGAAAATTCTACCGCTTGTTATCAAAGAAAATTATTTCGCTAATTTAATTTCAGTAAGCCATTTATCAATCAAACGCTTACCTTCTTCACTCGAACCGAATTTATCAAAATCGAAATCCAATAAATCCAGTTTTTTCGGATCTACCGAATTTGGCGAAGCCTTCGCATTCACATTAGTCGGAATCTGGTACACACCATGCTCTCGCCATGGCAACTCTTGCGCTTCGGCACTGAGTACGTAATCCATAAACAACTTGGCATTCTCTAAATTACGTGCATTTTTGATAATACTCGCACCACCTAACGCATAGCCGACTTTACCTTGTGGGATCACCGTTTCAACCGGCGCACCTTTTTCTTTTTCCGTCGCATAAGCATGCACAAAACCGATACTTGCCGTGCTTTCGCCACGAGAAAGATTTGCCGTAACTAAATTGCTTTTTACATATTGTGATACGTTTTCATTTAATTTCTTGAGGTATTCGAACGCTTTTTCTTCACCCAATTTTTGGATAAGTGTTGCCATAATCGTGTAAGTCGTACCTGAAGATCTCGGATCCGGCAATTGAATTTCGCCTTTAAATTGCGGATTCAACAAATCTTCCCAGTTTTGTGGTGCTTTCACACCTAATTTCTGTAACTTCTCACTATTTACCCCAAAACCTAGCACTAACATATAGATAATCGAGGTTTTATCTCCACGTTTTTCCATTAGTGATTTAAATTGCGGTAAAATCTCCGCTTGTTTTGGCGAACGATAACTTTCTAATAAGCCAAGTTCTCCGGCTTGGAAATGCGGTTCAATCGTACCGCCAACCCAAATATCCGCTTGCGGATTGTCTTTTTCCGCTTTAATTTTGCCGAAAATCGTACCGGTTCCACCGTGAATAAACTGCGTTTCCACTTGATATTGCTTCGCAAACTTTTGGGTTAAATTTTCACACACCTCATTTTGCACCGTACAATAAACGGTTAAACGCCCTTCCGCCTGAGCAGTATTTACGCTAAAGAATGCCGATGTTGCACTTGCGACTAAGGCCAACGTTTTTAGTTTTGCTTTCATTGTTGTTATCCTTTATTTCATCATTTGAAAATAGTGCGCCATTCTCAAGATAAACAGATATGATTTAAAGAGTCAGAAATTAATATTTTAATAAGGTCAGATTTATAATTGGTATAGTAATATAAAATTTAATATGCTGGTAAAAATACGGCTGAGAAATGGCTATGTAAAGAAATACATTAAAATATTACTTATGCTACAATAGAAACAAGGTTTTCGGCTTAAATGAACAAAAAGAGTACATTTATATTATGAAGAAAAACAGCTCATTAAATTCAATCACTCAAGCAATTAAATTTGCATTGGTGTGTGTTGGGGGGCTTATTTCTCAAGATACTGAGCAATCTCCTCTCTTCTTGCATTCTGTAGAACATATTGCAATGCCGTCGGATTCTGCAATTAAAATGCAAAAAGCATTTGCTTCAAGTATTGCCGGTTTTATCTCAATGGTAGAGTCCATGCGGAAAGATAACATTCCGATTTTACTAGCACATTCCATACCTTCAAAAGAAATTGAAGATTTTCATGCTTCTATTTTAGAGCTTCAAGGCTTGATAAGCGCGATAGAACAGCTGGCACCCCCATCGGATTTTCGTAATATAGTAAAGAAATTACGGAAATTTAATCATCAACTAGAACTGCTTTATCAAGATATTGCAACCTATGCATACAAACAAGAAGCGGATCAAGTTGTTCTTTCTCGTGCTATCAATATAGAAACTGCCGATTCTTTTGATTCAAGTCATTCAAGAGATGATATTTATCGTGCCTTACTTGGTTAGGAGATTCAATGAAAGTTGATATTTCCAGCCATTTTAAATCGGGTAATTTGCAAACACCTTATTTTGTTGATTTTCCTTTTCTTAATGAAGAAACAAAACGATTAATTGCGGATTTCATTGCGGACGTAATTGAAAGTAAGCCATTGGAAGGAATAAATAAGCCTTCTTGGGTTAATCGTAATTATGATGAACTTGAAACTGCCGAAGAATACAAAGCCTATAACTGTTGGCATTACCATATCGGACCGCATAACGGTAAAACAACCTCATTACAAATACCATTAAAATTAAATTTATCCGGTTCGGCGTCAAGTGCAATTTTACATTACCAAAAAATCACTGAAGAACATATTTGTATTTTGGCATATTCTCCTAAACATATTCCTTTTCCTAGATTTAATCAGTCTAACAACCCTATTGTGAATCGCTTAAGGTAAAAAGCATAGTAAACAAAAAATGCCTTTACTTCTGAGTTCAGTAGTAAAAGCATTTTTTATGTGGTTGTAAAACAACAATTACTTAGTAATCGCGCCTAAGATTCCACGCATGATTTGTTTAGAAACTTGGTTAGTCAGCTTTTTCGCAACCGATTTAGTTACTTCACTCACTACTTGCTCAGCAACGCTTTGATCTTTTTTCTTTTTCGTGCCGAAAATCGAAGCGATCATACCACCGAAGAAATCGCTTTCTTCTTCCGCTTTCTCTGCTTCAGCTTGTTGTTGAACCGCTTGGGCTTGAGCAACTTGAGCATTCAGTAATTCGTATGCCGATTCGTTATCCACATACTGACTGTAATAGGCATACAAATCATCTTGTTTAACTAACGCATCACGCTCTGCCGCGGCTAACGGAGGTAACTGACTTTTCGGCGGATAAATATACGCCACTTCCACTGGTGTCGGCATACCTTTTTCATCTAATACCGAAATCAACGCTTCACCCACACCCAGTTGGGTAATCGCTTCAACCACGTCCACACCTTTATTAGCACGGAAGGTTTCCGCCGCCGATTTCACCGCTTTTTGATCACGTGGGGTAAAGGCACGTAAAGCGTGTTGCACACGGTTACCTAATTGACCTAATACCGAATCCGGCAAATCTAACGGGTTTTGTGTCACAAAATACACGCCAACCCCTTTTGAACGAATCAAACGTACCACTTGTTCGATTTTATCCACTAATACTTTGGGTGCATCGTCAAATAATAAATGCGCTTCATCAAAAAATAGCACAAATTTCGGTTTTTCCGGATCACCGACTTCCGGTAAGGTTTCGAACAATTCCGCCATAAACCACAATAAAAACGCACCGTACATACGAGGCGAATTAATTAACTTCTCTGAATTGAGTACGTTAATCACACCTTTACCGTCACGAGTTTGCATCCAATCTTGTAAATTTAACGCCGGCTCGCCGAACAAATTAGCCGCACCTTCATTTTCAAGGGCTAACAACGCACGTTGAATCGCACCGACACTCGCCGCCGAAACATTACCGTATTCCACTTGGAATTCTTTGGCGTTTTCCGCTACAAATTTAAGTAGCGCACGTAAATCTTTTAAGTCGATAAGTAATAAACCTCGATCGTCCGCCACACGGAAAACCAAGTTTAATAAACCTTCTTGCGTGTCGTTTAAATTAAGTAAACGAGAAAGTAACATCGGACCCATTTCCGAAATCGTGGTGCGAAGCGGAATCCCCGTTTCACCGAATACATCCCAATAAGAAACCGGATAACCGCTTAAATAGCTCTCACCGCCTAATTGGAATTGTTCGACACGTTCTGCAATTTTGCCGGATAAACTGCCCGCTTGTACAAGCCCTGAAAGATCGCCTTTCACATCCACAAGAAAAACCGGCACACCGTCATCACTGAATGCTTCTGCGAATTTACGTAATGTCACCGTTTTACCGGTACCGGTCGCACCGGCAATTAAGCCGTGACGGTTTGCCATTTTGGAATTTAATGAAATAATTTGCCCTGTTTTCGTTTGGGCGAGTGCGTATTGTGCCATATCGAATACTCTTAAATAATGCCGTTTATCATAAATTGAACCGCGCCATTTTATGCTTTTTTCACCCCAACTTTAAAGCCCTTTTCCCAATTTTGTTGGAACTGGTTAGCGTTGGATAACATTCCTTTACAATAATTCACCCGTTTTTGATACATCGCTTCCTTTTGAGCGGAGAAAGAACGGCCGACGCGATAGCCGTCTAAATACCAATCGTCCGCATCTTTACATTCGGTCGTATTAATTCTCTCATGGGTTATCGATTGCTTGATGGCAACCTTTTTGTCTTGTTTTACTGGAGGCGAATACACCGAAGCATTCGGTATCGGATAACCTTTAGTTACCGCTACTCCTTTACGTTGTTCAGGCTCAAAAATCTTATCCAGATTACTCAAATCCTGCCAAACCGTTTGTGAATCGACCGTGCCACAGGCACTAAGTCCGAAAGATACGAATAAAAATACCGCTCTTTTCATTGCTGACCTCTAAAGAATGATTAATTTTCAGTTTCAACAAAAAGCGGTCAAATTCGTAAACAAATCCGACCGCTTGCAGAAACAAGTTTAGTTTTAGTTATTGTAGTGATGTAACAAACTATCTTCTCTTAGCTTGATACGATTTTGTCGTACGTGAACGAGTAGGTTTAGGTAAAGCTAATAATGCACCGCTATCATACTGGCTGACTGGAATATGGTGCCCGATATAGGCTTCAATTGCAGGTAAATTTACCGCATAACGTTCGCAAGCAAAACTAATGGAGTGACCGCTTTCGCCCGCTCGTCCAGTACGCCCGATACGGTGAACATAATCTTCGCAGTCATCCGGTAGATCATAGTTAAATACATGGGTGACTTCCGGAATATGTAAACCGCGCGCCGCCACATCGGTAGCAACTAAAATATCCAACTGACCTTTAGTAAAACTATCTAACAATGCCAATCGTTTTTTCTGCGCAATATCGCCGGTTAAAAGCCCGACACGATGACTGTCCGCCACCAAATAGCCCCAAATTTCTTCACATTTATGCTTGGTATTGGCAAAGATCATACAACGATCCGGCCACTCTTCTTCCAATAAGGTTAGCAATAATGCCATTTTGTCTTCATTTGAAGGATAAAATAATTCTTCTTTGATTCGATGACCGGTACGTTGTAGTGGCTCAATTTCAACATATTGCGCATTGTCCATATCTTCATAAGCCAACTCTCGCACACGAGGCGAAAGCGTAGCGGAAAAGAGCATAGTTAAACGCTGTTCCGGTTTCGGGCATTTACGCATTAAGTAACGAATATCTTTGATAAAGCCCAAATCAAACATCCGATCCGCTTCATCCAACACCACTACTTGTACCTTATCCAAATTAATAATGCCTTGTTTGACATAATCAATTACACGTCCGGTAGTGCCGACTAAAATATCTACGCCCTGCTCAATCGCCTGAATTTGCTTATCGTAACCGTCACCGCCGTAAGCTAAGGCTAATTTTAAGTCGGAATGTTTAACCAATAATTCCGCATCCGAACCGATTTGCACCGCCAGCTCGCGCGTCGGCGCAAGAATGATTGCTCTCGGTTGATTTTTATTGGTTACGCTGTCATTCGTTAATAAATAATGAAAAACGGCAATTAAAAATGCTAACGTTTTACCCGTTCCGGTTTGCGCCTGCCCGGCAATATCATTGCCGGCTAAAGTAATCGGTAATGTTTTCGCTTGAATCGGAGTGCAGAACTCAAATCCTTTGCTATCGAGCGCAGCAAGCACGTTTTCATGAATCGGGAAATCAATAAAACGTTGCTCAGTCAGATGTTTTGACATTGCGAATCTCCTTTTAATATAGTTTCGATTTAAGTATCTAGCATAACATAGTCGTAAAGCCTTGAGTAGCAAGCTCTTGCCCTATTTTGTCGAACATTACGTATTAACTCCCCAATATGCCTTTCTCTATTAACCATTCACATAAATTTACATATCCGTATTTTAAATAATATAAAGCTTAATGGACTTTTAGATTAAAAAACAAACAAACAACCGCTTTTTTATGTCTCAAAAACTGGTTAGACCAGTTTAATTTAATATAAAATACATTAATTGACATTAACCAAAATTTAACACTTACATAGCTCGTCGCATATCATTAAGAATTTTCTTATTTACTTTATTTTTCAATCGGTTCCGCCGATTATATTTAACTTTCAGCCTGTTTTTTAGACAAAAAACTACTCTTAACAAATCATCAACAACCTTTTATAAAAATATTAAAATATATACTTTACTCTATTTATGATAAACTTTAAGATATATTTACATTAAACAAACTTAATTTTATTATACGTTCCGTTATCGACTTGGGTTCATTCCGGCGGTAACACTCATTATTCCATTTTAAACAAATCAAATAACTTAAGGAGATTTATTACATGTTATCTAACTTAACTACTAAAGCGTATATTTCAGTAACTGAAGGTATCCGTCGTTTTAAAGAAAACCAACAAGGTGTAACTGCAATCGAGTACGGTTTAATTGCTGTAGCAGTAGCAGTTTTAATTGTTGCGGTGTTCTATAGCAATGATGGTTTTATCCAAAAACTACAAGCTAAGTTCGGTGACTTAACAGAAGCAATTACTAAAGCAAAAACTAAATCATAAGTTATAAACATTAGCTCTTATGTAGAATTACATAAGAGCTAATCAATAAAAAATGGACACCATTATTAAATTTTATAGGCAACAACAAGGTATTACTTCTCTTGAATACGGCTTAATTGCTGTGGCAATGGCGGTGTTTGTTGTTGCCGTTTTATACGGTGACTCAAGTTTCACGGATGAAACGTTAAAAAAATTTAAGCAGCTCTCCGAGCTAGTCACTTCGGCACTGTTAAGTACGTCTTAGCAGTGCTGAGTTTAGGGTATAAACAAAATAAGGATTTCACATACATGACACTCTTTATTTCAACCCTCATTGCCATAATGGTTTGTTTATTGTTAGTCGTTTGCTGGACGGATCTACGCTACCGACTGATCAGTAACCGAGTCATTATGGCATTGTTACTGGTGATTATCCCCTTTAGCTATCTGATGTACGGCACGCTCTCTTGGCTTCCTGCCGTACTCTGTTTAGTTATCGGTTTCGTACTCTTTTTGCTCAATGCTATCGGAGCCGGTGATGTGAAATTGTTAGCAGTATTAATGCTGGCCGTTCCGTCATCTTTTGCAATTTTTTTCCTTTTTTTAACCGCTTGCAGCGGATTGCTAATCATTATTATCGGTTGGCTTTTTTATCGTCAAACCATTCGGGAAAAAGGATTGCCATACGGCATTGCAATCAGTACGGGCTTTCTCACCACTTTATTACTATTTAATTGATAAAAAATCAAAACTAAGGAAATAACTAATGAATTATAGAGTGTTATTAATTATCTCTCTGGTCATTATTGTTCTCGGTTTCGGCGGCTTATTTATGTTGCCTACTAATGAAGGAACAACGACTGAAAATGTCGGTACTACGACCACCTCGGAAGAGAGTAGCAATTCACCTGTTACGGAAAAAGTAATTACTACCGTAACCCTCAATCGAGATCTGGAAAAAGGCACATTAATTCAACCTGAAGATTATACCCTTTCCGAACTCACGGTTGCCGAAACAAGCCCCTTAGTCGATTCCGATTTAAAAGCATTATTGGATGCGGAACCGAATCACTCGTTACAAGGCTTTTTAGTGACCGAAAATCTAAAAATGGGTTCGTTACTCACGCCTAATCTGATTATTACGCCTGAAGATCCTCGCTTCATCTTACTCAGCTTAGCCCCCTCTCAAGAAGTCGCTTATCGAATCTACGTACAAGATGCGGAGCAATATATTTTAGATTCCGTACGAGGCGGTGATTTGGTTTCCGTTTATAGCGTGCAGCAAGATCTTGCGCATCCGGAACGAGAGCAAAACTCGTTGGTAAAAATTGCCGATAATTTAAAAGTATTACAAGTGAAAAGTTTTACTCAAGAAGAAGTAAAACAAGGCGAAAGCCAAAACAAAAAAGATTTTTTAGGCTATATCAGCCTCAAAATAGACGCAACCATGCTTAAAGAATTTTATTCACTTGATAAGCAAGCAAAACTTATTGCATTACCGAGTGGCTTAGAGGCAACAGAAAAACCGTTAAATCACCGTGGCATGTTTATTCGCCAACTACGAGGAAAAAATAATGCAAATTAATAAATTCTCAAAAACATTACTTAGCTCCGCATTATTAGGACTTTTAGCGTTATCACATTCGGCTATGGCAAAAACATTTACCTTGGAGCAAGGACAAAGCCAATTAATCAAAACTAATGCCAAAATCGATACGATTTTCGTTTCTTCGTCCGAAGTCGCAGACTATGAAATTTTGGACGATAACAGTTTTATGCTGTATGCCAAAGCGGAAGGTCGCTCGGAAGTGATTGCTTTCGATGCAAACGGTACGCCGCTTACGGAAGATTTTGTAAACGTAAATAATGCGATTAACAACATTGCGGCAACCAATCAACAAATTCAAACCCGTTTTCCGAATAGTAACCTGACGGTAAAAAAAGTCGGTAAGGCTTATGTACTTGAAGGGAAAGCGAAAAACGCGGCGGAAAGTGATGAAATCAATCGAATTGTAGGCGAATCGCTCGGTGCGGGTAAAAAAGTTATCGAAACAAAACTTAAACATAACGATAGCGAAGAAAACGTCCCGTTTTTAGATAAATATCAATACGAAGGCGTGATCAATAATGCCAATGAAGAAAGTGCTACGCAAATTAACGTTAAATTAACGGTTGCCGAAGTGAATAAAACCTTTTCCGACGAAATCGGCATTAACTGGAGCAATTTAAGCGGTAATTTTTTCCGAAATATTGGTAATGCCGCAATTCAGGGTAATTTTAATAAAAACGGCGGGCAGTTGGCTTTAGTGAATTCGAATAATTTAAATGTATTAATTAGCGCATTAGATGATCAAAACAACGGCAAAATTCTCGCCGAACCGAATATTTCCATGCTCTCCGGCGAAACTGCGGACATCTTAGTCGGCGGCGAAGTCCCGTTTGTACAACGCGATAAAGACGGTGAACTAAGCGTACTTTATAAAGAATTCGGTATCAAACTTGCCGTAGGTGCAAAAGTACAAAAAAGCGACCGTATCCGTCTAGTGTTATCACAATCCGTTAGTACGATTGCGGGCAATTATGAAATTGAAAACAGCCGTATCCCTATTTTTAATACTCGTCGTTCAAAATCAACATTTGAAGTTGGTAACGGCGAAAGTTTTATTATTAGCGGATTACTCAATAAACAAGATATCGAAGGAATTAAAAAAGTGCCGTTCCTAGGTGATGTGCCTATCTTAGGTGCTTTCTTCCGCAATGCAACCTCATCTCGAGAAAGTAAGGAACTGGTTGTTGTAGCAACGGTGAATTTAGTAAAACCGGTGGACGGCTCGCAAGTGCTTTATCCTACATTTGAAAATACCGGTACCATGGAGCGTTTCTTTAACAGTTCATCGCTTAAAAATGTTTATCACAAAACATTAACGACTAATTTCTTAAAAAATGGTGGGTTTATTCAATGAAAAAATTAATCACAATCTTATTTAGTGGTTTAGGTTTGGCTCTAACCACCAATGCAATAGCTAATGCGGAATTACTTGAAAATATACATCCCGTTCAACCTACGCAAAGTACTTTAGTTGCGAATAAATCACTTATCGTACAACGTTTTATCTTAGCGGATCAGTCCGATGTCGGGCTTGAAAATTTAGTCACGGAAGTAAAACGCCATGCGGCAAGCGATAAGGATAGCCAAGCTATTCATGTTATTTCTAATACGCAATCGGCTAAACCGCTGGCTAAAAAACTCAGTAAGCGATTAAAAGCGTTAAATGTAAAACCGAATATTCATATAACGCATAATAAAACAAAAAATAGTCTTTACCCTCTTTATGTGGAAATTCATCAAATCGCTAAAAGAAATTCATTATGCCGAATAGAAACTGCAGAAGATCATATGGGATACGACCCGTATTACGACTGTGCACTAAGACATAATAATCAAATACAACTTAAATACTAAGTTTTTAGCATAGGATTGTCGCTCTTTATTCAATAACTTAGGCTACTTATTTATAACAAACAAAGCCTTAGTTAATTAAATCTTCCGTTTTCGGAAATTATCAATAATCAGCGGCAATCCTTATTCACATAAATACAAACAAGCCTATAAAGGATTTAATTATGTTATTGCTCGATCAAGAAGGTCATGGCAAAGAAGGTGTCGATAGCATCCGTAAAATTGCAATTATTTCGGAAACAAACAGGATTAATAATCATATCGCCCAACAGCTTCGTTCCCGTGGACTGGAAAATATTGAAATTATTCATACCAATTTTTTAGATACCGATAATCTCGCATTTTCTGCCGAAGAAACACTCGGTGTCATTATTGATATACAAAACGAAACGCAATTACCAAAAGTTATCGAACGAATTCATAGCGTTATTCCGCAAAACGTCTGGTGCTGCGTAGTAGGTGAAAGTGACTCTATTTCACTCTCACAAAAGTTTTTAGAACAAGGTGTGCTCTACTTTCATGCCGAAACCCAATTAACCCAAATGGTTGCGCGAATACTCGCCGGTGTAAATATTCCGCTTGTACGCCATACCATCAAAATTAGTGTTTTGGGTTGTAAAGGCGGTATCGGTGCCAGCTTTATTAGCGCGCATATCGCACAAACAATCTCTGCCGAGAAAAAAGTACCGGTACTACTGGCTCAAGGTAATAACGGTTCTCAAGATTTGGATCTGCTATTTGATAAAAAAATCCAAAATGACGTGACGGAATATTCAGCAAGTTTGGACTTGTATCGCGGTATGCCTTCTCAACTTACCGGTGAAACACTGCATAAATATAACTTTATTATTTATGACCAACCGATCTTTAACGTAAGTAAAGAAGACTATGCAAATATGTTACAGCACAGTAATACGTTCGTTTTAGTAGTCGAGCGCAAAATCAGTTCTCTACGTGTAGCCAAACAATTTTTAGATGAGTGTGAACGTATGCGTGCTAATACGGGACGTTTAATTCGTACTTTTATTTGCATTTCCGATCATAAACAAGAAACGGCGAAACTGATGGCAACTGCGGATATCGAACGTTTGCTGAAATGCGAAATAGACGGTGTTATGCCTTACAGTAAGCGATCAACAAATAGCGATACCGTAAACATTGCCAATTTAGATCGTAAAGGACAAAAAGAAGTGCAAACACTGGCGATGAAAGTGATTGGTACGCTTTCCAGACAAGCTGCCAAACGTAATAAGAAAGCGGAAATGTCTTTCTTCCAAAAACTCTTTAAATAACCATTATTATGCTAACAAAAGAACAACAAATATTCTTTCGTACCGAATTACTCAGTAATTTAGACGTAGAAAAACTCGATGAAATCCAGAATGAGCGTAATAAGTTAATCGACGAATTAACTCAATCTCTTTATCGCATTGCTAACATTAATGCTATTTATCTCACACCGGCGGATGCTACTTATATGGCAAGTTTAGTGGCGGATGAGATCGATGGCTACGGCCCGATCCGAGAGCTAATGGAAGATGAAGGTGTTAATGATATTTTAGTCAATGGTCCGGATAGTGTTTGGGTTGAACGTGCCGGTATTCTTGAAAAAACCGATAAAACTTTCATTAATAACGAGCAGCTTACCGATATTGCTAAACGTTTGGTTGCTCGTGTCGGTCGTCGTATTGATGAAGGTATGCCGTTAGTTGATTCCCGTTTACCCGACGGTAGCCGACTGAATGTAGTTATTCAACCGATTGCTTTAGACGGAACGTCTATCTCAATTCGTAAATTTTCTAAATCTAAAAAATCCTTACAAGATTTAGTCAATTACGGTTCAATGACGCTCGATATGGCTAATTTTCTGATTATTGCCGCACGTTCTCGTGTAAATATTATCGTTTCGGGCGGTACCGGTTCGGGTAAAACAACCTTATTAAATGCGCTCTCTCACTATATTTCTCATACCGAACGAGTGCTAACGCTTGAAGATACCGCTGAATTACGACTGGAACAACCTCATGTTGTTCGCTTAGAAACCCGTCTAGCCGGTGTTGAACGGACAGGTGAAATCTCGATGCAGGACCTAGTAATCAATGCGTTACGTATGCGTCCGGAGCGAATCATTGTCGGTGAGTGTCGTGGTGCGGAAGCATTCCAAATGCTACAAGCAATGAATACCGGACATGACGGTTCAATGTCCACATTGCACGCCAATAGTCCTCGTGATGCGCTGGCTCGTTTGGAAAGTATGGTCATGATGTCAAACGCTTCGTTACCGTTAGAGGCGATTCGCCGAAATATCGCTTCTGCCGTCAATATTATTATTCAAGCTTCTCGCTTAAATGACGGCTCACGTAAAGTGACCAATATTACCGAAGTAATGGGTATGGAAAACGGGCAAATTGTTTTACAAGATATTTTCTCATACGAGCCAAGTAAATACCGAGATGAAGATAACAAGATCATCGGTCAGTTTATTAATCACGGATTACTGACGCGTTCTATCGTTTATCAGAATGCGCAAATGTTTAACCTGAGTGATGAACTGCAAAATATCTTTAAGGAGAAATAATGACGCTACTTTATTATTTCGTCTTTGCATTTGGCGTTTTACTGCTGTTATTTACCGCTTCCGCTTGGTTTAAAACACATAAAAAGGTAAACGCCCGCGAAACCGGTTTTACTGAGAAACTAAACAAAACGACTAAAAAAGTGAACGATGCGGTACAACTATGGGTTTATTACTTTACTTCCGGTGATAAAGACAATCTTGTCCGTAATATCATTATCCACTTTTCGATTTTTATCGGGCTTTATTATCTCAATGCAAACTATATTCGTTTTCCGAACCAAGCATTTATCGTTGCGGAAATAATTGGATTTGTTTTTGTCGTGTGGAAATTAGGACAACGTCGTAATAGAAAACTATTTAATGAGAAGTTTCCGGAAGTTATCCAAGTGATAAATTCCGCCACATCATCCGGAGTCAGTTTATTACAGGCTTTGGAACGTTGCGGAAAAGATATTACGGGGCCTATCGGTGAAGAATTTATGGTGATTTATAAACGACTTGCCCGAGGAGAAGATGTGATGGCGGTCTTTCACGATAGTTATTCACGTTACCCTTATAAAGAGTTTTATTTCTTTATCAGTATTATCCGTACCAACCTTTCTCGGGGCGGACAAATGCGAGAAGTTATTTCTCGTTTAGGACGAGCAATCGCCGACTCAAATAAGATGGAACAGAAGAAAAAAGCAATGACTTCCGAAGCTCGAATGTCTGCAGCTATCGTTGCTTGTTTCCCTATCGGCTTCTTCTTATTTATGAAAGTAACTACGCCGGAAAATTTCGATTTTGTGATAAATGATCCTGCCGGTCGTATCATTCTCTACTATGTTGTTGGTAGTGAATTACTCGGTATGTTTATTATTTGGTGGTTAATGAGGAAATCAAGCTGATGAATCTTATTCTATTCTTCCTTGGCATTATCATCTTCGGTATTTTCGTTTTAACAATGGCTTTCTCTCATAAAAAGAAAATAGAGAGAAATCAAGAGATCTTAGAAGGAACTCGTCCTAAAGAAAATGTTGAGGAAAATAATCAAAAAGGAAAAACCAAGCAACAAATCGAATTGGAATTATTACTGGTTAATAAAAATCCGTTATTAAAATTCCTCGGTTTGGTTGATAAAAATATCAAAGTAAAAATGTTACTGATTGCTCTGCTTACTTTGATTAATTATTTCGTCAGCGATGACCAACTTACTTTTTTATTAGGTTGTGCCGTTGTCGTGGTATTAGCGATTATGTTCCCGAGTATCACTATTAGCGTGATTTTAAAGAGCAAAATCAAACGCATTATGAATGATATTCCCGGATTTATTGATCTTGTTGCGGTAAACGTTCAAACCGGTATCAGTATTGAAGCGGCTTTTAAGCAGGTTGCTATGGATTTTGAACATTTAAATGCGGATTTAACTTATGTCATCTTACGTATTATGCGCAAAGCGGAACTCACTAGTTTAAGTGCCGCATTACAAGATATGGCGATTTCCTTACCGACAAAAGAAATCCGAATGTTTTGTACGGTAATGCAACAAAGTTTAAATTTCGGTTCTTCGCTTTATGAACATTTAACACAACTATCCGCCGATATTCGTGAAATGCAATTACTTGTAATGGAAGAAAAACTCGGAACACTCTCCGCCAAAATGAGTATTCCGCTTATTCTTTTCATTATGTTCCCAATTATCATTTTAATTGTCGCACCTGGTGCAATGAGGGTCTTACCAAATGTCTTCTAAATTACTTAAAACAATTTTCGTTTCCAGCGTATTACTGTCGTTATCAGCTTGTTCTAACTTAACCGCTAATCTCTCTCCTACTCAAAAGGCCGAACAAGAGAAACTGTACGAAGATACCAAAAATTATAGTGCTTTGATTTCTTTATACCGTAACCAGCTTAAATTGAATCAAGATCCTCTAATTCAATATAAATTAGCTAAAAGTTACTATTTAGCAGGCGATAGTAAGTCTTCCTTACTTTATTTAGAACCGCTCCGCTTTAGCCAATTACCTTTTAATGAAGATATCGAATTACTATATATCCGTAATCAAATTCAAGCGGGTGCTTATAATGACGCTTACTTAGCCGCAACGGATCTCATTTTCCAATCTCCAAGAAGCAGCGAAGCTTATAACTTACGCGGTATTAGCTTAGCGCAATTGGGAAAATTAGCGGCAGCTGAAAAAGATCTTAATAAATCTCGCGAATTATTCATTCACGACACTATCGCTATCAATAACTTAGCGATGCTAAGTATTTTAAATAATGACTATCGCAATGCGACAAATCTTTTATTACCGCAATATTTAAACGGTTCAAAAGATTCTCGTTTAATTCATAACTTAGTATTTGCTTTAGTTAAAGCCGGCGATACGGAATATGCTTTAGATATTATCCGTAAAGAGCATCTTAATTCTTCTCCGGAAGATTTAGTTAATGCGCTACAAAAAACTGAGAAATCACCCAAAGTAGGACGTTAATGATGAAAAAGACGCTTTACCGTTTTATTAATAATGTAAAAGGCGTTGCAACTATTGAGTTCAGTCTGACGATTGGACTCTTTATCCTCGTGCTTTTTATGATTGCTGAAGGGTGTCGTGTTGCGTTGCTGTCTTCTTATTTGGATTTATCCGTTTCGGAAGCTTCTCGCACCACCAGAAAAAATCCGGCAGGCAGCAACTATCAACAGCTATTTAATGATAGCCTAAAAAATAACGGACGCCTTTGGTCATTTTTAAATCAGAATGCTATTACAGAAGTGAAAGTACAATATGCAAGTTCGTTTAATGATTTAGTTGAACAACGCTTTAAAGGTGAAGCAGCCGGTGCTGCTTTCGCACAATACTCATTTCAGTATAAATACACGCCGTTATTCTTCTGGGTTCCTAAAGGCGCAGTTGAACCTCTATTTAACCGTAATATCGTGGTACTTCAAGAATATGAAAAAGATAAAGCAACTTCTAAATAATAATCAAGGTTCGGTAACCGTAGAATTTATATTTATTTTCTTCCTGTTTTCCGTCTTACTTATTTTCTTAGTGGACGTTGCTATTCTGCAATCAACCACGGGAAAATTACAACGTACTTCTTATTCACTTCTTAATATCGTTAAAGAACGTAATATTTCGGACGGTGGTAAGGAAGAAATAACTCAAGAAGATGTTGATAAGCTGAAAAAACTTGCGGTTAAATTAATGGGCGAAGCAGATGATAAGCTGATTAATGTGACCGTACAATACTATGGTTTTGAGGCTATTAAACCTCAAGAGCTTGGCGGTAGTTCTACTCGCCCGGAAAAGAAAACAAAATCATTATCTAAAGAGCTTTCAACAGGTGGTCAATGTAAAGCCGCTTATAGTACAAATATTACCGATGCGGCACCGCTTACCGAAAACTTTAAAGGCTCAAACCGTTATGCGGCAATCTATT
Organism: Actinobacillus genomosp. 1; assembly: GCF_029774175.1. Classification (NCBI taxonomy): domain Bacteria; kingdom Pseudomonadati; phylum Pseudomonadota; class Gammaproteobacteria; order Pasteurellales; family Pasteurellaceae; genus Actinobacillus; species Actinobacillus genomosp. 1. Next base: position 600,228 of record NZ_CP103834.1, on the reverse strand, counting down.
ACGTAACGGTCTGTCGCAAAATGACTAATTTATTTAAAGGACTTACATTAGCGAAACAAGACTATGAATCCGGCTGGTTACGTGCATCAGCTTTAGGTGTCGGTCGCTAATAAATTAATAAGGATGGATTCTTATGAAAATAACCCCATTATCTCAAGCCAGACGTTTTATTCAGGATGAGTCTGGCGTATATACCGTTATGGGTGGATTACTCGCCCTCCCGATTCTCGCACTTATATTCGTTTCTCTTGAAAGTGCTGGTATTATTCAAGATCAAGCTCGCCTTTCCGATAGTTTGGAACAAGCGGTATTATCTCTCACTGCGGAAAATAATAGCGGCCGTAAAGACAATGATTATAAATTGTCAGGTTCAAATAAAGAAAACGAAAGTTTCGATATTAATTCTGAAGTAGGTAAACGTGATAGCCAAATGGTTACCAAATTTGTGAAAGCTTTTTTACCTCAAACTAATGAAGAAAAAATGCACTTAACCCCAGTCTGTAAAACAATAAATAATACAAATGGTAAAGGACATACCAGCTCTAGCGAAGTAACCTGTACAGTCAGCGGTACTATCGAACATAAATCATGGTTCCCTTTAAAAGTTGGTACTGTCGAAGTTATTCCTCAGCAAGTTGATGTAGCAAGTAAATCTAAAGCATTTAAAAAGAATACTTTTAATATTCCGATTGATTTAATGGTGGTTGCGGATTTATCGGGATCAATGAAAGATGGAATAAAAGGAGAAAAGCTAAAAGGAGGTACAAATAGTAAAATATATATTTTACGAGAAGTACTTAAAGAGCTTGCTGATAAATCATTATTTACTCAAGAATCAAATGAATATAATCGAATTGGGATTACGGCATTTGCAATGGGAGCAGAACATCCCAAAGAAAATAAATGTGTACTGCCATTTGTACTACAAGATAATTTGCATAATATGTCAAAAAGCAAAATCAAACAATATTTAACATCTAGTCACAAATCTTTGAGACGAACTGAATTTGTTGATAACTTTGTTGCGTTAGTAAATACAGAAGCAACTCTTAATTCAATAGGACAACCAAATTATGATATTACATTTCCTAAATCCTCTATATGTTTAGAAGGTCTGAAAAAAGCTAGTCAATTTTGGTACACGAAGACAGAAAAAGAAAACTTCCGAAATAGAGTTGATTCTTTAAAAGCTAATGGTGGTACTTTAGCTAGTTCCGGTTTACTCACAGCAAGTAATCAGATGTTATCTGAAAAAAGTCGTACTGAAGAACTTAATCAAGAAACCAAACGAGTAATACTTGTGCTTTCTGATGGTAATGATGATATGTCAAATTTGAATTTAGCCGACCTTGAAAGAAATTCTATTCCATTTACTAACTTTAGTAGAATTACTAAAAATTTAATTTTAGGTAAAAAAGAGGAATTATCTTCTACATCAAAATCAAATAAGGCATATAATACTAGATCCTCTACATATCAATATAATACTTATCTAACAGATAAAACTAAAAATATAACTGGAAAAGGAATGTGCAATATTATTCAAGAAAAACTAAATGCTCTAAATAAAGATGAAAATACTAAACTTGTTTTTGTAGAGTTTGGATATAGATCAGAATCTGCGGATGCTTGGAAAACATGTGTAGGTAATGGAAATTATTTTTATGCTGATAATAGAGAATCTCTCCTCAACTCATTCAAACAAGCCATTGGTGAAACGGATGATGTAGGTCGTAGTATTAACTAAGGTATAATCAATATATAAATAAGCGGTCTGAATTTGCAAAATTTTTACAAATTCAGACCGCTTTTATTTGCTCTTTTTTAACGTTTAACTGCTTTTAAGTTTATTAGGTAGGATACTTTGAAACAGTTCACGACTTTTTAGCGGTTGTGATCCTAGATAGGGTTTTAGTGCAATACGAGTAAAACGTTTTGCCGCTTGTAGCGTATTTTTATCGGAAAAATCCAACTGTTCAAATGCCAATAAATCTTTACCAAGGAAAGTATAATTATTCTGCAAAAGCGAGGCAATAAAGCCTTGATTTTCTCGAAATTGATAAGTCATTGAGGGTGATACCGGATCACCGGTTGCGGCACAAATAGAAAAATTCACACCATAGCCCAATGCTTTAAGCATTTGAAATTCAAATGTGCGTAAAATCGGTTCAATCTGCTTCGGCTGGGTAGCAAGGAGTGTCATACATTGCAAATAGTGCTGAAACACTTCCGGGTAAGCGGTCTGATTTTCCAACACTCTTGCAAGCACTTCATTGACATAGAACCCGCTATATAACGCTAACGTTTGCATCGGTAAGGTTAATGATGCGGGTTCCGCTTTGGTCAAAATTTTTAGTTCACCTTTACCACTCCAACGTAGCAATAACGGTGTAAATGGTTGTAATACGGCTTTGAGCGGCGAACGAGGTCGTCTTGCTCCCTTAGCAAGTAGCGTGATTCTTCCGTGTTCTTCGGTAAAGAAATCTACTAATAAGCTTGTTTCGCTATATTCGCGACGGTGAAGAACAAAACCTCGATGCCAGTTTTCAATCATTATTTGAAGTTTACTCGTCCATATAGCCTAAGCTGCGTAATGCACGTTCGTCATCCGCCCAGCCGGCTTTCACTTTCACCCATAATTCCAAGTGAACTTTGTTATCAAACAAGCGTTCCATATCGGCACGCGCTTCCATTCCAATCGTTTTGATTTTTTGACCTTTCGCACCAATCACCATTTTTTTCTGACCTTCACGTTCTACTAAAATCAAGCCGTTGATTTCATAAGTGCCGCGCTCATTCAGTTTAAATTGTTCGATTTCAACCGTAACCGAATACGGTAATTCCTCACCGGTAAAACGCATCAGCTTTTCACGAATAATTTCCGATGCCATAAAACGTTGGCTACGGTCGGTCACATACTCTTCAGGGAAATGGTGTACCCCTTCACGTAAGGACTTACGTACAATTTTTTGCAGGATATGTACATTCTTACCACGTTGCGCTGAAATCGGTAAAATTTCTACGAAATCAAATTTTTTCGAAAGCTCGGTAATATGCGGCAATAATTCGTCTTTTTCTTTAATGTTATCAACTTTATTAATCGCTAATACCACCGGTGCTTTAGCCGCACGTAATTTATTTAAGACCATTTCGTCATCGTCAGTCCATTTTGTGCCTTCAACGACGAAAATAATTAAATCCACATCGCCGATTGCCGAACTTGCCGCACGATTCATTAAACGGTTGATCGCACGTTTTTCTTCAATATGCAACCCCGGCGTATCCACGTAAATCGCTTGATATTGATCTTCGGTATGAATACCGACAATACGGTGACGGGTTGTTTGCGCCTTACGAGAGGTAATTGAGATTTTTTGACCTAAAATTTTATTTAATAATGTTGATTTACCGACATTCGGACGACCGACAATGGCGATAAAACCACAATAGGTTTTAGGTTGTTGATTTTGTTCTGTCATTTTTTATCCTTTATTTTCACCACAGAAATATAACCGGAAATTCGGTATAAATGGTATCTATCATTTTCCGTGGTTTATTTTATTTGGTTGTTAATTTAGCCAATACCTGTTCGGCTGCATTTTGCTCCGCTTTACGGCGGCTGGTTCCTATGCCGATAAAGATTTCTTCCAGCATTTCAATTTTGCAAGTCACTTTAAAGGTTTGATTATGCGCTTCACCTTTAATATCAAGCACTTCGTAGGTCGGTAACGGTAATTTACGACCCTGTAAAAATTCTTGTAAACGTGTTTTCGGATCTTTTTGTGCATCGCCCGGTTTCATCTCGGCTAATAAATCTTGATACCAGAGATGTACCTGCGCGATCGCTTTATCCATGCCCGCATCTAAATAAATAGCGGCAATAATCGCTTCCACACAGTCGGAAAGAATCGATTCTCGGCGATAACCGCCGCTTTTCAATTCGCCCGCACCTAATTTCATATATTCGCCCAAACCGAATTGGCGCGCCAAAATTGCTAACGTTTGTTCTCGTACCAATGTAGCGCGCATACGGCTTAATTCGCCTTCATTAGCCTTAGGAAACTTCTCAAATAACGCTTTACCGATCGCAAAATTTAAAATCGAATCGCCCAAAAACTCTAAACGTTCGTTATTTTTTGCCCCTGCACTTCGGTGAGTTAAAGCCTGTAATAGATAATCCAAGTTAGTAAACTGATAACCTAATTTTTTCTGTAATCTTTCGAGTTGCATATTATTCATTCTAAAACAAGGTAAAAATACAAGCGGTTATATTTTGCCGATTTTTAACAAAATAAACCCGCTTGCATATATACCCCGTTCAAATATTAATTGATTGAGGTAAACATTCTGTCAAAACGTAAACCGCTTGGGTATTCATTCGGTTTTTTATCCAAACTTAACCAAATAAATGTCGCTTTACCCACCACATTCTGCTCAGGCACAAAGCCCCAAAAGCGACTGTCTTCACTATTATCACGGTTATCGCCCATCACAAAATAATGACCTTCCGGCACGACCCATTCACCCGAAGGTATGCCTTCTTGAGCAAATAAGTACGGTTCATAATTAAATGCAAACGGGTTATTTAGGATTTGATGCGTTACATCGCCTTTTTCAGTACGTTCGATTTGCATTTCGCCGTGATAGAAGAAATCCGCATTCGGTTTTCCTTCGCTATATTCAAATACCGCTTGTTTTCCATCCGCATGCGTAACGGTTAATTGTTGTGTATGCGAATCATATTTCACCCGGTCACCGCCGACACCGACAACACGTTTAATATAATCCACATGAGCTTGTTTCGGTGCTTTAAATACAATCACATCGCCGCGTTCTGGATGTCCGGTTTCAATTAAGGTCTTTTGCCAAATCGGATCTTTAATACCGTAGCTAAACTTGTTTACGACTAGAAAATCGCCGACTCGTAACGTCGGTTCCATCGAACCGCTCGGAATTTGAAACGGTTCAAAAATAAATGAACGTAATACCGTTACAAAGAACAACACGCCGAAAAGTGAAGCGAAGAAGTCACCGATAGCCGAACGAGGTTGAATTTCCGCCTTTTCTTCTTCGGTTAAAGGGCGGCTTAAACGTTTTTCTTCTCTGGCAATTGCCGCTTTACGACGAGGATCGGCACTAAATTTATAAAATGCCCAAAAACCGCCGCAAATCACAACTAATGCTACCAATAATATAGAAATGGTGTTCGGTAACTGCATTGAATCCAATGTTTTCCAAACACCATATAAAATTGCGATAAAAATAATCGGCATAATTTGTGCCATTGTTTTCTCCTTTGTTTATTGATTACGGAAAACACGGAATATATCGTTGATTTTACAAAATTCTCGCTAAAATTAACCGCTTATATTCCGCGTATGCGTAACAACTAGTCCTTACCTACGTGAAGAATCGCTAAGAATGCTTCTTGCGGAACATCTACGTTACCGAGGGATTTCATACGTTTTTTACCCTCTTTTTGTTTTTGTAACAGTTTTTTCTTACGGCTCACGTCACCGCCGTAACATTTCGCCAATACGTTTTTACGTAATTGTTTTACGGTCGAACGAGCAATAATATGGTTGCCGATTGCCGCTTGAATCGCAATATCGAATTGTTGGCGCGGAATCAATTCTTTCATTTTTTCCACTAGCTCACGACCACGATAAGGCGCGTTATCTTTATGTACGATTAATGCCAACGCATCCACTCGATCACCATTGATCATAATATCGACACGCACCATATCCGCCGTTTGGAAACGTTTGAAACCGTAATCCAAAGACGCATAACCGCGAGAAGTCGATTTTAAACGGTCGAAGAAGTCTAACACCACTTCTCCCATCGGGATTTCATAAGTTAATGCGATTTGGTTGCCGTGATAGACCATATTGGTTTGTACGCCGCGTTTTTCCACACAAAGCGTAATTACATTACCTAAATACTCTTGCGGCACAAGCATATTACACTCGGCAATCGGCTCGCGAATTTCATCAATATTACTAATCGGCGGTAATTTTGCCGGGCTATCGACATAAATGGTTTCGCCGTTGGTTTGTAACACTTCATAAACTACCGTCGGTGCGGTGGTAATTAAGTCGAGATCATATTCACGTTCTAAACGCTCTTGAATGATCTCCATATGTAATAAGCCTAAGAAGCCGCAACGGAAACCGAAACCTAGCGCGGTTGAGTTTTCCGGCTCATAGAAAAGCGAGGCGTCATTCAGACTTAATTTACCTAGTGCATCACGGAATGCTTCATAATCGTCCGAGCTAATCGGGAATAAACCGGCATAGACCTGCGGTTTTACTTTTTTAAAGCCCGGTAACACTTCGGTCGCCGAATTGTGGTGGTGAGTTAAGGTATCGCCCACAGGTGCGCCTAAAATATCTTTAATCGCACACACTACCCAGCCCACTTCGCCGGTTTTCAATTCTGTGGTATCAACTTGTTTCGGCGTAAAAATACCTAAACGATCAACGTTATATGATTGACCGGTACTCATCACTTTAATTTTGTCACCTTTTTTGATCGAGCCGTTTTTCACACGTACTAAAGAAACAACGCCTAAGTAGTTATCGAACCATGAGTCGATAATCAGTGCTTGTAACGGTGCTTCAGGATCGCCTTCCGGTGCCGGAATTTTTTTCACAATGTCTTCTAATACATCTTCGATACCTACACCGGTTTTCGCTGAACAACGCACCGCATCCATCGCATCAATCCCGACGATGTCTTCAATCTCTTCCGCCACACGTTCCGGTTCTGCCGCCGGTAAGTCGATTTTATTTAAAATCGGCACCACTTCGAGATCCATTTCAATTGCGGTATAGCAGTTTGCCAATGTTTGCGCCTCTACCCCTTGACCGGCATCAACCACTAATAATGCCCCTTCACAAGCGGCAAGCGAACGAGAAACTTCATAAGAGAAGTCCACGTGTCCCGGTGTATCGATAAAGTTTAATTGATAAGTTTCGCCGTCTTTTGCTTTATAGTTAAGTGTTACGCTCTGTGCTTTGATAGTGATACCGCGTTCACGTTCTAAATCCATCGAGTCTAAAACTTGCGCTTCCATTTCACGATCCGATAAGCCGCCGCAAGTTTGGATTAAACGGTCGGATAAGGTTGATTTACCGTGGTCAATGTGGGCAATAATTGAAAAGTTACGAATATTTTGCATTTTCATCGGGCAATAAATGTCCTGTGTTGTAATAAATTTATTTAAAGGGAAAATTAACCGACCAATTCTACTTTAAATCCGCTACTTTGGAAAGGAAAAGCACAAAAAAGCAAGCGGTCGTTTTTCCAAGAAATTTTGCAAAAAAATCTTGAAAAAAGACCGCTTGTATAAGTAAAAAATTATAATAGTCGTTTGACGGCTTGAGAAACATCCGAAGCTAAACTAATTGCAGTAATTACCGCTACGCCGTCCGCTCCGTTTTGTTTCAAGGTTGCCACGTGTTCGGCTTTCACTCCGCCGATAGAAACAATCGGCTTACGAATCCCGGCTTCACGGGCTTTTTTAACAAAATCCAAACCAATCGGCGGATTATGTTTTTCTTTGGAATTGGTCGGGAAGACCGGACCTAATCCGCAATAATCCACTTCTATCATTTGCTCGGAACGCCAAAGATCTTCTAAGGTATTATTCGATAAGCCGATAATCAAAGGTTTATCGGTCATCTGACGAATCATTATCGGTGACATATCTTTTTGTCCGACATGTACGCCGTCCGCATCAATTTCGATCGCTAATGCCACGTTATCGTCCACAATAAACGGAACCTTGTATAGGCGACATAAATCACGGCATTGAATCGCTAATGCTTTTTGCGCATTCGGCTGATCTTCCAGCGAGTTTTTGCTTTTATCACGAAATTGAAAGCAAGTAATCCCCGCTTGCAATGCCTGTTCTAAAATCAACAAGAGATTTTGGCTTCGATCTTCGGTCGGATTCGGACAATCTTGCGTGCCGGCAATAAAATAAAGTTGGAGCATTTGTCGAATATCGTACATTATCATTTCCTTATTTTGACAGTTCCTGATACGCCCAATGGTTTGTCGGACCGTGTCCATGCCCGATATTCAGCGGATGCGAAATTGCCGCACTGATATAGGCTTTTGCAACTTTTATCGCATTTTCTACCGCTTGTCCTTTGGCTAATTCTGCGGTAATACAAGCGGAAAACGTACAGCCGGTGCCGTGCGTATGACGGGTCGGGAAACGTGGACATTCCAACGTAAAATGTTCCGTTGGGGTAAATACCCAATCACGGCAATGCGTACTTTGCGAATCGGCTAAATGCCCGCCCTTAATCACTACCGTCTTAACACCTAAATCTTGCAATTTTTTTGCCGCCTGATAAGCGGTCGCATCATCAATAATTTTTACACCGGTTAATGCTTCCGCTTCGGGTAGATTCGGCGTAATCACACTCGCTAACGGTAATAAATACGTTTTTAAGGCATTAATCGCATTTTGTTGCAATAACGGCGCACCACCTTTGGCGATCATGACCGGATCAAGTACCAATTTACCAAAATTATACTGACGTAACGCATTTGCCACACATTCAATCACTTCCGTCGTACCTAACATTCCGATTTTAAAGGCTGAGATCTGAAAATCTTCTGCGATTGCTTTAAGTTGCGATTCAATCGTACTGAGCGGCACGCTATGAATATCAAAAACGCCCAACGTATTTTGAGCGGTAATTGCGGTAAGTACCGAAGTGCCGAAAACGCCTCGCATTTGGAATGTTTTCAGATCCGCCTGAATCCCTGCGCCACCGCCGCTATCCGAACCGGCGATGGTTAAAGCCTGTGCTATCTTTTCCATATATTTCTCTCTAGTAAGTCGTTCACTATGGTTTCAATTCAACCGTATATGTTTTTAACTCCGGTACAGTTTTCGTCAAACCGTTCTTTTGCATAAACTCACCGAATTTTTGATATTTTTCACGATCTAATTTACGTGGTTCATCTGCTAATTTCGGCAACGTATCACGCCATGCAAGACGATTTAACGCTGTATCTAATTCCTTTGGCTTATAGCTGACGAAGCTCTGCCACGCTTCATCCGGCGACTGTTTTAAATAATGCGTTGCCTGTTCTAAAGCGGTCAAAAATGCAGAAAATTTTGCATCGTTCGCTTTATCTTTATGAGCGACAAGAATTAATTCTTCATAAACCGGCACGCCGAAATCTTCCACAAAGAACGCTTTACCTTCCTGTTTTTCTAATTGCATCTGATTTAATTCAAAATTGCGAAAACCGCCGATAATCGCATCAACCTGCCCGCTAATCAGACTGGGAGAAAGTGACCAATTGACATTAACCAGTTCCACATCTTTAGCCGCTAAACCCGAATCGGCTAACATGGTATTCAGCAACGCATCTTCAAACCCGCTTACCGAATAACCGATTTTCTTACCTTTCAAATCGGCGATACTTTTTACCGAGCCGTTTTTTAAAACGATTAGGCTATTCAACGGTGTGGGAACTAGTGTACCGAAACGGACTAATGGCAACCCTTGATCAACTTGTAGCTGTAACTGCGGCTGATAATCCACTGCAATATCCGCCTGCCCTGCGGCAACCAGTTTCGGTGGCATAGACGGATCCGCCGGCTCGACAAGTTCAACATCCAAACCATTTTGCTTAAAATAACCTTTTTGTTGCGCCACAATAATCGCAGCGTGATCAGGATTAACGAACCAATCTAATAAGACGGTCATTTTCTCGCCCGCGTGTGCTTGTAATGCCAAGCTACAAGCGGTCAAAAAAGCCAATTTTTTTACATATTTCATCATTTTCTCCTTTTAAAAACCGACTACATGGCTTGATCAAGCCCCATTTGCCAAAATGAAATTTCCATACGTGTTGCGGTGGTAAATATCTCTTGTAGTTTTGCAAGATGTTCTGCCGGTAAGTTTTCACATAACTGATTAAGATAATCAGCCAGTTTTGCCACTGCCGCTTGGTATTCGGGAGCCGCATAGGTATCAATCCATACCTGATACGGCGTATTTTCTACCGCAATGTCGGCTAACTTTTTACCGATTTCCGCATAGCCGATTGCACAAGGTGCTATCGCTGTAAACAATTCGGCTAATCCGCCTCGCATACCGCAATCGAGTACATACCGTGTATAAGCAACACAAGCCGAACTTTCCGGCGTTTTACGTACTTCTTGTTCCTCAATGCCCCATTCACGACAAAACTGCAAATGCAATTCCACTTCATTCAAAATAGCTTGCGTTGCCTCTAGCGCATAACGCATTTGCTCAAAATTTTCCGCTTTATAAATACCAAGCGATAATGCCCGACAATATTGATAAAGATACAGATAATCTTGTTTCAAATAATGCTGAAAACAACTTTTCGGCAAGCTGCCGTCCGCCATTTTTTGTACAAAAAGATGTTCGGTATATGCTGTCCAATAAGGTTCTGCATTTTGGATAAATTGTTGAATAGCGGTCATTTTTTCTCCTTTTCTAACCATACAACTTAAGATAATGATCTGCCTAAATAAGGTTCCCAATCTTTCCAAACCGGTTGTAATCCTCGTTTAACCAATTCTGCGGCAATAATATGTGGTGGTCGTTCATCGTCCGGCGAAAATTGTTCGAGATGTTTATCATCTTCTTCTGCATAACCACCGGGCTGTGTTTTAGATCCTGCGCTGATCGTATTAATCGCAATCGGAATCACATTATTACGGAAATTGGCACTTTCACGAGTAGAAAGCGAGAGTTCGACTTCCGGGAAACAGATGCGGAATGCACAAATAATTTGTAATAGTTGCTTATCACTCATTTGCGAAGCCGGCTGCAAGCCACCGACACAAGGTCGTAAACGAGGAAATGAGATTGAATAACGGCTTTGCCAATATTTATTTTGCAGATAATTTAAATGCTCGCCGACAAAGTAAATATCAGTACGCCAGTCGTTTGAAAGCCCGATTAATGCACCCAAACCGATTTTATCAATGCCTGCTTGACCTAAACGGTCTTGGCTGTCCAAACGATAAATAAAATCTTGTTTCTGACCACGTAAATGATGTTTAGCATATTCGGCGGCATTATAGGTTTCTTGATAAACTAATACGCCGTCCAAGCCTAGCGTTTTTAACTCGGCATATTCCTCAGATTGAAGCGGCTGTACTTCCATGAATAATGCGGAAAAATGCGGACGAATCAGCTTTAGTTTTTCTCTAAAATAAGCCATACCGACTTTGGCTTCGTGTTCACCGGTCACCAATAATAAATGCTCATAGCCCATAGACTTAATCGCTTTGATTTCTTTGAGAATTTCTTGCTCATCCAGAATCTTACGTTTAATTCGATTACTCATCGAAAAACCGCAATAAGTACAGTCATTGGTACACACATTAGAGAGATAAAGCGGCAAATAAAAACCGACCGTATTACCGAAACGCTGACGAGTGAGTTGCTGTGCAAGTTGTGCCATCGGTTCCAAATAGGCTTCCGCCGCCGGCGATATTAATGCCATAAAATCATTTAAATCTCGGTTTGATGTTTGCAAGGCATTCTCTACATCCATAGCCGTTTTCGCTCTTAACGATAAAGCGAAATGCGCCCAATCCAATGTCTGCCAATAATCGCTAAAATGCGAGAACTGATTCGTTTTCATGGTAACTTCCCTAGCCTAAAAAGCCGGTTAATGGACTGGTTGCCTGTGCGGTTTGGCTCACTTTGCCTAACCCGGCTAAATAACCTAAACGACCGGCATCCACCGCTAATTTAAAGGCTTGTGCAACTTGAATCGGATCACGAGCTACCGCCATTGCCGTATTGACTAATACCGCATCTGCGCCCATTTCCATCGCTTGTGCGGCATGGCTCGGAGCACCGATACCGGCATCAACCACCACAGGTACTCGGCTTTGTTCAATAATAATGCGTAAGAAATCTTGCGTTTTTAGCCCTTGATTGGTACCAATCGGCGCACCTAATGGCATTACCGCCGCACAACCGACTTCTTCCAAGCGTTTACATAACACCGGATCCGCACCGCAATAAGGCAATACGATAAAGCCTTCTTTGACTAACATTTCCGCCCCTTTTAGTGTTTCAATCGGATCCGGCAGCAAATAACGAACATCCGGGTGAATTTCAAGTTTTATCCAGTTCGTTTGTAGTGCTTCGCGTGCCAGTTTTGCCGCAAAGACCGCTTCTTCCGCCGTTTTCGCTCCCGAGGTGTTCGGTAACAGTTTTACCCCACTCTGAATCAACGGCGTTAAAATATCGTCTTGTTCCTGTGCTAAATCCACACGTTTCATCGCCATTGTTGCAAGCTGGGAACCTGATGCGACAATACTTTGTTGCATCACTTTAGGGTTTGAAAATTTGCCCGTACCGGTAAAAAGACGGGAGTGAAATTCGGTATCACCAATTTTAAGAAGATCTGTCATATTCTTTTTCCTTATTTATATGCTTTCCGAATGAAGGATGTTTTTCTAAAATGTTACTATTCCTAATTTGTACTAAACGTTATCAACCACCGGCTATCGCTTTAAATACGGTGAGTTTCGCCCCTTCTTGCAACGGATAATTTTGCCATTCGCTTTTCGGTACAATCTGTTGATTTAATGCGACCGCCACACCTTGTAAATTAGCCTGCGAAAGTGCTAACGCCGTTTGGATAGACGTATTTTCCGCTACGTCAAGCGGTTGATTATTAATGAAAATTTGCATATTTCCTCATTCTGATTCAAAACTTAATTATGGTCTGCCGCATACTCGGCAATGTTTATCTTTTACCATTTCAAGCTGCTGCCACATCAAAGTTCTTCCGTCAAAAACACCGAACTTTCCGTCACAAGAAACCGCTAATCCCAGTAAAAACTTCAGCGTTTCTAATGCTTGTAAACTGCCGATAATGCCGACAATCGGTGCTAAAACACCGGCAGTTCGACAATTCAGATTACCAATCTCGGTATCGGAAAATAGACAGGCGTAGCAGCCGTGTTGATAAGGTGGAAACACGCCCAATAACTGCCCGTCCATACCGACCGCCGAACCGGAAATCAGCGGAATTTGGTTTTCGACACAAACTTTATTGACTGCGTGACGTGTTGCCATATTGTCCGAACAATCCAACACTACATCGACTTTATTCACCCAATACGCCAAATTGTCTGCGGTTAATTGCTTATTGACGGCGACAATTTCGACGGACGGATTAATCTCTTGTAAATTTAGCCGAGCTTGTTCACTTTTCGGCTTATTCAAATCTTTCATACCGAATAGCGTTTGGCGTTGTAAGTTGGTTAAATCCACCTTATCAAAGTCGGCAAGGTAAAGTTTTCCAACGCCGGCAGACGCTAAATATTGTGCAACCGGCGAACCTAGTCCGCCGCAGCCCACCACCAATACTCGACTTTTGGCTAACTTTTGTTGCCCTTCGATACCACACTCTTCTAATAGAATTTGGCGGCTATAACGCAAGAAATCTTGATCAGACAAATTCATAACTATCTCTTAGTAAAAAATCTTAGAAAATCAACCGCTTGTACGCTATCGCATATATTGAACCCACGGCAGCCAACGGCGTAGCAGCCTATCAGTCACAAAATACAAGCAAAGCGTCATCAGTAATAAAATGGTTAAAGCAGCAAATAATAAATCGGTTTGCATTCGAGCATTGGCGTGTAACATTAAATAACCTAGCCCCTGTGAAGATCCGACCCATTCCCCGACAACTGCTCCGATAGGGGCGACCGAAACTGCAATTCGTAATCCGGAAGCTAATGCCGGTAATGCTGCCGGCAGACGTACCCGAAGTAATATGGCAAGCGGTTTAATTTCTAAGGTTTTTGCCAATTCCAAATAGGCTTTGGGCGTATTGCGCAGTCCGTCATAACAGGCTGCCGTAACCGGAAAGTAAATGATCAAAATGGTCATCGCAATCTTGGAAGCCATACCGTATCCGAGCCAAAGCACTAATAAAGGTGCAATCGCAAAGACCGGAATGGCTTGAAAAATCACTAATAACGGCAATAAAAAACCGTTTAACCACTTAGAAAGCGAAAGTAATAAGGCAGACATTACTCCAAGCAAGAAACCCAGACTTAGGCCGGTAATAATTTCAATAAAGGTAATTTGGCTATGCTGCCAAAGTAGCGGAAATTGATTGACGATTTGCTCAAAAACGGTGAGTGGTGTCGGCAACATATAATACGGTAACGCAAACCCCATCACAGTTAATTGCCATAAGAGAATCAGCAATAAGCTCAAACCACTTATTTTGAGTAAGCGTTTAAACATTTTTGCCCCCTTTAGTATCGTTAGAAAGCATATCCAACAGGCGTTGTTCTAATTGCCATTGTTCGGTGTTTGCACTAAAACGAGGGGCTTTGCTTAACGGCTCAATTACATCCGATAGTTGAGTCGGCTGATGTTTAAGAATATAGATTTGATCAGCAAGGCGAATCGCTTCTTGCGGATCATGAGTGATTAACAGCACTGTTTTATCGGCTAAAAGCTGTGCTGCCAGTTGTTGTAGCTGTAAACGCGTAACGGCATCTAAGGCGGAAAATGGCTCGTCCATAAGGATAAGATCCGCATCTCGCATTAATGTACGAGCCAAAGCTACTCGCTGGCGTTGTCCGCCGGAAAGTTGGTAACAAGGCTTATTTTTATGTTCCGACATATTTACCGCCGCTAACAATTGCTCTGCCTTAGCTAAGGTTTCCGCATTTTTCCTACCTTGTAAATGAGCATCTAACTGCACGTTATCTAATACGGACAGCCAAGGAAATAAGGAGTCTTGTTGAGCAAGCCAAGCAATTTTCGTACCGGAGGCAAGTTCGATTGAACCGATTGACGTTGTTTCCAATCCGGCAATTAAACGCAGTAAGGTTGATTTACCAATCCCCGATGCACCGAGCAAAGCGCACCATTTACCTTTCGGCAATACGAAGTCGAAGTTATTAAAAATAACCTGCTGTTTGAATGCAAAATGCAACTGATGAATTTCGATACAATTCATTGAATACCTCGAAAAATGGGTATGAAAAACGACCGCTAATTAACGGCTAAAATGAATTGAACGAGATGAATTTAATGAAAAAAAGATTGGAATAATTGAAATGAAAATAAGCATATTAGTTTCCTACGTCAGTACTAACTGTATCAGGTTCACGGGTTTAATCTCAGCCTCATTGGAGGCACCCCGACTAAAAATTGTTATCAGTTTAAAGAAATTACCGAAAAAAGCCAACCGTTTGCTTAAAAAAATAAGAGAAATCTCACAGATTTAATCGGCAAGCGGTCTAATTTTATTCAAAATTAACAAAACCCGTACTTGTCGTCGGATATAAAAAAGCGATAACACCATAAGATATTATCGCTTCTTTAGCTAATGCTAATAGGTTATTTATTAATCTTCTTTAGACTTCCAAATTAACGGATCTACACCGCGATGAATTAAATCTTGATGTTCTTCAATCTTAAATACCGGCTCTTGTCCCGCTTTTAGCTGACGAAGGTAATCTTTCAATAAACGCCATACAATTGGTGCAAGAATCAAGATTGCAATTAAGTTAATCACCGCCATAGATGCCATTACCGTATCGGCAAACGCCCAAACGATACCGCCGTCACGCACTGCGCCAAAATAAACAAAGAATAGAACGACGGCACGGAAAGCCCAAACAAACCAAGGTTTATTTTTAATATAACGAATATTGGTTTCCGCATAAGCATAGTTACCAATAATTGAGGTATAGCAGAATAATAACAAAATAAACGCTAAGAAATGTACACCGAACTCACCTAAATGGTATTGCAGAGCGGTTTGGGTTAATTCAACCCCTTTTAACGTTTCATTACCGTAGTTATCCGACATTAAAATGATAATTGCCGTACAGGTACACACCACTATCGTATCGACAAATACGCCTAACATTTGGATCAAACCTTGGCTTGCCGGATGTTTTGCATCGGACGTCGCCGCTGAATTCGGTGCGGAACCCATACCCGCTTCGTTTGAGAATAAACCGCGTTTAATCCCCATCAGCATTGTTTTTGAAACCAAAGCACCGAACATACCGCCCGCCGCTGCAGAAAAATCAAAAGCACTATCAATAATTAACCCTAAAACTTCAGGAACTCGTTCTATATTCATACCTAAAATGATGACGGCAATAATCAGATAAAATAACGCCATCATCGGTACAACTTTCGCAGAAACTTGTCCGATAAGTTTTACCCCGCCGGAAATAATAATACCGGTTACAATCACCAATACCAAACCGATATATTGCCCGTCCCATTCCCATGCTTTACTGGTTGCCGCCACAATCGAGTTGGATTGCACCGCATTAAACGCAAAACCGAAGGTAAAAATTAATGTCACCGCAAACGCAATCGCCATAGGCTTAAATTTTAAACCGCGTGTAATATAGTATGCCGGACCACCTCGGAACATACCGTTCGGATCACGTGTTTTATACAACTGGGCAAGTGACGATTCCGCAAACGCCGAACTCATACCCATTAATGCGGTTACCCACATCCAGAATACCGCCCCCGGACCGCCTAATGCGATTGCCGTTGCTACGCCACCGATATTACCTACACCGACACGACTGGCTAAGCCGGTTGTAAATGCTTGGAAAGGCGTTAAAGAATCGCCTTCAGCCGAACGTCCGCCCCACATTTCACGTAAGCTACGCGGTAGCAATCGAAGTTGTACAAAGCCGGTTGTGATCGTAAAAAATAACCCGGTTCCTAAAAGGATTAAAATAGTAATATCCCAAAGCGGACCGTCAATCGTATTCACGATCCACGTCAGGACATTTTCAAAACCTGAAACAATAAAATCCATTAAAGACCTCTATAGTATGAAAAAATAAAAACGAAAACGTTTGCATTTTAATGATTTTTTAACTTTTGAAAAGATTTTTTAATCTTCCGCATGATTAAAATTTATCGTTTAAATAATCCGTTTCCGCTAAAAGTATCAATAAAGCTACTATGGAATAACGTCGTACCAAAGATAATTAATACCATACCGGCAAGAATTTTCAACACTAATACCATATGCTGACCGGTTTGCTCGGAAATGTACCACATACTTAAACGAATAGCTTTATTACGCGCAAGGATCACTAGCCATGCAAAGAGCGTTAATGTCATTCCCGTGCCTATCGCCATAGCTAATGCGGATAACATTCCCCATACGTAAATATCTAACGTATAAGCTAAAAAGAGGACAAGAATCGCACCGGAACACGGTCTGGCTCCGATACTCAAAATAATCATCGCTTGCGCTTTCCAATCTTTTGCTTGATGTATTTGGGTTGAAGACGGTAAATGTTGATGTCCGCAACCGCAATTTTCCGTATGTAAATGAGATTGAGGCTTGATAAGCGGTGTAATTTTGTTATTTTTTTGCAAACTTATTACAGAGATTTTATGAATTTTAGGAACGGTAACGGATTTGCGCTTAAACGCTTTAACCGCCTGATAACACCAATAGACGCCAAATAAGATCATTAAAACGAAGCTGCCTCGTTCCACCCATTTTAAGGTGAGATTGAAATAGCTGCGAGAAAGGGTAAAAGCCACAACAATAATCGAAACAAGCACAATCGCCACCAAACCTTGCGCCAAAGCGGATAGAAGGCTGATCTTCATTGCCTGATTTAATTTGGTTTTTTCCAGAGATAAATAGCTGGTTAAAATAAATTTACCATGCCCCGGCCCGACCGCATGAAATACACCGTATAAAAAACTGATGATAATTAAGGTAATACCGGCCTGCTGACGATTTTCACTCAGACCTGTAAGTGCGGCGGAAAGCTGCTGATTGAAACTTTTCTGCCATTCCATCACTTTGAACAGAAATAAGGAATAATTATTATAAATAGCGAAAAATAACAGAAAACCGACCGCTATCCCGATGATATGTTTTATTCGCATACCGCCACCACTTTCTGAGCAAATTGCGCACCTAGCGTGTTATCTTCGCCTTCAGGCATATCCGGTATTTGCGTTTTATCCAAACTTGAAGCATATAAACGTAACTGGCTATTTACTTTAGGTTGTTCAAGCGTTGCTTTACATACCGAGTTACTGATAGTTAAATCATCTTTGTTATTATATTCCATCGCCATATAATAACTCGGTTCATAAGTATAAAAACGAACCGGATTATTTTTTAAATCATAAGGACGGCTTAAATAGAAGGTAACATAAAAAATGACTTTATTTCCGGCTATTCTAAAGGTCGTATTTGACGGTTTTGTCGTAAATTTTAGCGGTTCGTCTTTGGCATTATACAAATAACTGAAATAGTGGTTTTCAATCGCCGTTTGTACCATTTCCGCCGTAATGGATTTCTTTGTCGCTTCTCTATCCGAACTGCTTTTCACCTCATAAATCAATTCGGCCGAAGCAATTTCATCCATCGTCCATTCCATTTGAAAACCTTTCAGGGATGTTCCCTCTACTAGAATTTTATTTTTAAGGTCAAGAAAGGAATGGGGATGTGCCGCTACTTGTGTAGAAACAAATGAAATGAAACAAAAAAACGCAAATTTAATTAATTTCATTAATTCTCCTTATAAAAGCAAAAAGCGAACAAGTCACCCTGTTCGCTTTCCTAAAAAATAAAATGAGTCGGTCGATAAGCCGAGTTCTGTCGCGGACAATCATTCCTCTAGGCTTGCATTCGCATACAAGCTCAAGCAACCTACCCGAACTCTGGACGGGCCATCCATTGAGTTCCTATTTGGTCTTGCTACGAGTGGAGTTTACCGTGCCGTGGAATGTTGCCACCCACGCGGTGCGCTCTTACCGCACCCTTTCACCCTTACCTGCGCTAATGCACATCGGCGGTTTGCTCTCTGTTGCACTGGTCGTCGGTTCACACCGCCCAGACGTTATCTGGCACTCTGCCCTGTGTAGCTCGGACTTTCCTCTCGTTTACTTGTCCCGCTAGGTCGTTCTTGCGAACAATTAAGGGCTTCAATAAACCAGCGATTGTCTAACCAACTCAGAATAGCGAGTATAGCGGATTTGCAAAGTTTTGCCAATATTTAACCGCTTGTTCGACTAATTATTGGCAAATAAAAAAGGATTAAGTTCCGAAAAACTTAATCCTCTTACTAATTCACATCACGAGCTAAATTAAGCGCGTTTGAAGTCTAAGTGAACTAATTTTGGTTTGGTCGGGTGACGTTGAATCGCTTGTACTTTAACTTGCTCTTCTTTACCCGCTACAACGATAGTTAATACTTCGTTATAGAACGCATCGTGTGCTTGTGCGTTGTTCACTTTATCGTGATCTAAGATGATTGATACAGGCTCTGCGTTACCACCGTAGATGATCGCAGGAACTTGACCATTGTGACGCAGGCGGCGGCTCGCACCCTTACCTTGCGCAGAACGAACTTCAGCTTCAAATTTGAATGACATTGTTTGATTCTCTTAAAGTAAAAAGGAACATAACGTTCCGTGAATATAAAAAATAGCAGGCGACCCAGCTATTTCACAAAATAATTTCGGCTGAAAAAGCCGAGTGCATATTCTACGCACTTTTTTACCAAAATGCAAAACAAAAAGAGGCGAATAATCTCGCCTCTTTCAATTATTTTAAACCGTTAAGCGATAAGCGCTTTCACTTGTTTTGCATACGCATCCCAATCGGTAATCGGGCGAGTCGCAACGCCTGAATCCATCGCAGCTTTAGCAACCGCTGATGAAACCGCCACGATTAAACGTGGATCAAATGGTGTCGGGATGACATAATCTGGACCGAATGATAATTCACCGTAGGTTGATAACACTTCAAACGGAACCGGCTCTTTCGCTAAATCCGCAATCGCGTGTGCCGCTGCCATTTTCATTTCTTCATTAATCGTGGTTGCACCTACGTCTAACGCACCACGGAATAAGAATGGGAAGCAAAGTACGTTATTTACTTGATTCGGATAGTCAGAACGACCGGTACATACGATCGCATCCGCACGTACAGCTTTCGCTTCGTGTGGCGTAGTTTCCGGCACAGGATTCGCTAATGCAAGAATTAACGGATCTTTCGCCATGGTTTTGATCATATCTTGAGTTAATGCCCCCGCTTTAGAACAACCTAAGAATACGTCCGCACCTGCGACCGCATCGGCAAGGGTACGCCAGCCGTTATCTTCAATCGCATAGAATTGTTTGGTTTCATCCATATTATCACCACGACCTTGGTAAATTACTCCTTTAGAGTCGCACATTGTGATATTTTCTTTTTTGAAGCCTAATGAACGTAATAGATTGGTACAAGCAATCGCAGATGCACCGGCACCGTTCACTACTAAACGAACTTCACCAATATTTTTACCTACGATTTGTAAACCGTTTACTGCCGCCGCACCGACAATAATCGCCGTGCCGTGTTGGTCGTCGTGGAATACCGGAATACCCATACGTTCACGTAATTTTTTCTCAATGTAGAAACATTCCGGTGCTTTAATATCTTCTAAGTTAATGCCGCCGAACGTCGGCTCTAATGATGCGATAATATCAACTAATTTATCAGGGTCATGTTCATTAATTTCGATATCAAATACATCAACACCGGCAAATTTTTTGAATAATACACCCTTACCTTCCATTACCGGTTTAGACGCTAACGCACCGATATTACCTAAACCCAATACCGCCGTACCGTTTGAAATTACCGCTACTAAGTTACCACGAGCGGTATAACGGCGAGCTGCAGCAGGATCTTTCTCAATTTCCAAACACGGTTCAGCAACCCCCGGCGAATACGCTAAAGCTAAATCATGTTGCGTTGCAAGTGATTTAGTCGGAGTGACTGAAATTTTTCCCGGTACCGGAAATTCATGGAAGTCTAATGCTTGTTGTTTTAAATCGCTCATGGATATATCCTTTGACATAAATAATTTTGATGATGTGTATTTTATTTATTCATCACTCGGATATCTATTTTATTTTCTTCCGACGTGCTAAATAAACTCTTTGAATTGTACTGCAAAAGTTATTATTTTTGTGTGATTTAGATCTAATTTTTAACATTCCCTTAAAGATAACAAAAAACGGTGAAACGTTGCAAAGCCTATACGGATATTTAGACGTAAAACTACTCTAATTAGGTAGATGGCTGACATATACGATATTCTCGCTTGATTCTTTATATATACTCATTCAAGATAGTGACAAAGTTCCTTTCAGATTTTATCTTCGATTCACTATGTTATTGCTGACCAAACTTCTTACCGCAATTATTTTGCCACCGTTCAATTCGCTTATTCTATGGTTCTCGTCCTTACTGCTGTATAAATTACAGTTTAGAAAATTAAGCCGTTTCTGTACGGTATTTGGGATTGCGATTCTCTATATTTGTAGTACGCCGTATTTCTCTCATAAATTGATTCAAGCGGTCACTTTTAGTGAAAAATTTACTATTGAAGACTACAAAAAAGCCCAAGCGATTATTGTGCTGGGCGGCGGAGTACGTAATAGCGATGAACTTTTCGGTGATTATGCGATTGCCGCTGCACCGTTGGAACGTATGCGTTATGCTGCTTACCTACATAGACAGACCGGTTTACCGATTTTAGTTACCGGCGGTAGCCCGGAAGGTAGAGAACCGGAGGCTAAAATTATGACGCAAGAGTTGCATGATTTCTTTGGCATACAAGTAAAATGGCTTGAATCGAAAGCCAATACTACAGCACAAAATGCACGATTAAGTAAAAATATACTTAATCGGGAAAGTATCAGTCATATTATTCTCGTCACAAATCAGTGGCATATGAAACGGGCAAAAATGCTGTTTGAAAGAGAAGGGTTTAACGTGCTTGCCGCCGGCACCACCGCCCATCAAGCACTGGACATGGGTATTTTACCTTTTATCCCACAAGCGCAAGCACTACAAAACAGTAGTATTGCCCTTAAAGAATGGATTGGATATTGGAAAGAAAAATTGACGGGCTGATAACGTCCCTCAATGAGGGACGTTTTGTTTATTGAGCAGATATTCAATCATTAAACCCGCAATATCTACACCGCTTGCATTTTCAATACCTTCTAAGCCTGGGCTGGCATTCACTTCCAATACGGCTAAACCGTTATAAGAGCGTATTAAATCCACTCCGGCCACATCTAAACCGATAGCTTTCGCCGCATCGACCGCTAATTTTTGTTCTGCTTCGTTTAGATAAATCCATTTAGCATTACCCCCTCGGTGAAGATTCGCTCTGAATTCGCCCTCATTACCTGAACGTTGCATTGCAGCAATTACACGATCACCGATAACAAAAGCACGAATATCTTGCCCTTTTGATTCCGTCACAAAATCTTGCAATAAATAATTAATGTTGGCTTGATGTAATGTTTCCAATACGCTTTGAGCGGTCGGATAACTCTCCGCCAACATCACTCCGACACCCTGTGAGCCGGATAACGTTTTCATTACCATCGGCAAATGATGTTGCGATAAATGACCGTTAAAAGAACAAAGTTCTCCGGCAAATGAGGTAGCAGGAACGGTAATTTGCGCCTCCGCCAACACTTGCAAACTTTGCCATTTATCTCTTGCCAAACGAAAAGCGGTTGCATTGTTCAAGACCTTAATGCGTTGAGCTTCAAAATAACGTAAAACTCGGCAACCCATTTCGGTACTAGCCGTACCGAAACGAGGTAATACCGCATCATATTTCGGTAACAATTCGGGCAACGGTCGATTTTTATCATAAGGTTCTCCCGCTTGATAATAAAGGCGGAAAATCGATTTACCTTGCTCTACGGCTAATTTTATAAGCATCCGATTCGGGTCAAGAATATCTAAGCTAATTCCCCGTTGCTCACAAGCCTGTTGTAAACGCTGACAGCTATATAAACGAGGCTCTCGACATAACATTAAGAATCTCATCGTTTCAGCAATCCTTGTTGTTGAAAAAACGGTAACATATGCGGGCGAACCGCTTTATTTAACGTTTTATCAATCGCCGTTTGCCATTGTTGTCCTTCACCGGTTCTCGCCTGATAATAAGCGGTCAAAATTTCGTTATATTTTGCAAGCTCAGCTTGATCTAACGCTTGATATTGATCTTCATAGCATACCAAACTTAGCGGCAAACGCGGTTTTCGTTCGGGATCTTGAGCCGGATAACCTAAACACATACCGACTAACGGCACACAATATTGCGGTAATCCCAGCACCTCCGCCACTCTGGCAACATCGTTACGCAATGCACCGATATATACGCCGCCCAAACCGACGGACTCCGCCGCAAGCAAAACATTCTGTGCAAAAATGCCCGTATCGACCGCACCGATTACACTCACTTCCGCCCAATCCAATTGGGAATCCGGCACTAATTGCTTATGTTTGTTAAAATCGATACAAAAAACTAAAAACTCGGCACATGCGGTAACATACGTCATACCCGATACGTCACGTAAATGTCGGCGAATCACAGGATCTTTTACACGAATGACGCTCACACATTGTAAATGATTCGAAGTTGATGCTTGTTGTCCGGCTTGAATGAGCGTTTGGAAGAGTTCTTCTGAGATAGGTTGTTCGGTAAATTTACGAATTGAACGATGAGAAAGGATCGTTTCTAATGTTGGTTTGCTTATCATATTTGCCTCCGATGAATAAACGCCGCAAAGTACACGTTTTTTCAATCTTATGTGGCAGTGATGCAAAAATCAAATTATTCGCAATAAAATTTATATAATACCCCTAAAATCGCTTTCACTTTTTCATCTTCTATTCGATAAACTCGTTCGCGATGATTCACTTCCGCCACAATAATTCCGGCTTCTCGCAATATTGCCAATTGGTTAGAAGTTGCGGCTTGCGGTATGCCGATAGCTTGGCATAACTCGCTGACATTGCACTCTTTTTCCAATAAACAGCATAAAATCGCCAATCGATTCGGGTTTGCCAATAATTTCAGAAAATTACTCGCATCGCCCGCCTTTTCAAAAATCTCATTCATCTGACTTTTCTCTTTAATTTAAAAATTCCAAAAATCTTTATTTATTTTAAAAAATTTATTGACAGAATTCAATCACAAAAATATTATATAAAAAAATCGTTATATAACAACTTAATTATATCAAACAATGTAAACATAAGGAGTAATCTATGAAAGCGAATGTCGGTGGCATTGATAAAGTATTACGTATCGTAATCGGCGCACTGCTTACCTTACTTGCCGTAACCGGTACCGTAGGTATTTGGGGATATTTAGGGGTAATTATACTGCTAAGCGGTGTTTTTTCCCGCTGCGGATTGTACGCACTGTTCGGCATTAATACCGCTCAGAACTGCCCGGTTTGTCCGTTCAAAAAGAAATAATAAAAAGCTTAAGCTTAATAAGCTCGATATATAAGGAGCAGATATGTCTGATAAAATCCAACATTTTGATCTTACCCGTCGTTTATTCTTACAAAGTAGTGCATTAGGCTTAACTGCGACAGCAAGCGGTCTATTATTGCCTAAATCCGTACAAGCCGAACCTAAAGTGTCCGCCGCAATAAAAATTGTTATTGCCGGCGGCGGTGCTGCAGGGCTTGCCACCGCATCCCGTTTAGCCGAACGTTTGGATGAAAAAGCCGAAATTATTGTTATCGAGCCGAATAAAAGTCATATCTACCAACCGGGTTTTACCCTAATTGCCGCCGGTTTAAAACCGGCCGATTATTCAGTATCCGAGACAGCCAGCTATCTTCCGTCTCAAGTGAAATGGATTGAAGCCAAAGTCGAAGAATTTAATCCGGATGCCAATCAAGTACGATTATCTAACGGCGAAAATTTAAATTACGACTATCTGTTCGTAACGACCGGACTAAAACTGGATTATGACGCTATTGAAGGAATGGATACCAAGTTAATCGGTACTAACGGTCTGGGTAGTATCTACCATAGTCCTGTCGGTGCGGAAAAAACTTGGAAATTACTTGATGAGTTTAGTCGTAAAGGCGGAAATGCCGTATTACTCCGTCCGAATACCGAAATGAAATGTTCCGGCGCACCGCTAAAATATACTTTTATTGTGCGTGATTACCTCCACCGTCGCGGTACATTAAGTAAATCCCATATCAGCTATAACAGTAACAACGGCTCGTTCTTCAGCGTACCGATTGTTTCTGAAAAAGTACGTATGATGTTCGAAGAACGCGATATTCATTACCACTACCATCGCATCTTAAAAGCGATTGATCCCGTCAAACGTATTGCTACCTTTGAAAGTAAAGACGAAGGTAAAGTAGAACTACCGTACGATTTTATTAATGTTATTCCACCGCAAGTTGCGCCTGATGCCGTTCGAAACTCACCGTTAGCTTGGCAAACCGGCCCATGGAAAAACGAAGGTTGGATGGAAGTATCGAAAAGCACCCTTCGCCATGTTCGTTATCCGAATGTGTTCGGGGTAGGCGATATTGCCGGCGTACCGAAAGGTAAAACGGCCGCCAGCGTAAAATGGCAAGTGCCAGTTGCAGTGGATCATCTGATTTGCGAGCTGCAAGGCAAAGAAAGCAAACAAATTTACAACGGATACACCTCTTGCCCATTGATTACCGAAGTCGGACGAGCGATGTTGGTTGAATTTGATTATAACAACAATTTGCAACCGTCTTTCCCGGGCATAATCCACCCGTTAGAAGACTCGTGGACAAGTTGGTTGCTCGAAACTATCGGTTTAAAACCGACTTATCTCAGTATGTTACGTGGTAAAGCCTAAGGAGCCGAAATGAATAGTTTAGAACTGACGATGCTGATTTCCGTCGTACAAGAAATGTTGGCATGGGCATTTTACCCGTTATTAATTTTAGCTGTGATATTAACGCTTGCTTTAGTCATCTTACTCGTTAAAGAGAAAGGATTTCATCTCAAACGTTTAGTCCAAGCGGAAGTCGTCGGCTTTATCGGCGGATTTATCGGTGTGTTTGTCCTGTTTTGGCTGACTCAATCAGGCTTATCCGATATCGGCGCGCCTATCGATGCCTTTGCGTTACTCGGTACTTATGCGGTGAACTTCGTTGGTTTTGCCGTATTGTACTATACCGTTAAAGGTTGGTTGTTTAAACACACAGAATAGACTAAGAAGGAACTATGTTAAACGAAGCAAATCCGAATCCCTCAGCGGGAAATCCGACAAGCGGTCAAAAATTGGCAAATTTTCCCGTACCGTTATTTGCCAGTGTAATGGGACTCAGCGGACTGACGATAGCTTGGTATAAAGGACACGAAGTGCTGAATTTACCTAGTGTAGTCAGTGACTGTTTACGTTATTTCACCACTTTGATTTGGCTGCTACTGTTCATGATTTATCTGTTGAAAGGCATTCGCTTTCCGCAACAAGTTAAAGCGGACAGTATGCATCCGGTTAAAATGAACTTTTTAACCGCCGTTTCTATCGGTTTACTGCTGTTATCGGTGGCATGGAAGCCCGCTTCAATAGCGGTTTCACAAAGTTTATGGATGGTCGGAGCTATCTTGCATTTAGGTTTTACCTTCTTTGTGATAGATCGTTGGATTTTCAAAAGCCAATTTAAATTGGCACAAATGACACCGGCGTGGTTTATTCCGGTTGTGGGTAACATTATTGTCCCGGTCGTGGGGGTTAATTATGCGCCTAGTGATGTGAACTGGTTCTTTTTCAGTATCGGTTTTCTGTTCTGGATTGTATTGCTAACTCTCGTATTACATCGAATGTTCTTCGCTGATCCGTTACCGACGAAACTGAATCCGACCTTATTCGTTTTAATCGCACCGCCTGCGGTCGGCTTTCTCAGCTACACTAAATTAGTAGGTGAACTCGCACCACTCGGTCAAATACTGTATTTCTTTGCAATGTTTTGGACACTATTTTTAGTCTTGAAAGCACGCTTGTTTTTCAGTACGCCGTTCTTTCTTTCAGCGTGGGGCTACTCTTTCCCACTGGCGGCATTCAGTATTGCCAGCCTTGAAATGAGTAGTTTAGCGAGTATGGAAATGGCAAGTTATTACCGTATTATCGGTGCGGTCATGCTGATTATCAGCACTTTCATTATCACTTATTTAACCGTGAGAACGTTACGGGAAATTATTAACGGTAGCGTTTTCCAACCCGATTAATTCATGCAAATACAAGGAGCAAATCATGTTCACTAACTGGAAAGAACAAACACAAATCACTAAACAAGCATTCGGTAAAATGGCACAAGCCCATCCGAAAATGTTACAAGCAATGGGTGCTTTAAATGCAGCATCGGCAGAAGAAGGGCTAGATGCGAAAACCCGTGAGTTAATTGCGCTTGCTGTTGCGATCACTACACGCTGCGAAAGCTGTATTAGCGTTCATGCAGAAGCGGCAATTAAAGCCGGCGCAACCGATAGCGAAATTGCAGGTGCGTTAGCGACTGCTATCGAAACTAACACCGGTGCTGCCTATGCTTATGCGTTAAGAGCTTTTGAAGCGGTAGAAACCCAACGTTAATTACTCAATCCCCTAAAATAAAAGCGGTGAAATTTACAAATTCTTTTGCAAATTGATCTGACCCCAAAAAGTTAGACTGTTTAATTTAAAGACTGAGTTCTGTATTGTACAGGGCTCAGTCCTTTTAATTTCACTTGAATACGCTCATTGTTGTAATAATGAATGTACTCGTGAATCACTTTCTCAAGCTGTTCGAAAGTTTCAAATCGCTTACCAAAGTAACATTCCGTTTTCAATCGCCCAAAGAAACTTTCCATTGCCCCATTATCCAAGCAATTTCCTTTTCTCGACATACTTTGTTTAATATGATGTTTTCTCAGCATGTCTTGATAGTCAGCCATCTGATATTGCCAGCCTTGGTCGGAATGTAAAATCGGTTTAGCGTCCTTAGGCAGTTTTGCGACCGCTTGCTTTAGCATCCGCATCACTTGCTCAAAGTTCGGGCTTCTTGCTAAATCATGGGCAATAATTTCACCATTAAATAAGTCCTTAATGGGCGATAAATAGAGCTTGCCTTCCGCACATTTAAACTCGGTGATATCCGTGACGAGCTTTTCATTTGGCGCTGTTGCGTGAAAATCTTGTTGCAATACATTCTCGGTAATTTTACCCACTTCACCTTTGTAAGAACGATATTTCCTCTGCTTACATTTTCCCTTTAAATCAAGCTGTTGCATTATCGCTTGAACACGCTTATGGTTAATCGCACCCAAAAAATCACGTAACTTTAATGTAATACGACGATAGCCATAATTGCCATCATTATCCTGATAAATCTCAATCACTTTCTGCCTCATCACAGCATTTTTATCGATTTTAGGCGGTAAGTGATAAAAGAAAGTACTGCGTTTTAAACCTATCAAAGGGAGGAGGATTTCTAAGGGAAAATCCACCCGCAACGTTTTCACGATGGCTGTTTTTGCCGCATTTTTTGTTGGTTGAACTCCCGCAACTTTTTTAGGTAAGCTACCTCCGCTTCCAGCTCTAAAATACGATAACGCAGACGTTCTTCTTCAGTTTTAGGTGGAGGAGGCATTTTCGGGTATTTGGGTTTCATTGTCGGACGACCTTTAGGTTTGGGTAATAAACCGTTTATACCTTGTTCTTCAAAGGTGTGCAACCATTGGCTAATCGAACCTGAATTAGCAATGCCAAAATGAAGGGAGGCTCTTTCCGCAGAAAATTGTCCTTTTTTGACCGCTTGTATGACGGTTAATTTGAATTCGGGGGAATATTTTTGCTTCTTAGCCATTACCGCTAACCCATTAATTCCGTTATGATTAAATTGAGCAATCCACCGAGTTAAGGTTTTCTTGGATAATTGAAAATGTCGTTGAGTGAATGAATAGTTTTTGTCATTTTGAAGATAAAACTCGATGACTTGTTGTTTGAATAGTGGGTTATATTTAGTCATAAAAAATCTGCACCTTAATCCGTTGGAGGTTTAGTCCAACTTTTGGGGTGCAGATCAAATTCCACCGCTTTTTCTATAGTTTTTCTAAGTAATCACGTCCGCCTAATGCGCTAACTTGGCGCATGATCCACGCCTGACGCTTACGCATCGTTGGACCCGGTTTATTCACCCTAAACACTAACGGATTAGGTAACGAAGCGGCTAATAATGCCGATTCTTGTAAAGTCAGATCTTTGGCACGTTTTTTAAAAAAGTGCTTTGCTGCCGCCTCTACGCCAAAAATACCGTCACCAAATTCAGCGATATTCAAATACACTTCCAAAATACGGCGTTTGCCCCAAGTATTTTCCATCACGAAAGTGAGCGGCAATTCAATGCCTTTTCGTAACCAACTTTGTCCGTGCCATAAAAACATATTTTTAACAGTTTGCTGAGAAATGGTGGAAGCTCCCCGCATTTTTTTCGACCTGGCATTGCGCTGTAATGCAATTTCAATCGCTTGTAAATCAATCCCAAAATGACTTTCGAATTTTTGATCTTCCGACGCAATGACCGCCATCTGCATTTGCCAAGCGATTTTATCTAAACTGACCCAATCATATTGAATTTTATAATTATCACCGGCAATCAAATGCTCAACTTTTTTCTGCGCCATATAAGCGGAAAACGGTACGGGTAGTACAGAAAAGGTCATTAAAAACGTCACAAAAAAACCACCAAGTCCCGCACCTAAACGACTCGTTCCGAACCATAACCAACCGGATCGGGAACTTATCGCCTGCGGAATAAAAAACTTGATGATTCTACGGCATAGACGTTTGATCAAACTAAACATACTAACTGACTTCTTTTTGCGCTTTCGTTTACGCCTTGCCATTCAGTTTCTCGTTTAACCATTCGATAAATTGCGGCTCCAATGTTTTCAGCATATTGGAAGCGCGCGTAATGGTTGCGGCACTGGTGTTCAAATTTTGTTGAATCTCCCGCTGCGGAACTTCGCCCTTTAACAAATTACCGACAATTTGGGCTCGTAATCCTAAAGAGTTACGCTCATCCGCCGTTAAAAACGAGGAAAAAAATTGCTCTAATTTATCTTCTGCAACCGCCTGTTGTATTAAAACCATAAACTGTTGCCACTCTTGCGGATCACGCTGACTATAAAGAATTTTCATTGAACCTCCAAAATAAGGAAAGCGGTCTGATTTTGGCAAAATTTTGCGAAAATAAAACCGCTAGTAATATAGATTATTTCTTAGATTTTTTACCGCCGCGTTGGTCGTCTAATTCTGCACCTTTCGGTACGCTGAATTTAAATAAATCGGATGATACGCCACCACCGGTAATATTACGTAATACGTATAAATTGCTCTGTCCGTCTCTTTCAATGGTACTGAAACCTTTTAACATACCGCTTTGATCGATACGCACATCAAACTGTTTTAAATTACTTTTTTTCGATTTCGGTTTTAATACAAAAGTATCCGCATTTTGCATTACATCATATTGATCCCAATGGCTTTTATCGCTGCTGGTTAATAACACGAACGGCGTATTATTAACCGCATCTTGCACCGTATTCACCGTCACTTGCGATACAAACGGATCATAAAACCATAAATTCGCTCCGTCAGAAACAATTAAATTTTCTTGCGGTGATTTAGTATCCATACGGAACAGATTCGGGCGCTTCACTTGGAATTTACCTTTACCCGATTGAATTTGTTTACCTTTGCTCGAACGTACCGTTTGATCAAAATCCGCACTATATTGGCTAACTTGCTCTAAACGTCGTTGTAATTCGGCAACCGACTGCGCATCGGCAAATGCTGCACTAGTCATAGAAAATAAAGCAAAACCTAATAATGATTGCTTAACTAATTTTTTCATTTTTTGTTCCTTCTATCAAAGAGCATCAAGTCCCCCTTTGACAACCAATTCTGTAAAAGTTTCACAAGGTTCGTACTAGCGTAACGATACAATAAAATAAGCCAAACACCAAGAGGCATTTGGCTTTTATTTTACTCACTTAAGCAAGCGGCGGATATAACCGACGAGTATGTAAAATGGTAAGGATGATAATTTCTGACTTCTCATCATCTATTTCATATACAACTCTGTATTTTCTCGGATAAATCTCTCTTGTACCTTTTATATACCCTTCGACCCCCATTTGGGGCATAAACCCGAGTAACTCAATCGAAGCTTTTACATCATTTAATACATTGATAGCACTAAAACACCTGTGAATTCAGTAATATTCACAAAAATATCTTCGATATCTTTTTGAGCGTCACTTGAATAGATAATTTTATGCTGCATCTTGTGTATTTTTCTCAGCTAACACTATCGCCCTCATTGCTCGTTCCCATACTTCTTCATGGGAATAAACATCGCCACGCTCAATACTTTTTCTTGCTTCTGATACTTTTTTCTCAAGAAACTCACGATATTCTTCTGTCATCATTCTCTTTCTCCTTATTTAAATTAAAGGATAAATAGCCTATCAAAAAACAAACAAATTATGTTTATATTCTGTTTGTTTTTCGATCTAGTTCACAAAATTAATGCGCTTCGTCCCAGTTATCGCCAACGCCGACTTCGGCAATTAACGGTACTTTAAGCTGAATCGCTTTTTCCATTTCCGCTTTAATTAATTGGCTGTAATGTTCGATCAATTCTTCTTTCACTTCAAACACCAATTCATCATGCACTTGCATAATCATTTTAATATTGTCATCGCCTCGAATCGCTTTATCGATACCAATCATCGCTACTTTGATAATATCTGCTGCCGTGCCTTGCATTGGTGCATTAATTGCGACACGTTCCGCCGCTTTACGACGCATTGCATTACTGGATTTAATCTCAGGTAAATATAAACGTCTGCCGAAAAGTGTTTCCACATACCCTTTTTCACTCGCACTCTCGCGAATATCGGTCATAAATTGTTGAACCGCCGGATAACGTTGGAAATAGCGTTCCATATATTTTTTCGCATCGGCACGTGAAATGCCTAACTGGTTTGATAAACCGAATTCCGACATACCGTAAATTAAGCCGAAATTAATCGCCTTAGCACTACGGCGTTGCTCACCGGTCACTTGATCCAACGCTAAACCGAAAATTTCCGCTGCCGTTGCACGGTGAATATCTTTGCCTTCGGCGAAGGCGGCAATCATTCCTTCATCACTTGCCAAATGCGCCATAATACGCAACTCAATTTGCGAATAGTCGGCTGCGACAATTTTATAGCCATCACGGGCAATAAACGCTTGGCGAATGCGTCTGCCTTCTTCATTACGGATCGGAATATTTTGTAAATTCGGATCGCTCGATGAAAGACGACCGGTCGCCGTTACCGCTTGGTGATAAGAGGTATGCACTCTACCTGTTTTTTGATTAATCATTGACGGTAACTTATCGGTATAAGTCGATTTCAACTTACTTAAACCTCGATGTTCCATTAATAATTTCGGTACTAAATGCCCTTGCCCTGCTAATTCATCCAACACTTCTTCATTGGTAGAAGGTGCTCCTTTCGGTGTTTTTTTCAAGACAGGCAAACCGAGTTTAGTAAACAAAATCTCTTGTAATTGTTTGGTAGAAGCAAGATTAAAGACTTCACCGGCTTCACTATGTACTAACTGTTCCACCTCAGCTAAACGCTGTTCAATTTCTGCCGATTGCGCCAGTAATTTTTCCGGATCAATCAATACACCGTTACGCTCAATACGAGAAAGTACTTCAACCAACGGCATTTCAATTTCATTAAACAACTTAACCAGTGTCGGCGTTTTGTCTAATTCCGGAGCAAGTACCTGATGTAATTTCATCGTGACATCCGCATCTTCCGCCGCATATTTAGATGCGACATCAATCGTAATTTTATCGAATGTCAGCTGATTTTTACCTTTACCGGCGATCTCTTCAAACTCAATCGTTTTATGCCCTAAATAGCGATCCGCCAATTCGTCCATATTATGACGACCAGTACTATTTAGCGTATAAGATTCCAGCATCGTATCAAATGCAACGCCTGCCACCTGCACACCGTGATTAGCAAAAATGGTCAGATCGTATTTAATGTTTTGCCCGATCTTTTTCACATCCTCACTTTCTAATAACGGCTTAAGTTCGGTTAAACAAGCGGTTAAATTTAGCTGATTTTTTGCAAGTTCAAAGCTTGTGGTCGTTTCCGCTTCTGCCGGCTCGGCAAACAGATCGCTTTGTTGAGGCTCAAGTGTCACCTGTTCTTTGTGTGTTAAGGGAATATAGCAGGCTTCGCCGTTAGCCAAACCGAATGAAATCCCGACTAAATTTGCCGACATAGAATCTAAATTATCGGTTTCGGTATCCACCGCCACTAATTTTGCTTGGTTGATCTTTTCAATCCAACTCTGCAACTGCTCCATTGTGGTTACCGTTTCATATCGGCTACGATCAATCTCCACTTTTGCAAAAGTTTGCTCAGTTTCGACCGCTTGTGGTACTGAAGCGGTCGCTTGATAATTGTTAGGCATTTTTTCTGCTGGATTTTGTGTAACCGGATTGGCATCATTCATCACTTCATTCAGCCAACGCTTAAATTCATAACGCCCAAATAACTCAACTAATTCGTCACGTTTTTGCTGTTGTACCACTAATTGCTCATGGGTGACTTCCAGTTCAACATCGGTCTTAATTGTCGCAAGCAAATAAGATAGATCCGCCGCTTCTTTCTCCGCTTCTAATTTCGGTGCAAGTGTTTTAGCGCCACGGAACGAAAGCGTAGCCACTTGATCCAAATTCGCATAAATCTCTTTTAATGAGCCGATTCCTTGCAGCAAGCCTAATGCGGTTTTCTCACCCACGCCCTTCACACCAGGAATATTATCCGAAGCGTCGCCTTGCAATGCTAAATAATCAATGATCAGCTCCGGCGGAATACCGTACTTATCAATCACGCCTTCACGATCAAGCAAGGTATTGTTCATCGTGTTAATCAGCATAATGTGATCGTTCACCAGTTGTGCCATATCTTTATCGCCGGTACTGATTAACACATTTTTGCCATCATTCGCCGCCTGCACCGCAAGCGTACCGATCACGTCATCCGCTTCCACGCCTTCAATTGAAATCAACGGGATTCCTAACGCTTTAATAATCGTATGTAACGGCTGCACTTGCGCACGCAAATCATCCGGCATCGGCGGACGATGCGATTTATATTGCTCAAATAACTCATCACGGAAGGTTTTACCCTTAGCATCAAAAACCACCGCAATATGGCTCGGCTCAACCTGAGCTATCAAACTTTTCAGCATATTTAACACGCCATACATCGCCCCCGTCGGCTCACCATTTTTATTAGTCAGCGGCGGAAACGCATGAAACGCACGATAAAGATAAGAAGAACCGTCCACAAGAACGAGTGGATTTTGAGCAATTGTAGCCATTTTAACCTTTATTTTAGAAATGAAAATTGTCGTGATTATAGCGGATTTTTCTACTTAAATCTGAAGAAATCGATAACTTTTCGAGTTATATCGAAAAAATCGTTTTTGCCGATTGAAGAATAAAAGGAAAAACTTATTCTCAATTTATCTGATTTAAATTTGTATATACAAAGGTAAAAAATGCTGATAATCTCATATCAAATTTATTTAAAATTGATTCAAAAGCATGGACTTTCTGATCCGGAAACAGAAATTCTCGAAGCATTTTCAAATATAAACGGACAATTTTTAATTGATACTCGTGAAGAACATTTGAGTGATCCGCCAACAGAATGGTTTATTGCGGAGACCAATAGGGGAATAAAACTCAAAGTCTGTTTTATTCGAAAAAATAACGACATTTATATTCGAACAGCTTATCGCCCTAATACGGAAGAAATTCGAATTTACGAAAAATATAAATAGAGGTAAGTATGCAAAATATTGAAAAATGGGAAAACAGAGAACTTGGGAAAGATGAAAAATTTGTACAACGTTCAACTCATACAACGCCAGAAATGTTAGAAGAACTACTTGCTTTACAGCCAATCTCAATTCGCTTATCTAAGGGATTAATTCAAGATCTCAAAGATATCGCCCAACTTCACGGACTAGGCTATCAACCTCTAATCAAACAAATCCTAACGCGTTTCGTTGAGTCTGAAAAACGAATGTTAGCTAATGAAAAGATTCAAGAAGATCTCGCCAAATTACATAATGCAGCTTAAACACAAGCGGTTAAATCCCCTTTAAATTTTGCAAAATTTTTAGAGGATTTAACCGCTTGTCATAGAAAAAACTTTATGCCTGAATATAAGGATAGAAAGGCTTTCCCCAATCCAAATCATTATGATGCTGCATCATAATCTCTAACATAGCCGGAATGAAAGCAATCAAAATATCGCATCCATCTCGTAACTGTTCCCGATTTGCCTTACTGTTAAACGTTGAACCGCCGTGTAAAATCTGATTTCGCAACGTATATAAACGACGGAACAATACATCTAACAATCGTTCGGTATTCTGTTTTTCTAAAGAGGAAAGTAATTTTTCTCGCTCTCTCATTTCTTCAACACGATACTCTTTTTCCGTGATTTTTTGGTTATGAAAATCCCAAAACGGCTGAAAAATATATTGATTATCCGTTAGCATACGAATTGAGTTAGAAAACTTCTTCCAGATAATGTTATAAATTACCTTCTCATCATCATACAGACAGATACGTAAAAGAAACTCATTAAAAGTTGCTCTATCTCTCGCAATATCATCTAAATCTCGAGCATACGCTGCATTAAATGCGATCCATAAAGCGATAAATTGCGTATCTAAATCTTCTGCCACACTCACTTTTTTCAGCCAACTCAGCGAACGATGAATACGCAAACGGAAATTATCGTTATAGCCTTGAATATCTCGATTGGTTTTGTAGAAAGATTCTAATTCGTTAAGTGTTTGTTGAAAGGACATACTAACCTCACTTATTTAAATGAGGTTAGTTTATCACATAAGAAAGGATTATTTATAGATTCAGATCGATATGCAAAGGCTAATTATAATTTCTCACAAATGGCTAAATTCATTCTAACAAACTCATCCCATTCATAAATATCACTAAGATATGTTTTATAATAATCCTCCACTCTGCAAACAAGCGGTCTATTTTCATAAATATTGCACAAGTTTGTATCTGTATTAAAGTGCTGACAAATACCATCACCACGATCTAAAAAAGCGGTTTGCTCACTTAGATTCACACGGCGACAGCATTTGCCACAAGCGGTGCAGGGGAAAGATGTCATTACCAATCTATTGACTTCACGTTAGGATTTTTTACATCTGCTAACATTTGTCTAGCCTGTGCCAATGGAGATTCTTTAGCAATTGAAACAATAGAAGATAATGCCATATTGATTATCTCTAAATTTCCAGTTTCTAATCCTTTATCTAGAGTTTTAAATGTATTATTGAGCATATCCCTACGCTCTTTAAAAATTTCTTTTAGATATGACTCTAAAATTTCTTTTTGCGATTTAATTCGGGCTAACTCAACATCTCTATTTGCCCAAATTGCTTCACGAGTAGTCATTTCACGCTGTTCAACCATTTTAAAATGTTCATAGCTTTCTTTTAATCCTTTAAAAGCGTCTGAAGCCTTTAAAACGTGAGGAACTAATGATTTTGCTCCATTAATTAATGCTGTAGATACCATAATTTATGCTCCTTTATAGGTTAAGAAACCTGTAGAAGAAACTGCTTTCTGAATTCTTGTAACTAGATCAGATACTGGTTTATCATCTGCCGTTAAAATAGGCGTATCAATTAACTGTTTAAGAGCTTTCCCTACTGCAAACATTTTCTCAATTTGAGAATCACTTGCGTGTATTGATGTCACTTTGTTTTCTTCAAAACGTTTGACCATACTAGTGATGATATTTTCCATTTCTTTAGCGTTAGCTCTTATTCCAGCCAAATACGTTACCGAACGATCAATTTCTGCAACGGCTTTATCAACTTTGGCTTCATAATTATAGGCTTCAGTAACGGCTTCTTCAGCTTTACTTGCCATCAAAAAACCACCAATTGCAAGAGCAGGACCTAATACAGCTCCACCTAATACAGCCATACCACCAGCCATTCCTAAACCTCCTGCTGCCAATGACCCTCCACCTAAATAAGCTAATGTTGCACTTTTAGCTGCAGCACCTGATAACGCAGTTATTGCTGTACCTGTTGAAGCGGCTCCAACCGCTCCTGCTGTTCCATAAGCTGCCAAGCCCGCTAATGCACCACCTACTGCGGAAGATCCTAGATTTTTATCGAGTTCTAAAGGAATAGAAACCATTTTTTCCATTTCTTTTAATTGAATAGGTGTAATAAATTCATCAAACCCTTTCAATTTTGCAGAAGAAGATCCTTTTAATTTTTTAGAAAAATCAACTAAGAATTTAAATTGTTCATTAAATACTGCTACTTTAGTTTTGCCCAAATCCTCCAAAACAGTATTTGTATTTTTACGAGCTGTATCTAATTTACTTTTAGCTTCTTCGTGATTTCTTTGAGCTCTCTTTCCAATTCGTTCTGCTCTATCAAAATCTTCTTTAGCATCAAAGCCTTTTTTAGCACCAACAAGACCTGCTGCAACAGCAATACCGCCAATAATAAATGGAATAGCCATAATAAATGCTCCTTAGTATTAATAACTATTTAAATTAATAAATTCCTGCAATTTTTCGATCATTACGCCTTGTAATTTGATAGGCGAAATAATCGTTAAATGCGGGATCCAATATTGAACAAGGGGAATAATTTCCTGTTCATTTACGTTTTTACAAGCAAGTAATAAACCGCCGTCATCTAATTTGTGAAGTAATTCTTGATTTGGGAGTAAGTTACGTCTGGTAAAATAATGCGCGACCTTAGGGGCAACTTTGATTACCACTTCAGGGAGCTGATTACCTAAATAAATACTGTCGTTTTGTGCAATTTCATCAAGAATCTTTTGATTCGGTTCAAAGTGTTCGGATAAAGTTCTTAGCATTGAAATTTGCGTAAAACAGAATGTTTTTTGCTTATTATTTTCTGTGCCGATTAAATACCAAATGCCATTTTTATTGATTAAACGATAGGGACAAATTTGGTAAAATTTTGCCGTTTTTTGACCGCTTTTGTAGTATTGAAAATGAATAACTTGGTGATTGGTAATCGCTTGTTTTAATAGATTAAACTCTTTTTCAAGATGGCTGATTTCTTCGTATTGATAGCCTTTAACATAAATAGAGTGCGTGAGGCTTGCTTGATAAAACTCACGGTCAATTTGAGGAAATAAATTAGCAATGCTGGCAAAATTAGCAAAACGGAGAATTTCTTCCTGTTGCAAATAACCGAATTGGTGGCGATCTAATTTATAATAGCGAGGACCTTGTTCTTCCCAGTTCAGAAAGACAAGGCGTTCATTGAAATCACGTTGAATAGTACGAATATTTACTCGAAACTCTTCGGCAAGTGCTTGAATATCAAGTCGTTCACCTTGATTCAGGCGAGTAAGGATATCACCTAAACGCATTGCTAATTTATGGTTATGGGTATTTTCCATTGGAAATCCTAAAGTAAGCTGATTTGTATGTACTTTAGCAAGTGAAAGTGACAGGTCGTGTCGTGATAAAATTTATTTTTTATAAATTTCAATTTATGATTATCTTACAGGGAATACCCGTAAGGTAAGGTAAGGTAAGGTAAGGTAAGGTAAGGTAAATTATTTGTATATTTAACGTATGGGTCAAGTGGAAAATAAGATTTCATAAAAAAGACTACGTAAAAATCATTATTTATATTCTGCGTAGTCTTTATTTTATAAATCGCCCTTAATTATCGAGTTGCCGCTTTCATCACTTTAACAAATTCCGCTAATTCGCTAAGTAATTGCGTTTGGTTATCTAAATTCTGTTCGATAATTTTCACAATCGCCGAGCCAGAGATCGCACCGTCACAGCCAAGTGCTAACGCTTCTTTGACTTGCTCAGGTTTTGCAATTCCAAAGCCTTGCAAAATCGGCGCAGAATTTGACCGCTTGAGGCATTCGATAAGATTATCTAAATTTTTAGCATGCGCTTGGTTCTCGGCACTGGTCACGCCAGCACGAGAAACCAAATAGGTATAGCCTTCGGTTAAACGTGCAATACGTTCGATCGTTGCCTGATCTGCATTTGGCGGACAAATGAAGACTGATTGAATACCGTATTTTTTAGCAGTTTGCGTAAATTCTTCGGCGGCAAGTACCGGCACATCAGCAATTAACACTGCATCAACGCCGGTTTCGGCGCAACGCTTGAAAAATACGTCTTGAGTCGGCACAAATACTAAATTGGCACACAGTAACAATCCGATAGGAATCTCAGGATATTTTGAGCGAATTTTGGCAATCATTTCAAAACACGCATCGGTGCTGTAGCTACCGTCTAATGCACGTTTATTCGCTGCTTGAATCACCGGGCCGTCCAATAAAGGATCTGAAAATGGGAAACCAAGTTCTAATGCATCTGCGCCGTTGGCGATCAGTGTTTCGATAATTTCAAACGAACGATCAAAATCCGGATCACAGAGGGTAACAAATGGTACAAATGCCCCTTCGTTTTTTGCTTTTAAATTAGCAAACAAAGTATCAAAACGGCTCATATTAGTTTCCCCCATTTAAAATTTTATCTACGGTAAAAATATCTTTATCGCCACGACCGGAGAGATTCACAACCAAAAGCTGCTCTTTATCCGGATTTTGTGTAATCAGTTTTAGTGCGTAAGCCAACGCGTGTGAGCTTTCCAAGGCCGGAATAATCCCTTCGTGCTGAGCTAGTGCTTGGAAAGCCTCTAATGCTTCTTGGTCGCTAATTGAGACATACTCCGCTCTGCCCGTGGCATTTAGATAGGCGTGTTGAGGCCCAACGGATGGGAAATCCAACCCTGCTGAAATCGAATAAGATTCTTCGATTTGCCCGTCTTTAGTTTGCATAATCGGCGATTTCATTCCGAAATAAATGCCGGTTGTACCGTGTTTAAGCGGTGCGCCGTGTTCGCCGGTTTCAATGCCTTTTCCAGCCGGTTCTACACCAATCAGTTGTACACTTTTCTCCTCAATAAAATCTGCAAACATTCCGATTGCATTCGAGCCGCCGCCAACCGCAGCAATTACGGCATCCGGTAAGCGATTTTCTTTTTCTAAAATTTGACGTTTAGTTTCTTCGCCAATCATTTTCTGAAATTCACGTACCATTGTCGGGAACGGGTGCGGGCCTGCCGCCGTACCGATTAAGTAATGGGTTGTTTCATAGTTTGCCGCCCAGTCACGCATTGCTTCACAGCAAGCATCTTTTAATGAGCAAGAACCTTTTTGTACCGGAATCACTTCCGCGCCCATCAAACGCATACGAAATACGTTCGGTGATTGGCGTTCCACATCTTTAGCGCCCATATAAATGACACAAGGTAAATCTAACATTGCACAGGCTAATGCTGTTGCCACCCCATGCTGGCCGGCACCGGTTTCCGCAATAATACGGGTTTTGCCCATGCGCTTTGCCAACAAGGCTTGTCCTAATACTTGGTTAGTCTTATGTGCGCCGCCGTGTAACAGATCTTCACGTTTAAGATAAAGTTTGGTTTTACTTCCTTTGGTAAGATTACGGCAAAGCGTTAATGCGGTCGGGCGACCGGCGTAGTTTTTCAATAAGTCGGTAAATTCCGCTTGGAATAACGGATCATTTTGTGCTTCAACAAAAGCAGCTTCGAGTTGTTTTAAGACCGGTACCAGAATTTCCGGAACATACATTCCGCCAAATTCGCCGAAGTAAGGATTAAGGAGTGTGTTTGACATAGCGTGTTCTCTCTATAAAAATATTATGTACTATTAAAATAGTACATAACTCCACGGTATGCAAGTAAAAATTTCTTTTAAGAATTTAAAAGCGGTCTAATTTAGACCGCTCTTGGTAAGTGAATTAGCCTCTTGACACCGCAAGTGGAGAGAAAGTTTGCGCCACCGGCATTACTTCAATACGATTAATATTGACATGTTCCGGTTGTTGATTCAGCCATAACACAATATTGGCAATATCTTCCGGTGCGACATAATTCACGTTTTCATACACTTTTGCCGCTTTATCGTCATCACCTTTAAAGCGTACATTCGAAAATTCCGTACCGCCACATAAACCGGGCTCTACATTGGTCACACGTACTTTCGTACCGGCTAAATCCGCACGTAAATTGAGGCTGAATTGTTTAACAAAGGCTTTTGTGCCGCCATAAACGTTACCGCCCGGGTAAGGATAATTACCGGCGATTGAACCTAAATTGATAATATGCCCGCTATTACGTTCTACCATTTCCGGTAAAATCAAACGAGTAACCGTCACTAGCCCTTTAATATTAGTATCGATCATCTGATACCAATCTTTTAAATCGGTTTTATAAGCCGGTTCCAACCCTAATGCCAATCCGGCGTTATTGACTAATAAATCCACCGCTTGCCAGCCTGCCGGGCGATTATTTAAGGCTTGAGTGGTAGCCTCCTCATCACTGACATCAAATGCAAGCGGTAAAAAATTATTACCTAACTGCGAATGTAACTCGGCAAGACGTTCTTTACGTCTGCCGGTACCAATCACTTTATAACCTGATTTAATCAGTAATTTACAAATGGCTAAGCCGAATCCTGCCGTTGCCCCAGTAACTAATGCTGTTTTCATTGTGTTTGCCCTCTTATCATTTTTCAAATTATACAAATAACAAGCGGTCATATTTTGCAATTTTTTTACAAAAAATGACCGCTTATTAGCTTAAACTTCATCAATCACAAATTCAAACCAATCTATCACATCTTTTTCATGAATTCCGTTTGGAATGAGAATATTCGCTTTTTTTACCGATTGTGGATCTTTAGAGATCAACGGATGCCAATCAAATAACGACTTACCTTCATAAAGTAAGCGGTAGGCACAGGTTTTCGGCAACCAACCGAAATCAGGCAAATTTTTCTTGGTTAATTTTGTGCAATCCTGCTCAATTTTGAAACGGTTCGGATAATTGGTACAACGTCCGTTATTCACGTCCAGTAAATTACAAGCGACCGAAGTGTAATATAGGCGCTCTCGTTTTCCTCTGCCTTGAATATATTTGCGGTAACAACATTTTCCGCAACCGTCACACAATGCTTCCCATTCTGCATCATTCATTTCAATCAGGCTTTTTGTTTGCCAAAAGTTTGGAGTTAATTGATTCGTCATCTTTTTTGTTAAATATCTGTTACAGTTCTTTATTTTAAACGGATTTTAGCATATTCTAGCAGGGTTTAAAAAAGCAAACGTTTGCCACTGTGGAGGATGAATGAAAAGCGATGTAGAAATTGCTCAAGCTGCCATTATGCAGCCTATTAATAAAATTGCGGAAAAATTAGGTTTAAATGCCGATCAAATCGAACAATACGGCAAATATAAAGCGAAAATTAATCCGGCGGATGCTTTCAAATTACCGGCTAAAAACGGTAAATTAATTTTAGTTACCGCCATTAACCCAACTCCGGCAGGCGAAGGAAAAACCACCGTAACTATCGGTTTAACCGATGCGTTAAACCAGCTTGGTAAAAATGCTGTGGTTGCGGCACGTGAGCCGTCATTAGGTCCGGTATTCGGCGTGAAAGGCGGTGCGGCTGGCGGCGGTTACGCACAAGTGTTGCCGATGGAAGATATCAACTTACACTTTACCGGCGATTTCCACGCTATCACCAGTGCCAATAACCTATTAGCGGCATTATTGGATAACCATATCTACCAAGGCAATGCGTTAAATATTGATACCAAACGTGTGTTATGGCGTCGTGTAATTGATATGAACGATCGTCAATTACGTAACGTATTAGGCGGTTTGGGTAATCCGACAGACGGTGTGATTCGTCCGGACGGTTTCGATATTACTGTGGCTTCGGAAGTGATGGCAATTTTCTGTTTAGCTAAAGATCTTGCCGATTTAAAAACACGTTTAGGTAATATCTTAGTTGCTTACACCACTGACAAACAACCGGTTTATGCAAAAGATTTAAATGCGCACGGTGCAATGGCGGCATTGTTGAAAGATGCGATTAAACCGAATTTAGTACAAACGATTGAAGGCAGCCCAGCCTTTATTCACGGTGGTCCGTTTGCCAATATCGCTCACGGTTGTAACTCGGTTACTGCAACGCGTTTAGCATTACATTTAGGCGATTATGCAGTAACAGAAGCCGGTTTCGGTGCGGATTTAGGTGCAGAAAAATTCTGTGATATTAAATGCCGTTTAGCTGATCTTAAACCGGATGTGGCTGTGGTCGTTGCCACGGTAAAAGCGCTGAAATATAACGGCGGTGTTGAAAAAGCGAATTTAGCTGAAGAAAATTTAACCGCTTTACAACAAGGTTTACCAAATCTACTTAAACATATCAGTAACCTCAAAAATGTATTCGGCTTACCGGTTGTGGTCGCATTGAACCGCTTTGTATCCGATACCGATGCGGAATTAGCCCTAATTCAGACCGCTTGCGCGGAACAAGGCGTGGAAGTATCGCTCACTGAAGTGTGGGGTAAAGGCGGTGCCGGTGGTGTGGACTTAGCACAAAAAGTGTTAAAAGCGATTGATGAACAACAAAATCGTTTTAATTTCGTCTATGACGTAAATGAAAGCGTGCAAAACAAAATCAAAGCAATCGCACAAAAAATCTATGGTGCGGATGATGTGAATTTTAGTGCCGAAGCCTTAGCGGAAATTAAAAATCT
This sequence comes from Actinobacillus genomosp. 1, assembly GCF_029774175.1. NCBI lineage: Bacteria > Pseudomonadati > Pseudomonadota > Gammaproteobacteria > Pasteurellales > Pasteurellaceae > Actinobacillus > Actinobacillus genomosp. 1. Next base: position 556,560 of record NZ_CP103834.1, on the reverse strand, counting down.
GGAAAAATTAGGTTTAGATAAATTACCGATTTGTATGGCGAAAACACAATATTCATTAAGCGATAATGCCAAATTACTCGGTTGCCCAAGCGGTTTTACTGTTACCGTACGCAGTATTAGTGTTTCTGCCGGTGCCGGCTTTATCGTTGCGATTTGCGGTAGCATTATGCGTATGCCGGGCTTACCGAAAGTGCCGGCGGCAAATCGTATTGATGTCGATGAAAACGGTTTGATTACCGGTTTATTCTAAACGTAATGAATATAAAAATCCCCGCCAAATGCGGGGATTTTTTATAGGATAATTTGCAAAAAAGCAGTAAAAAATGACCGCTTGGATGCGTACAATCTGTTAGATCTAACGAATCACCACTGCCGTGCCGGTTGCGACCACAATAAACATGCCTTTATCGCCACCCATTGATTGATATTCCATCGAAACACCAACCACCGCATTGGCACCGACACGTTTCGCTTCTTTTTCCAATTCGGCTAACGCTTCTTGTCTGGCACTATTTAACTTGCTTTCGTAAGCACCTGAACGGCCGCCAATCACATCAGTAATACTCGCAAAAAAATCACGAATAAAATTGGCACCGGAAACCACTTCGCCAAACACTAAACCTTTATATTCAGTGATTTGGTGACCTTCAATAGTTGGTGTGGTGGTAATAATCATATTTTCTCCTCGTAAACGTCACTTCGTTTACTTTAGTAACTGTTGTTTTAACACATCCAGTGCAATTGCACGGTGTGAAATTTTCTTTTTCTCACTGGTTTCTAACTCAGCGAAACTGCAATTTTTGGGCGGATAGAAGAATAGAGAATCGTAACCAAAGCCATTTTGACCGCGTTCTTCACGTAAAATTTCACCAAAACATTCGCCTAAGGCAATTTTCGGTGTCGGATCAGTTTCGTGTTGTAGAAAAACGATACAACTGACAAATTTCGCACCACGTTTTTCATCTGCAACATTTTGCATTTCAGCTAATAATTTTTGACGATTTGCTTGATCGTTGCCTTCTTCGCCCGCATAACGCGCGGAATAAAGCCCCGGTGCGCCGCCCAACGCATCCACCGCCAGTCCCGAATCATCCGCAATTGCCGGTAATCCGGTCATTTTTGAGGCATAGCGTGCTTTTAACAACGCATTTTCAACGAAAGTTAAACCGGTTTCTTCCGGTGATGCGATACCGAATTCACTTTGTGCCACTACATCAAAGCCAAATTGCGCTAACACATCCGCCATTTCTTTGACTTTGCCTTTATTTCCCGTAGCCAGCACGACTTTAGTTCGTTCCATTTCTGTTCCTTTTGCAAAAATTTGATAAAAAATGACCGCTTATTCAATGCCTTTTTGGTAAGACATCATCAATAACGTTCGCCATTTATTCTGCCCTTGTTCATCTTTCCCCATATTGGCAATATGCGGAAATCTGCCCCATTGCTCAAAGCCGTGCTTACGCATCAGATTTTGGCTGACTTGATTTAATTCGAACACATATGCCATTAGGGTATGAATATTATGCTTTAACATTTCCGCTTGCATAAATTCAATGATCTTCGAGCCGTAGCCTTTGCCCTTAGCACTACTATCTAAATAAATACTGATCTCAGAGGTATGTACAAACGCCGGTCGCTCATAAAACGGTGAAAAGCTAAACCAGCCGGCAATACCGTTTTCATCTTCTACCGTCCAAATCGGGTATTGTTCGCTGGTTAAATGAAAGTCAAACCAAGCGCGACGATTAATCGGTGTTGCTAACTCTAAATCCGCCGTAATTTGATGAGTCGGAATCGCTTGGTTATAAATATTTAAAATTGTTTCGAAATCCGCTTCCGTCGATTTTCGAATCTGCATTTAGTGCCTTCCTTTAAAAAATAAAAAATTATGCGGTTATCATATTTGGTAATACAACCATCACTTCGACACCGCCTTCCGGGCGGTTCTTAATGCTAAACTCGCCTTTTAATTCGGCGGCTCGCTCTTTCATAATCGTTAGCCCGTAATGCCCCTCCGGCTCAATATCACTTGCAATACCTTTGCCGTTATCACGAATAATTAAGCAATGTTCACCATCGGCATTGGTTTCCGCCACCACATAGATTTCCGTTGCATTAGCATGTTTAATCGCATTAATGACCGCTTCACGCACAATCTGTAGCGCATGAACTTGTTGCTGCGCACTAAAAATTTGCGAAGGCAGTTTGCAATTCAGACGAATTTGAGCCGATGTTCGAATACGTAACGAATCCAACACTCGTTCTAACGCATGAGTAAGATTAGCTTCCTCAATAGTTAAACGAAACGTAGAAAGTAATTCTCGTAATTGACTATATGCTTCATTCAACGCTTTTTCAAAATCATCGAGAATCGCTTTTTGTTTTTCCCAATCTTGTTTGGTTTCACCATTACGTTTTAATAGGCTCACCTGAATTTTGAAAAAAGTTAAAGATTGTGCCAGCGAATCATGCAGCTCTCGTGCAATAATCGAACGTTCTTCCATTAACAGCAATTGTTGTTGCTGCTTTTGTACCTGCAATACATAAAGACTACGTCCGATCATTTCCGATACGTTTTGAATTAGGCGTTCATCCGGACAAAGTAATGACGGTTTCCAACGTAATAAAGCCAGTTTTTCATTTTCAATTGCAATTTCATTAAACTGCCAGTCTTGTTCCGGTGCATTATCAATCGTTACATTCCAATAATCCGCACCATAGACCTGAATTTCGATGGCTCGTAATTGTTCGTTATCCAGAATCGTTTGTAATACTTTAAACAATACGCTTTGATTAACGGGTTTGGCAGTCAGTAATTGAGAACATTGGAAAAGCACCAATAACGAGCGATTAACCGCCATTAAACGCCGTGTTTTGTCTTCAACTTTTTCTTCCAGAGAAGCATAGAGTTTAGCCAACTCGCTCGCCATTTGCGTAAACGCAGAAGATAAAAGCCCGAGTTCATTCGGCTCATCTACCGCTAGTCGAATATGATCAAAATCTTCATTTTTAACTTGCTGGCTCGCCGTAACCAATTGATTAAGCGGCGTGATAATCCGTTTACGGGTGTACCATACACCAAAATAAGCTAAGGCAATAATCAATAACATAGAGACGGCAATCACGCCAATCGCTACTTTCAATTTCAATTCGACAAATTCTTGTAACTGCCAAACGAAATTATTCACTTGATTTGCATAGCCTTCTATGTTCGCCTCATAGGAATTTCTATCCCGTTTAACGATGAAAGACTCCATTTCCAGCCAGTTTTCTTGTAACTTTATATAGGCTTGCGTGACTTCTTTCGGCAATAAACATTTATGCTCTAGCGAATCCTGAATTTCCGGAGAATTCAAGCTTTGACGATATTCGGCTAAACGAGCAGGAATAGATTGCGGATGATGTTCCATTTCATAAAGAAAACGATAACTCTGCATCCGCAATGAGCCGGAAACATTGATTAAACCCGCATCCGATTTATTACTCCACATAATGCTGAGTGAAATGCCGCTGATTAAAGAGGCAAAGGCAATCATAACAAGGAAATAAAATCCGATACGGCGAGCAATCGAATACTTAGCGTAATTAACCGGTTTGTTCATTATAGATTAAGTAATTCCGTTAAGGCTTTAGCAATACTGTCTTCACGATTAGAACCGATTGTTTTATCCGCGCGCTGTTTGACTTCTTCTTCCGAATCGCCCATAGCAATACCCAATCCAACAAGTTCAAGCATGGAAATATCATTAAAATTATCACCGAAGGCAATCACATTCCGAGGATCAATACCTTCCATTTTTAATAGCTCCGCCAACATAGCACCTTTGCTATTCCCCACACTGGTAATATCTACGCGATCAACCCAAGACCATTCCGGACTAAACTGTTCAAGCGGTAACTTTTTAACAAAAGTTTGCATTTTTTCGAGATTAGGATCACTAATAAGTACTTTCCAAACCGTAGTACCCTTATCGATCTCTTGCTGAAAACTTTCTAATTGATAAACGTTAGGGCGAACAGATTCCGGACAAGAGGCAACCCATTGCTGCAATTTCGCAAAATGAGGATTTAATTGCTCGTAAGTCATCGCATCACGAAAATAAACCGCCGTATGGATACCCTGAGATTTAGCGTCATTAATTAGACGTGAAGCCTGCTCAGCGGTTAATGGCTTGCCGGATAGCACTTTATCGTGCTGGAAATCATATAAATAAGTTCCGTTACAACACACTACCGGCGTATCCAAGCCGATTTCCGCATAATAGGGACGAACGGCGGTATGATGACGTCCTGTTACGAAGAAAACTTTAATGCCTTTTTCACGAGCCTTTTGTATCGCTTGTTTACTGGATTCTAGAATGGTTGCTTGGGGATTAAGAAGGGTTCCGTCGAGATCAAAAGCAATAGCTTGGTAGGTCATAAATTTTCTCCTGTATAGACGTAATAAGGGCTGCTTTTATAGAGCAGCCCTTATTTTACTCCAGTTAAAGAGAAACTGTAAATTATTCCACTCTAGATAACGATACTTTCTACTCTTAATTGTAAATTTTTATTTCCTTTAAACTCATTAATATCCAGTTTATAAATAAGTCTGGCCGATTTAATTGACAAATCGGGGAAAGCACGTAAATCCGCATTAAACCAAATCGCATCAAATAATCCGCCGTAAGGTTTTTCTACCATTAATTTCAAATGTTTACCGCCTAATACCCTTTGTTGCAATATTTTAAACTCGCCTTCAAATATCGGCTCGGGAAAACTTTGCCCCCAAGGTCCGGCTTGTTGTAATAATTCCGCAACTTGAAGATTCAATTCGTTCGAAGATAACTCACCATCGGTATAAATTACCCCTTGTAATTGTTCCGGCTCAATTATTTCATCAATCACTTCATCAAATATATGCTGAAATTTAAGAAAATTATTTTGATGAATGGTTAAACCCGCCGCCATTGCATGACCGCCGAATTTAATAATTAAATCCGGATATTTCACATCAATCCGCTCTAATAAATCACGCATATGCAATCCCGATATAGAACGAGCCGAACCTTTTAAATATTCGCTATCTTCACTTTCTTGAGCAAAGGCGATAACCGGTCGATGAAATTGATCTTTAATACGTGAAGCCAAAATCCCAATCACACCTTGATGCCAATCCGCTTGATATAAAGTGATACCGTGCGCTTGCTCTTTTTGCATTAAACTCGGTAAAGTCGCACAAATCGCCAACGCTTCGGTTTTCATTTCTTGCTCAAATTCTTTACGAGTCTGATTTAGACTGTCCAATTCAAACGCTAATCGGCGGGCAATCTCCATATTTTCCGCAATTAATAACTCTACACCAAGCGACATATTCTCCAAACGTCCTGCCGCATTTAACCGAGGAGCAATAGCAAAGCCCAGATCGCTGGCTTGTAGTGATGTTAGATCACGTTTAGCTACTTCCGCCAATGATCTAATCCCTACCCTGCAATGCCCCGAGCGGATTCGATTTAATCCTTGATGCACTAAAATTCTATTATTGTGATCAAGCGGTACGACGTCCGCGACCGTACCCAATGCGACGAGATCCAATAACTCGGCTAAATTCGGTTCTTTTCCCGAAAATAATTGTTCTTCACGCATTTGGCTACGTAAGGCAAGCATTACATAAAATGCGACACCAACTCCGGCAAGCGATTTTGAAGGAAAGTTACAATCGGCTAAATTCGGATTGACCATTGCATCCGCATTCGGTAAGGTGTCCGCGGGTAAATGGTGATCGGTAACCAATACTTTAATATTATGCGATTTTAATAATGCTATACCTTCAAACGACGAAATGCCGTTATCAACCGTAACCACTAAATCCGTACCTTTTGCTAATACCATCTCAGCCACGGCAACACTTAAACCGTATCCTTGAGAAAAACGATCCGGAATTAAATAATCTACATTTTCAAAGCCTAATTGGCGTAATGCCAATAAGGTTAAAGCTGTACTAGTTGCACCGTCCGCATCAAAATCGCCGACAATCACAATACGAGATTGTTGCTTAAAAGCTTCAACCAATAAACTTACCGCCTGCTGAATATTTGCCAGTTGTTGCGGACGATGAAGATATTGTAAAGATCGCTCCAATTCCTGAACGGAATGAATTCCTCGACTTTGATATAAGCGATTTAATAAAGGATTATCCGATAGGATCGTCGAAGTTAATTGAGATCGTTGTTTGATTAGCTTTTGCACGAGTTATTCTTCTTTTTGTATAAATGAAACAAGCGGTTTAATTTTGCAAAAATTTTACAAAATCAGACCGCTTGTATTCAAGAAATTAATGCTATTCGCTTAACATTTTAAGTAATTCTTTCGGCTCGACATAACCGGCAATTAACTGACCGGCGTCATCTACCATATTCGGCGTTCCGGTTACACCGAATTTAATGCCGAGTTCATAGTGTTTTTTTACGATATTCGGCGTTTTCACTTCTTTCGGTAAAGTACCGTTTTCCGCATCATTTAGTGCTTTCACTTTGTCCGTTGCCGTCCAAATCGCTTCCATCTGTTTTGCTGTTTGCGTATTCATACCGCCACGAGGGAAAGCAAGGAAACGAATGGTAATGCCTAAATCATTATACTCTTTTATACGTTGGAACATTAAATGACAATAGTGACACGTAATATCCATAAACACGGTAACTACATGTTTCTCATTTTTCGCCGGATAAATAATCATCTCTTTTTCCAAAGAATTTAAATCCGCTAGTAATGATTTATTAGTAATATTAACCGCTTTACCATTTTTAAGCTCAAATACTTGACCTTGAATTACAAAACGTCCGTTTTCACTAATTTGTACGACACCTTCATTCGAAACGGCGGTTCTAAAGCCGGGTAACGCCGAATCACTGATTTTAACATTCGTTGCCCCCATACTTTCTAACGTTTTAACAAGATTCATATCATCAGCCATAACGGGAGATGCGAATAACCCCATTAAAGACACAGAGAATAATGCCGTTACCTTTTTTTTCATGATTAAATATCCTTCAGATTATAATTTCAATTTTGCTTCAACATATTTGGCACGCGTTAAGAATTTTTTACGTTCTTTATCCGCCATTCCCGAATTCGAACCCGGTAACTTAACCGTCATCGGATTAACCGGGCGTCCGTTAAGATGAAACTCATAATGTAAGTGCGGTCCGGTCGAAGCCCCCGTATTTCCGGATAAGGCAATACGCTCACCTTTTTTTACACTTTGTCCGACCCTTACCAAGGTTTTACTTAAATGCATATAAACCGTAGTAATATGACCGTGACGAATTTTAATATAACGCCCCGCACCTCTTGCCTGATAGGCGATATGTTCTACTACCCCGTCCGACGGTGCAATAATCGGTGTTCCCGTCGGTATGCCGAAATCCACTCCGTTATGCGGTCTTACTCTACGAGTGACCGGATGTAAACGTTTAGGGTTATAATGTGAAGACACTCTCGCATTAAATAATAACGGAATACGAGCAAATCCTCTGCTAAGCGTTTCACCGTGACTACTATAGTAACGGCCGTTATCCGCTTGAATCGCATAATAACGCTTCTTCCCGCTCACAATTAGAATGCCTTCTACATTCCCGACTTCCGTTACTGTCCCGTTAATATATTCACGTTTTACCAAAATTGCGAAACGATCGCCTTTTTTAAGTTTATTGGTTGCAATTTGTGACTGTAATCCGACCGCTAACTGATTTACTTGACGTTCCGAAAGCCCTACTTCTTTAAGACTCGAAGAGAAATTACCGCTAATCACACCACGTACGACATCTTGTCGCCATTCGCCTTTCTTCTCTATTTTTTGAAAGACCCACTTGCCGTTGTCTCTTCGCTCATAAATACGTTCTTCCTTTTCGGATACCAACCAGTTCATATATTCCAATTCACCATGGTTATCCAAAATCCAGTAAAACTGTTGTCCGCCGTCTAAATTCGCCAATTCCGGAAAACGTTTAATCATTGCTCGGGCATCAGAGGCACCTAGCCCCGACTGTTCCAAAACGTCTTTTAGCTTATCGCCCAAGCCGACGGTGTAACTAAATTGATCCTGAATGCGTAATGCCTCATCCGCAACATCTAAAATATCATTTAATACTTTTTCCGCTTCTTGAGGTAATTTTTCTTCATTTTCTTTGTTATCTAATTTGGCGACTTCACCCTCTTGTCCCTCAACTTCATCGTCTTCCGACAAGAGATCATCATAAGAAGTCGCCGAGCCGTCTTCCGCCGTTAATTCGCTATTTTCTTCGAAATTTTCATTATTACTTTCCGACTCGGCATTCACATTGACAGTCGTATCATTTTTCTCTGCCGTTTGAGTTTGTTGAGTTTGGTTTTCGGAAGCAGTCGATTGTGCGCCAATATCTTCCGGCTGTTCCGGGTCATCCTTTTGATCCGCTTGCTGCTCATCTAATACAACATATTGATCGTAATTTGTCGTTGTATTAATTGACGGTTGATTTTTTAACGCAAGTACAATACCAATCAAAATTGATAAGACCGCCATCAAAAAAACCAATCCCTTTAACCGAGATTTTTTTCGACGCCGATCTCTTGCTAATATAACGTGTTGCAAAATATGTCCTATCGTATCATTTATTTCTTACAGGAGAATCCGACAAAATTTCTTTCTTAAAATTCATTCTTGTCAGAATCTAAAAAATCCGCTAATTTGATCACTAATTTATTATACCCCTAAATTTTTTACATAATGCAAATTAAACAACTTACACAACTTACACCCGCCCCTACATTAAAAGCCAAAGGCGCGCCATTAGTTCAACTTCAACAAATAGAAGTTTCTTTTAATGGACAGAAGGTTTTACAAAATATCAACTTAGCGATTTATGCTAATTCCATTACCACGATTGTCGGCCCTAACGGCGGTGGTAAATCAACGTTACTCAAAGTACTGCTAAAATTACTTTCGCCAAATAGCGGCAAGGTTATTCACCAAAAAGGTTTAAAAGTCGGTTATGTGCCGCAAAAGTTACATCTTGATCATTCAATGCCGATTACCGTTCAGAAATTTTTGTCCTTAAAGCCCCATTGTACGGCACAAGCGATTCAAGAAGCACTTTCTCTATTTTCTATTACGCATTTAGCGCAAAACAGTATGCAGAAACTCTCGGGCGGAGAACTTCAACGCGTATTACTTGCTCGCGCAGTTCTAAACAAGCCGCATTTGCTGGTTCTGGACGAGCCGATGCAAGGTGTGGATATTACAGGGCAAACCGAACTCTATCAACTATTAAATAATACCCGTTCGTGGTTAAATTGTGCAATTTTGATGGTTTCACACGATTTAAATATTGTGATGGCAAATACTGATGAAGTTTTATGCGTAAATAAACATATCTGTTGTGCGGGAACCCCTGAAATGGTGACTAATGATCCGCATTTTATTCATTTCTTCGGCGACCAATTCGCCAAAAATGTCGCATTTTATTCGCACCACCATAATCACCATCATAATTTGCACGGTGACGTATGTAGCGGTCAATGTGAATGCCACCGAACAAGCGGTTAAATTTTTAAGCTTTTTTGTAAAAATATGCACAAACTCAACCGCTTTGTTACTAATTTGTTAAAAATAAGACTTTGCTCACATTCTTTTCAAATATTTTAAGGCATAATACGCATATCACTTTATAAATTGATTAATTACACGGAGTTTTAATCCAATTTATTCGTATTAGCGTATATAATGACGCCCATAACTCGTAAACACATCAATACAAGGTTAGGTCTATATGCAACATAAAAATTTTGAAGATTGGTTGGCTTCTTCTCCGTTTGGCGGTTCCAACCAGGCTTATGTTGAAGAAATCTACGAACAATATCTCGAAAATCCGGCAAATGTCGATGCTAGTTGGCGTGCCATTTTTGATACCCTTCCGAAAACGCAAGTCGTAGAACAGCCCCATTCTCAAGTACGTGATTATTTCCGTAAACTCGCCCGTGAAAACGTCCCCGAATCCGTTACCGTGATTGATCCGGAAGCCAGCGCAAAACAAGTTCGTCTATTACAATGGATTAACGCTCATCGTTTCCGCGGATATTTGGAAGCAAAACTCGACCCAATCAATTATTATCGTTGGAAAACATCCGTCGTACCCGAACTTGATTATCACCATCACGGCTTTACCGATGCGGATCTGAACGAAACCGTTACAATCGGTAAGTATGTCTATGGCAAAGAAACCATGAAATTCGGTGAGCTTGCCGCTGCATTAAAACAAACCTATTTAGGCACAATCGGTTTAGAGTTTATGCACGTGCAAGATATGGAACAACGCAACTGGTTACAAGCTAAAATTGAAAGTACCTTAAATAAACCGTTGTTTACTCACGCTGAAAAAGTCAATTTACTTACCGAATTAACCGCTGCCGACGGACTCGAACGTTACTTAGGTGCGAAATTCCCCGGTGCAAAACGTTTCTCACTCGAAGGTAGCGACGCATTCATTCCAATGATGAAAGAAATCATTCGCCATGCGGGTCGCCAAGGTATGAAAGACGTGGTAATGGGTATGGCGCACCGCGGACGTTTAAATATGTTAGTAAACGTACTCGGTAAAAGACCGGCGGAATTATTTGATGAATTTGCAGGTAAACACGCCGACGATAACCGTACCGGTGACGTAAAATATCATCAAGGCTTCTCGTCCGATTTCGATGTGGACGGCGAACGTGTACATTTAACCCTTGCCTTTAACCCGTCGCATTTAGAAATCGTCAGCCCGGTAGTTATCGGTTCGGTTCGTGCACGTCAAGAACGTATCCGCGATACCGAACATAATAAAGTATTGGCCGTTACCGTACACGGTGACTCTGCGGTTGCCGGTCAAGGTGTGGTGCAAGAAACCTTAAATATGTCGAATGCACGAGGTTATAAGGTAGGCGGTACTATTCGTATCGTGATCAACAACCAGATCGGTTTTACCACCTCTAACCCGAACGACACTCGTTCAACCGAATTTTGTACCGATATTGCCAAAATGATTCAAGCACCGATTATTCATGTGAACGGTGATGATCCGGAAGCGGTCGCATTCGCCGCTCGTATGGCGGTGGAATATCGTACCTTATTCAAACGAGATATTTTTATTGATCTTATTTCTTATCGACGTCACGGTCATAACGAAGCCGATGAGCCGTTAGCTACACAGCCGATGATGTATAGCATTATCAAAAAACATCCTACCCCTCGTAAAGTCTATGCGGATCGTTTGGTTGCCGAAGGCGTATTAAACCAAGATCAAGCTACCGAAATAATGAATAATTACCGTGATGCGCTGGATAACGGTGATCGTGTCGTGCCTGAATGGCGTGAAATGGATATGGCGGCAGTGGATTGGTTACAATACCTCAACTATGACTGGACCGCACCTTATGAGAGCAAATTCCCGTCAGATCGTTTCCATACCTTAGCCAAACGCGTATGCGAATACCCTGAAAGTTTACGTCCGCATTCTCGCGTCGAAAAAATCTATAGTGACCGTAAAGAGATGTATGAAGGTAAAAAACTGCTGGATTGGGGTATGGCGGAAACTATGGCATACGCAACCTTATTAGATGAAGGTACGCACGTGCGTCTATCAGGCGAAGATGCCGGTCGCGGTACGTTCTTCCACCGTCATGCGGTCGTACATAACCAAAATGATGGTACAGGCTACGTACCGCTTGCGCATTTACATGCTAATCAAGGACGTTTTGAAGTGTGGGATTCGGTACTTTCCGAAGAAGCGGTATTAGCCTTTGAATACGGTTATGCGACAACCGATCCGAAAACATTAACGATTTGGGAAGCGCAATTCGGTGACTTTGCCAACGGCGCACAAATTGTGATCGACCAATTTATCAGTTCCGGCGAACAAAAATGGGGCAGAATGTGCGGGCTAGTGATGTTACTTCCGCACGGTTACGAAGGTCAAGGTCCGGAACACTCTTCAGCAAGATTAGAACGTTACCTACAGCTTTGTGCGCAACAAAATATACAAGTCTGTGTACCGAGTACACCGGCGCAGGCTTACCATATGTTACGTCGTCAAGCGATTCGTAAAATGCGTCGTCCGCTAGTAGCGATTACACCGAAATCATTGTTACGCCATCCATTAGCGGTTTCTTCTCTCGAAGAACTGATTGAAGGCGAATTCCAGAATGTTATCGGCGAAACCGACAGTAATATTCATGCCCAAAAAGTAAAACGTGTAGTTATGTGTTCCGGTAAAGTTTATTACGATTTACTCGAACAACGCCGTCAAAACGAACAAACCGACGTAGCGATTATTCGTATCGAACAACTTTATCCGTTCCCGTACGAAGAGATGAAAAAAGTGCTTGAACCTTACGCTCACGTAAAAGATTTTGTTTGGTGCCAAGAAGAACCGCAAAACCAAGGTGCATGGTATTGCAGCAAACATAATTTTGAAGCTTCAATTCCTGAAAAAGCCAAATTAACTTATGCAGGTCGCCCTGCTTCGGCTTCTCCGGCGGTAGGTTATACCTCTTTACATACTCAGCAACAGAAACAACTTGTCGATGATGCTTTAACGATTTAACTAAACAACGTAGGTAACTTACCTGCAAGCTTTAAAACAAGCGGTTCGTTTTTAATATATTTTTACAAAGAATCTTCTAAAAATGACCGCTTACTCAATTATCGGTGCAAGTAAAAACTTATACCGGCGAATTAAGAAAGGAACTAAACCATGACTATTGAAATTTTAACTCCCGTGCTACCCGAATCCGTTGCGGATGCGACCGTTGCAACTTGGCATAAACAAGTCGGCGATACGGTTAAACGTGACGAAGTACTTGTTGAAATTGAAACGGATAAAGTCGTCTTAGAAGTACCGGCACCTAATGACGGTGTACTATCGGAAATCAGTCAGGCGCAAGGCGCAACCGTTACCTCTACACAATTACTTGGAAAAATCTCAACCGTTCAAGCGGGTGATTTTACTCAAGAAACCATCAAACCGGCTAATGAGGCGACTCCGGCTGATCGTAAATCCGCGGCAATCGAATATGATCATTCCGATGCGGACTCTCAAGGCCCTGCTATTCGTCGCTTATTGGCGGAACATAATATTGAAGCGCATTTAGTAAAAGGTACCGGTGTAGGCGGTCGAATCACTCGTGAAGATATCGAACACTACCTAGCACAACGCAAGTCTCAAGAAAACAAACAAGCGATGGTAAGTGAACACAGTACGGTAAGTACCGTAGCTTATTCGGCACGTAGCGAAAAACGTGTTCCGATGACACGTTTACGTAAACGTATCGCTGAACGTTTGTTAGAAGCAAAAAATACCACCGCAATGCTAACCACATTCAATGAAGTGGATATGCAGCCGATTATGACATTGCGTAAAACTTACGGTGAGAAATTTGAAAAACAACACGGCGTGCGTTTAGGCTTTATGTCATTCTATATTAAAGCGGTTGTGGAAGCGTTAAAACGTTATCCGGAAATCAATGCTTCGATTGACGGTGACGATGTGGTATATCACAACTACTTTGACATTAGCATTGCGGTTTCAACCCCTCGCGGCTTAGTCACTCCGGTTATTCGTAACTGTGATAAATTATCGATGGCGGATATTGAAAAAACCATTAAAGCACTTGCTGAAAAAGGTCGTGACGGTAAATTAACCGTAGAAGATTTAACCGGCGGTAACTTCACGATTACCAACGGTGGTGTATTCGGTTCGTTGATGTCCACTCCGATTATCAACCCGCCGCAAAGTGCGATTTTAGGTATGCATGCGATTAAAGATCGTCCCGTTGCGGTAAATGGACAAGTGGTGATTCGCCCGATGATGTATCTTGCGCTCTCTTATGATCACCGTTTGATTGACGGTCGTGAATCGGTAGGTTTCCTCGTGGCGGTAAGAGATTTATTAGAAGATCCGACTCGCTTATTACTTGAAATCTAGTTGCAAATTTTAGACTTTTTCTAACCGCTTGTTATTTTCCGCAAGCGGTTATTTTTTTGAAGGATACTTATCCAAAATCAACTTTGTAAGCTATGTAAATTTATGTTATGATAACGATATTAAATATACGTACTGAAATCAAAGTTTATGGCTTACTGTTATCCGACTCCCAATGTCATTTATCCCGATCAACCCCATAAGTCTTATCGACTAAAACGTTTTCGTTTTTGGTTACGTTCCGTCTTACATAGCGTTCAAGTTAAAAAATTTAGTCGGTTTGTAAATCAACACCCTGAATTTTCCGAGTTACTTCGAGCTTATCCGAATTATAGTTATCCGGTAATTCATCGTTTCTTGGATAAACGATTTAATGCGGAAAAACGCTTAGAAATTGTATGTGACAATCTTACCTTTTTGCCACAAAAATTAGCGCAATATCATCTTCCGCCGCTTTGGGTAAAACCTATTAACTTTGGTGAAGTTATTCCTGATTTTGAAATACGCTTAAATATCAATGAATATCAAGCGATGGAAGGCTTTTGGGCGTTAGAGTTACGCCAAAAAAGCAGCCGACAAGTCGTTTATTTGCTGACATTCGGTAAAATAGCGCAATCATTGCTTATCGGTGTCATTCAAGGAGCTAATACGGAAAATGCTAAAGACTTGGTTAAATATTTAACAAAGCAATGCCACGGTTTACGTCCGGCGTATTTATTAATTGAAGTGATGAAGTTGTTGGCTGATACGCTTGGTTATTCTCTATTAGGGATTCCGCATAAATATCAAAATAAGTCACGTTTTATTCAAAGTAAACGTTATACCGTCAATTATGATACCTTGTTTAAGGAATCGGGCGGATTACGCCAAGAATACTGGCAATTACCGCTGACTTTAGATAAAGATTTAACGGATGTACCGAGCAACAAACGTTCTATGTATCGTAAACGTTTTGAGATGTTAGAAAAATTGGCGGATGTGATTCATCAAATATTTAACTTACCGACCTCTTCATAATCTCTCGCAAAAGAATAGCTTTGCAAGCGGTCTTCTTTTTGTGATTTTTTGCTTATAAATCCGTATTTTACCGTTTGCTTTTTTATAGTAGATGAATTAAATTCTTGGATACAATCCTAATAATTATCCTATACAGGAAATTTTATGAATCTACACGAATATCAAGCAAAACAAATTTTTTCACAATATCAACTTCCCGTTAATAAAGGTATCGTTTGCCATTCTATTGATGAGGCGGTTTCGGCTATTCACTCCTTAGCCGGAGAAATATGGGCGGCAAAATGCCAAGTTCATGCCGGCGGCAGAGGCAAAGCCGGCGGGGTAAAATTAGTGCATAATGAAACGGAAGTCCGTGAATTTTGTAATAAATGGCTCGGTCAGCGGCTAGTGACTTTTCAAACCGATGCTAACGGACAGCCTGTTAATTCGATTTATCTCGAAGAAACTTGTCAAATTGAACGTGAATTATACTTGGGTGCAGCGGTTGATCGTTCCTCTCAAAAAATAGTTTTTATGGCATCGAGTGCCGGTGGTATGAATATTGAAGACGTTGCCCATCACACACCTGAACTTATCCACAAAGCGACTATTGATCCGACTACCGGAGCACAGCCCTTTCAAAGTCGAGAATTAGCTTTCCAACTCGGACTCGCCGGCGATCAAATCAAACAGTTCTCACATATTTTTGTGCAACTCGCTAAATTATTTATTGAAAAAGATCTCTCTTTATTAGAAGTTAATCCATTGGTAGTGACTAAACAAGGTCAATTACTCTGTTTAGATGCCAAAATGGTAGTCGATAGTAATGCGCTCTACCGCCAGCCCGAACTTAAAGCTCTCCAAGACCCAAGCCAAGAAGACGTACGAGAAGCCGATGCGGCGAAATGGGATCTCAACTATGTCGCTTTAGACGGAAATATCGGCTGTATGGTCAATGGTGCGGGCTTAGCCATGGGTACGATGGATATTATTAAATTACACGGCGGTCGTCCGGCTAACTTTTTAGATGTCGGTGGCGGTGCCACTAAAGAGCGTGTAACGGAAGCCTTTAAACTGATTCTTTCCGATCACAATGTTAAAGCCGTATTAGTGAATATCTTCGGCGGTATCGTAAGATGTGATCTCATTGCTGAAGGTATTATTGCGGCGGTTAATGAAGTCGGTGTCAATATTCCGGTTATAGTTCGTTTAGAAGGTACTAATGCGGAATTAGGTCGTGAAATTTTAGCAAACAGTAACTTAAGCCTAATTGCGGCAACAACATTAACACAAGCGGCACAACTTGCGGTCACCGCAGCGGAAGGAAAATAATATGGCGATTTTAATTGATAAGAATACAAAAGTTATCTGTCAAGGTTTTACCGGTGGGCAAGGCACCTTTCATAGTGAACAAGCGTTAGCATACGGTACCAAATTGGTCGGCGGTGTTTCGCCGAATAAAGGCGGTACAACCCATTTGGGACTACCGGTCTTTAATACCGTACGTGAGGCGGTGCAAAAAACAGGGGCGACTGCAAGTGTAATTTATGTACCGGCTCCCGGTTGTAAAGATGCGATTTTAGAAGCGATTGATGCGGGCATTGAACTAATCGTTTGTATTACCGAAGGGATTCCTACGCTGGATATGGTTTGTATAAAACAGAAATTAAAAGAAACTGGCGTACGTATGATCGGTCCGAACTGTCCGGGTATTATCACACCTGAAGAATGTAAAATCGGTATCATGCCGGCACATATTCATAAAAAAGGTAAAATCGGTATTGTTTCTCGTTCCGGAACACTAACCTATGAAGCGGTAAAACAAACAACGGATGAAGGATTCGGGCAATCAACTTGTGTCGGTATCGGCGGTGATCCGATTCCCGGTTCAAGTTTTATTGATATTTTAAAACTATTCCAAGCGGATCCTGAAACTGAAGCGATAGTAATGATTGGTGAAATCGGCGGTAGTGCCGAAGAAGAAGCCGCCGAGTTTATTAAAATGCACGTAACAAAACCTGTAGTAAGTTATATCGCCGGCGTGACGGCTCCTAAGGGAAAACGCATGGGTCATGCCGGGGCTATCATTAGCGGAGGTAAAGGCACGGCAGACGAGAAATTTAAGGCATTAGCGGAAGCAGGGGTTAAAACCGTTAGAAGCCTTGCTGAAATAGGTAGTGCATTAAAGGAAGTACTATATAAATAAATTCCTCCAACTAATTAGCTATTTTTTATAGTTAAAAGAAAAGGACTGAATTCAACAACACATTAGTTCAGTCCTTAAATGTTTTTTAGGTTAAATTAGAAATCACTGATATTGCCTCTATCAATCGACATTGCCGGAATCCGCAATACTCTATTATCAAGTTTCCATTGACTGTTTTCCGGCACTTCGCCTTTTACAAGTAAACGAGAAAAATCAATAATCGCTCGACTTTGAGAACGCCAATCGTTTGTCACCGTACCGGCTAATTTTCCTTTTCTAATTAAATCTAGTGCTTCCGGTAATGCATCAACACCATAAATAGGCAATGTTTTATTTTTTTCACTTGCAACCTCTAATGCACCTATCGCCATACTATCATTATTAGAAATAATCACCTCAATATTATTTTGCGGTGTCGATAACCAAGCATTTACTTTATTTTTTGCAATTTCTTTATTCCAAACGGCGGATTCCAATGCTAATTGCTCCGTCTTAATGCCTTGCACACTTAACTCTTCAATCACTGCTTTGGTACGTATTTCCGCATCCGGATGCCCTAATTCCCCTTTTAAGAGCGCATATTGCATTTTTCCGTCGTGATTTAAATCCAATGCCTTACTATTTTTCCAATGACTCGCAATCATCTTAGCTTGTGCTTTACCAGCTTCTTCAGGATTCGAACCGACATAATAAGCCTTTTTGTAGCTACTGATTGCCTTCACACCCGGATCTTTGTTAAACAAAATAATCGGCAAATTAGCCTCTTTAGCTTTACCGATAACCGTGACCCACGCGCTAGGATCAACTAAATTGACCGCAAGCACCTTCACTTTATGATTAACTAATGTTTGTACCTGTTTATTTTGTACGAATTGAGAATTTTGCGCATCGTTCATCAATAAAGAAAGAGATGGATTTTCTGAGGAATATTCAATTAATTTATCATGCATTAATCGGATAAAATTATCATCATACTGATATAAACTCACACCCAATGTATCTTGAGCCATAACAGAAGAAGACAAACCAATCCCAACCGCTAATGCACATATTGCTAGATTTTTCATACTATTCCTCCTCAAGATCATTAATACTACTTTTTATATCAAATTTACTATATCAAGGATAGTACACAATTAAATATGGAAAAAATGTGAGGTAATTCACACATTTAACAAATTCATTGAGATAAATAATCATAAAAAAACAAGCGGTAAAATTTGCAAAAATTCTTACAAATTTCACCGCTTGTCAAAAACTTAGAGCATATTCTAAGCTGTAGCTTGTTTAGATTTAAATATAAAAATCAATGCAATCATAACAATCGCCGTAGTGATAAATCCGAATACGGCTGATCCGCTAAAGCCAAGTACTAAATACCCGAAGATAGAAGCCACTGCCACAAGTAACGCATACGGTAACTGAGAAGTCACATGATCCATATGATTACATTGTGCGCCGGTTGAAGACAGAATCGTCGTATCTGAAATCGGTGAGCAATGATCGCCACATACCGCCCCCGCCATCACTGCAGACATACATGGAATTAATAAGCTCGCATCCACATTAATCGCCATTGCCGCGGCAATCGGTAACATAATCCCGAATGTTCCCCAACTTGTACCTGTTGCAAACGCCATAACAGTGGCAAGCACAAATAAAATAGCAGGTAAAAAAGCAGGATTGATATTGCCGGCTACTAATGTCGATAAATAATCACCGGTATGCATATCTTTCACGACACTGCTAATTAACCAAGCAAGCGTTAAGATTAAAATCGCACCGAACATTGATTTACAGCCGAGCCAAATTGCTTTCGGATAATCCGCCGCTTTAATTAAACCGAGGGTACAGATCACTACCGCTAATACGCCTGCCGACCCACCGATAACTAAAGAAAGGTTTACATTGGTATTTTCAAACGCTCCCAATAAGCTAAAGGTATCCAGTGCTTGAGCTCCGGTATAAATCATTGAAGTAACGGTTGTAAAAATCAAGACTAAAATCGGCACGATCAAAGCATAAACACGGCCTTGAGATTCAACATCCGAATCTTCGTTACTATGTGCTTCGGAAGCTAACGCCTTTCTTTCAAAGCGACTCATAGAACCGATATCAAATGAGAAATATGCCACGATAAACACCATCACTAACGCAAATAACGCATAGTAGTTCATCAGACTCATTGAAGCAAAAGCACTAATCGCCGTATATTCGGTAATATTATAAGTCGCTAAAAGACCACCAATCGTTGCGATAATTGAAGCTCCCCAACTGGAAACCGGCATAAGTACGCACATAGGTGCGGCGGTTGAGTCAAGAATATAGGCTAATTTTGCACGAGAAACTTTAAATTTATCCGTAACCGGACGAGCAATCGCACCGACAGCCAAACTGTGGAAATAGTCATCGATAAAAGTCACAAACACTAAACAAGCGGTTAATAATTTCGCACCTCTGCGACCTTTAATATGTTTTTTCGCCCAATTAGCAAAAGCCTGATTACTACCCGAATATGTCAATAAAGAGGTAAATACCCCTAATAAAAGTAAGAAAATTAAGATCTGTACTTTTCCAAATGAATATTCACCGTCAGAATAAACCAAACCGACAACAATATTTTTTAAATAAACAAAACCGTCTGCGAACGTTGCAGAAAGCATAAAAGCACCGACTAATATACCGATCCCTAAAGATAGCAGCACTCTACGGGTCAGAATAGCTAAAAGTAGTGCCAATGATGCAGGTATCACCGACAGCAACGAACTTGAATAATCAATTAAATTCATAAAACCTCTAAAAAATAACTTTGTAATGAAATACTAGCCAAACAAAGAAGAGGATCTACTGAGAAAATTTATGCAATGCATAAGATGAGGTAGGCAATCTGAAATAATAAGAATAGAACCGACCCTAGCAGTAGCACTCCGTAATACAAGGATTACGACAGTGTCGTCCCTTTCGGCAACGACCCCAACCAATTAAGATGACGCTTAACTGATTTCGGCAAATACGCCTTTCTTTTTTCCTCATCGTTCTCCACTCAGAAAAAGTACTTATCGGATTTGCACCTCTACAATTTGTAGGACGACATAAGATTACCCGAATCTTATCCGCTTGCCAAGAGATAAACAGCATATTTTTACTAACATTATTCTCATAACTAATATAGATAATAAATTTATTCCATATAATCATAAAATTTAAAAATAATGAATCTACTCGCTTTACCTCAAAAAAGTATTCCGTTAATATATAAATATATTTTCGGGATAAATATTATTCTGGAATTTTACAATAATTATACTATTTTTATTATTTTATATGGTCTTTATTTGGAGATAAAAAATGTCAGACATTTTAAAAACATTATCGAATATCCGTAACTTGCGAAGCATTGCGAAAGATTCAACGCTAGAACAAATGGAATCTTTACTTGAAAAAGTATCTAGTGTGGTTGAAGAAAAGCGTGAAGCTGTAAAAGCGCAAGAACTCGAACAGAACAAACTTATGGAAGGACTCAAAAAATATAAGGAATTATTAGCACAAGACGGAATCTCTGCCGAAGAACTTGTTGTATTATTAAATAATACGACGGAACATAAAAAACGAGAGCCTCGCGCCCCTCGTCCGGCAAAATATAAATTCATTGACGAAAACGGCAATGAAAAAACATGGACCGGTCAGGGTCGAACACCTCGTCCGATTCAAAAAGCATTAGATGAAGGTAAAAGTTTAGAATCTTTCGCAATTTAATTTTTCATTTAAAAAAACAGGATTAATATAATATTAATCCTGTTTTTTTATTAATTTTAATCTTATGCGACATAATTCTATTCACATTTAAAATAATTATTTTCCTATAAAATCAACGATTAAAACTTAGAACTCATCTTATTTATAACGCTACATTTTTAAATAAAAATACCGTATTTATATATCTCATATTACATAATTAGGTCTTCAATTTTATTCCTTACCAATTTCTTTTTTACTTCTATATTCTTTCTCTTTTCTTTACCTCCTTAGAGGTAATTTAAAATAATTGTTAAATTTTTGCTTATTTTGGTGGTTGTTTTTTAATCAATCATTTCTAAAAAGTGTGATCTTCATCATAAATTTACACATACCCTCTATTTTTTTGAAAAATCTTACATACAATGCAGTTACCTATTTAACATTATTTTAACCATTCATTATTAAATTGCATTACGAGGCTTTTTATGGCGTTATTCCTTAGTATTTTCCCAATCGTTTTACTCATTTACTTAATGGTAAAACGTAACGCATTACCATCCTATGTTGCATTACCATGGGTTGCGGTAGTAGTACTCATTATCCACCTTCTCTTCTTTGCAACCGATATTACGATTATCAGTGCAAATATCTCATCGGCTATTATGTCGGTATTTACCCCGATTACCGTTATCTTCGGTGCAATTTTATTCAACCGTTTTTCCGAAGCGTCCGGTGTCACTAATACGCTACGCAAATGGTTAGGTACAATTAACCCTAATCCGGTAGCACAGCTTATGATTATCGGTTGGGCATTCGCATTTATGATTGAAGGTGCAAGCGGTTTCGGTACACCGGCGGCAATCGCTGCTCCGATTCTTGTCGGTTTAGGTTTTAATCCGATTAAAGTGGCGATTCTTGCATTAGTAATGAACTCGGTACCGGTATCGTTCGGTGCGGTAGGTACTCCGACTTGGTTCGGTTTCGGCTCATTAAACTTGGCGGAAACGCAAATTCTTGAAATCGGCTCAATGACTGCGTTAATCCACTCATTTGCTGCATTAATCATTCCGGTCATTGCATTAAGCTTTATCGTAAGCTGGAAAGAAATTCGTCAAAATATCGTATTCATTTACTTAAGCGTATTTGCTTGCGTTATTCCTTATTTCTTCCTTGCGCAAGTAAACTACGAATTCCCTTCATTAGTGGGCGGTGCAATCGGTATGTTTATTTCGATTTTCCTTGCCAATAAAGGTGTAGGCTTAGCGAAAGTAGAAAACACTTTAGACACCTCTGACGTTACGACTAAAGAAGTGGCAAAAGCATTACTTCCTACCGGTTTATTAATCGGCTTCTTAATCGTAACGCGTATCCAGCAGTTACCGTTTAAAGCCATGATGAATAATGCAACGACTTGGATCAGCACTCAATTAGGTTCATTAGGTCAATTTGAAATCAGTGAAGGTTTAATCTTTAGCTTAAAAAATATCTTTGGTACGACCGTAAGTGCAAACTATAAATTACTTTATGTACCTGCATTAATTCCGTTCGTCATTACCGTATTAATTTGTATTCCGTTATTTGCTTTAAGCGGTGCTAAAGTGAAAGAAGTATTTTCAGGTAGCTTCAAACAAACGAAAAACCCGTTTATCGCATTAGTCGGTGCGTTAATCATGGTGAACTTAATGTTAGTCGGTAACGACGGCTCAATGGTAAAAATCATCGGTAAGAACTTTGCTGCGGCAACCGGTGAATATTGGACAATCTTCGCTTCATACTTAGGTGCGGTAGGTGCGTTCTTCTCCGGTTCTAACACGGTTTCTAACTTAACCTTCGGTAGCGTACAGTTATCAACCGCAGAAATTACCGGTTTATCCACTTCATTAGTACTTGCATTACAATCCGTAGGCGGTGCAATGGGTAACATGGTATGTATTAACAATATCGTTGCGGTAAACTCTGTATTAAATATCCAAAACCAAGAAGGTGCGATTATTAAGAAAACCGTCGTACCGATGTTTATCTATGGTGTGATTGCGGCAGTCGTTGCCTTAACGGTAATTCCATTGTTCTTTAATGTTTAATAAAAAAGTGGTAGAGAAAGATTTACCGCAGACGTGCTACACTACAAGCGGTTAATTTTAAAACTTTTTCACCTACATTGCGTAAAAGGAAGTCAGCTGACTTCCTTTTGTCATTTTTGGCATTTTAAATACGATTGTTTCTTATTTTTATTTAAGTGGGAGTTCTTTATGAACGTAAATTTCTATGTAACCTGTATTGCCGATATTGTTAAAGCCGGCGTAGCCAAAAACAGCGTACTATTACTCGAAAAATTGGGCTGTAACGTTGTTTTCTTAGAAAAACAAGGCTGTTGCGGACAACCGGCAATGAACAGCGGATATGCAAAACAAGCGATTCCGGGCATGAAAAACCTTATCGAAACGTTTGAGGCGAATGACTACCCTATCGTTGCACCGGCAGGTTCATGCGTATATGCAATCAAAAACTATGCCGAGTATTTAAACCGTTTCGGAGAACCGGAATGGGCGAAACGTGCGGAAAAAATTGCCGCTCGCCTATACGATTTAACCGATTTTATCGTAAACGTGTTAAAAAGAACGGATGTCGGCGCAAGTTTAACCGGTAAAGCGGTTTATCATCCGTCTTGCAGCTTAAGCCGTAAACTTGGCATCGTGGACGAACCTCTCACCCTCTTAAAAAATGTTAAGGGTTTAGAATTGCTACCGATTCACAACCAACAAACCTGTTGCGGTTTCGGCGGTACTTTCTCCGTCAAAATGGCTGAAATCTCAGGTGAAATGGTTACCGAAAAAGTGGTTAATATTACTGAAGTTGAGCCTGAATATTTGGTTGGTGCGGATGTTAGTTGCTTAATTAACATTGCCGGTCGTTTAAACCGTGAAGGTAAAAACGTAAAAGTTATGCATATCGCAGAAGTATTAATGCAAGAGTAAGGAAGCCCTATGTCACATTTACAAACTAGCACCCTACCATTTAAACAACGCGTAGAACAGCAAGTTCATAATGAAATCATGCGTAAAGCGGTGGTGAAAGCACAAGAAACCATCGGCGCAAACCGTCAAAAAATGGTGGATGAACTTGGAAATTGGGAAGAATGGCGTGATCTTTCAAAACAATTCCGTAACCACGTTTTAGCAAATTTAGACGCTTATTTATACCAATTAAGCGAAAAGGTGACTCAAAACGGCGGCCACGTCTTTTTTGCAGAAACCGCTGAAGAAGCGACCGCTTATATCCGTAAAGTTGCGCTTGAGAAAAAAGCAAAGACCATTGTTAAATCCAAATCAATGGTAACCGAAGAAATCGGTTTAAACCACGTATTAGAAGCGGAAGGTATGAAAGTGGTGGAAACCGACCTTGGTGAATACTTACTTCAAATCGTAGGCGATAAACCATCTCACATCGTGGTACCGGCGATCCACAAAGATCGTCATCGTATTCGCAAAGAATTACACGAAGTATTAGGTTATGAAGGTACCGAGCAACCGGAAGAAATGAATGCTTTCGTACGTAAAACATTACGCAAAGACTTCTTAGCCGCTGATATCGGTATTTCAGGTTGTAACTTCGCCGTACCGGAAACGGGTTCTGTCTGCTTAGTAACCAATGAAGGTAACCTTCGTTTAGCGACTACCTTACCGAAAACGCATATTGCGGTAATGGGTATGGAACGTATCGCACCGACTTTCAAAGAAGTAGACGCTCTGATTACTATGTTATGTCGTAGTGCGGTAGGTGCAAAATTAACCGCTTATAACACTTGGCTGACCGGTCCTCGTCTTGAAGGCGAAACAGACGGTCCGGAAGATTTCCATCTTGTTATTGTCGATAACGGTCGTTCAAAAATTTTAGAAAGTGAATTTTCGGAAGTTTTACGCTGTATTCGTTGTGGTGCGTGCTTAAATACTTGTCCTGCATATCGCCAAATCGGTGGTCACGGCTACGGTTCTATCTATCCGGGTCCAATCGGTTCCGTTATCTCGCCATTACTCGGCGGTTATGAGGAATTTAAAGAATTACCGTATGCTTGTTCGCTATGTACCGCATGTAATAGCGTTTGTCCGGTAAAAATTCCTCTAGCGCAGTTGATCCTTAAACACCGTGAAAAAATTGCCGAAGCCGGTTTAACACCGTTCTCGGAACGTCTTTCTATTAAAGGTTTCACCTTTGCCAACGCTAATCCGTCAGTCTGGAATATGGGGGTTAAAGTCGGGGCGAAGATTGCCGGTAAATTCATTAAAAACGGTAAAGCACCAATTCAAGTCGGTGCATTAGCCGAGTGGACAAAAGCGCGTGACTTGCCAACTGCGGACGGTGAAAGTTTCCGTGAATGGTTTAAAAATCGTAAATAATTAATTTGACTTGAACCACAGCCTCGGCAAATAAGCGGTTATTTTTAGATAAAAGTTTGCAAAAATTCAATAAATTCTAACCGCTTATTGTATGAGTAAAAATTAATAATGTGGCAAAAATAGGACAACACAATGGACTTACAGAATCGTGAAAACTTTTTAAATAAACTGGCACAACGTATGGGTAGAGAACGTAAATTAGTGCCTGATCAAATGGAAACACCGGTAAATAATCACCCTACCACACGTTTAACCCATCTTTCTCAACAAGAACTTTGCAACGAATTTATGAATTTTGCAAAAGTGTTATTGGTTGATGTGGTTGAAACTAAAGAAGCTGACGTAGCACAAGCCGTATTAGAAGTTTGTGAAAAATACGGCGGCGGAAATATCGTATTAAATAATGATGCTCGTCTTGAAAATTTAGGTATTACCGATGCGGTCAAAGAGAAATTTGATAGCTATATTTGGGATTTTACCAATCGTGAAGAAAATATTTCTCACTCCGAAAAAGCCAATATCGGTATCGTATATGGTGAATACGGTTTAGCCGAATCAGGCGGTATCGTCTTATTCGCTTCTAAAGATAACGGACGTTCAACCAGCTTATTACCGACAACGTCTATCGTCGTCGTACGCAAAAGCACCGTATTACCTCGAGTGGCACAGCTTGCGCAAATTCTGCATGAGAAAGCTCAAGCCGGCGAACGTATGCCGTCTTGCGTAAATATCATTTCAGGTCCGAGTGCAACCGCCGATATTGAATTAATCAAAGTGGTCGGCGTACATGGTCCGGTGTCGAAAATCTATGTTGTGATTGACGATCTATAATTTGTCATTCCATTATTTATAAATGACAAGCGGTCTGATTTGTTAAATTTTTTGCAAATCAGACCGCTTTTGTATTCTTCTGCTATTCTTAGCTAAAGATTATAAAATTTTCACAATACATGAGTTTACTGTGATTTTTTATTCTCTAACGTTTCCGGTTCTGTCCGAACCATAAAATCCCATATCATACCGATTCGAGCTAAAAGTTCTCTAAGTCTCACTTTTATATGTCCTTCCGGGTATTTTGCAACAAAGCAGACTGCATTAATACCATGATATTTAGCAATAAATAAAGCACGTTCACAGTGAAACTTCTGAGTTATAATGACAAATGATTCTAAGCGATATACTTTACTCGCTCTAACAATAGAGTCTAATGTACGATAACCGGCAAAATCTTGCTGAATAAATTCCTTTCCAATTCCCATTCTCACCAAATCGTTTAACATTACTTTAGGTTCATTATAATAAGGTGTTTTATTATCGCCACTTACTAAAAGCCTTTCTACTTTTCCATTTTTTATAAGTTTTTCTGCTGCTTCTAAACGATATTTATAATATAAATTCGGTGTACCTTTTGCATAAAATTTAGAAGTCCCTAATACAACGGCATTTTGGTGTTTTGGTAATTTATTAATATCGGTATAAATATTATCTTTAACATAAATACCTGTCGCATAATCAATAATAAAAATAGCTATACTCAAAAAAAGTGCTATTGCAAAACTTACTAACGCAATACGAGGGCAGATTGA
Organism: Actinobacillus genomosp. 1; assembly: GCF_029774175.1. Classification (NCBI taxonomy): domain Bacteria; kingdom Pseudomonadati; phylum Pseudomonadota; class Gammaproteobacteria; order Pasteurellales; family Pasteurellaceae; genus Actinobacillus; species Actinobacillus genomosp. 1. The sequence goes on along the minus strand of NZ_CP103834.1, from coordinate 529,667 downwards.
AAGACACCTTTTCCATAAAGACGTCTTTGGCAAACTTTCTGTTGCTTGAGTTAATTCCATTCGATTCCCATTTGTTTCATTAAAAACAAGCGGTCTAATTTTAAGTATTTGTTAATTTGACCACCGATAGACTACATAAGTTCTGAAAGGTTCAAAAAAATTTAGCATATCCTAGTTAGCTTAAATTGCAAGTTTAACTTTGTCTAAAATTTTAGACGTTTAGACGGCTAAAATTTCTTGACAAAGATGTGTTTGACGATTAATTTATACATATTTTTAGGCGTTTAGACGTCTATACTGATAATAATAAGCGGTCTAATTTTCGCAAAATTTTTTAACCTTAGGAAAAGCCATGGCGCATAGCATTACCCTTTTTTCAGAAAAACCTCTTTCCCTGATACTCGGCGGAACACTTTCGCCGATTGATGTCGCTTACCAAACATACGGTACGCTGAATGCGGATAAAAGTAATGTCGTCTTACTCTGCCATGCGCTCACCGGCGATGCCGAACCTTATAAAAATGCACCGGAACAAGGTTGGTGGCAGGATTTTATCGGTTCGGGATTAGCTTTCGATACGGATCGCTATTTTTTTATTTGTTCTAACGTGCTTGGCGGGTGTAAAGGTACGACAGGTCCGTCCTCAATTAATACTAAAACAGGTAAGCCTTACGGAAGTCAATTTCCAATTATTACGGTGCAAGATATTGTCGAAGTACAAAAGGCTTTACTCGATGCGTTAGGTATTAGCCATTTACATGCGGTAGTCGGCGGTTCTTTCGGTGGAATGCAAGCCACACAGTGGGGAATTAGTTATCCCGACTTTGTGAATAATATTATTAACTTATGTTCATCACTTACGTTAAGTGCGGAAGCGATCGGTTTTAACCACGTAATGCGCCAAGCGATTATCAACGATCCACATTTTAATCACGGTGACTATTACGACGGCTTACCGCCGGATAACGGTTTAAAAATCGCTCGTATGCTCGGCATGCTGACTTATCGTACCGATGTACAATTAGCCCGTGCTTTCGGGCGTGAAATGAAGCAACAAACCGAAATTTGGGGCGATTATTTTCAAGTGGAATCGTATTTGAGCTACCAGGGAGTAAAATTTTTAGATCGCTTTGATGCCAACAGCTATTTACGTTTATTACGCGCTTTGGATTTATATGATCCGGCGTTAGGCTATGAACATGAAATTGATGCGTTAAAACGAATTAAAGCAAATTACACTTTGGTTGCGATTACTAGTGATCAGCTATTTAAGCAAATTGATGTACTAAAAAGTAAACAGCGTTTAGAAGCTGCCGGCGTGCAGGTGGATTATCACGAATTTCATTCCAACTTCGGGCATGATGCTTTCTTAGTTGATTATGATTTCTTTGAGCCGATGATTAGAAAAGGATTACAAACGGAAACCTAATTTCCGTTTGCTAAAAACAGATAAAAAAAGACCGCTTGCAATAAATAACAAGCGGTCTTTTTTTATGGAATTTTTACACTACACGTGTGTTTGTTCAGGTAATGTTCCTTCAATTTCTTCGACTAAATCGCCGTTTTTAAAAAACGCATAACCGCCGTTTTTCATTTTGACCCATTTTTCGTTTTTGGTAAGCGGCTGCGTGGTAATAATGGTGACTTTATCATTTGCGGTGGTGTATTTGCTAAAATCAATTTCTACGTCATCATCACGTAATGCCGTGCTAAACGGTGCTTTACGTGTTACATAATGTAGATTGGTCGAACAACGAGCAATCATCCAATGTCCGTTCGATAAAATAAAATTAAATACGCCGTGTTTGGCAATTTCGGAAGTAATTTCTACAACCGCATCAAAAATTTCTTTCTCGCTCGGTTTTTTTAAGAAACGTTCTCTCAGCTGAGACACTAAGCAACAAAATGCGGCTTCCGAGTCTGTCGAACCGATAGGCTGATAATGACATTCCTCACAAACGCCTACCCCTTCTACTGTTCCGTTATGTGCGAACACCCAGTTTTCACCCCACAATTCTCGAATAAACGGATGTGTATTTTCTAAATTAATATCGCCTCGGGTGGCTTTACGAATATGTGCAATCACATTGAACGATTTAATACGATATTGACTGACAAGATCCGCCATCGGCGAAGAAGCACCCGGTCGGTTATCTCGAAAAATACGTACGCCTTTACCTTCAAAAAACGCGATACCGAAACCGTCCGTATGTTGATCCGTTAAACCGGCGCGGCGGCGAAATCCCTCAAAGGAGAAGGTAATGTCCGTTGGGGTGTTGCAATTCATTCCGAGTAATTGACACATAAATTTATTCTTCGTTAGGTAGGGTGATAAAAAAGAAAGACCAGCTGGCTAGCTGGCCTAATGGTTATATTTTGGCAAATCTTAAAAATAATTCAATAGAACTAGATCAAAAATTTTATAGCTTATAGTCATTATTTATATTTATTTTGCTATATAAATTAATTTTCCTGATTTATCACTATACTTTCTCTTTTCTAAACAGCGAAAGTAAAAAGATGGCTCCGGCACAAACGACAACCGAAGGCCCTGCCGGCGTATCTTTCCACGCAGAAAATAATAACCCTCCCGTAATGGAAAGCATACTGAATACAATAGCGTATCCGACCATAGCTTCCGGTGTTTGAGCAAAACGACGGGCAATTGCCGACGGAATAATTAATAAAGAAGTAATAATCAGCGCACCGACAAACTTCATGCTTAATGCGATGGTTAATGCGGTAAGTAACATCAATACTAAACGTAAACGTACCACATTCAATCCTTCAATTTGCGCTAATTCGGGACTAATCGTAATCGAGAGTAATTTTTTCCAAAAATAACCTAAAACACCGGCGATAAATAACGTTCCGCTGCCGATAAATACCACATCGTCAAAATCAATTGCCAGTAAATCACCGAATAGATACGACATCAGATCAACACGAACATTATCAAGCAAACTAATGGTAATTACCCCCAGCGATAAGCTACAGTGTGCGATAATTCCCAATACCGTATCTAAAGAATAAGCGGTTTTATGCTCTAACCATACCAGTAACATCGCTAAAATCAGCGTCATAACAATAACCGCAATATAAGGATCAATCTGTAAAAAGATACCAAGTGCGACACCAAGTAAGGCGGAATGAGAAAGCGTATCGCCGAAATAGGCCATTTTGCGCCATACCACAAAAGCCCCTAGCGGGGCGGTAATAAATGCCAATAATAAGCCGGCTAGCCAAGCTGGGAATAGAATTTCAAACATTTCTCTCTCTATTGTTTTTATTGTTCAGTAAAATACAAGCGGTCCGATTTCTCTGAAATTTTGCAAAAAAATCTTAAAATTTTACCGCTTGTAACGTTGTTGCAAGCTGGATTGATCTTGTGCTTTTAACCACTGCAATTTTTCCTTAATTTGCTTTTCCATACCTCGTTCCGTCGGATGGTAAAATACGGTATCCTTTAATTCCGGCGGAAAATAGTTTTCTCCTGCAGCGTAGGCATTCGGCTCATAATGGGCGTAACGATACTCTTCACCGTAACCTAACGATTTCATCAACTTAGTCGGTGCATTGCGCAGATGTTCCGGTACATCGTAATCTTTGCCCTCTTTCGCAAGACGTTTCGCTTCATTGAAAGCGTTATAAACCGCATTACTTTTTGGCGCAACCGCTAAATAAATCACCGCTTGAGCAATGGCTCTTTCGCCCTCATAAGCTCCGACTCGGGTATAACAGTCCCAAGCATTAATCGCAACTTGCATCGCTCTGGGATCCGCATTGCCAATATCTTCCGAAGCTATCGCCAGTAATCGACGCGCGACATATAGCGGATCACCGCCTGCGGTTAAAATTCTTGCATACCAATACAATGCTCCGTCCGGTGATGAGCCTCGTACCGATTTATGCAATGCTGAAATCAAATCATAATAACGATCACCGCCTTTATCAAAGCGCGCTTGTCGCTCTCCTAAAACTTCAGCCAATAACGCTTTATTTAGACGTTTTCCTTGAGAGGAAGTCTCCGCCATATCCGACATTAGCTCTAAGCAATTTAAGGCAAATCTTGCATCCCCATTTACATAATCGGCGAGTAATTCAATAACATTATCTTCAATGCAATAGCTTTCATTGCCTAATCCTCGTTCTTTATTGTAGAGGGCATTTGTTAAAACTTGCACAATTTCGACCGCCTGCAATGACTTCAAAATATAAATTTTTGCACGAGAAAGTAAGGCGTTATTTAATTCAAAGGATGGATTTTCTGTCGTTGCACCAATAAAAATAATGGTGCCGTCTTCAATATGTGGGAGAAAAGCATCTTGTTGGCTTTTATTAAAACGATGCACTTCATCTACAAACAGCAATGTTCGTCTGCCGCTTTGTCGGTTGAGCTTAGCTCGCTCAATCGCTTCACGAATTTCTTTTACACCGCTTGTAACGGCGGAAAGACGCTCTACTTCCGCATCAAAATGATGTGCAATAATTTCGGCCAGCGTCGTTTTACCTGTGCCGGGAGGTCCCCAAAAGATCATAGAATGAGAATGCTCCGCTTCTATCGCACGACGTAACGGTTTACCTTCTCCGACAAGATGAGATTGCCCGATATACTCCGCCAATGTGCGGGGACGCATTCTGGCGGGTAACGGTCTAAAATCTGCTGAAAAATCAAAGGATAGACTACTCATAGTCATACTCCATTAACGTAATCTGAGCTGACGACGAATTTGGCGCATAAGTAAAAAGATCCACGGCCATAAAATACCGCTGATAATTGCACCTAAAATTTCTTGCGTATTAAACTCGGCACTATGTAATACCAATTCCACGAAGAAAATCATAAAACGAATAAGTATTACATAAAGCATTACCAAGATCGCCTGTAACCAAAGCGATAAATTACGTAAAATGAGGTGATGCTTCGCCACAAAATAAATTGCAACGGATAGCACTAGTGCATGGATCCCTAAAATAGAACCTAGCGCCAGATCCCAAACAATACCCGCTAAGAATGCCGTTCCGACGCTGATTTTATTTGGTAATGCCAATGCCCAATAGATAAGAACAAGTACGACCCAAGTTGGGCGTAATCCTTGTAATCCGACCGGCCAAGGCATAATTTCCAACACAAAAGCGATAATAAAAATTAAAAGTAATACTAAAATCTGAAATAATGGATTCGTTCGCATTACTCCGCTCCTTGCTCTGTATGATGATTTTCTTCATCATCTGCTTCAAATTGACTCGCCGGATTTATCACGTCATCCGGACCGTCTAACAACTCTTCTTTAGTTTCTTCTTTTACTTCTTCTTTCTTTTTCTCATTTAAACGCTCTAACGGATTTAAACTATTCCGTCTTTCTTCCACTACATCTCGTACTTGCTGCGGTGATAAACTTTGTGCTTTACGTAATTCCTCGCCGGTAGGCCATAATAAAAGCAAATATCTTAAACGCTCAAAAGAAGCGAGAGGGCGTGCCACAATTCGAGCAAACTGGCTTTGCGTATCATTGGTTACGGCTTCAACAATAGCTACCGGATATCCCTCAGGGAACCTGCCGCCTAAACCGGAAGTCACGAGTACATCACCTTTCACCACATCGACCGAACGAGGTAAATTATCAATAAAAAGCTCGTCATTGTGTCCCGTACCGTTTGCAATACCACGTACATCATTGCGTAATACCTGGATAGGTACCGCATGGGTTACATCCGTAATTAACAGTACTCGGCTGCTTTTCTCACCAACAGAAATAACTTGCCCGACCACTCCTCTTTCATCAATGATCGGCTGACCGACAAAAGCCCCGTCACTTTTTCCTCGATTAATAATCACTTGCTGACGATAAGCATCCATCTCAGCGGTTAAAACCTCACCGATCTTTTTATATTCGTCTTGACGTAACGGTGAGCTAAGTAATAAGCGTAATCGCTGGTTTTCTACTTTAAGTTGATCCAACAATAAAAGATCCGCATTCTTTTCGCGTAATTGCTCTTTTAATACATGGTTCTCCATTTGTAACTTATTGTTATCAATAAAGTTATTACTTACTCCATCTAATACGGAACGCGGCGTATTGGCAAAATAGTATAAACCGCTTATTGCGGTTTCCAACATATTACGGAATTGAATAATCGCACTACTTCTACCGTCAAAAGCAATCAGCACGATAGAAATAACGATAGCAAGAAATAGGCGTACGCCTAATGATGGGGCTTTAGCAAAAATTGGTTTCATTGTTCACTATTTTGAGAAGTAAATGAGTGAGAGATGGAGATTGATAATAAACAATGGATAATGGACATTTTACTGCCATTATCCATCGCAAATACTCATATCAATAAATAGTCGGCTTATTCATCGCTACTAAAGATATCGCCGCCGTGCATATCAATCATATCAAGAGCCTTACCACCACCGCGAGCAACACAGGTTAAAGGATCTTCTGCCACGATTACCGTTACGCCCGTTGCTTCGGAAAGCAATACATCGATATTTCTTAGTAATGCACCGCCACCGGTTAATACCATACCACGCTCAAAAATATCTGCCGCAAGTTCAGGCGGACATTGTTCTAATACTGATTTTACCGCTTCTACAATTCCGTTTAACGGCTGCTCAATAGCTTCCAATACATGTGTTGAATTCAGTTCAAAAGTACGGGGTGCGCCTTCGGCAAGATTATGACCGTGTACTTCCATTTTACGAACTTCGTCTTCATCACGAATAATTGCCATCGCAATTTCTTTTTTAATACGCTCTGCTGTCGCTTCACCGATTGCAGAACCGAAATGACGGCGGACATAAGCAACAATTGCTTCGTCTAATTTATCACCGCCAATGCGTACAGAGGTCGAATAAACGATACCGTTTAATGAAAGTACCGCAACCTCCGTCGTACCGCCACCAATATCAATAACCATCGAACCTGTCGCTTCATGTACCGGTAATCCCGCCCCAATTGCCGCCGCCATCGGCTCTTCAATTAAATACACTTCACGAGCACCGGCACCGATTGCAGATTCTTTAATCGCACGACGTTCCACTTGCGTTGCACCTGCCGGCACACACACCAATACGCGTGGGCTAGGACGCATAAAATTATTACTGTGCACCTGTTTAATGAAGTGCTGTAACATTTTTTCCGTAACAAAGAAATCAGCGATTACACCGTCTTTCATCGGACGAATCGCCGTAATACTTTTTGGCGTACGACCAAGCATTAATTTAGCATCCGAACCTACCGCCGCAATACTTTTTAAAGAACCGATACGGTCTTGACGTACGGCAACGACTGACGGTTCATCTAAAACAATACCTTGACCTTTCACATAAACCAATGTGTTTGCCGTGCCAAGATCGATAGAAAGATCGTTAGAAAACAATCCTAGAAATTTTTTAAACATATAGAGGAATCCATTGAATTTGGGAGTTGCAATAATAAAAAAGAATGCTCACAATGGAGCAAAAAATTATGTGTAAATATAACAAAAAAGCCTACTAAACTTCAATGAATAATTTAGGTAAAAGAAAATTACTTGCATTTAAACCAAAAACGCCACTCTTTTGGAGCGGCGTTTCAAATCAGAAACTAATTAATTAGCCTTTGTAGTTATAAACGTGAGCAACTAAGTCTAATACTTTGTTTGAATAACCTGTTTCGTTATCGTACCAAGATACTAATTTTACGAAAGTATCTGTTAATGCGATACCTGCTTTAGCATCGAATACCGAAGTTTCAACCGCACCGTTAAAGTCTGTTGATACTACCGCATCTTCAGTATAACCTAACACGCCTTTCATTTCTTCTTGTGAAGCACGTTTAACTTCCGCACAGATTTCTTCGTATGTAGCCGGTTTTTCTAAGTTCACCGTTAAATCAACAACAGAAACGTTTGTTGTCGGAACACGGAAAGCCATACCTGTTAATTTACCGTTTAATGCAGGTAATACTTTACCTACAGCTTTCGCCGCACCTGTTGATGAAGGAATGATGTTTTGTGAAGCACCACGACCACCACGCCAGTCTTTCGCAGACGGACCGTCTACAGTTTTTTGTGTCGCAGTTGTTGCGTGAACTGTAGTCATTAAACCTTCTTTGATACCGAATTTGTTGTGGATTACTTTCGCTAAAGGTGCTAAGCAGTTAGTTGTACAAGATGCGTTAGACACGATATCTTGACCTGCATACGCATCGAAGTTTACACCGTTTACAAACATAGGTGTTGCATCTTTAGACGGGCCTGTTAAAACAACTTTTTTCGCACCTGCCGTAATGTGTTTACGTGCTGTTGCGTCATCTAAGAATAAACCTGTCGCTTCAACTGCGATATCAACACCGATTTCATCCCATTTTAAGTTAGCCGGATCACGTTCAGCAGTTACGCGGATCGCTTTGCCATTAACTACTAATTGACCGTCTTTAACTTCAACTGTACCATTGAAACGACCGTGAGTTGAATCGTATTTTAACATGTAAGCCATGTAATCAACGTCGATTAAGTCGTTAATACCTACCACTTCGATATCATCGCGAAGTTGAGCTGCACGGAATACGATACGACCGATACGACCGAAGCCGTTAATACCAATTTTAATAGCCATAGATTTTTTCACCTATATTTAAAGTTAAACAAAATTCGTTCTTCCATACTCTGAAAGTACAGGGATTATAGCACATACTCTAATATGCCTTTCAACTAAAAGAACGCAATCCAATATAACAGATAAATTTTTTGTGATCTATGTCAAAATTTCAAAATTTGTAACGCTAAAGTGGTAAAAAAACGGTAGAATTGGAGAGAAATTTCTATTTTAGGAGTGAAGATGATTAAAGATATTGACGAACTAACCGAAGAACAAGTTGAGATTCTGATTAACCACGGAACCGAAATGCCGTTTACCGGTAAATTCCTGCATGAAGAACGTATCGGGACTTATCGTTGTGCACGTTGCCACAACGCATTATTCCGTTCCGATACTAAATTTGATGCCGGCTGCGGTTGGCCAAGTTTCTATGAAGCGGTTTCGGACGATGCACTACGCTATTTAGACGATTATAGTTTAGGTCGTCACCGTACCGAAATCCGTTGCGGTAACTGCGATGCGCATATGGGTCACGTATTTAATGACGGACCTCCGCCGACAGGTTTACGCTTCTGCCTAAATTCCATCGCACTCAATTTCAAATGGGATGAAACAGGCGAAGAAATTGATGGTTAATTAATTTTATAAATTAAATATCATTTAATAAATTAAACATAATAAAAGCGGTCAAAATTTGAAAAAGATTTGCAAAAATCTTTCAAATTTTGACCGCTTGTTTATGCAAAACAATCCACTATTTAAGCTAAAATATTTCTCGTAATAATATCGCCCATTTCACTGGTAGAAACCGGCGTATTTTCATCCGCCAAATCACCTGTGCGATAGCCGTCCGCTAACGCTTTTTGAATCGCCGCCTCAATCGCATCCGCAGCCTCATTTAAATTAAAACTATAGCGTAACATCATTGCAGCCGATAAAATTTGTGCAATTGGATTCGCAATATTTTTACCTGCGATATCCGGTGCCGAACCGCCCGCCGGTTCATATAAACCGAAACCGTTTTCATTTAAACTTGCAGACGGCAACATGCCCATTGAACCGGTAATCATTGCCGCTTCATCCGAAATAATATCGCCGAAGATATTCGAACATAATAAGATATCAAAACTTTCCGGTGTTTTAATGAGTTGCATTGTAGCATTATCAATATACATATGTTCTAACGTTACTTCCGGATAGTCTTTTGCAATTTCGCTTACCGTTTCACGCCATAAAATTGAACTTTGCAATACGTTTGCCTTATCAATAGACGTTACTTTCTTATTACGTTTCATTGCAGATTCAAAAGCAACGCGCGCAATACGCTCAATCTCATATTTATAGTACACTTCGGTATCAAACGCCTTAGTCTGCGAACCTTCGCCCTCACGTCCTTTCGGCTGACCGAAATAAATGCCGCCGGTTAATTCACGTACTACAACCATATCGAAGCCTTTTGCCGCAATATCCGCTCGCAACGGACAGAATTTTTCTAAACCTTTATATAAAGTGGCGGGACGTAAGTTACAGAATAATTTGAAATGTTTACGTAACGGAAGTAATGAACCACGCTCCGGTTGTTCATCCGGCGGCAAATTTACCCATTTAGGTCCGCCCACAGAACCAAACAGAATCGCATCGGCTTCTTCACAACCTTTTAAGGTATTTTCCGGCAATGCTTTACCTTGCGTATCAATTGCCGCACCGCCGATATTAAAATGATTAAAATTTAATTTAAAACCGAATTTTTGCTGTGTCGCTTCAAGCACTTTGATCGCCTGAGCCATAATTTCAGGGCCGATACCGTCCCCAGCTAAAACCGCAATGTTGTGAGTTTGCATATAATATCCTCTTATTGTTATGTAAAGATTTAAATATTCTACCTTAAAATTTTAACTATTGGGTGGGAAATTACGTAATTTGCTCTAGAATATAATATGATCGGAGAGATAATATGAATACACCATTATTAAAAATTCTCACATTAGCAGTCTTGCTCCAAACTTTAACCGCTTGCGGTACGATTATCAGCCTAACCGAAGGAGATTATTCCGTTTATGCCGGTGTAGCTAAAGACTTCAATGTCATTCAAGACGGAGGAATTTTAAGTATTCCTGCTGTGGTTGATTTACCGCTCAGTTTTGTGCTTGATACGTTAATGCTACCGGTCACATTAAGTCAATAAAGAAATATAACCAGCTTTGTAGTTACAAAGCTATACAAGAAAAATCAAGACTTGAAAGTAAGAAGTGGACGAAAACGAAAGACTAGAAAAGTTAAGTTGGCCCCCTACCGAGTTTGAACCAACCTACACGAAGCATTGCAATACAACACTCTAAGAAAAATCAAAGTCATTCCGTATAACTAAACGTATAACTAAATCAAAAAGTCATCTATAAATTAGTATATTTTACATACAATAATTCATATCGTAAGAATGGTTGGCGGAATGAATCCCGAAAAAGTAGGGAGTTCCCGAAATAATAGGGATTCATTGCACCGGCGTGATAGAACTTACTGTTTCGGTAAATGGTGTTTTACCGTTTCGGTCAATGTTTGACTGTTTTAGGGATTCTCGCCATACATCAAAGGATGTAATGATGTGGGGAAATTGTTTTTTTTGCCATTTTTCTTACCTTACCCCAGCATTTAACCCGAAACTTTCAAAAATTCTGCAAAAAGAGAACCTAAACGCATCTGCAGTACCCCATTCGAATACCCCTCCCCCTGGGAAGAACCTAGTTTTTTCTGTGTGGGGGAAATCCCCATACTTTACTGGGTGTGTCCAAAAGTGGGCATACCTCTCTAGGGTTGTTGCTGTGGTGTACTTATGTACACGACTACGAACCGTGGTCGTAATAGCCATAATTCGCCGGTAATAAAAAGCCCTATCTATATTCGGATAAGGTTCTTAGTGTTCTTTAGCTAGGATTCATCGCAACGGCTTAATTGTGGTGATATGACCACACTTATTAATGTTTGCCTGTGTCGGTGTGCTGTGTGGGGATTTCCCCCATACAGTAGGCGTTCCTTACGTATCAGCCAACGGCTTACACCCACCCGTAGAACGTAATTGGGCTGGTTAAATGTTGGCGGTGTTGGGTATAAGGTTCTTTTATCGGTCAATTTATACGAAATATAAGAATTTTGTCAGCAGTACGCGCGCGCGTATTGTTCCCTAAACTCGTTTAATTTTGCGGTTGTAAAAATTGAGCTCAAGGGGCGGTTTCTGTTGCTCACTGTTCGATATAGCAAGATAAAATTAATTTTCACCCCAAAACCACTGTATAAGATTTTCACACTTTCCACCCTCTCTATTATATAAGGAAAAATTCGTAGTCCAATAGTCCCATTAGTCCCAAAACTAACTTTTCTTTTTATATTCAATGGGTTACATGAAATTTTTGGGACTATTTTTTCACGTTTGGGACTATTTTAGGTGGTTTTTGGACTAAATACTTTTGAGTGTTTTCATTTTTTTAGCTTAAGCATTTAGTCCCAAAAGGGGGTATTTTAGTCCCAAAATGTCGATTTTAGTCCCATGATAGTCCAATAATTTTACATCTAACTTATTGATATATAATGACTTCATACCTTAAAAAGGGTGTTTGGGACTATGGGACTATTAAAAATATGCATCCTAATAGAAAGGAGAGAATAAATTTATACAGGCTGTATAAAAAGTACATTTTATAAGCACAAGGCATAACAAAAGATAACAAAAAAACCGCCAATAGTGGCGGTCTGAATGTAGTTTTATAGCATGGCTATACTTCGCTGTCTTCGTTGAGAATCTCGACAAGATACGCCCGTGTTCTCTTTGGGTTGATCTTGCGCGGCATTCGTTGAAGATATGCGTAGCCGTTGCCCTCTCCCTTATGAAGAATGCCCGCTTTAACTAATACCGGAAGCGCAACCTCTTTCGTCTGCCCTTGTAAGGCTTCATCTTCAAATACGCTCTTGAAGACAAAATAACGGTCATCTTCTACCAGTCGATAACCGGCTTTATTGCTGATAGGCTTCTGTGTGCCGTCCGGTGGAAACTCTTCAAAACGAGTATCAGCATTTACCAGTAGCCAACCGTTCACCTGTTCAATGATTTGGGTATGCTTTTTCGAATGCCAGCCATAAGCATTTACCCATTCATTGAAGTTAGCCGTGATAGCGTTTGATATATCTTGTCCCGTCCATTGTAAGATATCCTTAGCCAATAATAGGGCGGTTTCAATGAGGGCGAATCTATCCGCCATTACTCGCTTAATTTGAGGTTCTGAATTATCCGGCAAGCTCTTTAATCGAGATTGTTTTACTTTGTCGTATAACGCTCTTAATGCGCTTTTTTCCGCTTGGACTAGATAAGTAAGCCAATCTACGCCCACCGCACCATAAAACTTCATTACGTTAGTGTTTAGCGTGTCAGCGTGCGTTTTACCGTCCGCCAAGCCGTGAAACTCTGTCGCTCGTTTCATCGGGATATTGAGCAAGCGGACTAATTGACCGGCATTGACCTTTATCCCTTGTTGCTTGAGGTAGCTCTCTAAACCTTCCTCACCGGTGGAGAGATTCGCTACTAGCCATTTAATCGACTTGCGATTCCCACCTTCTTTCGCACCTTGTAACTTCCCTTGTCCGTTAAACAAGCTGTAAGCGGTCTGTGCGACGGCTTTCGGACTGGCTTCGCTGATTTCATCTAACGGCATAAATAGCCCGTTACGACTAAAGGCTTCGTTCTGTAAGGCTAACGGTGTAGCGTTCCATGCTGTACGGGTTTCTCTTGGGTGTCCGTAAATTGAAGCGGCAATATTTAAAGCGGTTGTTTTGCCGAATGTTGAATCTTCGTAGAGGTGTACGCCGTAGCCGTCCGCTTCTAAGGGTTTCAACAATGGCGCACTTAATGCCACGCCAACCGATAACATCATCGACGGATTACCTACGCAATAACGCCCGATATTCTCCACCCAGTCCGCTGTTGTTCCGCTTACTCTATATCCTTCGATATTCTGCGTTAAATTGCGGAAAATAGTCGGGGTTTGCGGTTGCCCTAGGGTTTCCCCGTTTGGCAAGGTAAAAGCAGTTAAATCGTCATTCCAGCCGGTTTTGTCGGTAATGTAATACTGCTTGGCGGTTCGGCTTTTAAATTGCAAATAATCGGCTAATTCCGCCCGCAATGCTTGCTTAGTCGTTACCGTTACATCATTACGTTTCAAATACTGCCAGCCATCACGCTCGCCAATATCTTTTAGCGGCATAACAAGCGGTCGTTCTTGCTTCTCTTTTTGCAAAATAATGAAATGTTCACTTTCTCCTTTGCCTAGCCCGATGACCTCGACAAAATCGGATAACCATTTTTCGCTTTCGACTTTCTCACCGTCCACAATACGAGTAGTTATGTAGTACAAGCCTTTTAATCCGCCACGCTTACGCATTTCTACACGTGGGGCGGTATCATCTTCGGGGTTAAGTGTGCGTTGCTCTAAAAGCTCTGCGGTAGCGTGCTGTCCGTTCTTAATGCGCTGATATTCGCTGGTTAGGTTTTCCGTATTAAAGCCTTCATCCAGCCATTCTATGGCGGTAAGGTTCGGGCAATGCTCCGCAAGGTTCATCAATACCCGTGTTCGGAAATCGTCTTTATCTTTTGCCAAAGTGGGGAGTTCTCCCACTTGGAATATTTTAATGAATCGTTGTGCTGCCGGCGCAAGTAACAAGCGGTCTAATTGGCTCAAATCTTTGCTATCCAACAAGCACGGAATCATATCATTGCCTAGCCTGAAGCTATCACGAATTAATGCCCATCTTTCTCCCTTGCCGGCTTCTGAACGGCTCATCGTACTATTCCATCGGTAATAGGCTTTGTGTGCGTCTTGACCGGCGAGAATAATCCAATCGTTGAAAGCGTTCGCTTTTGCTAACTGGTCATCATAAAAGCGGATTTTGTTCATACTCCACCTCTTCGATCACTTCCTGTAAGTAAGTGTGCGCTTCATCTAAGTATTGGAAGGCTTCCGCCAGTATTTCATCTCTGCTCATCAGCGTACCGTTTTCACGTCGTACCGCACCGTTGCCGGTTAAAGCAATCTCAAGGAATATCTTCGCCATATCTAACGGCTGCTTGATTGAATGGAGGGTTTCTAGATTACTCATTCTCGCCTCCCTTAAAGTTTAAATTTTCCATTTCAGATAAGGCAGATATAAGAATGCCGTGAATTCCTTCGATTGCTATACTAATACTTACACCATCCATATCTTGAAGACGTGATTTTGACATAGCATCTAATAGGGTCGCCGCTTGCCAACATTTAGCCATTCCTTCGTTAAATTGTGCTTGTTGGTTACTCATCTTTCGCTACCTCTACCGCTTTGCGTTCAGATTCCACTAATTTGTAGGTATTCAAGGCTTCTGTCTGTGCTTGGTGAGCTTGGATTAATTCATAAATCTGTTGATCACGTTGGCGGTGTACCTGTTTAATCTGCTCAATAAGGTAATCATTAAGCGCAAGTAAGCCGTCTGCAATATCGTCGCTATAAGTAAATCCGCCTTCGCCATCTGCGCTTAGGCACTCAGAATGATCGACGCTAATCGCACTTGATAAACTATTCGCATAGGTAAGGAGCATATCGAGGTTGTCGGTTTGCTCACGAATATCTTCAATCAATTTATTTGTGTTACGCATAAACCACCTCCTTAACGGCAAAGAAAGGGCAGACCTTAGCTTTAGCTTGTTCTAAGCTATTGGCTTTAATACGCACGGTATAGCAAGGGAATGATGAAATCGGTTTTGAAGTGTTACGTAAGTCTAAACGGCTTACGGCTTTGAATAGGTAGATCATGGCTGATAGCTCCACAAGTAAATTTTTAGAGTCTATCGCTTTGCTTTCCACGGCTTGGCGATAGCGTTTAGCGGGGTGGAAAACTGCGACTTGTGGAACACAGCCAACGATTAAACGTTGCCCACTAAACGCTACCATTGAGAGAAATGTAACAAATCCATTTTTGGATTGGTTATTTTCTTTAGGTGTGTTTAGTCCACGAACAAAAAAAGCACGGTCATTGAAGGGCGTGCTAGTGTTCGCCACAAGTAAATTATTCGAGTTTCCACGCTCGGCTTCCGATTTTGCGAAAGCGAGAATAGCATAAACCTTATTCGCTAAACTTGTAAAGTAATTCTTTTTACAAGCGGTCGAATTTTCTTCATTTTTTGCAAATTCCGCCAATAGTGCGGAATGAACCATATCTAAATAACCTTGCTGATTATTGTTGATTGTGTCGCTATTTGTTGTGATGTACTGTAAAATATTCATTGGTTAAATACCTTTTTTAAATTTTTGTTCTCGCCCTCTTAGTGTCGCTTTGAGGGCGTTTTTATGGACTCCAAGAATTCGAGTTATCAAAGTTAGGTGCAACAAGTTCGATAACTGTCGGGATATTATCTAACGTACCATTTACCGCTACTTCTAGCGTTGGCTTATCAAGCCCCAATAACTTCGCTTTTGCCATTGTGGCGGAAATCATTGCATTAGCATTGCCGTTCTCTTTTGCTATGTTTCTCGCTTCGTCTAGATCAATTAGCAAGTCATCAACGGTCAGCTTGTGCCGTGCTTGATGTTCTGCCTTTAGCTCGTCAATCCTTGCCGTGATCTTGCCGTTACTCATCAGCTCATTAGCTTTTCGGTGGACGGTTTCCGACTTCATTTCATCAGTATTGTAGGCTTGGCGGTATGCTTCGCTTGCGTTACCTAATTCAACATATTTCAGCGCAAAGGCTTCTTGTTTGGGTGTTAGGTTGTTGTCATTTGTTGTCATTATTTTTCCTTATTTGCCGCTAGTTTGCGCCAGTAATGCAGCGCACTTGCTTGTAAATGATTTTTACGTACTGTGTACTCCAAACCTAACTTAATCATTGTGGCGTTTTCCGTAACCAGTAAATGGATTAAATCAAGTTGTTCCGGTGTGAGAAATTGGCGGATTTCAACATCTGCCGGATAGCCATTCTGTGATAACCATTTCTTTTTACTCATACCCAACGCCACACAATAAACGAGAGTATTCTCACGGCTGTAAGCGTGCGGATCTTCTTTTTCAGAAGTCTGCTGTTTGAAATCAATCGCCTCATTAAGTAAGTGTTGCGTATCTCTTAAGCGGTCTTTGCTATCAAGTTGCTTTTTCATTCGGTTAAATTCTGCAATGTAGGATTCTTTGAATTGCATTGCTTTTTTACCGGTAAATCCCATAACTAAAAGCGTAAAGCCGTCTTGGGTCATTAAGAACATCTTCCGGCTTTCTCCCTTTTGGTCGGTGTACTTAACGGGCTTAAAATTCAGCCGGTTAAATTCTTCTGAACACTCTAAATTTTCAAGACGTTGCAAAATATTTTTATGCTGTTTTCCGAAATATTCCGCTACTTTGAGGGTGTTTGTCATTGCAACGGTTTCTTTACGAAACACTTTAGGAAATACCGCTTCAATCGGTAATTGCTCATTTAATCCTTTCATCTCACTTTTCCCTTTCTAATCAGTTCCAATTGCTTAATTCTTTTCGCATATAGCCATATTGAAGTCTGCCGGCTCTCGGTGTGTTTTTCTTGCTGTTCCGCTTCTAAAATCTGAATATGCGTAGCAAGGCAAGTGATAAGCTCCTCAAGCGGGTAGGGTTCTTCATCGTTATACAGGCTCTTAAACGTGAATATGTTCTTATTGCCGGCAGCGTAGTAATCAAATGCGTGCTGAATTAATAGCGTATTCATCTTGGCTATTTCACACTTCATACTGAATCACTCCTGTTACACTCCTTTCACCGGTTTACGTACTTTGTGCTGTAATTGCGCTTCCGTTGGCGTTGCTAACTGATTAAGTACGGATTCCGCCACCGTTGGCGGATAGGGAATCGCGGCGTTACGACTTACCGCTTTTCCATTTAGGAAAGTGATTAATCTCTCCGCTTGTGTTTTATCCGCTAAGAAATAGCGAAAATGCGTACCTCCGTTTTGGTTATGTTCTTGAATACGAATAAATTCAGTCTGTGTAATCGCTTCTAGTGCGTTGATCTCGTTTCGACCGCTGGTGATGCCTAATTCCCTCATTCCGTCCAGTTCAGAAAAACCGTTACGGCTTGCTAATAAATAGCTTCCTAACTTTTCTTTACGTGTAATATTGGCACTCATAATCTACCCCTACGAATTGATATAGGCTTGAATATCCGCTAAACGCCAACGAGTAGATCGCCCACATTTTTTCGGCTGTGGGAATGCGCCATCTTTCATGAGTTTGTAGATAGTAGTAACTGATAAACCAGTTACTGTACGCACATCTTGAACATTGAGTAATTGCTTTGGCGGAGTTGCCATAGTTTGAGGTTGGTTAGTTTCGATTGATGGGATATGTTCCATTCTTACGCTCCTTTGCGATTTCTTTGTTAATCATTCGGGGCGTATTGTGGAAATAAAGGCTAAATAATTCAAAAAGTTAGGTTTTAAATTAAAAACTCATTTTCAAATAAGCCTTATTTGAAAAGATATAGCAATAAAAAAGCCCTTAATTGAAAACAATTAAAGGCTTATTTGAAAACTATTTGATTTTTGGCGGGAATGGTGAAAGATTGTTTATTCTTAAATCCTCATCAATTAGCCTATCTAAGGTGGGATATTTTAAGTCTTTTGTTGTAATGCCATTGCTTTTTAGTTCAACATTTATCGCATTAAATAATTCGTTACGTGTAGAATGATTAGGATAACATTTCATAACAAGTAAGCTAAATATAGCCCTTTGCGGTGAGCTTATTCTATTTCCTTTTTCTGTATTGTCCTCAATAGTAGTATATTCTACCGCTTGCGTGTTAGGTTTTGACAGGTTTTCTAGTTGAGATTGTAGATCCGCTATCTGTTGTGCTTGCTGTTCAATTATGTTTTTTAACTGTGCTACTTCGTCAGAATTGGAGTCATCATTTGTAGAATTTTCATACTCACTAGTTAATGGACGATATGCGGGTAATT
The DNA here is from genome assembly GCF_029774175.1 of Actinobacillus genomosp. 1. NCBI lineage: Bacteria > Pseudomonadati > Pseudomonadota > Gammaproteobacteria > Pasteurellales > Pasteurellaceae > Actinobacillus > Actinobacillus genomosp. 1. The sequence goes on along the minus strand of NZ_CP103834.1, from coordinate 511,091 downwards.
CCCATTTATAGCCGTAATGCTTAGCCCAGTTTTCAAGGGCTTTGTGTTCTATATTCAAGCTAGCAAAATCAAAATCTACATTTTGGTATGTTGAAAAACCTAACTCGCCTTTTTTTATTGCTCCTAACAATGCCGTATGTATTGAATGAAAATTAGGTTTATTCCCCATATATCGATATTCATCGGGATTAAGCCCCTGTAACAATGCAATAGAAGTATATTCATCAAAATAAGGCATTGAGGTATAAGGCAATAAGTAATCATCTAACGGTTCTTGATGATTAAATTGTTTTGTAGGTAATTCAGATAATGAAACTCCTAACGCTTTTTCTAATTGAGCTTTATTAATATAGAGTTTTTTAGCTTGCCATTCTTCAATTAACATATAATTTCCTCAGAACGGTGTATCATCATATAAATTATTTTTATACCCGTGGTTGCTATTAATATCTTTCAAATATTGATTTAGCGACTCACCTAGTTTTGTTAGCCTGTCTTTAATTCCTTTATGATATTGATAAATTGGCACCGTCTGATTATTTTCTTTTAATAGGGCTAAAAACTCGTAAGTGGTATTTGTTAAATTCCCATAGTATTTACTATTTGCCCATTCTAAAAGGTCATAAAGGCTAATATATTCATCCCTATTTTGGCTAATAATATTAGGCTGGCTTATGCTCTTTTCTAAAATCTCTGAGTTATTTTTTATCAAATTTGAAAACTCACTAGCTCTAACAAAAATTAAGTCTAGATTCTCAATTTCTAAGCTATTTCTAGATATAACATCTTTTAAATGCCCTTTTACATAATCAAAAGCGTCTTTAAAATTATCAGCCATTGGCTCATAAATTTCTCTATTGGAATTGCTGTGATCAAAAATAGTGCAATAACAAAACGAGTTTATATAGCTTCTATTCTGCCTAAATCCAAATAAAACCCCCTCAAGTTCATCAGCCACTTTACTTAGCGTTTTATTAGTGTAATTGGAAATTAAAGAAATCAATTCTTTAAAACTGATAAGCGGTTCTTGTCGGTTGGTTAAACCAGAAATAAATTGAGAATGTCCATTCATAAACGTCCCTACACGCTGCCCTATTAAGAGAGTGAGCAACAGGAAACTAATAGGGATAGCTTCTTTTCGGCTCGGGTAATTAGTCCGCTCCTAGTTGCTCAAATTGGAAAGCCATTTAAGGCTATGTAATATTGCGTATTATATCGTTTTCTTTCGTGCTAATAAAGGAAAACCTGTTTTTATAAACAGTTACCTAAGCACGTTTAAGACGTTCTAGTAAATCATTCGGGGAAATATACCCGATAGCATTCCCTATCTTGAATTGCCCCAGTAGGTTTAAGTCTAATAACGCCTTTAAATCACTTCTTGCTGTGTTCTCAGATATACCGTATTCATTGCTGATTTCTTTTGCCGTGAAGATATAGCCTGTTTCTTTAACCGCTTTTTGCAAAATTTGGATTTGTCTATGACTGATTTTTGTCTTGGCGGTAAAGTCCGCTATCACGCTCACAAAGTTACTAAAATCACGCTGTTTATTAATGATATAGTTTTCTAAATCAGCAATGGCCCGCTTAATGATATGGGCTTGATAGTAAAGAAAATACGTCATATCTAACTCGTCTGTTTCCGTATCTATATAGCTCATGGCGTATTGTTTCGGGGCTTCTTTCAGTAATCTACTTACAGAAATAAACTCAAATAGCCAATATCCGCTTTTGAGCATATACCAATAAAACAAGGCTCTGGCGGTTCTTCCGTTTCCATCTCCGAAAGGGTGGATATAGCCAATCAAGAAATGAAGAATGATCGCCTTGATTACAGGGTGAATAAAATTCCCACTCTCTCCCGTATGTTCATCATTGGCAAAATCACAAAAAGCTGTCATTAAATGATTTAGCTCGGTATGCGTTGGCGGTTGATGGATTTTATCTCCGTATTCATCAGCGATATAAATTTCATCATCTTGCCTAAACTCTCCCGCTACGGCTTTATTTTCAATGGCGTTGTGCGTTGCAATACGATGAAGCTCAAGAATCAATTCAATGCTAAGCGGTTCATCTTTACGAGCTATGGCTTCTTGCATCAGATAATAGTTATTTACTATCATCATTTCGTCTTTTGTTCTTGGCTTTCTTGCCGTTTCTAACATTTCCTTAGCTACTTTTCGAGTTGTTACCGCCCCTTCTAGCTGTGCTGAGGTTATCGCTTCTTCCATCACTAAAGATTTCAACAAAAAACGCCCCTGTTCTTGCTTACTTAAGCCCTCGAGGCTACTCACACCAACACTTCCGCCAGTTGATTTATCAATGAAATGTAGTGTCGCCTGTAAGCTATCAGGTACACAAAAAGCAAAAGAAATATCGCCTATCTTAAGTGTTTTCTGTAATGTTTTGCGGTTCATCTTTACCGCCAGCCATTTTTGCAAACTATCATTAGGATTTACCCGCTTGAACTTATCCCACGCAAGATACCGCCCTTTCTCATCCGTCGCTTTAAATTCAGCTAAGTAATTGAAAAAGTCATTATGGTTTACTGGTGCTTGGAGTAACTCGTCATAAGCTGGTAGTTTTGGCATTTTCATTTTAATACCTCAATTTTTTAAAATTGCGTTGTTTTACGCATTATTCCGTATTCATTTGAGTTTGTAAAATATAATTCGCCTTAAAAGTATCCTATTTGCCGTACTAAATTTTCAATAAATAGTCCCAAAAGGGGGTATTTTAGTCCCAAAATGGCGATTTTAGTCCCATGATAGTCCAATGATTTTACGTCTAACCTATTGATATATAATGACTTCATACCTTAAAAAGGGTGTTTGGGACTATTGGACTATTAAAAATATGCTTCCTAATAGAGAGGAGGGAATAAATTTATACAGTATAGGTAAAAATCGTTAATTCCCCCATGTTCTGAAAATGCTCTACTAAATCCCAATAGAACACTTCTCAACATAATCCGCCCATTGTTGCATTACTTCTACTCGTTGATCGAGATAATCAGAACGGTTGTAAGCCTTTCTGGTTTGGTCTTTGATAACGTGTGCTAAACAAGCCTCTACCACGTCATAATTGACTAATTGTTCATTCAAGTAGGTAGACGCTATCGACCTTAAACCGTGAGCAGTTAAACGCCCTTCATAGCCTAGTAATTTGATTGCTCTATTTGCTGTTTGAGAGTTCATCGGCTGCTTTGGCTTTATCTCGCTTTGGAATATAAAAGGGCTATTGCCGGTAATCTTTCTCATTTTCTCAAGAATACGTAGAGATTGGTTACTCAGCGGAATTACGTGAGAACGCTTCATTTTCATTTTTTCAGCGGGTAACGTCCACGTTTTAGCCTCCCAGTCTATTTCACTCCATAGTGCTTCGCTCGCTTCTTTAGGGCGGGTAATTGTGAGTAACTGCCATTTAATTAATAACTTGGTTTGTAGTGATAGGTTGCCATCTCTTAAGGCTTCTAGAAAAGCTGGTAATTCTTTTGGCGGAATGGTTGGGTTGTTCACGGCTTTAGGTGTACTAAAATGCTCACTTACTTTTAGGCATTTGTTGAACTCGATTAAATCCGCATTCACCGAAAAATTCAGCACCTCATTCAATAATCGAATCGCACGCTTGAGTGTATCGCCTAAACCACGCTCTTTTGCCGGTTCTAGCGCATCAATTACAATTCTTGGACTAATCTCAGTTATCGCTAAATGTCCTAGTGCTGGCAAAATATGCCTATCTAATATCAACTTATTCTTCCGTAACGTTTCCGCTTGAATATCCCCGTGCTTTACGTCATCAAGACGTTTGTTGTGCCATTGTTCAACAATTTTCAACAAGGTATTTTCTCTCTTAGCTTGTTCTTCTCTCTCTACCTGTTGGCGGTGTTCCAATGGATCAGCATTTACCGCTAATAGAGATAAGCACTCATCACGCTGTTTTCTCGCTTGTTGTAGAGATATATCCGGATAGCGACCAAAACTTATTAAGGCTCTTTTCTTTATGATTGGCTTATAGTAATTGAATCGCCATAGCTTAGCCCCATTAGGTTTAATAAGTAGATAAAGTCCGCCACCATCAGAAAGGGTATATTCCTTCTCTTTAGCTTTGGCCCGCTCTATTTCGGTATTAGTAAGTGGTTTAGTTAATCTCGCCATTTCAGCCCTTTTAGTTATACGATTTTTTTAGTTATACGATACATATAACTAAATGTATAACTAAAATTCACGGCTGTAAACGTATGAATACGAAAGAATACGTAAGAAAAAAGAATGAAAAAGTGCGATAAAGCTAGTAAAATCAAGGCTTGAGAATAAGAAAACGTAAGAAGACGAAAGAGTAGAAAAGTTAAGTTGGTCCCCCCTACCGGACTTGAACCAGTGACCAAGCGATTATGAGTCGCCTGCTCTAACCGACTGAGCTAAGGGGGGATAAGAAATGAGTTTGGATTATAGGGAAATTTTAGGTGTTCGTCCAGCATTAGGCGAACACCCGCATAAAAAACATACTTGCTATAAATTGTGCTTTATTCAGATCGCCAAATTATACTTGCCATACGCCCTGTCTGCTTATCTCTTCGGTAAGAGAAAAATCGTTCTTGTTCAGTAAAAGTACAATGCTCTCCACCGGAAATTTTGGTAATACCAAGTTTATTCAATCGCTGCCGAGCAATTTGGTAAAGATTTCCTAAAAATTTACCGCTTGTTGTCAGATCCGCAACAAATGCCTGTTTCGCTTGCGGATCAAACGCACAAAACTGCTCAATCACTTCTTTACCGACTTGAAAAGCATTCGGACCAATCGCTGGCCCTAGCCATGCACAAATCTCAGCTGGAGGACAAGCGAATTCCGCTACCGTATTTTCTAATACGCCATCGCATAAACCACGCCATCCGGCATGAGCGGCTGCCACTTCTTTTCCATCTTTACTATAGAAAAGTACCGGTAAACAATCTGCCGTCATCACTAAACAAACTTGATTCGGTTGATTGGTATAGACCGCATCCGCTTCCAAATTATCTCCGTCATGTGGTAAACGAATCACTCGAGTACTATGCGTTTGCGTTAAAAATAGCGGAAAATTCGGTAACCCGAACCGCTCTACGAGTAGCTGACGGTTACGCTGCACATCCGTAGGATTATCACCGACATGATCACCTAAATTAAAGCTATCAAAAGGCACTTGGCTAACGCCGCCTGTTCTGACGGTAGTAAAGGCATGAATATGCTCAGGTGCATTCCAATCTGGCGTAATGTTTTTCATTGCAAAATTTTCTCTAAAAATGACCGCCTATTTGCGTACCGCAATCGCTTCAATCTCTAAACCGACATCTTTCGGTAAACGAGCGACTTCAACACATGAGCGAGCCGGAAATGACGGATGATTATTTTCACGGAAAAACGCTTCATATTCAGCATTTACGGTTGCGAAATCATTCAAGTCTTTCACAAAAACGGTTGTTTTAACAATATCCGCCACACTTAAGCCGGCTTGTTCAACAATCGCCTTGATATTTTCTAATGATTGACGTGCTTGCTGAGTAATATCAGTTGGAATCTCGCCTGTTTGCGGATTAACCGGAATTTGCCCTGAGGTTAAAACAAGATTACCTAAATCAACCGCTTGTACGTATGGGCCAATTGCCGCAGGTGCTTTTTCTGTATGAATAACTTTAGTCATGGTGAATTCCTTCTTTTAGTAATGAAAAATAGTGCGTTTAATGATAATATCTCCCACCTTTTATTTCTACCCCTAATCTCAAGAGAAATAGTATGAGCATTAACGTTACTGAAATCGTCCTTCATCAGATTCACCAAACCGAAGGCGAAACACCGGAGTTAAATACGGTACTTCGCGACAATCTGCTTGCCATCAGTCCTGAAGTGGAGCAAATGATGTTGCAGCTTCACCAAGCTTATCAAAGTAAGACTAAGGCTTACGGCATATTTAAAAATGAATCTATTTTTGCTCAGCAACTTAATCGCTTATTAGAACAAGAAACCGATTTTCTGCCATTTAGTCACAGCTGTGCGAAAATGCTTTCTAGCGAATTAGCGAAATATCCTTTTGCATCAGGCGGAACTTTTATTCTTTGTCGCTATAACTTTTTAGCGACGGATTATTTATTTATTGCATTGATTGACAGCCGTACCTCAATGTTAGTGGATGATCAATTAGACATAAAACGCACCGAATATTTGGATATTACTCAGTATGATATCGCTTGCCACATCAATCTGACAGAATTAAAAATCAATGCGCAATCAAACCGCTATCTCACCTTTATTAAAGGAAGAGTCGGACGAAAAATTGCAGACTTCTTTATGGATTTCCTGAGTGCGGAAGAAGGTCTAAACCCTCAATTACAAAATCAAACGCTGTTACAAGCGGTAAGCGACTACTGTGATCAAGGCGAATTATCCGCACCACAAACTCGAGAAGTAAAAAAACAAGTGTTTGAATACTGCAAAGGACAAATTAATAGCGGGGAAGAAATCGCATTAAGTGAATTATCCGACTCGCTGCCGACACTTAACGAAGTTAATTTTGCGCAATTTACTCAAGAACAAGAATACGGACTCGAAGAAAATATTCCACCGGTTCGTAACGCGTTGAAAACCTTAACGAAATATTCGGGCTCAGGTAAAGGAGTAACAATCAGCTTTAATGCGGAATTACTCGGCGAACGTTTAATCTGGGATGAACTAAACGATACATTGACTATCAAAGGATTACCGGCGAACTTGCGTGATCAGTTAGAACGCAATAAGTAATGGAAAATTTTTATTAGTTTGGGTATTATCTATCCAATCATTTTGAACAATTCAAAGGTCAATAAATATTATGAAAATGAAATCTCTTTTAGCTATCGCACTACTTGCTATCGGTGTCACCTCTTGTTCAACCGTAAAAAAAGTCGTGTATCGTATTGATGTTCCGCAAGGCAATTACTTAGAGCAAGAAAAAATTGACCAAGTTAAAGTCGGTATGGATAAAACGCAAGTACAATATTTGCTTGGTACGCCGATGCTAAAAGATACCTTTAATCAAGATCGTTGGAGTTATGTTTATATCAAACGCGAAGGCTATAATGATCCTATCCAACATACGCTTTTTGTTAATTTCGATAGTAAAGGTCTTGTAAGTAATATCACCTTAGACAAACCTATTACGAATGAAGCGCAATAATCATTGACAACTTCAAATGCCCACTTTATATAGTGGGCTTTCTTTTACCCATTACCTTTAATTAGTTTTTTTTATCATACAAAAAGTATGTATGATTTCAGCTTATCCAGATGAAAATTAACTAAATTTATGCCAATTTGACTATTAAAAAACCAAATAATAAATTTTTATCATATATTTGATAAATTTTTTTAATTATTGCTTTTCAAATCCAAAATAGCTTGATAGACTCCTTGCCATGCTAAACACACTACTATTTGATAAATATTTTTCATTTTAAATATAAATACGCAGGAGTACTTTATGAGCGACTTAAACGCACTGTTCCAAAAAATCAAACAACGTGACCCTGACCAAGCGCCTTTCCACCAAGCGGTGGAAGAAGTTTTCGGTTCATTAGCACCATTTCTTGCCAAAAATCCTAAATATACGCAACAAGGTATTTTAGAACGTATCGTTGAGCCGGAACGTGTAATTACTTTCCGTGTCACTTGGGTTGATGATAAAGGTCAAGTGCAAGTAAACCGCGGTTATCGTATTCAAATGAACTCTGCGATCGGTCCTTATAAAGGCGGTATTCGTTTCCATCCATCTGTTGATTTAGGGGTTTTAAAATTTTTAGCATTTGAACAAGTATTCAAAAATGCTTTAACCACATTACCGATGGGCGGTGGTAAAGGCGGTTCGGATTTCGATCCTAAAGGCAAATCAGACGCGGAAGTTATGCGTTTTTGCCAAGCATTTATGACCGAATTATCTCGCCATATCGGTGCGGATACTGACGTACCGGCGGGCGATATCGGTGTCGGCGGTCGTGAAATCGGTTATATGTACGGTCAATACAAAAAATTACGCAATGAATTTACCTCAGTCTTAACCGGTAAAAGTTTAACTTGGGGCGGTAGCTTAATTCGTCCGGAAGCAACAGGTTACGGTGCGGTTTACTTTGCAGACGCAATGTTAGCAACTAAAGGTCAAGGCTTTGAAGGCAAACGTGTGGTTATCTCAGGCTCGGGTAACGTAGCACAATATGCAGCTGAAAAAGCAATCCAAAAAGGTGCGAAAGTCTTAACCGTATCCGACTCAAACGGTTATGTATTATTCCCTGATTCAGGTATGACCGAAAAACAATTAGCGGATTTATTAGTGTTGAAAAACGTACGTCGCGAACGCTTATCGGTATATGCCCAAGAACAAAGCCTCCAATATTTTGAAGGTCAAAAACCATGGGGTGTGAAATGTGATATCGCGCTTCCGTGTGCAACACAAAATGAATTAGACGGCGAAGCGGCAAAAGAATTAGTGAAAAACGGCTGTTTCTGCGTGGCTGAAGGTGCAAATATGCCGACAACGCTTGAAGGTGTTGAAGTGTTTATCGCTGCGAAAATTCTTTACGCTCCGGGTAAAGCGGCAAATGCCGGCGGTGTAGCGACCTCAGGTTTAGAGATGAGCCAAAATGCTATTCGTTTAGCTTGGACTCGAGAAGAAGTAGATCAACGTCTATTCAATATCATGACGGCGATTCACCAAAATTGTGTGGAAAACGGCTCGGAATCAGACGGTTATGTGAACTATGTAAACGGTGCAAACATCGCTGGCTTCAAAAAAGTGGCAACCGCAATGTTAGAACAAGGTATCGTATAACGATTTCATCTAAAATAAACCCTCTTCGGAGGGTTTATTTTTGCACGCAATAAAGCCTTTATGCTATGCTGTTCCAAACGGATATAGGAACAATACGATGCGAAAAATTCTATTTACATTAGCTTGTACAGCTTTATGCCACACAGGTTTTGCAAATTCTGCTGAAAATTCAACCGCTTATACGGAACAAGCCAAATATAAAATTTCCGAAACGGATGTGAAAATCTTAATTCGTCAGCTAAATAACATTGAACAATGTATATTTCCGGATCTTGCTAAACCCGATTATCAAAAGATCTATGACAATTGGTCGGTTGCGGAAAATATGACAATGTTCTATTTTCAGCAAAACCTTTTAAAAGAACTTATCGGCGAACAAAATGCGCAAGTTATTGAAAAAGATAAACTCTCACACAAGTATTTTGAACAAATGCACGACAAATATAATCACCAAAAAGCGAATGTTGATAAATCTCGCTGCGAAGAGTTCAAACCAATCTATGCTCAAATCAAACAACAAATTGAATACTCAATACCGCAGGTGTATAAATAAGTATTTCACTAAAAAACAAAAGCCCTTGAATCTTCTCAGACTCAAGGGCTTGTTTTTATGCTTTAATTTAGTTTTCGTTATGAATTTCTAAATTGGTTGCTTGTTTTGCGGCTTTAGCCTTCGCTGTGTCGTTACGCGCGCAAGCAATGGTATCAAGATAGGCTTTATCTACATCGCCGGTAATATATTCACCGGTAAATACCGAAGCATCGAAATTATGAATTGCCGGATTTTCTGTTTGTATCGCTTTATAAAGGGCTTCGAGATCTTGGAAAATCAGTTTATCTACGCCGATCATTTCCGCTACTTCTTCTACCGAGCGATTATAAGCCACTAACTCTTCGCAGGTCGGCATATCGATACCATACACGTTCGGATAACGAATTTCCGGTGCGGCAGACGCAAAGTAAACTTTTTTCGCACCGGCAGCACGAGCCATTTCAACGATCTGTTCCGATGTTGTACCACGTACAATTGAGTCATCGACTAATAACACGTTTTTATCTTTAAACTCACTGGCAATCGCATTTAATTTACGGCGTACCGAGCTTTTACGTTGCGCTTGTCCCGGCATAATGAAGGTACGTGCAACATAGCGGTTTTTCACAAAACCTTGGCGATAAGGTTTATATAAAACGTTTGCGATACGTACGGCAATATCATTTGAAGTTTCAGGGATTGGAATAACCACATCAATCTCATCAACCATTCTGCCCCATTCGCGTTTGATTTTTTCACCTAATAATTCGCCCATATGCACGCGAGCACCGTAAACAGATACGCCGTCAATCACAGAATCCGGACGAGCAAAATAAACGTATTCAAAAATACATGGGTTTAATTTCGGGTTATCGGCACAAATGGCAGAATGTAATTCACCGTCAAAGGTAATATAAACCGCTTCACCCGGATTTACATCACGTACGAATTCAAAACCGACAATATCTAACGCTACGCTTTCGGAAGCAAACATATATTCCGTTTTGCCTTCTACAATTCGTTTACCTAATACTAACGGACGAATACCGAACGGATCACGGAATGCCACCATACCGTGGCCGATAATCATTGCGATACACGCATAAGCACCACGAATCACTTCGTTGGTTTTACGTACCGTTTCAAAAATATTTTCAGGAGTTAAATGCGCTGTCGGATATTGATCTAAATAGTGCGCAAATATATTCAGTAATGATTCAGAATCCGAATTGGTATTCACGTGGCGGCGAGCTTCTTTGAATAAACGCTCTTTTAATTCAGCATTATTGGTTAAGTTACCGTTATGAACTAAAGTTAAACCGAAAGGTGAGTTTACATAGAAAGGTTGAGCTTCCGAAACACTTGATGAGCCGGCGGTCGGATAACGAACATGGCCGACACCCGCATTACCTTGTAATCTGAGCATATGTTCTTGACGAAATACATCGCTTACCAAGCCGTTAGCTTTACGTAAGCGGAAGCGGTTTTCATCGTCAATTGTGACGATACCTGCGGCATCTTGCCCGCGATGTTGAAGTAATGTTAAACCATCATAAATCGCCTGATTAACCGGCGATCCCCCAATAATGCCGACAATGCCGCACATATGAAAAACCTCTCTATTTAGTCGAATTTAAAAAGCTGGAATTAGCTTGTAATTGTTCAAAAAACCATTTCACAATAAAGTCAAAATGCGGAATCAGTTGAGATTCTTTCCATAACTCCGTTTGACTCGCCGATGAGAAGGTATCTAAGAAGAATAAAATTGCCGCAACAATCAAAATACCGCGTAAAGCACCGAATGCTCCGCCTAACACACGATCGGTTGCAGATAAACCCGTCGTATCAATGAGTTTACTTAACAATGCCGTGATGATACCGCATACAATCAATGTAAGAATGAAAAGTATTGCGGCTGCAATACCATTACGTAGATATTCTGAGTTTTGAAGATATACCGAATTTACTTGTGTGAGGTAGCTACTAAGGTAAGGATAAAAACTACTTGCCACAAAAAATGCTACAACCCAACCGGCAAGTGAAAGCACTTCGCTGATAAAGCCTCGCCAAAGACTGACTAAAATAGAAAATGCAATTAATCCGATTACAATAATATCAACCATAAAAACCTCTAAAGGTTAAGAACCTATATTCTACAAAAAAAGAAAACGTTTGCGTAGAGCAAACAGCGTAAAAAATACATAATATATGCCAAAAAATTTACAAGCGGTTTAAATTTGCAAATACTTTGCAATATTTAACCGCTTACCTTTGGCTACTGTGCATTATACCCTACATCTTCCAAAGTCGGGTTATTTGCCCCTGCTTTAGCCAACTCATCACAAATTTCATTTTCACGATGACCCGAGTGCCCTTTCACCCAAGTCCACTCAATTTTGTGACGCTGAATTTCCTGATCTAATGCTATCCACAGTTCTTTATTTTTAACCGGCTTACCGCTTGCGGCTTTCCAGTTATTTTTCTTCCAGTTAAAAATCCATTTAGTGATGCCGTCTTTCATATATTGGCTATCTGAATTTAACTGTACTTGACAAGGCTCTTTCAACATTGCCAACGCTTCGATCACCGCTCGTAATTCCATCCGGTTATTGGTGGTTTGCAAGTAGCCTTTACTAACCTGCTTTTCATATCCGTTGTAACGCAATACAATGCCGATTCCACCTTTACCGGGATTTCCCAAGCACGAACCGTCCGTAAATATTTCAACTAATTTCATTTGCAAAACATTCTTAATTTTTGACCGCTTAATTTAAAAACTGATGAAAAAAATGAAAGCCCCAAAGCGTAAACTATTGGGGCTTTTGATTGATTCTAAGTTTTCTAAAGCATTAGATCAAGATTACTTTTTACCAAGTTGTGGTAATACGTTGTTTTGAACGGATAATAAACCTGTCTCGGTATAGATACCTAATTTACCGCGTGTATCCACGATATCTAAGTTACGCATAGTTAATTGACCGATACGATCCGCCGGTGTAAACGGTGCATCTTCTACTTTTTCCATACTTAAACGTTCCGCTTCGTAGGTTAAGTTTGGTGATTCGGTATTTAAAATGGTGAAGTCATTACCGCGACGTAATTCTAAGGTTACGGTACCGGTAATCGCTTTTGCCACCCAACGTTGAGCCGTTTCGCGTAACATTAATGCTTGTGGATCAAACCAGCGACCTTGGTAAAGTAAACGACCTAAACGTAAACCGTTAATACGATATTGTTCGATTGTATCTTCATTGTGGATACCGGTTACTAAACGCTCGTAAGCGATATGTAATAACGCCATTCCCGGTGCTTCATAGATACCGCGAGATTTCGCTTCGATAATGCGGTTTTCGATTTGATCCGACATACCTAAACCGTGACGACCACCGATACGGTTTGCTTCTAAAATTAATTCAACCGCATCTTCGATACGTTTACCGTTTAATGCCACCGGCACACCTTCTTCGAAGGTCACTGAAACGGTTTCAGGTTTGATTTCTACGCTTTCATCCCAGAATGCTACACCCATAATCGGTTTTACAATTTTCATACCGGTGCTTAATTCTTCTAAGTCTTTCGCTTCGTGGGTCGCACCTAACATATTTGAGTCTGTTGAGTATGCTTTTTCTACCGACATTTTATAGTCGAAACCGTTCTCGATTAAGAATTGAGACATTTCGAAACGGCCGCCAAGCTCATCAATGAAAAGTTGGTCTAACCAAGGTTTGTAGATTTTTAATTTCGGGTTGGTTAATAAGCCGTAACGGTAGAAACGCTCGATATCGTTACCTTTAAAAGTTGAACCGTCACCCCAGATGTTTACCTCATCTTCTTTCATTGCCGCAACAAGCATTGTACCGGTTACCGCACGACCAAGCGGCGTAGTATTGAAATATGGAATACCGCCGGTTGAAATATGGAAAGCACCGCATTGAATCGCTGCGATACCTTCGTGTGCTAATTGCGCACGGCAGTCGATTAAACGTGCGTTTTCCGCACCGTATTCCATCGCTTTTTTCGGAATTGCGTTGTAATCGTCTTCATCCGGCTGACCTAAATTTGCAGTATAAGCGTAAGGCACTGCACCTTTTTTACGCATCCAAAGTAATGCGGCTGAAGTATCTAAACCGCCTGAAAATGCGATACCTACTTTTTGACCTAACGGGAGAGATTCTAAAATTGTTGCTGACATACGAATTCCTATAAATTTTAAAACATAAAAGAGAACTGACGCAAACGGTTGCATTTGTGCCATTCCGTCTATTCTAGTCCAATTTCGTAAAAATTACATCTAAAATTTCGGGGGAAATTCTGTAACATTCGACAATCTAAGAATGAAAAAGAAATAAGCGGTCGAATTTCCATAATTTTTTACCGAAAAGTCACCTTAGAAAGTGCTAAAATACTTCAATAATTTATTTTAAAGGTGGATATAGATGAAAAAAATTCTTGTCGTTCGTAACGATAAAATCGGTGATTTTATGGTTTGCTTCCCGGCATTTGCCATGCTGAAGCAATCGATGCCGAATGTAGAAATTACCGCGTTAGTACCAAGCTATACCGCACCGCTTGCCGAACTTTGTCCTTCGATTGATAACGTTATTATCGATACCCCCAACAAAAAAGATAACACCGAATTTAATCGTGTTCTGCAAGAGGTTAAAAATGCGCAATTTGATGCGGTGATCTGTTTTGTTTCCGACTGGTACAATGCCAAGCTGACTTGGAAAAGCGGTATCAAACACCGCCTTGCGCCGGCGACTAAAGTCTTTCAATTTTTGTATAACCAACGTTTAACTCAACGCCGTTCACAATCGGCAAAAGCGGAAAGCGAATATAACCTTGATTTGGCTCGTGCCTTTCTACAAAAACATCATATTGCAGCGGTTGAGCCTAAGCCGCCTTACTTACAATTTAGTGAAAATGAGATTGCGCTACAAAAAGCAAAATTAGCAAAACATCTGCAAATTTCGACCACTTGTAAATGGTTATTTGTGCATGCGTCCACCGGTGGATCGGCAACCAGTTTATCCATTGAACAATATGCACAAATGCTTAATTGCATTGCCGCTGAGACGAATTGTGAAATCGTGCTGACCGCCGGCAAAGGCGAAAGTGAAAAAGCGCATCAGTTAGCCGCCAAAATTACGGCAACCGAAGCGGTTGTGTATGATAAAAATGACGGATTACGAGATTTTACCCGTTCGATTGCTTGTGCCGATCTGTTTATCGCCGGTTCGACAGGTCCGCTCCACATTGCAGGTGCATTAAATGTACCGACTATTGGCTTTTATCCTAGTCGCCTTTCTGCTCTACCTCGTCGTTGGCGACCGATAAACGCAGAGGGCAAACATTTAGCCTTTATGCCGCCTGAAGCGAAAACAAAAGTACAACAAATGAATTTAGGTTTAATTTCGATCCCGGAAGCACTTAAAACAATAGTGCCTTTTGTAAAGAACATTTGGAATTCATAAGAATTGTTTAATAAATAGCAAGGGCTAAAAAAGCCTGTTAGAATGGCAAGTCTTTTTTAATTGAAGTGAACTTAAATACAAATATGCTAAAAAAATTACTTTCTCTCTTATTATTTTCCCCAAGCTTAGTTATGGCGCAATCCTACGTGGTATATGATTTTACCCATGATAAAATTTTAGAAAGTCGTTCCGCCAATACTGTTCAGCCGATCGCCTCGGTCACAAAGCTAATGACAGCTAACGTATTCTTAGAAAATAATAAAAACAAAAATTGTAGTGCCTCGATTTCCGATCAAGATTTTGACCATATTAAAGGAACGGGAACTAAATTACCGAAACACACGCCTATCGCTTGTGATGAATTATTAAAAGCGATGTTAGTTCATTCGGATAATTATGCGGCACATGCGCTTTCGCGTTCCGCCGGTATGAGCCGTGCGCAGTTTATCCAAAAGATGAACCAAAAAGCGCAACAATTAGGTATGCGCTCTACACGTTTCAGTGACAGTTCCGGTCTTTCCAGTGCCAATATTTCAAGTGCGATGGATTTAGTTAAATTGGCGAAATATTCGCTGAACAATGCGAAAATCCAAGAACTATCCAACACGAAAGCGGCTTATGTGCGAGCAGGGAAACGCAATGTATTTATGCAAAATACCAGTGCGTTGGTACGTGAAGAAATGTTTGATGCGGCGATAAATAAAACCGGTTATATTCGTGAATCCGGCTATAATCTCGTATTTGTTAATAAACACCAATGTAACCATGCGACTATCGGTGTAATCAGCTTGAATAATCGCAGTTCTGCCACTCGCTCAACCTTTACCAAAAATAAATTGGAGCAATACGGTTGCATTTCATTAGCCAATGATGATCTTAATTATGACGGCTATGATGAGGAAGAAGATATTTAATTAACAAGACCGCTTGTTTCTACATACAACAAGCGGTCTTTTTTTCACTATTTTTTGCAATTAGTTACGCGTTCTATTCCAAAGATCCGCATATTTCACAAAGGTTGAATGTGCTGAAAGTACCGCTAACAGAAAGCCTTGTTTACCGTCTAGAAAACCGGCTTTTAACAAATACATTTTCACGAAACAGCCTACCGCGTGAGTTACACCGTCTAATAAACTCGCCTTTTTACCCGCATTCGCACGTTGAACCGCCCATGCTTTTGCATAACTTGCCGATTTGACTAAATAATGATGAATATCCTTATAAGTAAAATGCAGTAAATCGCCTCTTAATTTTTTCACCGTTGCATTTTTCGGGTAGTGCACTTTTTCATGTACCAATTCTTCGCCGTATTGAGCAAAATCGGTACGATACAAACGCACGACATAGTCTGGATACCAACCCGAATGACGAATTTGTTTACCGAATACTTCACTTAAACGGCTTACTTGATAGACGGTATTTTTGTCATCTTTTTCTACCGCTTGCAAAATGCTCTGTTTTAATTCGGGTGTGACACGTTCATCCGCATCTAACCATAACACATAATCGCTTGTGACATATTGTTGAGCTAATCGGCGTTGTTTACCAAAACCTTGCCAATCGGAATTTACATACACTTTTGCCCCGAAACTTTCGGCGATTTGTACGGTTTCATCGCTACTGCCGCTATCCAGCACAATAATTTCATTTACCCAACCTTGCACGGTTTCAAGGCATTTCGCTAAATCCTGAGCCTCGTTTTTTACAATCATCGCAACACTTAACGTTGGCATAATCTGTCCTTTTTTGGTTTATTTTGTTTGTTGTTCTCTGCATTTTACTTTAAAATTCGCCCCTTTTGTGCTATTTTCTACGCCAAATTTTATTCACAAACAAACCACAGGTTTAAAAACAATGTCTATTACATTAACAACGAAACAAAAACAATTTTTAAAAGGTTTAGCACACCACTTAAGTCCGGTTGTCATGCTTGGCGGTAACGGCTTAACGGAAGGCGTGTTAGCTGAAATCGAAAATGCGTTAGAGCATCACGAACTTATCAAAGTAAAAATCTCCGGAGCGGATCGTGATACCAAGCAATTAATTATTGATGCGATCGTGCGTGAAACGAAAGCGACGCCGGTACAAACCATCGGTCATATTTTAGTGCTGTATCGTCAAAGTGAAGAGAAAAAAATCAGTTTACCTAAAGCAACCAAAGCAATTTCATAATTTATTTTTATTCAAATCTGACCGCTTGTAAGCGGTCTTTTTTATAAGGAATTTTTCGTGATTAAAAAACTCTCGATTTTCACCTTTTTAATGTTGCTTATCCCGTTATTTACGTGGGTAACCGGTTGGAAATGGACCTTCGGCGGTATGGATTACCGTCTTTACGATCTCGATTTCTGGTTATTTTTCTTAACCGAAACCGGATCCGCTCCCTACGCATTAATTACTTGCGTTATTTTTATGTTTTGGCTAATGCGGCTCACTCGTAAACGTTATTCATGGTTTTTAGTCGGTTTTATTTGTGCAAGTTCCGTAGTCGGTACGCAAATCATTAAAGAAAGCGCGAAAACTTTATTTAAAGAGCCTCGTCCGTTCGTCACGGAAATGTTCCCGACACAAACGGAACAATTTTACGCCTTACCGGAAGCGGAACAAGCTCAAGCGGTATTAACGCTTGCCGACAAAATGCATCCGAATGATGCTGATTTTGTCGTCAAGCATCAATCAGGCGAATTAGGCTACTCATTCCCTTCCGGTCATACCATTTTTGCCGTTTCTTGGTTATTGGTATTCGGCGGATTACTATTCGGTTTAAGCGGTAAAGCGGTCATTTTTGCCCAAAGTTTTGCCATTTTATGGGCGGGTTTGATGTTGATCAGTCGCTTACGTTTAGGAATGCATTATCCTATTGATCTGTTTGTCAGCACGTTAATTTCTTGGGTATTCCACATTATCGTGTTTGTTTGGATTATTCCTCTGTTAGAAACTTTTAAAATCTTTCAAAAGCGAGGCTAATTATGGCTATTTATTACGGGTTGGATGTCGGCGGTACGAAAATTGAGTTGGCGGCTTTTAACGAGCAGTTGGAAAAACTTTATAGCGAACGGGTACCTACACCGCAAACAAACTACGACGATTGGCTTGATACGGTTGAAACCTTAGTACGTAACGCCGACCAAAAATTCGGTGAGCAAGGTTCCGTCGGTTTAGGCTTACCCGGCTTTGTAAATCGTGAAACCGGCATTGCGGAAATTACCAATATTCGTGTTGCAGACGGTAAAGCGATTTTAAAAGATTTAAGCGAACGTTTAGGGCGTGAAGTTCGAGCGGAAAACGATGCTAACTGTTTTGCGCTTTCGGAAGCTTGGGATCCGAATAACCAGCAATTCTCAACCGTACTCGGTTTAATTATCGGTACCGGTTTTGGCGGCGGTTTTGTGTTTGACGGTAAAATTCATTCCGGCAGAATCGGTATGGCGGGTGAAGTCGGTCATATGCAACTGAATTATCACGCATTAAAACTATTAGGTTGGGATAATGCGCCGATTTATGAATGTGGCTGCGGTAACCGCGCTTGCTTAGATACTTATATTTCCGGTCGCGGTTTTGAGATGCTATTTCGAGATTTGGTCGGTGAAAGCGTATCGGCAAAAGAAATCATCGAACGGTTCTATCAAAAAGAGTCGAAAGTTGTCGAATTTGTAGATAAATACATCGAATTAATGGCAATTAGCATCGGTAACCTTATTACGATTCTTGATCCGGATATGATCGTATTCGGCGGCGGCTTGTCTAATTTTGATCATATTTATGAGGCATTGCCAAAAGCACTTCCACCACATTTAATGCGTAGTGCGAAAGTACCGGTCTTCAAAAAAGCAATTCATGGCGATTCAGGCGGTACACGCGGTGCGGCGGCACTCTTCTTAAAATAATTCGATTTAATGAATACATGGGTTTCCCATGTATTCTTTTATAGAGGAAAGTATTATGCTAAACATTACCCCCATTCCGGCACTCTCCGATAACTATATTTGGGCGATTCAAAAAGAT
Organism: Actinobacillus genomosp. 1; assembly: GCF_029774175.1. Lineage (NCBI taxonomy): Bacteria > Pseudomonadati > Pseudomonadota > Gammaproteobacteria > Pasteurellales > Pasteurellaceae > Actinobacillus > Actinobacillus genomosp. 1. The sequence goes on along the minus strand of NZ_CP103834.1, from coordinate 492,250 downwards.
AATGACGTAATTATTGTCGATCCGTCAGATGCCACTCCAGTGTTAGCATTTCTTGCAAAAAATCAGCTAAATCTGACCGCTATTTTATTAACGCATAATCATCATGATCATACCGACGGTATGCCGGAACTGCACTCTCGTTATCCTCAATTGCCGGTTTATGGTCCACAAGAAGTTGCTCAATTTGCTAATCATATCGTTCGACCAGAGGATCACCTCACTTTATTTGATTATGATGTCCGAGTAATTGAAAGTGCCGGTCATACCGCACAACACGTTAGCTATTTATTTGGTAACGAATACCTATTCTGTGGCGATGCGTTATTCTCCGCCGGTTGCGGACGTGTCTTTACCGGTGATTACCAAGCGCAATTTGAGGCGTTACAACGCTTTAAAGCGTTACCGGAATTTGTCGAAATCTTCCCGGCGCATGAATATACGTTAAGTAATCTAAAATTTGCAGAAGCGGTCTTACCGCCAAGTTGCGGACTATTTGAAATACAAGAACGCGCTGATATTTTACGTTCTCGTAATCAGCCGACACTTCCGACAACTTTAGCTAGAGAATTACAAATCAATCCGTTCTTACAAGCGGTCGATTTAGCGCAATTTATTGCATTACGTCAGCAAAAAGATAACTTCTAATCTATTATCCGACAGGAAACGTTTGTTTCCTGTTTATTTCTTTCCAGTCCGCCAAACTTTTTAATTTTTATACTGTCAATTCCTCCTGTATCTATCATAGAATCGTATCCTATGATATAGTTATCTTCATTTGTATTAACGATTAATTTACTATCTAATAAAGCGAGAACTCCTGTGAATTTTGATCCTCAAAAGATGCCTCAACATGTTGCGATTATCATGGACGGTAACGGTCGTTGGGCTAAACAACAAGGAAAATTACGCGTTTTTGGTCATCAAAATGGTGTGAAAGCGGTACGTTCTGCGGTAAGTTTTGCCGCCAAACATGGGATTAAGGTCTTAACGCTTTATGCCTTCAGCAGCGAAAACTGGAACCGACCGGAAGCGGAAGTTTCCGCATTAATGTCGCTTTTTATGCGAGCATTAGATTCGGAAGTAAAAAAGTTACATAAAAATAATATTCGTTTGAATATTATCGGTAACAAAGCGGCTTTCAGTGAAACTTTACAGAAACGTATCGCTGAATCGGAAAGACTGACAGAAAATAATACGGGACTGATTCTCAATATTGCAGCCAACTACGGTAGCCATTGGGATATCACTCAAGCCGCACAACAACTTGCCGTCAAAGCCAAACTGGGTGAAATTACCGTTTCGGAGATTACACCGGAACGTTTACAAAATGCGTTAGTGACAGGTACACAACCTCAAGTTGATTTATTAATTCGTACCAGTGGGGAACAACGTCTCAGTAACTTCTTATTATGGCAAATCGCCTACGCGGAGCTTTTCTTCAGCCAGGTATTATGGCCTGATTTCAATGATGATTCTTTTAGTGAAGCCATTATTGCTTATCAACAACGTGATCGTCGTTTCGGCGGTTGCTAATAAAATAATTATAAGGATTTCTAAATGCTTAAAGAACGAGTACTTTCTGCTATTGTTATGGTGATTGCCGTATTAGCGGGTATATTCTTACTTTCTCCTCTTCCCCTCACAATCATATTAGCGGCAATTATTACTGCGGCAATGTGGGAATGGGCGCAATTTGCCGGCTTTAAACGTTCATTACCTCGAGCGGTGGTTGCCTTCGTTACCGTTTGTTTGTTTATTTTATTGATTTTTGGCAATACCAACTACATTAGAGCCGCACGTTTCTTAACGGATGAAACCGCTCCGTTACTATTTATTTCATGTATTTGGTGGTTAATCGCCTTGGTTTTAGTCGTGACGTATCCTCGTTCTGCCAATGTTTGGGCTAAATCAGTCAGTGCCAAATTTATTTTCGGATTCTGTACTCTCATTCCATTTTTTATCGCTGCACTCGCATTACGTTTTAATAATTATGCGGTAGATGAATTCCAAGGAACTTATTTATTATTGTATGTTTGCTTATTAGTCTGGGGAGCGGATTCCGGTGCTTATTTCTTCGGTCGTGCATTCGGTAAACATAAATTGGCTCCTAAAGTTTCCCCTGGAAAATCTTGGGAAGGCGCAATCGGCGGTCTAATGACGTCATGTGTTATCGCATTCTTATTCTTGGAGTTCGCACCGAATAACGTATTTGGACGTGAATTAGCAACCGTACCCTTTATTTTAGTTTCCGTGGCTACCGTTGCGATTTCAGTATTAGGTGATTTAGCCGAAAGTATGTTTAAACGCCAAGCGAATATTAAAGACAGCAGTAATTTAATTCCGGGACACGGTGGTATTTTAGACCGTATTGACAGCTTAACTGCGGCAATTCCGTTCTTTGCAACTTTCTTTTTCTTTGTATTATAGGATGTTATGACTTCTGTTATTGCATTTTTTATCTTAATTTGCGTACTGGTTTTTGTACATGAATACGGTCACTTTTGGGCCGCTCGTAAATGTGGCGTAAAAGTCATTCGTTTTTCTATCGGTTTTGGCAAAGTTTTATTTAAAAAAATCGATAAACAAGGTACTGAATTCGCTTTTTCACTGATTCCGCTCGGCGGTTATGTACAAATGTATAACGGTGAGAGTGAATATCAAGCATCTTTCGATCAAAGTTTAGTAAGTAAATCCGTTTTACAGCGTGCCTTTATTATTATTGCCGGTCCGTTAGCCAATTTTATATTTGCGATATTGGCTTATTGGTTGGTATTTGCAAACGGTATCCCGACATTAAAACCTGTTATCGGACAAGTATTACCGAATACGATTGCGGCACAAGCAAATTTACCGACAGAATTCGAGATCAAACGCGTTGCTTCGCATAACGTACAAGATTGGGAAGAAACCACACTTGCGCTAATCGGTTATGTCGGTTCTAATAAGGTAGAAGTGGAAGGCAGTTTGGTCGGCGAAGATCGTTTACAACGCTTCTACTTAAATTTATCTAATTGGAATGTGGACGGAAATAAAGAAAATCCATTAACTACGCTCGGCATCAGAACTAAAAGTAGTATCGTTAAACCTGATATTAAACAAGTTATCGAAAATTCACCGGCGGCAAAAGCCGGATTACAAGCCGGAGATCGGATCATTAGCGTTAATCAAAAACCCTTTGATTGGTCTGATCTGATTAAACAGGTTCAAACCGGTCAAATCTTAGAATTAACGGTCGAGAAGTCCGGCACTACTTATAGCTATTCTCTGCAGCCGGATAAAAAAGACGATCGTTATTTTATCGGCATCGTCCCAAGCTATGAGCCTTTAGCGGATAAGTATCGAACCGAATTAAAATATGATATTCTAACCTCGTTATGGAAAAGCGTTGAAAAAGTAGGTTCGCTGGTGAAAACCATTCTGCAGTTCATCGGCAACTTAATCACGGGTGAATTATCATTAAAGAATATGGGCGGACCTATTTCAATGGCTAAAGGTGCGGGTGCAACCGCTGAAATCGGTTGGGTTTACTATATTAGTTTTATGGCTCTGATTAGCGTTAATCTTGGGGTAATGAATTTATTCCCGATTTTGCCATTAGACGGCGGACAACTTATTTTACTTGGTGCGGAAGCAATCAGGGGCAAACCTCTAGCCGAACGATTCCAATTACGTTTTCAACAAATCGGTGTTTTCTTCGTACTAAGTTTAATGGCTTTTGCCTTTATGAATGATCTCATTCACTTTTAATTTTAGGTTATAAGCGGTTAATTCCGCGGATAATTCTGCAAACATTCATAGGATAATTTCAATGAAAAAATTATTACTTTCTTCTCTTCTAATTGCAAACGGTGTTATTGCGGCACCTTTTGTCGTTAAAGATATTCGTGTTGATGGCGTACAAGCCGAAACAGGTCAAGCTATCATTTCTTCGCTTCCGGTGAAAGTCGGCCAAACAGCGACAGACAATGATGTAGCAAACGTAGTTAGACAACTTTTCGGGCAAAATCGCTTTGATGATGTACGAGCGACACGAGAAGGTAATACGTTAGTCATTAAAGTTGCCGAGCGTCCTTTCATCAACAGTGTTGATGTTGAAGGTAATAGTGCCATTCCAAAAGAGCCGTTACAAGAAAACTTAAAAGCGAACCTTATTACTAAAGGTGAGCTCTATGATGCTGCAAAATTAGAAGGTTTTAAACAAGGCTTATTAGATCATTACCATTCTATCGGTCGCTATGAAGCCAAAATTGATACGACAACCACACGTAACGAAAACGGCGGTATCAATATCAAATTAAATATTACTGAAGGCGAAGTTGCTTACGTTAAAAATATAAAATTTGAAGGTAATCAAGCATTTAGTGAAAAAGAATTAACCAAGCAATTGGATATTCAACCGGACGTATCTTGGTGGAATATTTTCGAAAGCAGCAAATTCGAGCAACAAGCTTATAATAAAGATTTGGAAACATTACGCGATTATTATTTAAATCGCGGTTACGCTCAATTCACCTTACAAGATACCGCAATTAACTTCAATGATAAAAAAACCGAAGTAGATCTCACTTATAAAATTCATGAAGGCGTTCAATATAACGTTAGTGATATTCGTATCATTGGAAACACTGCAAAACTTGATAAAGAATTAAACGCATTACTCAAAGATTTCAAACCGGGACAATTATTCCGTAAAAGCGAACTAGTGGAAATCGAAGAAGGCATTAAACAAATCCTTGGCGATCACGGTTTCGGCTCGGCAAAAGTTGATCTTTATCCTAAATTCAACGAGCAAGATAAAACGGTACAAATTAACTTTATCGTAGATGCCGGTCGTCGTATTTATGTGCGTAAAATCCGCTTTGAAGGTAATGATGTAACTGCAGATTCTACTTTACGTCGTGAAATGCGCCAACAAGAAGGTGCGTGGTTATCCACAACGAATGCCGCATTAGGTAAATCTCGTTTAGAACGTACCGGTTTCTATGAAACTGTCGATATGACGATGCCAACGGTGCAAAATACCGATGACCAAGTGGATTTAGTCTATAAAATCAAAGAACGTAATACCGGTTCGATTAACTTCGGTATCGGTTACGGTACGGAAAGCGGTATCAGTTACCAAGCGGGTATTAAGCAAGACAACTTCTTAGGAATGGGTTCAACCGTAAGCTTAAGCGGTACGCGTAATGACTACGGTACCAGCGTGAACTTAGGTTATACCGAACCGTACTTTACCAAAGACGGAGTAAGTTTAGGAGGAAACGTCTTCTATGAAGATTACGATAACTCGGATAGTGACACTTCTGCAGCCTATAAACGTCAAACGTACGGTATTAACGGTACGTTAGGCTTCCCGGTAAATGAAAACAACTCATATTACTTAGGCTTAGGCTATACGCACGATAAGCTGAAAAATGTCGAACGAGAATTTACCCGTGAAAAATATGTGAAATCAATGAATTTCCCAATTATTGACGGTAGCAATCGTTACGAACACATTAAAGCGGATGATTTTGATTTCTCATTCGGCTGGAATTACAATAGCTTAAATCGCGGTTATTTCCCAACGGAAGGTACGACTGCGAATATCGGCGGTAAAGTCACGATTCCGGGTTCAGATAATAAATATTATCGCTTAAATGCCGATTTTAGAAATTATTATCCGCTTAATCGCGAACATAAATGGGTTGTTTCGACTAAAGCCGGTTTAGCTTACACCAAAGGTTTCGGCGGTAAGGAAGTTCCGTTCTATCAACTTTATTCGGCGGGCGGTATCGGTACATTACGCGGCTTTGCATACGGTGCGGTAGGTCCTAAAGCAATTTATTACTCTGTTGAAAATAAAGGCTTTACTTCAGCCAGCGATGATGTTGTCGGCGGTAATGCGATGGCGAATGCAAGTTTAGAGTTAATTACACCGACACCATTTGTAAGCGAAAAATATCAACATAATGTTCGTACCTCATTGTTTGTTGATGCGGCAAGCGTTTGGAATACGAAATGGAAAAAATCCGTATATCCGACGTTACCGGATTATAAAGATTATAAACGTGTTCGTGCGTCTGCCGGTATTGCATTCCAATGGCAATCTCCGATTGGACCTTTAGCGTTCTCTTATGCTAAGCCAATTAAAAAATACTCAGGTGATGAAATCGAGCAGTTCCAATTCAGTATTGGCAGCTCATTCTAACTCTCCTAGATAAGCGGTGAGATTTTGTAATTTTTTTGCAAAATTTCTGATAAATCTTACCGCTTATCCTCCATATTTAGTCACGATTAATTGAAAGAAACAAAGGATATCTAAATGAAAAAATTATTTAAAGTAGCAACAGTAACCGCAGCACTAGCAGCGGCAGGTTTGGCTCAAGCAAGCGATACGATTGGTTTTGTCGATCCAAATTATTTATTACAAAATCACCCGGTTGCAATTGATGCGGCACAAAAATTTGAAAAATTCATGAAAGAAGGTCAAAGCAAATTTGCCGATGAAGACAAAAAATTAGCAGAAGAAAATAAAGCTTTAACCTCTGAACGAAACAAACTTGAAAGCGATGCTAAAAAATTACAAGAAGAACAAACAAAAGTAGAAGCTTCGCTTAAGAAAAAATCAGCCGCATTAGAGAAAGATGCGCCTCGTTTACGCTCTAAAGAAATTCAAGCGCGTCAAAATGCTATTGAAGCGGAATATAAAGCATTCCAAAACAAAGTTTCTGCAATTCAAAAACGCGAAGCTGACTTTGGTAAAAAAGCGGAAGCATTCCAGAAAAAAGCGGATGCTTTCCAAGAGAAATTAAACAAAGCTCAACAAGAAGCCGGCGGTATGGATCCTCAAACAGTACAAAAACAAGTGGTTGAGGAAATTAACGCGACTATTAAAGATGTTGCGAAATCAAAAGGTTATACTCTTGTATTTCCACCGTCAGTGGCACTTTATGCGGAAGATGAAGGCAAAGATATTACCGAGAAAGTGTTAGAAGCGTTAAAAGCAAAACACCCTGAAATTAAAATCGAACAACCGGCTGCAAATACAGAGGTAAAAGCCGAGGAAACAAAACCGGCGACCGAAGCACCTAAAACAGATGCAGTGAAACCAGAAGAAGCGAAAAAAATAATGGCTAATTTCCGTTTAATTGAACTTGCGGAGCAAATCGGCGGTACTCTCAAAGGTAACGCCGATTTGGCTATTTCCAGTATTGCCGCATTAGATAAAGCAGATCCAAATCAGATTACTTTTATTTCTAACGCAAAATATCGCCCTCAATTAGCGCAATCTCAGGCGGGTGCGATTATTGTCAGTGAAGCCGATGTAGAATTCTGTGCAGAATCGCAAAACCTTATTATTGTTAAAAATCCTTATGTTGCTTATGCTCTACTGGCGCAATATATGGATTCAACCCCTAAAGCGGCAAACCGAATTTCACCCAATGCGGTAATTTCTTCGGAAGCGGTTTTAGGTCATAATGTTTCCATCGGTGCGAATGCCGTCATTGAAAGCGGTGTGGAATTAGGTGACGATGTGATTATCGGTGCCGGATGTTTTGTCGGTAAAAATACAAAAATCGGTGCAAGAACCCAATTATGGGCGAACGTATCGGTTTACCATAACGTCCAAATCGGTTCGGATTGTTTAATTCAATCTTCCGCGGTAATCGGTAGTGACGGCTTTGGTTATGCGAATGATAAAGGCCAATGGATTAAAATCCCGCAAACAGGCGGCGTAATCATCGGTAACCGCGTTGAAATCGGCGCTTGTACCTGCATTGACCGAGGAGCATTGGATCCTACTGTTATTGAAGATAATGTAATTATCGACAATCTCTGTCAAATTGCGCATAATGTTCATATTGGCTTTGGTACAGCGGTTGCCGGCGGAGTAATTATGGCGGGTAGCCTCAAAGTAGGCAAATTCTGTCAAATTGGCGGTGCAAGCGTACTAAACGGTCATATGGAAATTTGTGACGGTGCCGTCATTACCGGTATGAGTATGGTTATGAAGCCGATTACCGAGAAAGGTATCTATTCATCCGGTATTCCTGCTCAAACCAATAAAGAATGGCGCAAAACTGCTGCGCTAACAATGAATATTGATGAAATGAACAAACGTTTAAAAGCACTTGAAAAACGTTTAGCTGAATAAGCATTTTATGGGCTTACTCTCACGTAAGCCTTATTTTAATTTATATATCTTATTATGAGGCCGAATTAATGACTATTGAAGTACAGGAAAATAGAGAACCTAAAATCATCGAAGTAACAGAAATTATGAAAATGTTACCTCATCGCTATCCTTTCTTACTTGTAGATCGTGTAATCGACTTTGAAGAAGGCAAATGGCTGAAAGCAATTAAAAACGTCACCGTAAACGAACCTTGTTTTACCGGTCACTTTCCGGCAAGCCCGATTTTCCCCGGCGTGCTTATTTTAGAAGCGATGGCGCAAGCAACCGGTGTGTTAGCGGTAGCTACTCACGGAAAAATGAATCAGGACGAATTATATTATTTTGCCGCTATTGATAATGCTCGCTTTAAACGTCCCGTCGTACCCGGCGACCAACTTACCTTCGAAGTCGAATTTCTGAAAGAAATACGTGGCATCACTAAATTTTCCGGAAAAGCTTTCGTTGATGGAAAATTAGTGTGTGAAGCCGATTTAATGTGCGCACGTAAATAATTACACTCCAACCACAAAGGAGAAACTATGCGATTAATTGATTCTACTGCAAAAATCAGTCCTTTAGCAGTCATTGAAGAAGGGGCGCAAATTGGTGCTCACGTCGAAATCGGCCCATTTTCCGTTATTGGAAAGAATGTAAAAATCGGCGCAAAAACTGTTATTCATTCTCATGTTGTGATTAACGGTCATACTGAAATCGGTGAACAAAATCAGATTTTCCAATTCGCCAGTATCGGGGAAATTAACCAAGATTTAAAATATCAAGGTGAGCCGACCAAGGTAGTTATTGGTGATCGTAACCGTATTCGTGAAAGTGTTACTATTCATCGCGGAACCGTTCAGGGTGGTGGCGTTACACGTATCGGTAATGATAACCTGTTTATGATCAATACCCATATTGCACACGACTGCTCTATCGGTAATCGTTGCATTATTGCGAATAACGGTACCTTAGCCGGTCACGTTACTTTAGATGATTTTGTGATTGTCGGCGGAATGTCGGCTATTCACCAATTCGTAGTCATCGGTTCACACGTTATGTTAGGCGGCGGCTCAATGGTCAGCCAAGACGTTCCGCCATATGTGATGGCACAAGGAAACCACGCTCAACCGTTTGGTGTGAATTTAGAAGGTCTGAAACGTCGTGGATTCGATAAGCCGGCAATGCATGCCATTCGTAACGCTTATAAATTAATTTATCGTAGCGGTAAAACGATCGAAGAAGCCATTCCGGAAATTGAACAATTTGCGGTTAATGAACCTGCGGTTCAATTGTTCTTAGATTTCTTTAAACGTTCAACTCGCGGTATTATTCGCTAATCGGTTAAATAGATAAGCGGTTGAATAGATAAGCGGTGTAATTTGTCGAAAATTTTACAAATTACACCGCTTTATTTTTATAAATTAATGACCGCTTGTTCCGCCAATTCTCGTGCCAGTTTATCAATATGTAACACATCGGCAATTGCTTGTACTTTAATCGGCGCAATATTTTCCACCACCGTTCTATTCACATTCACAATATCAATAAAACGAATACGTTCATTTAAGAAAGCTTCTACCGCCACTTCATTTGCCGCATTCATTGCGGTTGTCGCATATTGCCCTTCTGCAAACGCATCAATCGCTAATTTTAAATTCGGATAGCGGGCAAAGTCCGGTTCGATAAAAGTGAGTTCTTTCAATTTAAAGAAATCCAACGGTGCTACGCCCGAATTAATTCGCTTCGGATAAGCCATTGTGTGTGCAATCGGGGTACACATATCCGGATTCCCCATTTGGGCGATCACCGAACCGTCAATATAACGCACCATCGAATGAATAATCGATTGCGGGTGAATAATAATTTCCATTTCATCTGCCGAAGCATTGAATAACCAACGGGCTTCAATATATTCCAAGCCTTTATTCATCATAGTAGCACTATCGACCGAGATTTTCTTACCCATCGACCAATTCGGGTGTGCCACCGCTTGTTCAGGTGTAATAGTTGCAAACTCATCGAGCGGTTTTACACGGAACGGACCACCGGAACCGGTCAAAATAATTTTACTCACGCCTAGCTCTGCAAGCGGGCAAAAGCCGACTTTTTGCTGTGCTTCCGGCGGTAGAGATTGGAAAATCGCATTGTGTTCGCTATCAACCGGTAATAATTGCGCACCGGATTTTCTTGCCTCATCAATAAAAATTTGTCCGCAAGTGACTAATGATTCTTTATTTGCCAATAAAACTTTTTTACCTGCTTTCACCGCAGAAAGCGTTGGTAACAAACCGGCCGCCCCTACAATCGCCGCCATTACCATATCCGCTTCCGGATGTGCGCTCAGTTCGCAAATCGCTTTTTGACCTCTTAAGACTTCAGTTTTTACATTGAATTGTTTGAGCTGTTCCGCTAATGCTTTTGCTGCATTCTCATCAGCTAATGCGGCAAATTTCGGTTGAAACAATAAACATTGTGCTGCCATTAATTCAACATTTTTACCACCGACTAAACCGAATACCTCGTATTCCGTTTTGTTCTGCTCCACCACGGACAAGGTACTTTTACCGATTGATCCGGTTGAACCTAAAATGACCAATTTTTTCATATTCATTCCTAATCACTCAAAAAATAAGCGGTCTTTTTTGTTATTTTTCTTACAAATTCGACCGCTTGTCACTTAATTTGATAGACGTTTTGCTTCAATCACATCGTCAAGTTGTGCAATACGTGCTAATAATTTTCCAAGCATTTCAATATTGTTAAGCTCGATACTCATATCCATAATTGCCAAACTGCGTTTCGTATCAATACGGCTTGAAACACTCAAAACATTGACTTTTTCATTTGCCATCACCGCACTGACATCTCGTAATAAACCGTTACGATCATTGGCAATAACTCGAATCGCGAGACTAAAGCCATTAGCGTAATGTGTTCCCCATTGTGCATTCACAACTCTTTCCGGATTGGCACTACGTAAGTCAAACAATTGCTCGCAATCTGCTCTGTGAATTGAGATTCCTCGTCCCTGTGTAATATAACCGACAATTTCATCACCCGGAATCGGCTGACAACAACGTGCAATGGTATGCATTAAATTACCCACACCATCGATGATAATCTGCCCGTTTTTGCCTTTATGCTGAAATTGGTTATTAGCATTCTTATTAACTTGTTTTAATACCGCTTCGTCTTCTTGCTCTGCTGTCGGTTTAATTAATTTGCTTTGTAAATAATGACTTAATTGATTTAAACGAATATCGCCACCGCCAATGCCGGCATATAAGTCATCGAATTGTTTTAAGTTATAGCGAGGTAATGCGTACTGTTCAATCTGTTTTAATGTAAATCCGAAACGAGCCATTTCCGCGTCCAAGGCTTCTTTACCGAGCGGAATATTTTTTTCTCGATCCAGTTTTTTAAACCAAGCAATAATTTTAGCGCGAGCTTTGGACGTATTGACAAAGCCGGCATTCGGATTTAACCAATCTCGACTCGGATTCGGCGTTTTCTGAGTAATAATTTCAACTTGATCTCCCATTTGTAATAAATAGGTAAACGGTACGATCCGTCCTGCAACTTTTGCACCGATGCAACGATGACCGACTTCACTATGAATCGCATAAGCGAAATCAAGCGGTGTTGCATTTTTCGGCAAATCAATCACCTCGCCCTTCGGCGTAAAGACATAAACACGATCATCAAACACTTGAGAGCGCATTTCCGCCGCCATAACCTCGCCGGAATCGGCAATATCGTTTTGCCACGCTAATAATTTACGTAACCAGACGATCTTTTCTTCATAACCGGAACGACCGGCGGTTGCTCCCTCTTTATATTTCCAATGCGCCGCAACCCCTAATTCCGCATTTTCGTGCATTTCTCGAGTACGAATTTGCACTTCGATAGTTTTATCTCCCTCTCCCAACACAACCGTATGAATAGATTGATAGCCGTTCGGTTTAGGGTTGGCAATATAGTCGTCGAAATGTTCCGGTAAATGTTTATATTGAGTATGAATAATGCCTAATGCGGTATAGCAATCTTCCAAATTCGGTACGATAACTCGCACCGCTCGAATATCGAACAATTGTTCAAAACGCAGATTTTTCTTCTGCATTTTTTTCCAGATACTGTAAATGTGCTTCGGACGACCATACACTTCCAAATCTTCGATTTGTTCACTAAGACAAGCGGTCAAATTTGCCACAAAATTTGTAATATAACTTTCGCGTTCCAAACGACGCTCGCCAAGTTGTAACGCAATCACACGATAACATTGCGGATGTAACGCACGGAAGCAATAATCCTCCAGTTCCCATTTCAGCTGTCCGATGCCTAGACGGTTAGCAAGCGGTGCATAAATATGCGAGCATTCTTTTGCCGCCAATACAAGATCTTCTTCGGTATGACGATATTTTCCTCGCAAATAGACGATACGTTCCGCCAGCTTAATAACCACACAACGGAAATCATCAACCATCGCCAATAACATACGACGAATATTATCGATTTGCAGGTCGGACACACTGTTCGCACTCAGTTGGCGAATATTGTCCATTTCAATCACACCTTTCACTAAGTTTTTGACTTGATTACCAAAGTCTTCTTTGACTTGGGCAAGATCGATAATGTGATTCTTTACGAGAGGGAAAAGTAAGGCGGCGACAAGCGAGTCATCATCCATATTTAACCCGTGTAAAATTTCCACCATTTCAATACCATCCCACATAAGATGGTAAGTATCGGTATCTAATTTTTCATGGGCGTAACGCCACGCAATTTGTAATTCTTCAAAAGTTATCGGTGACATTTGCAAAGCGGCACTCCAACTCGCTAACTCAAAAGTACTCGGATCAAGCTCATGTGAGCGACGAATTGCTACCATAATTCCTCCTTTGCAAAATATTGTGAATATTTAACCGCTTGTCAGTCGAAAAGATAAGGAACATTATACTGTTATTTTTACAAAATGCTTGCTTATTTAGTCACTTTTCTTTTTTGAAATGAACTGCATTATAGCCTTACCTACCTTGTTTGAGGTATGGCAATTGTGATAAATCAAACCAATCTCTACAATTATTTGCGAGAGCTTATATGATTCGATAGAATAGCCAAAATTCAACGGCATTTTGCCGTTTTTTATTTTTTGATGTGGGATGTAAATGACGATTTTAGCACTTGGTATTAACCATAAAACAGCTTCGGTGAATTTGCGAAGTAAGGTAGCGTTTGATGCTCAAAAACGCCAGCTTGCTTTTGAGCAAATTCAACACCGCGCACTTGCTGAAAGCGTTGTCATTCTTTCAACGTGTAACCGAACAGAGCTTTATTTTCATAATGCGGACATTACGCCGCGAGAAGAACATGAAGATAATATCGCATGGCGTGAGCAGTGTTTTGAATGGTTTGCTGAAATTCATCAGCTTGAACACGATGAATTACGTGAATGTATTTATTTCAAACAGAATATGGAAGCGGCTCGTCATCTAATGCGAGTTGCGTGCGGATTGGATTCGCTTATTTTGGGCGAGCCGCAGATTTTAGGTCAGGTAAAACAAGCCTATCAATATAGCGAGCATTTCTACCATACGCAAAATAGCCAGGTTTCTACCAAATTATCTCGTTTATTCCAACGTACGTTTTCTACGGCGAAACGCGTGCGTTCCGAAACGGAAATCGGTTCAAGCGCAGTTTCTGTCGCTTATGCCGCCTGCGGTTTAGCTCGCCAAATTTTTGATAATTTCGGCAAATTGCGCTTCTTATTAGTCGGTGCCGGAGAAACTATTGAGCTAGTTGCTCGTTATCTGATTCAGCACGGTGCGAAAAATATTATGATTGCCAACCGTACTCCACAACGTGCCGAAAGATTAGCCGAGCGTTTGGATACCCCAATGCAAATTTTGTCCTTAAGCGCATTGCAAATCGGTTTAAACCAAGCGGATATTGTTATCAGCTCTACCGGCAGTCCGGATATGCTTATCAGTAAGGAAATGGTGGAAATCGCACAGAAACAACGCCAGTTTGATCCGATGTTACTGATTGATATCGCCGTACCTCGAGATATTGATGAAAATGCCGGCGAGTTAGATGCCGTATATGCTTATAGCGTGGATGATTTACAGCATATTATTCAACGTAATATGGCACAACGTGAGCAAGCAGCCGAGCAAGCGGCACAAATCGTAGATGAAGAATGTAAAGCATTCTTCGAATGGCTAAAACAACAGCAATCCAGCGATTTAATTAAACGTTATCGCCAAGATGCCGAACAAACTCGCCAAGAACTCTTAGCCAAAGCCTTGCTTGCATTAACCGGCGGACAAGATAGTGAAAAAGTCCTTAACGAGTTAAGCTATAAGCTGACCAACAGTTTATTGCACGTGCCGACCCAAGCCTTACAAGCAATGGCAAAAAGCGGAAACTCCCAAGGTCTGCAAAGTTTTTCTAAAGCCTTAAAATTAGAAGAACCGGAAGAACAATAATTGCTGGAAAAACCGATAAACAAGCGGTCGATTTTTTGTAAAATTTTGCAGAAAATTGACCGCTTTTTTTGATCCTTTTTCCGTTCTCAATGCTTTTAGTATATAATATGGGGATTTTGCGACTCGCAAAGACAGAATTTTTAGAAGGACAGAATAAGAATGACTCCAGTTGTTGCCCTTGTCGGCAGACCGAATGTGGGTAAATCCACTTTATTTAACCGCTTAACCCGCACACGTGATGCGCTGGTAGCGGACTTTCCGGGACTTACACGTGACCGTAAATATGGTCATGCGAATATCGCCGGTTATGATTTTATCGTAATTGATACCGGTGGTATTGACGGTACGGAAGAAGGTGTAGAAGAAAAAATGGCGGAACAATCGCTACTCGCGATTGAAGAAGCGGATGTTGTGCTTTTCTTAGTCGATGCGCGTGCCGGCTTACTACCTGCCGATATCGGTATTGCACAATACTTACGTCAACGTGAAAAAACTACTGTGGTAGTAGCAAATAAAACGGACGGTATCGATGCGGATTCGCATTGTGCGGAATTTTATCAATTAGGCTTAGGTGAAGTTGAACAAATCGCAGCGGCACAAGGTCGTGGCGTAACACAACTTATCGAGCAAGTATTAGCCCCGTTAGGCGAGCAATTAAATGCGAATCAAGCGGTCGAAAATGACGAAGATTCTGCAAACGAAGAAGCGGACGAATGGGATACCGACTTTGACTTCGATAATGAGGATGATACCGCATTACTTGATGAAGCTCTTGAAGAAGAAACCGAAGAATCGATTGAAGATAAAAATATTAAGATTGCGATCGTCGGTCGTCCGAATGTGGGTAAATCGACTTTAACCAACCGTATTCTCGGTGAAGAACGTGTGGTGGTTTACGATATGCCGGGTACGACGCGTGATTCTATCTATATTCCGATGGAGCGTGACGGTCAGCAATACACGATTATTGATACTGCCGGCGTACGTAAACGTGGTAAGGTCAATTTAGCGGTGGAAAAATTCTCCGTGATTAAAACCCTACAAGCGATTCAAGATGCAAACGTGGTATTACTTACCATTGATGCTCGCGAAGGTATTTCTGATCAAGATTTATCTCTACTCGGTTTTATTCTGAACGCCGGTCGTTCACTTGTGATCGTAGTGAATAAATGGGACGGCTTATCACAAGATATTAAAGATCAAGTGAAATCCGAATTAGATCGCCGTTTAGACTTTATCGATTTCGCTCGTGTGCATTTTATTTCTGCATTACACGGCTCAGGCGTAGGTAACTTATTTGACTCGGTAAAAGAGGCCTATGCGTGTGCGACACAGAAAACATCAACTTCAATGCTGACGCGTATTTTACGTATGGCAGCGGATGAGCATCAGCCACCGCTAGTAAACGGTCGCCGTGTGAAATTAAAATACGCTCATCCGGGTGGTTACAACCCGCCAATTATCGTCATTCACGGTAACCAAGTCGAAAAATTAGCGGATTCTTATAAACGTTATTTAAGTAATTACTTCCGTAAGAGCTTGAAAATTATCGGTTCGCCGATCCGTATTCAGTTCCAAGAAGGGAATAACCCGTTTGCCGGTAAGAAAAATAAACTGACACCGAACCAATTACGTAAACGTAAACGTTTAATGAAGTTTATTAAGAAAAGTAAGAAATAATTAGACAATCTCTCCCTTATATTAACGGGGGTTATGACTGAACAAGGTTTAAGGCACTCGGCTGTAACGAGTGCCATCATTTAATTGAGAAATTAACTATGATGATGCAATACTCTCCGAAATTTAATAACGCAAAAGTGCTTGTACTTGGCGATGTAATGTTAGACCGTTATTGGTTTGGTGCAACCAACCGCATTTCGCCGGAAGCACCGGTGCCGGTGGTAAAAGTACAAGATATCGAAGAACGTGCCGGTGGTGCGGCGAATGTAGCAATGAACATTGCCAGCCTTGGGGTACCGGTCGCTCTACACGGTTTAATCGGGCAAGATGATGCCGGTCGTGCTTTAGATAAATTACTTAATTCACACAATATCCAAAACCATTGTGTTGCATTGGATTCACACCCGACTATCACCAAATTACGTATTCTGTCACGTCATCAACAATTATTACGTTTAGATTTCGAAGAAGGCTTTCATCATGTTGCAAGCGATTCTCTGCTTGCAAAACTTGAACAAGAAATTACCGTTTACGGTGCATTAATTTTATCGGATTACGGCAAAGGTACGCTTGAATCGGTACAACAAATGATTCAAGTGGCACGCAAAGCCGGCGTACCGACACTCATTGACCCAAAAGGTACCGATTTTGAACGTTATCGCGGTGCAACGCTCTTAACACCGAATATGTCTGAATTCGAAGCGGTAGTCGGTCACTGCAAAAATGACGATGAAATTGTAGAGAAAGGCTTAAAACTGATTGCTGACTTCGAATTAACCGCACTATTAGTTACTCGCTCGGAAAAAGGAATGACATTACTACGTCCAAACCAAGTTCCGTTCCATTTACCAACCCAAGCGAAAGAAGTTTATGACGTAACCGGTGCCGGTGACACGGTTATCAGTGTACTTGCTACAGCAATTGCCGACGGTCGTCCTTACGAAGAAGCGTGTTATTTAGCAAATGCGGCGGCTGGCGTGGTTGTGGGTAAATTAGGTACTTCAACCGTGACACCAACCGAATTAGAAAATGCGATTCATCATCGCGAAGAAACCGGTTTCGGTATCTTAGCGGAAGACGAATTAAAACGTGCGGTAGAACAGGCAAAACAACGCGGTGAGAAAATTGTGATGACCAACGGCTGTTTCGATATTCTGCACCCGGGACACGTTTCTTACTTAGAAAATGCACGTAAACTAGGCGATCGTTTAATTGTGGCGGTAAATACCGATGAGTCGGTGAAACGCTTAAAAGGTGAATCTCGCCCGATTAACGATTTAAATGCACGAATGGCGGTACTTGCCGGTTTAGCTTCCGTGGATTGGGTCGTGCCTTTTGCAGAAGATACGCCGCAACGTCTTATCGGTGAAATCTTACCTAACTTATTAGTTAAAGGCGGAGATTATAAACCTGAAGAGATTGCCGGTAGCCAAGAAGTTTGGGCAAACGGCGGTGAAGTTAAAGTATTAAATTTTGAGAACGGTTGTTCAACAACAAACGTAATCAAGAAAATTCAGGCGTCAAAATAGATTCTTAACCCTATAATGGAAAAAATTATTATTGATTCCGAGCAATTTCAGCGCACGATATCCCGAATTTCTCATCAAATTATCGAAAAGCATTCTTCTTTAGAGAATTTAGTGCTTGTCGGAATAAAACGTCGCGGTGCTGAAATTGCAGAAATGTTACAAAGCAGAATTGCCGAGCTTGCCCAAACGCAATTGCCGTTAATGGCTTTAGATATTACGTTTTATCGTGATGATCTTAATTTAGCCAATCAGGATCCGATTTATACCGGGGTTGAATCTCAAATTGATATTACCGGAAAAAATGTTATTCTGATCGATGATGTATTATTTACCGGA
The DNA here is from genome assembly GCF_029774175.1 of Actinobacillus genomosp. 1. Classification (NCBI taxonomy): domain Bacteria; kingdom Pseudomonadati; phylum Pseudomonadota; class Gammaproteobacteria; order Pasteurellales; family Pasteurellaceae; genus Actinobacillus; species Actinobacillus genomosp. 1. The sequence goes on along the minus strand of NZ_CP103834.1, from coordinate 474,065 downwards.
CGTACTATTCGAGCCGCGCTAGATGCCCTCCTCGATTTTGGTCGGGCAATGCGTATAGAACTGGTTATATTAGTAGATAGAGGTCATCGCGAGCTTCCGATTCGAGCCGATTATGTCGGAAAAAATATACCGACGGCAAGAACGGAGCAAGTACAAGTACAAACGCAATCTTATGACGGAATAAATCAGGTCGTACTTATTCGGGCTAAAGACGAGTAAGTAAAAATCAGGAACCTTTTTTAGAAATGTAGCTCTAACGGCATTAGGGCTTATCTTTAACCTTTTAGTAGGAAATAATAAATGAAATTAATCTCTGCAAAATCATTATTAGTCGCATTGGTTACTGCAATCGGTATTTCTCAAACGGCAATTGCCGTTGAAGAACGTGTTGTGGCACTAGTCGATGGCGTACCGGTAATGGAAAGTCAAGTACAACGCGCATTAGGTAAAAAAGCAAATTCGGAAGCAAATCACAAAGCGGCGGTAGAACAAATTATTGATGACCTGCTAGTACAAAAAGCGGTCAAAGAAGCCGGCGTAAAAGTGAATTATGCGAAAGTTGATCAAGTAATTGAAGATATTGCGGCACGAAATGGCATTACCTACGGTCAATTACTCGATGCGTTGGATTATCAGGGTATTACGCTAGATCAATATCGTCAGCAAATTGCACAACAAATGGCAATGGAACAAGTAAGAAATATTAGCATCGGTAAATCAATCCAAGTTGATCCGAAAGATGTTCATGCTTATGCTAAAGAATTACTTGAAAAGGATAAAGCGAACGGTAAATTAAAAAATGTGACCGGAACTCAACATAGAGTAAGTCATATTTTAATTAAAACCACACCGGTACTAAATGACGCTCAAGCAAAAGCTAAATTGGCTCAAATTATCGCGGATATTAAAGCGGGTAAAACCACTTTTGAAGAAGCGGCAAAAGTAAATTCGGTCGATTATCTTTCGGCTGCGGACGGTGGTGATTTAGGTTATAATTTCTTAGATATTTATGATCCTGCTTTTGCTAAAGCGGCAAGTACGGCAAAACAAGATCAAATTACCGCACCGTTTAAATCCCAATTCGGCTGGCATATTCTTAAAGTTACCGGTACACAGCAAGGTGACCGTACCGAAGATGCTTATAACCAACGTGCCTATGAACAGCTAGTAGATAAACAAGCGCAAGAAGCTGCAAAAGACTGGGTGAAAGCACTTAGAAAAACGGCTGATGTTCAGTACGTTGGTAAATAAACATAATGCTTTATCTGAGAACCTCGCTATTAGCGGGGTTCTTTGCTTATTTAAAAAGGATAACAATGAGTAATCAAAATTCAAAAAAACATTTAGGTCATACCGCTCGTAAACGTTTCGGTCAAAACTTTTTACACGATATGAATGTTATTCATAACATTGTAGCGGCAATTAATCCCAAAAACGGTCAATTTTTACTTGAAATCGGCCCGGGTTTAGGCGCATTAACCGAACCGGTTGCCGAGCAAGTGGATAAACTCACGGTGGTTGAATTAGATCGAGATCTTGCCGAACGTTTACGTCATCACCCGTTCTTAAATCATAAATTAACGATTATTGAACAAGATGCGCTGCGTTTTAATTTCCGCGAATATTTTGAAAGTCTTGAGTTAAAAGAAGGTGAAGGCGTACGTGTATTCGGTAACTTACCGTATAACATTTCAACACCGTTGATGTTCCACTTATTCAAATTCCACGATTTAATTCAAGATATGCACTTTATGTTGCAAAAAGAAGTGGTAAAACGTTTATGTGCGGCACCAAATAGTAAAGCATACGGCCGCTTAACCATTATGGCGCAATATTATTGCCAAGTGATGCCTGTATTGGAAGTACCGCCAACCGCATTTAAACCGGCACCAAAAGTAGATTCGGCCGTAGTGCGCTTGATGCCGCATAAAGTGTTACCGCATCCGGTAAAAGACGTATATTGGTTAAATCGAGTAACCACACAGGCATTCAATCAACGTCGTAAAACATTACGTAATGCACTATCAACTTTATTTAGTCCTGAGCAATTAGAAGCACTGAATATCGATTTAAATGCTCGTGCAGAAAATTTAAGTATTGCGGACTATACTCGCTTAGCTAACTGGCTATATGACAATCCTCTGGCAGTCGATAGCAAAGAAGAAATCATTGATGAAGATATTTAGCCTTAAGCAAGCGGTTTAATTTGTAAAAAATTCTGCAAATCAGACCGCTTGTTAAAAGATAAAAAACTTTATAGATATAAAAAAACCTAAGATATTTTCTTAGGTTTTTTCTCTTTTATTTGGAATTATTTAGTACCGAAAATCTTATCGCCTGCATCACCAAGTCCTGGGACAATATAACCGTGTTCATTTAAATGGCTGTCAATTGAAGCGGTAAACAATTCTACATCCGGATGCGCCGCTTCTAATGCTTTGATCCCTTCCGGAGCAGCAACAAGCACAAGTACTTTAATTTGTTTACAACCCGCTTTTTTCAATAAATCAATGGTTGCAATCATTGAGCCGCCGGTTGCTAACATTGGATCAACGATAATCGCTAAGCGTTCTTCTACATCATTCGCTAATTTAGTGAAGTAAGGTACCGGCTCTAAGGTTTCTTCATTACGATAAATACCGACGACACTGATACGTGCGCTTGGGATATGTTCCAACACACCGTCCATCATACCTAAACCCGCACGTAAAATAGGCACAACCGTTACTTTTTTACCTTTAATACGCTCAACTTCAACCTTACCGCACCAGCCGTCAATTTCAACCGACTCGGTTTCTAAATCGGTTGTTGCTTCATAAGTTAATAAACTACCGACTTCCGTCGCTAACGCACGGAAATCTTTCGTATTAATATCAGCCGCACGCATTAAACCTAGTTTATGTTTAACCAAAGGATGTTTTACTTCTACAATTTTCATACATTGCTCCTAAGCATTTTTATATTATTTTTAAATAAGAAACGAATATCGATTCTCTGTGTACTAATTAATTCTGTTGCTCTTTTATTTTCGCTAATTCTTCATCTCTTAATATGCGACGGAGAATTTTACCTACATTACTTTTCGGCAATTCGTCACGAAACTCTATTTCTCTAGGAATTTTATAACCGGTTAAATATTGGCGGCAATAATTTCGCAATTCTTCTCGTGTAAGGCTCTCGTCTTTTTTTGTCACAAAAATTTTAATCGCTTCACCGGATGATTTACTCGGAATACCGATTGCGACGACTTCATTTACTTTCGGATTATGCGCAATGACATCTTCGATTTCATTCGGATACACATTAAAACCGGAAACAATGATCATATCTTTTTTGCGATCAACAATACGTAAATTAAGATCTTCCCCCATCACAACGATGTCACCGGTTGCCATCCATCCGTCTTTCAATACATCAGCGGTATCTTGCGGACGTTGCCAATAACCTTGCATCACTTGAGGACCTTTTACCCAAAGCTCTCCCCTCTCGCCTATCGCAACATCATTACCTTCATCATCCACAATACGAATATCGGTATTCGGTACCGGTACGCCGATAGAACCGGTATGTTCGGTAGAATCTGAACGTGTCGCCGCAATCAGCGGAGAACATTCCGTCATACCATAACCTTCAATAATATGGCTACCGGTTAATGCATGCCAACGTTTTGCAACGGCAGATTGAATTGCCGCACCGCCGCCGACACTCAATTTTAAATTGGAGAAATCAACTTCTTTAAAATTCTCATTATTTAATAACGCATTAAATAACGTATTTACCCCTGTCAGAGCCACAAAAGGATATTTTTTCAACTCTTTGACGAAGCCGGGAATATCTCGGGGATTAGTAATTAATAAGCCTGTTACCCCAAGCTCAATAAACAGTAAGCAATTTACTGAAAGTGCAAAAACATGGTAAAGCGGTAAAGGAATCACTGCAATACGTTCACGAGAGCATTTAAGCAATGGTTCAGCCACCCATTTTGCTTGTGCGACATTTGCAATCACGCTACCGTGGGTCAGCATAGCACCTTTTGCTACACCGGTCGTACCGCCGGTATATTGTAAAAAGGCAAGATCATCTTTATAAATAGTCGGTTTCACGTACTGGCGCTGTTTACCAATACTAAGGGCTTCACGAAAACTTACTGCGTGAGGCAACTTATATTTAGGCACAAGCTTTTTAATATATTTCACCACAAAATTAACCAATGTACGCTTACCGAATGAAAGTTGATCACCCATTCGGGTCAGAATGACATGTTTTATACTCGTTTCAAATACGATCTTTTCAAGTGTTGCGGCAAAATTTGACACCACAACGATCGCTTTTGCTCCACTATCGTTTAATTGGTGTTCTAATTCTCGAGGAGTATAAAGCGGATTAACATTTACAACCACCAAACCGGCGCGCAAAGCCCCGAACAATGCAATCGGATACTGCAATAAATTCGGCATCATCAATGCGATTCGATCACCTTTCTCCAGACGAAGTTCATTCTGTAAATAAGCGGCAAATGCACGACTTCTTTCTTCCAATTTACGGAAAGTAAGCACTTTCCCCATATTAATATAAGCGGGAATATCCGGGTGTTTACGTACAGCGGATTCAAACATTTCCAATAATGAATCGTAAGGGGTCACATTTATCGTTTTTGGTGAGCCTTCAGGATAATTCTGTAACCAAATCTTTTCCATATTGTCTCCTATTAAAGTCTTCTTAAAAATACAGGAGTGAACTCGCTTTCCCGTTTTTTATTCATTATTCTTTTGATGTTCCAAAAAGTCATACTTACACTGATCAACATAAAAAATGCGATCAATAACTCGTTCGTAAATAATCGAGAAAAAATGACCGCAGAGATAACTAATACAAACAATGGAACACAATAAATTAAAAATACGCTCAGCAGTAACGTTTGCTCGGGCAAGCCGATTTGGACTTTATCTCCTACTGCTAAAGGCATATCTACGGATAATTTAAATTGCGGAGCAAATTTCTCTCCGGTCAGTGCCGATAAAGATTTTGTGCCGCAACTATTTTGTGCCGCACAACCTCCGCAAGCACTTTTTGCACTACATTTTACCGTTGCAATACCGGACTGATAATTCACAACGGTTGCAGTTTCAATCATCATTGTATTTTCCTCACATATTTCGCGCTAGGATTACTCAAAAATAAGTAATCTATATTTTCCTTTTCATAACCTTAACTGGTCGCATATGAAGACAAATAAAAAAACGGTAAGATTGTAGCAAATTTTCTTAAAAAATTCGCTAAATCTTACCGCTTTCTTTACTCGTCGATTTAATTTATTACAACAACAAACCTATTCGGTTATTTTATAAACTCATTAATTCTTTTCTAACTCTGATTTTTTATCAGTTGCAGATGTCTGAGCCTTTTCCTTTTGTTCTTTTGCTTTGGACATATCCATCGCTTCAACATCAAGTTTACTTTGTAGTTGTTGAGCTTGTAATAATGCATTAATTTTATGTTGCTGACTTTCTAACTTTTCGAGAGTCGCCACATCTTTACTCGGCGCATTATAACTTACCGGCTGAACCGAATCACTGAACGGCTGAGTCTGTAATACAGGTTGGTTTGACTGTGCCAGCTCGTTTTTTTCATTCACCATATTTACACCGAGTACTGCGACCAAACATACTGATGCGGCAATACCCGCCTGCATAATCGGCATTCCCCAACGTTTCAATTTTAGTAATTTACCTTGAGGCACTACAGTAGCCGCTTTATCGGATGATTGAGACTCAATCTCTTCATTTTCCAGTAATGCTTCCATTTTTGCTGAAAAATCATTTCCAAGAATGACCTCGTCACCATGTAAAATACTGCTGACCGCATGATATCTTGCCCATTTTTGCTTTAATTCAGGACTGTCGCATAAATCATCGATGAACGCATCATCAACTTTTTGCCCGTCCATAAAAGCGGAAAGGGTTTCATTTTGTTGCATAATAAACTCCGATTGAATCTTAAATCTGTTGCATTAGCGGATTGACTTTCGCATCAATCGCTTCTCTTGCTCTAAAGATACGCGAACGAACCGTACCGACGGGACATTGCATGACTTCCGCAATTTCTTCATAACTTAAACCTTCCAACTCACGCAATGTAATTGCCGTTTTAAGTTCTTCAGGCAAGTTTTCAATGGTGTCAAAAACGACACGTTTTAATTCTTCGGATAACACCACATTCTCAGGTGTATCACTCTCACGAAGTTGAACCCCAACATCAAAGCTTTCCGCATCTTCCGCTAAAATATCTTCTTTAGGAGGACGTCTTCCTAAAGCGGTTAAGTGATTTTTAGCAGTATTTACTGCAATACGATAAAGCCACGTATAAAAGGCACTTTCTCCACGGAAAGACTCTAATGAACGATACGCTTTAATAAAAGATTCCTGCACAATATCCGGAATATCATCACGCGAAACATAGCGAGTTAATAAACCTGCCACTCTGTTCTGATAACGTACGACGAGTAAATTAAATGCTTTTTTATCACCTTTCTGTGCACGCTCAACCAATTCTTGATCGGCTACCTGCTCACTCATCTATTTGCGTTCTCCTAATCTATTTACGCATATTCTTTATGTTCTCATTCCGTACATCCTTTAGTGTGTAACAAAAATGAAAAGTTCATATAAAGAATAAATTACTCTATTATTTACAAATACTTTAATAACAAGACTAAGAATGCTACAAATATTTATAATTTTACTAAACTATTTATGGCTAAAAATTCAATCAGTGTTATATAAAACAATCGGTTAAAATATCATCACATCAGAATTTATCTTATTTAATGACTGAAAGCGGTCAGATTTTACTGGATTTTTACAAAATTTCCATTAAATCTGACCGCTTACATCATTTTATTCGAATACTTTATTTTTTAGCTTTTAAATCCGCTACTCTATGCGCGCGATAAATCGCATTAATCGCATGAATTAAGGCGCGAGCCGATGACTCAACAATATCGGTTGCCAAACCGACACCGTGGAAGCGGCGACCTTCGTGTTCAACGACAATATCCACTTGACCTAATGCTTCCGCACCTTCACCTTTTGCGGTAAGGTTATAATGTAACATTTTAATATCCATCCCCGTAATGGCTAGAATCGCATTAAAGACCGCATCGACTGGCCCGTTACCGCCACTGGAAACTTGGCTTAATTTTTCACCGTCCAATTCGACTTGAACAAATGCCGAAGCCGGTAAATGGCTAATCATTTGCGAAGTAATCACGTCTAAATGTAATCTGTCCTCATCACCTGCCTGCATATCAATAAAGGCAAGCGCTTCTAAATCGTAATCAAACACTTGACCTTTTTTATCAGCTAATTTTAAGAATGCGTCATAAAGTTTATCCAAATCATAATCGCTTTCTTGGTATCCCATTTCAGCCATATGATTTTTCACTGCCGCACGCCCCGAACGAGCGGTCAGATTTAATTTCTCTTTCTTCAAGCCGATTGTTTCAGGCGACATAATTTCATAGGTGTTTTTATTTTTTACCATACCGTCTTGGTGAATACCTGATGAATGGGCAAATGCGTTTGAACCGACAATCGCTTTATTCGGCTGAATCGGCATATTACATAATTGGCTGACCATTTGACTGACACGATGAATTTCTTGAGTGTTAATGCGAGTGCCTTTACCGTTGAACATATCTTGGCGCGTTTTGATCGCCATGACCACTTCTTCCAACGCCGTATTGCCCGCACGCTCACCGATACCGTTAATCGTACATTCAATTTGTCTTGCGCCGTTTAATACCGCCGTAAGCGAGTTTGCCGTCGCCATACCTAAATCGTTGTGACAATGCACCGAAACCACCGCTTTATCAATATTTGGTACGCGGTTCATCACATTCGCAATAATATCACCATACTGATATGGTAAGCAGTAACCGACCGTATCCGGAATATTCACCGTAGTTGCACCGGCATCAATTGCCGCCTCTACAATACGACAAATATTGTCAATACCGGTACGTCCAGCATCTTCACACGAAAACTCCACATCATCGGTATAACTTCTTGCACGTTTTACCGCATGCACCGCCATATCAACCACGTCATCAAATGAACGTTTTAATTTAGACTCAACGTGAATTGCCGAACTCGCGATAAAGGTATGAATACGGAACGCTTCCGCCACTTTTAATGCTTCCGCTGCAACATCAATATCTTTATCTACTGCTCGTGATAACGCACAAACACGGCTATTTTTAATATGCTGCGCAATGGTTTTTACCGATTCGAAATCCCCGGCGGATGAAACGGGAAAACCGACTTCCATCACATCAACACCTAAACGCTCCAGTGCCAAAGCAATTTGTAGTTTTTCTTTTACGGTTAAACTTGCTTTTAATGCTTGTTCGCCATCACGTAATGTCGTATCAAAAATAATAATATTGTTATTGCTCATGGGGCTCTCCATTAGTGTTAAAACACCGATTTAATTAAATGAGAAAAATAGCTGCGATAAACACCCGTTTTTTTCTTTTTTATTATTTCTTTTAAAAAATGAAGAAAAAATAAAAAAAAAACCCGCATCAATGTGCGGGTAAAGTGTGGATAGTGAACTATTTTCGTCCAACCAACCTTTATCCTCGCACAAAATGCGATAACAGAAGAAGTCGGAGAGAAAGTAGTTTTTCCATTGTGTTGTGTGTGTTTATGTTTGCATAGTTATTTGAAATACGGATACATATTAACTTCAAATAGAGTGAAGTCAATAGTATTTTTCACTATGCGCAAACGGTTTCCAAATGAAATATAATATAAAAAAAGTGATTAATTCTTTATTCTATAAAATAATTAGCAAATAACGCTGATATAATCAAATTCTCCCAAATAAACATAATCCGTTTACATAAAATACAAGACCTCCGACCTTTTAATTCTTTTTCTGATTTTTTCAATAATTTTTGATTATGATAGTAGAAAGTTGCTATTTCCTTTGAAGTAAAAAGCCAAATTTGTTAGCCTTAAATTCAATTACACTCAGAACAAATTGCTAAGGATTTTGTATGACTAGTGCGTTTCGTGCCATTGTTTCCGATTTAGACGGAACACTTCTTAACTCCGACCATAAAATAGGTCAATATACGATAGAAACATTAAACAAACTTTCCCAAAAGGGCATTGATATTTTTTTTGCCACAGGACGAAATTATCCCGATGTAAAACATATTATTAGCAAAGTGAATGTTGATGAGGCAATGCTCATCACGTCTAACGGCGCGAGAGCCAATTTTCTTTCCGGTCAAACCGTATTAAATCATTACCTGCCCGAAGATATTGCCGTTCAACTGATGAATATTCCTTTTGACCGTAGTCGAGTTTGTCTTAACAGTTATCAAGGCGACGAATGGTTTATCAATGTCGATATTGAACACTTAAAAAAATATCACAAAGATTCCGGTTATTCATATCAAGTCGTTGATTTTAGTCGACATCACGGACGTCAAACCGAGAAAATTTTCTTTATTGGTAAAGCTCCGGAAGATCTCGTACCTATCGAGCAATATATTAAAGCGCACTTTGGCGACCGAATTTATATGACGTATTCCGCACTACTCTGCTTAGAGGTAATGAATAAATCCGTTTCAAAAGGTAATGCGCTTGAAGAATTGGTTAAATTACGCGGTTATACGCTAAAAGATTGTTTAGCATTCGGTGACGGAATGAATGATATAGAAATGCTTTCCAAAGTAGGAAAAGGTTGTATTATGCGAAATGCGGATAAACGTTTAATCCAAGCATTACCTCAGCACGAAATTATCGGTTGTAATGCGCATGAATCCGTTGCTAGTTATATAAGGGCTACTTTCGGTATCATTTAACCGCTATGTATTAACAAGCGGTCTGATTATCGAACAATATTACAAATTTTTGGTCTGAACGGATCGCATATTCTCTATACATTTTTATCGGGAAACAAATGAAATTAAAATCGCTAATCACGGGATTGACCCTTGCCGGTATCATTACCGCCGGTTACTTATATTTCTTTAATCATAGTGATAACCAACAAGTGCATTACATTACCGAACCTGTCGTACGAGGTACGATTGATAAGCATGTATTGGCGACCGGTTCGGTACGTGCGAGCAAACGAACCGAAGTCGGTGCGCAGGTATCCGGTAAAATCATTAATCTTTATGTTACGTTGGGGCAACAAGTCAAAAAAGGCGATTTACTTGCCGAAATCGACTCCAGCAATCAAAGTAACAGTTTAAGTACTGCGGAAGCGACGCTTAGTTCTTACCAAGCGCAGTTAAAATCGGTGCAAGTCGCTTTTGAAGTCGCACAATCCAATTTCAATCGTTTAAATAAACTTTACAAACAGCAAAGTGCTTCCCAAAGCGATTTTGAAACGGCAAAAAACACTTTGGCTTCCGCCAGAGCGACGGTAGATAACGTAAAAGCGCAAATTAAATCGGCACAAATATCGGTAAACGATGCAAAAACCAATTTAAATTATACGCAAATTGTTTCTCCGATGGACGGCACTATTGTGTCCATACCGGTTTCAGTAGGGCAAACGGTAAATGCGAATCAAACCTCGCCGACTATTGTTCATGTAGCGGATTTAAGCAAGATGTTAGTAAAACTGGAGATTTCCGAAGGCGATATAGCCCAAGTGAAAGCGGGGCAACCTATTCGATTTACCACTCTAGCGGAACCTAATCATACGCATAACAGCCAGATTGACAGCGTAGATCCTGCGCTAACCACATTAAGTGACGATAACGCTTCAAATAAATATGCGGAGAAGTCAGGTAATACCGAAGCGATTTACTACTATGCCAATTCTTTGGTCGAAAATCCGGAACAGCGATTACGTATCGGTATGACGGTGCAAGGACAAGTGGATATTGTTAAACGGGAAAACGTATTAATCGTACCGACCTCGGCTTTAAAGAAAAAAATCATGCCGTATATATCAATGTATTAGAAAATAATCAATCGACTGAGAAAAAAGTCGAAATCGGATTGGCTGACAGCCAATATACTGAAATTTTAAGCGGTTTAAACGAAGGCGAACAAGTAATTACCGCCCAGCGAGCCGATGATGAGAAAGTCAGTGCGGAAATGCGCCGCAGACCCGGCGGTTTCTAATTTAACTTAAAAGCAAGCGGTTGAAATTTGTAAAAATATTGCAAATTTCAACCGCTTATTTTTTATGCTTAACAATAAAACGAATTATTTCTCATTTTTCATAGAGGCGAAAATCATCGCTAATACCGGACCGGAAATATTATGCCAGAAACTAAATACCGCACTCGGAACGGCAACTACCGGATTAGCTTTAAAATGCAATGCGGCTAACGCTGCACCTAAACCGGAATTTTGCATACCGACTTCAATCGAAATCGCTTTACTGTCGGCAATCGGTAATTTTAATACTCTCCCCACTACATAACCGATTAAATAACCCAATCCGTTATGCAATACCACCACTAAGAAAATCAATAAGCCCGATTCAATAATACGATCTTTACTGACGGAAACTACTGCAGTGACAATTAGAATGATTGACGCCACCGAAATTAACGGCATCGTTTGGCTGAATTGTTCAATTTTTTGTTTAAAGAGAGAACGAATCACTACTCCGACAAAAATTGGCAATAACACCATTTTTAATACGGAAACAAACATTGCACCCGCATCTATCTCTAGCCATTCGCTGGCAAACAGATAGAAAATCGCCGGCGTTAATACCGGAGCCAATAAGGTCGAAACCGTAGTACACGCGACGGATAACGCCGTATTTCCTCTTGCCAAATAAGTCATCACATTCGATGAGGTTCCGCCCGGACAAGATCCGACAAGAATCACCCCTATGGCTAAATCCGGCGGTAGCTGAAATGCTTTAGCCAATAAAAAAGCAATACTTGGCATCACGACAAATTGTGCGATTACACCAATAATCGCCGCTTTAGGATTTTTTGTCACCTCGGCAAAGTCTTTAAAGGTTAAAGTTAATCCCATGCCTAACATCACAATGCCGAGTAAATACGGAATCCATGGTACAAATTGCTTAAATGTTTCCGGATATTGCGCGGAAATAAACGCAAAAACGACCACCCAGATGGCAAAAGTTTTACTCACAAATAGCGTAAGTTTTAATAAAAGATTCATGTTGTGTCCTTATTTATTATTAACGTATATTGATTTAAATTAAAGGAATTACAGGCTACCTGAATTTTTAAAAAATGTGAATAGACAAATATTCACATTCTTTGTACCCTTGACAAACTTTTAACTCATTACGTTAAAAGTAACCTAAAGCAACAAAAACGAAGGAGAAAACAATGAAATTGTTTAAATTAACCGGTGTAGCCGTCGCTTCCGCATTTATTTTAACCGCTTGCGCTCATCACGATACAACCAATCATGATGAAATGATCTTACAAGAACAAGCGGCATTAGGTCTTAACTGGGTACAACAATCCGGTGAATACCAAGCACTTGCATACCAAGCGTTCAACACGGCTAAAGTCGCATTTGATCAAGCAAAAGTCGCAAAAGGTAAGAAAAAAGCGGTTGTGGTCGATTTAGACGAAACGATGGTGGATAACAGTGCCTATGCCGGCTGGCAAGTAAAAAATCATAAAGCCTTCGACGGCGAGAGCTGGACTCGCTGGGTGAATGCCCGTCAAACGCAAGCGATTGCCGGTGCGGTGGAATTTAACAATTACGTAAACAGCCATAAAGGTACGATGTTCTACGTTTCCAACCGTAAAGACAGCGGTGAAAAAGCCGGTACGTTAGACGATATGAAAAAATTAGGCTTCAGCGGTGTCAGCGAACAAACTCTTTTCCTGAAAAAAGACAAATCGAACAAAACCCCTCGCTTTGAAGAAATTGAAAAACAAGGTTATGAAATCGTACTTTACCTTGGCGATAACTTAAATGATTTCGGCGATGCGACTTATAAAAAATCCAATGCGGAACGTCGTGATTTCGTTACGGCAAATAAAGATAAATTCGGTAACAAATTTATCGTACTTCCTAACCCGAATTACGGCGACTGGGAAGGCGGTTTAGATAAAAACTACTATAAAGGTGATGCGAAAAGTCGTTTAGATATTCGTCACGGCGCAATTAAGGCTTGGGACGGCAAATAATTTATTATAAGTTCTTATTCCAAAGACCGCTGCAAGCGGTCTTTTTTCTATCACTCTTTACAAAATTTTGCTAGGATTGAACCGCTTATTTTAACCTAACAAGGAAATAATGATGGTTACGATGAATATTACGCTTTCACAAAATACCGCTCCCGAACAATGGGGCAAAAATGCAATTCTGTCTGCCAATCAACAAGGTATGACAATTCACTTACAAAAAAATCCGCTAGACACTATTCAACGTGCCGCTCGTAAAATTAAAAATCAAGGTATATTAAATGTCGCACTTAGCGGTTCAGATTGGGGCTTAGAAGAATGCTGGGCATTCCATCAAGGTTTTGTAAGCGTACGTAATGCAGGAACGGTGAGTTACCCCGACTTAGCCGAACAACAAGCGGAATTTGACGCACGTGTACACTGCTCCGGCTTTACCCGTTCTCTGATTAACGAATCTTCCGAAACGCTTACCCCTGAGCGTTTAGCGCAAAAAGCGGCAGAGTTTATTACCAAACAGTCTGAGCAATATCTCGGTAAAAATGCGGTATCCGCAGAAATTATTAGCGGTGAAGAACTGAAAAAACAGGGTTATCACGGCATTTGGACGGTAGGCAAAGGTTCGGCAAATAAACCGGCATTGCTCAAATTGGATTTCAATCCAAGCGGTGATATTAATGCACCGGTGCTTGCTTGTTTAGTCGGAAAAGGCATTACCTTCGATACCGGCGGTTATAGCATTAAACCGAGTGACTCAATGAGTACCATGCGTACTGATATGGGCGGTGCAGCCTTATTAACCGGTGCATTAGGCTTTGCGATCAGTCGCGGCTTAACACAACGAGTAAAACTCTACCTATGCTGTGCGGAAAATATGGTAAGCAGTACCGCATTTAAATTAGGCGATATTATTGAATATCGCAATGGCGTAACAGCAGAAGTGCTGAATACCGATGCGGAAGGTCGTTTAGTATTAGCGGACGGTCTAATTGAAGCGAGCGAACAAAATGCACAATTTATCATTGATGCGGCAACCTTAACCGGGGCGGCAAAAGTGGCTGTCGGTAATGACTACCATTCGGTACTTTCAATGGATGATGAATTAACCGCTCACTTATTTAATGCGGCAAAAGCGGAAAACGAACCGTTCTGGCGTTTACCGTTTGAAGAATTTCATCGTTCACAAATTTCATCTTCATTTGCCGATATTGCCAATATCGGTTCGGTACCGGTTGGCGCCGGTGCAAGTACCGCGACTGCATTTTTATCCTATTTTGTTAAAGATTATGCGCAAAATTGGTTACATATTGATGCTTCTGCGACTTTCCGTAAAACGGCAAGTGATTTATGGGCAGCCGGTGCAACCGGTTTAGGGATGAAAACCCTAGCGAATCTGCTTTTATCTCAATAAGCTTTTTGTAAAATTTCCGGAAAATTTAACCGCTTGTTCCGCCAAAGTAGGCGTAAGACAAGCGGTTTTCTGTTGCTTTGTGTATAATATTGTTAATTTTATCTACTTTGCCAGTTAGGGACTTATATGAATTACTTAGAGAGTGCAAAAGAAACCCTCAGTTTTTATAGCCAAGCAATAAACCAGCTAAATCAGCGTTTAGACAGTAGTTTCAATCAAGCGGTCGAAATGATTTTAAACTGCGAAGGACGTGTCGTGGTTGCCGGTATCGGTAAATCAGGTTTAGTCGGGCAAAAAATGGTAGCGACGTTTGCTTCAACCGGTACGCCAAGTTTTTATTTACATCCGACCGAAGCGTTCCACGGCGATTTAGGAATGTTAAAACCGATTGATGTGGTGATTCTGATTTCCAACAGCGGAGAAACCGATGATGTGATTAAATTATTACCAAGTCTAAAAAGCTTTGGGAATCAAATTATTGCGATGACCGGCAATCCGAATTCAACGCTTGCTCAACACGCTAATTTAATTCTTAATATTAGTGTTGAGCGAGAAGCTTGTCCGAATAATCTTGCCCCTACTACATCAACATTGGTGACTATGGCGCTAGGCGATGCGCTGGCGATTGCATTGATTAATGCTCGTGGTTTTAAAGCGGAAGATTTCGCCCGCTTCCACCCGGGTGGCAGTTTAGGACGTAAATTGCTCAATCGAGTAAAAGACGTAATGCAAACCAAGTTGCCGATTACACAGCCGAATGCGGATTTCAGTACGATTCTGAGTGTAATCAACGAAGGCAGAATGGGAGTTGCGCTGATTATGCAAGATGAGCAATTAAAAGGCATTATTACCGACGGCGATATACGTCGTACTCTCGCTAAATTCGGTGCGGAAAGTCTCACGAAAACCGCTGAGCAAATTATGTCAAAACAGCCAAAAACCATTTCGGACACCACTTATTTGGCGAAAGCGGAAGAAATGATGAAAGAGTTACATATTCATTCGTTGATTGCGCTGAATGATGAAGGCAAAGTATCCGGTATTATGGAATTCTCAAGTTAAGGATATTTTGTGGCGAAATCAAATTATATTACGCGCGGCGGGTGGCAAACCTTAGATCAAGAGCTTAAATTTTTATGGAAAGATGAGCGTCCGAAAGTAACACAAGCGGTTTCGGAAGCCGCCGCTTTAGGTGATCGCAGCGAGAATGCCGAATATATTTACGGTAAACGTCGTTTACGTGAAATTGATCGCCGAGTTCGTTTTTTATCCAAACGTTTAGAAGTGTTACAAATCGTGGATTATCATCCGAAACAAGAAGGTAAAGTGTTTTTCGGTGCGTGGGTTGAACTGGAAAATGAACAAGGCGAAACCAAGCAATATCGGATAGTCGGTTGTGATGAATTTGATCCGGCTAAGAATTGGATTTCGATTGATTCGCCGGTTGCCCGAGCGTTAATCGGCAAAGAAGTGGATGATGAAATTAAGGTGGATACGCCACTTGGCAAAAGCTTACTATATATCAACAAAATCTGGTACGAGAAAGAAGGTCTTTACTAGACATAAAATATAAGCGGTCGTTTTTAACGGGAAATTTGCAAAATTCCAGTCAAAAACGACCGCTTGTTTTTACACGTCAAACGAAAATTAGATCGCTTTTAATACGTTTACCATTTCAATTGCGCCTAATGCACATTCCGAACCTTTGTTACCCGCTTTAGTACCTGCACGCTCGATTGCTTGTTCGATATTTTCTGTGGTTAATACACCGAAAATCACCGGTACACCGGTTTCTAATGCAACTGCACCAATACCTTTTGCCGCTTCATTACATACGTAGTCATAGTGAGTTGTTGAACCGCGAATTACTGTCCCTAAACAAATTACCGCATCATATTTACCGCTGGTTGCCATTTTTTTCGCCACTAACGGAATTTCAAATGCACCCGGCACCCACGCCGTATCAATATCGTTTTCATCGGCACCGTGACGCACTAAGGTATCAACTGCACCGCTTAATAATTTATCGTTGATAAAATCGTTGAAACGTGCGGTTACAATACCGAATTTTAAACCTGTCGCAACTAAGTTACCTGTAATCTTTGCCATTTTTTTGTCCTCTTGAAATATGCAAAATTTTATAAAAAAGTGACCGCTTGTATCATTTTATAGTAGGGACGCAACGCTTGCATCCCTAACACTACATACGGTTGTTAAAGTTAGAAGTTAAACATATGCCCCATTTTTACCTGTTTTACTTTTAGGTAATCAATGTCATTTTTGTTCGGTTCTACAATAATCGGCTCACGCGCAACGATATTTAACCCTTGCTCTTTTAAGCCTTCAATTTTTGCCGGATTATTGGTCAATAAACGGATCGATTTCACGCCTAACTGCTGGAACATTTGCGCACCGATATAATACTCACGTTCGTCCTCTTTAAAACCTAAAGCCACGTTCGCTTCAACCGTATCCATCCCTTTATCTTGTAGTTCGTAAGCACGTAGCTTATTAATTAAACCGATGCCACGTCCTTCTTGACGTAAATAGAGAATAACACCTCTGCCCTCTTTTTCGATTTGTGTCATTGCTGCGGCAAATTGCTGACCACAATCACAACGTTGAGAGCCGAAAGCGTCACCGGTTAAACATTCCGAATGAATACGTGCCAATACTTGCTCACCATCCGTTAAATCGCCTTTGACTAACGCTACGTGTTCTTTACCTGAAATCACTTCAACAAAACTATGTGCCATAAATTCGCCGTATTTAGTCGGCATTTTTACCACAGAAATTTGTTTCACTAAGCTATCATGTTTACGGCGATATTCTTGTAATTGTTGAATCGTGATAAACGGCATATTGTGTTCTACGGCAAATTTTTGTAGATCCGGCATGGTCATCATTGTGCCGTCATCCGCCATAATTTCACAACATAAACCGGCGTGTTTTAATCCGGCTAAACGAGCTAAATCCACAGTTGCTTCGGTATGACCATTGCGTACTAACACACCGCCGTCTTTGGCGATTAATGGGAACATATGCCCCGGGCGACGGAAATCACTTGCTTTAGCATTATCATCTACAATTTTCATTGCGGTAATTGAACGCTCAAATGCAGAAATACCTGTTCCCGTATCAATATGATCGACTGAAACGGTAAATGCGGTTTCGTGATTGTCCTGATTAACCGGAACCATCGGATGGAAATTAAGTTTATTTGCGATCTCTTGAGAAACAGGTGTGCAAATTAAGCCTTTACCGTAAGTTGCCATAAAGTTGATATTTTCCGGTGTGGCAAATTCTGCCGCACAGATAAAATCACCTTCGTTTTCGCGATCTTCGTCATCGGTCACTAAAATGATTTTGCCTTGGCGAATCGCTTCAATCGCTTCTTCTACTTTTGAAAATTGGAAATCTGTCATCTTCTTTTCCTATACATTTTTTGTCGATAGAAACATACTATGTGGTGTTTCTATGAATCTTAAAATCCTGCCTGCTTTAAAAAGTCTAAACTAAGATTACTTTTCGGCTCATCCGCCGGCTTTTTTAGCAAAAACTGTTCGATATATTTGCCGACAATGTCGTTTTCTAAATTGACAGTACTGCCGATTTTTTTCGAACCTAAATTGGTTTCTTTAATCGTATGCGGAATAATCGACACGCGGAAACTTTCATCATCGGTATCCACTACGGTCAGGCTAATACCATCAATGGTAATCGAACCTTTCTCGATAATATAACGCATTAACTTCGGAGAGGTTTTAATGCGATACCACGTTGAATTATGTGCCGGTATGATTTCCGCAATTTCTCCGGTGCCGTCAATATGGCCCGAAACAATATGTCCGCCAAAACGTCCGTTTGCCGCCATCGCTCGTTCCAAATTAACCGGACTATTCGGTTTTAATTCACCTAATGAAGTACGTTTTAACGTTTCAGACATCACATCGGCGGTAAATTGATTGCTTGAAAAAGACGTTACGGTTAAACATACACCGTTTACAGCAATGCTGTCGCCTAAATGAACATCTTGTAATACCTTTGCCGCATTAATTGTCACGACCGCAAATTCGCCTTGTTTATGAATTTGAGCAATTTTGCCGACTTCTTCAATAATACCCGTGAACATTTTTTCCTCCGCTGTTTATATCTACTCGCTCTTAACCAGAGAGAGCATCATAAAACTTCATAATCCAACAAAATATCTTCGCCAATAAGCTCGGTCGATTTCAATTTTAATTTAACCGCTTGGTCGATTTGTTGAATTCCCTTACCGCCGATTGGGGTTTTCGCTTGTTTACCCCCGACTAATTTCGGTGCGATATAGCAATGTACTCGATTCACGATACCACTTTCTAACGCACTGAAATTTAAACTTGAACCGCCTTCTAATAACAGGCTGTCGATCTGCATTTCGCCAAGCTTTTGCAAAAGATCTTGCAAATCCACCCGCTTGTTTCGAGCTTTACACACTAAGACTTCTACGCCAAGCGGTCTAAATTGCTCAATTTTTTGCAAATCGTCACTAACGGTTGCAATCACGGTGCGATATTCTTTCGCTGTTTGCACTAACTGGCAATCCAACGGTGTACGTAATTGGCTATCGCAGACAATCCGAACAGGTTGTTTCGCATTCGGCATTCGGCTATTTAGCATCGGATTATCGGCAAGCACTGTATCCACTCCCACCATAATCGCACTATATTGATGGCGAGTTTGTTGTACTCTTGCTCTTGCCGATTCACCGGTAATCCATTTGGATTCGCCGGTACTCGTTGCAATTTTTCCGTCTGCCGTCATCGCATATTTCATCAACACATACGGGCGTTTAGTTTGAATATAGTGGAAAAAAATCGGGTTTAGTGCATCGCATTCGTCTTTGAGTAAACCTTCCACTACCTCAACACCGGCTTGGCGTAACTGGCTTGCTCCTCGCCCCGCCACTAAAGGATTCGGATCACTTGAACCGATAAACACTTTTTTAATGCCCCGTTCAATTAATAAATCCGAACAAGGTGGCGTGCGTCCGTGATGACAACAAGGCTCAAGTGTTACATAAGCAGTCGCCCCGAAAAGATCTTCCTTACAATGTAAAACGGCATTACGTTCCGCATGCCAACCACCGATCTTTTCATGGTAACCTTCGGCAACGATTTCACCGTTTTTGACGATTACACAACCGACAAGCGGATTGGGATTCGTCCAGCCTAAACCTTGTTTTGCCAGTGCAATGGCACGGCGCATATAGTCTAAATCAGTCATTGTTTTGAAACTATTTGAGGGCAGAGGAAAACACATTACAGGCGTGTTTACCCTAATGATGAAAAAAGCCTTGAAATCTTTCGATCTCAAGGCTTGTAAAAAAGATAGGAAAAACCACCGCTTACACGGTTATTTCATCTTCTTCCATCCAGACTATACTGTCGGTACCGGAATCTCACCGGTTCCTGCCAAACCTTTTTCGTTCGGCTCGCGGACTTTACCGCCGATCGGGAATTTCACCCTGCCCTGAAGATTATTAAAAAATTGTTGCAAATTTTGCGACTTTTGATTGTCAATGTCAAGCAAGAATTAGCGTTTATCCAATGCCATTGATAATAAAGTGATTGGATGTAAGCAAGTGACATTGCTCGACATATCAATCTGCCATTTACAGGTTTCACACTCTGAAATCACATAATCAAAACCGCCTTCATTGATATGTTCAAACAACGTGCGGCCGATCGCTTGTGATGTTTCATAGTTTTCCGCTTTAAAACCGTAAGTTCCTGCAATACCACAACATTGCGATGGCAACATGACTACTTCTAACTCCGGAATTTGTTTTAACAATTCCAACGTATAAGGTGCCCAACCTGCTTTTTCCACGTGACAAGCCGTATGATAAGCAACACGTAAACGCATCGGTTTAAGCGGTAATTTTCTGCCTGCTTTTTGCAATTTATACAAATGGCGTGTCACGATATCAATATGCGATTTCACTTTGGTATTCGGCATACCGAGGACGTGGCTGTATTCTTCTTTAATATTTGCCGTACAGCTTGAAGACGTACCGATCACTTCTAACTGCTTATCAACGGTTTTTTCAAGATATTTAAGGTTGAATTCTGCCTGTTTTTTCGCTCTTTCCGGAAAACCGTTCACCATTAACGGTAAACCGCAACATTTTTCTTTCTCAAGCAAAACCACACCGATATCCAACGCATTCATTACGTCAATCACTTCTTTCCCTAACTGCGGATTATTATAGTTCACATAACAACCGTGGTAATAAGCGACTTGCTCTTTGAATTGCGCCTGGCGTTTCGCTTCTTTTTTCATATACCAATTACGGAACGAACCGAATGAATATCTCGGTAAGGTACGGTGTTGGCTGACTTTTAAAGTTTTCTCTAACAAGAAACGGGTCGCTTTTAAACCGGTAATCGTATTCACAATCGGCGCAAACGGCGTATTCATCGTACCCATAATATCGGTATTACTTAATACCGCATCACGTAATTTGTGAATCAACGGTTTATTTTGACGCTCAACGTGACGATTTCTCGCACGTACGATAATGTCACCGATTTTTACATCTGACGGGCAAGCAATTTCACAACGTTTACAGTTAGTACAATATTTCAAGGCTTCATCGTAGAAGTCAGGGCTTTTCAGACGTAAACGCTCGCCATCCGGGCCTGATTGTTTCGGCCCCGGATAAAACGGATTATTACGCGAAACCGGACACACCGCCGTACAAGCGGTGCATTTCAAACAGCTTTCAAAACTTGGGTCAAAATGTTGATGAACAACCGGAGATTGTGCACCTTGACGTGCATTTTCAATCAATTGTTGGATATTCATTTTGTACCTCCGATTTGTTCTGCAACGGTTAACGCCGTTACCACTGCAACACCCGAACCACAACCTTGCTCAATACCTTGGAAGCCTCCGATGACATTTCCCACCGCATATAAATTCGGTACAACCACACCATTTTTTTGTACTTGGCAAGCCGAGTTAATCACCACACCGGCAGATTGGTAAGGTTGAGGTGCCGCAAAGCGGTTATTTGTCCAAGTAAAGCGGTCGGAATCATTAAAATTTTTGCAACCGCAAATATCCAAATCAAATACCGGCTCTTTCACACGTTCAAATTCCGCCACAAGTCCGTTGCTAAAAAAGCTACCAGCAGCCAACACAAAATGATTTGCACTAATTGGTTCTTCTTGGTGTGATGTGGTAAAAATACGTACGACCTTATCGCCCTCAAATTCCGCTTTAACCGCTCGGTCACCGTTCATCATCATGCCGCCTAATTGCTCAAAACGTGAACGTAGCTGACGATGTTGGCGAATGCCTAATAAAGACGGCGGTAACGTCGGTAATTCAAATAATGCCAAACCGGTTGCTTGCTGTAAGCTATTGAAGAAATCTTGGTTATCTAAGCCGAAACAAGCCGGTAAAAATACTGCTTTTGCACTCCCTGCCGCTTGTTTAATTTCTTGTACTAAATCTTGGAAAGACAATTTATGTTCTAATAATTGCGCAATATTTACACTACGAAACTCACGAGAGTTTTGGCGTAAATAGTCCAACTCGGGAATATTCAAATAACCGATGATAAATTCATAATCGGCAAACTTGCTATGCTGTTTTAAATTGTCCGCCAATAATTGCGGCTGAAAATCGTGATAGCCTTCAATTCCTAAAATGGCGACCTGTTTCTCCGCTAAGGTAGTTAAATGTTTTACTGTCGGTACGCTATTCGGCGATAACCAAGTCGCACGAAGTCCGCCTAACGGGGTAACTCGTTCGTGATTTTCTGCTGTTGAACCCTCTAAATGTAAGTTTAACGCTCTCGCTAATTGTTCGAATTGTTGTGCTTTTGCCAATACTTGATCTTTGCCAAGAATACTGTACGGATGTTCCGGTGCTTGAAGTTTTAACTCATCAAGCGATTGGTAAACATTTTCGACTTTTTGACCGCTTGGTAAACGAGAAAGTAAATCCATTGAACCGGAAGAAAAATCCATTGCCGCCTGTCCGTTGTTGATAATCGCACAACGTTTTCCTTGTTCTTGAAGGGCAATCCCGCAGGTTAAACCGGCGAGTCCGCCACCGATAATCACTACATCAAAATTCATTGCTATTCACTCCCTGCTCTTTGTCCATCGGCACATCATTCAGTCCGAGTAGGCTATAGTAAATCCAGCTGGTAAATTCCGCTTCCCGCATTGCATCTCCCCATGCAATCGGTTGAATTCCACGCCAGCGCTCTTCCATAAATGAGGCTAATTGTGTGGTTGATTCTTTTGGTGTCGCCACTTTAAAACGACTCATCAGTCCTGCCGCACGGCAAGCACACAGTTCCGCTTGGCAAGTTCCCATACCGACACGAGTACGGCGGCGTAAATCCACTAAATTATTCACATTCAACTCATCCACCGCATAGCGAACTTCACCGGCAGTTACCGCTTCACATTCACACACTAAAGTTTTATCTAAACGCTCGGTTTCAAGTAAACGCAATGCTCTGGAACCATGACGATAAACCGCAGAATGACGAATCGTATTCGGCAATGAAATGATTTTTTTACTGGTTTCTTCGCGGCTTTCATTTGAACCCGGAAGCGGACGTTCCGCCGTGCTACACAAGCGGTCGGATTTATTCAATTTTTTGCAAACTAAATCGGTTGCCCATTCCGCCATCAAGCGATAAGTCATTAATTTACCACCGGTAATCGTAATAAAGCCGTCTAAACCGTCTCGTTCTGCGTGATCAAGTAATACGATACCGCGGCTCACATTACGACCGGACGGATCATCGTCCGTTGCTACTAATGGGCGAACCCCCGCATAAGCACGTAATACACGGGTATGACGCAAACTCGGTGCTAATTTTTCCCCTTCACGGAATAACACGTCCACTTCTTCCGGTGTTACCACCATATTGTCAATTTGATCATAAGGAATACGGTCGGAAGTCGTACCGATAACGCAAATGGTATCGCCCGGCACCAAAATATCGGCATTTGCCGGTTTACGACAACGGTTGATCACCATATTGTTAATACGGTGTCCCATTACCAGTAACGAACCTTTCGCCGGGAACATTTTAATTTTAAGATCAGCGTATTCTGCAATACCCTGCCCCCAGATTCCGCCGGCATTCACAACAATCGGCGCAAAAAATTGACGTTTTACTTGGTTTCTATGATCGAACACATTAACGCCGATAACGGTGCCGCCTTCACGAATCAACCCTATCACTTCGCAATAAGTAAATATTTTTGCGCCGTTTTCCGTTGCATCCAACATATTGGAAGCGGTTAAACGGAACGGATCGATAGAACCGTCCGGCACGACTACCGCCCCGACTAATGATGGGTTTACCGACGGCTCCATATATTTTGCAAGATCCGGCTCGATTTCAACCGCTTCTATACCCGAATCGGTACAGGCTTGGATAAAGTTTTTCTGATAATTGAGATCGTCTTCCGGCAGGGTAATGAAAAGCCCTTTCGTATCATCTACGCAATGACGGGCGATTTGTTTAAGAATTAGATTTTCTTTAATGCACTCTTCAGCAGATTCCCTATCATTCACCGCATAACGTGCGCCGCTATGTAGTAAACCGTGATTACGACCGGTCGCACCAGTTGCAATGTCTCTACGTTCAAGTAATACGCATTTTAAACCGCGTAATGCGCAATCTCTGGCAATACCGGCTCCCGTTGCTCCGCCACCGATAATAATCACATCTGTATTAACCGGCGAAAAATCTGCAACATTTTGATACATCTGAGGTGAAATGTTCATACTCAACCTCTCCCACACTTAAATGAAATGAAACGAACAAATTAAAATAACTGCATTGTATTAAAATGAGCGTTTTTGAACAAGTAAATGAGCAAAAAAGAAATCAGAAGTGTGAATAACATCACAAATTCTTTCGATTTACGAAATTGTTTGTGGCATAGATCACAAATTTACATAAATCATCTTTTATATTTGTGCTTTTCGGCTAACCTTTTAGCCGGCTTTTTAAGCAATTATCACAAGGAGAAATCTATGAAAACAATCAAGGCATTAGCCTTCAGTCTTATTACTACTACGGTATTAGCCGGCTGTTCTAATACTCAGCCTGTCGAAACGGTTAAATCCGATAAGTTAATTATCGCTCACCGTGGTGCCAGCGGTTATCTACCGGAACATACATTAGAATCTAAAGCTCTCGCATTCGCTCAACAAGCGGATTATTTAGAACAAGACCTTGCAATGACCAAAGATAACCGTTTAATCGTTATTCATGACCATTTCTTAGACGGCTTAACCGATGTGGCGAAGAAATTCCCGAAACGTGCGCGTAAAGACGGACGTTTCTATGTAGCGGATTTCACCTTAAAAGAAATCCAAACGCTTGAAATGACGGAAAACTTTAAAACCGAGAACGGGCAACAAACGCAGGTTTATCCGAACCGTTTCCCAATGTGGAAATCGCATTTCAGAATTCATACTTTCGAAGATGAAATCGAATTTATTCAAGGTTTAGAAAAATCAACCGGTAAACAAATCGGCATTTATCCGGAAATTAAAGCCCCTTGGTTACACCACCAAGAAGGTAAAGATATTGCGTTGGAAACTTTAAAAGTATTGAAAAAATACGGTTACGATCAAAAATCGGATAAAGTTTATTTGCAAACCTTCGATTTTAACGAGCTAAAACGTATCAAAACCGAATTATTGCCGAAAATGGGCATGGATGTGAAGCTCGTTCAATTAGTCGCTTATACCGATTGGCATGAAACCGAAGAAAAAGACGCTTCGGGCAAATGGGTGAACTATAACTACGACTGGATGTTCAAAGACGGCGCCATGGCTGAAGTGGCTAAATACGCCGACGGCGTAGGCCCTGGTTGGTATATGTTGGTTGATGACAAAAACTCAAAATTAGGCGATATCAAATACACGCCGATGGTGAAAGATATTGCGAAAACTAAAATGGAACTACATCCGTACACAGTACGTAAAGATGCCCTTCCGGAATTCTTTACCGATGTAAATCAAATGTACGATGCGTTATTAAATAAAGCGGGAGCAACCGGCGTGTTTACCGACTTCCCGGATACAGGCGTACAATTTATTAAAGGAGTAAAATAGTTTCACTTTTGAGCGAAAATGAAGAATAAATTTGTGAATCGCCCATATTTTGATTAAATATGTTGAAATACTCTCATAAAAATGTGAGTAGATTCACAAATTTAAATAATTTTTATGGAGTATTACTCTTTTTTCGATAGAATAATAATGATTTTTCGTAATCGAACTTTTTATCAATAAATATAAAATATGGAGTGTTTCTATGTTTGGTCCATTTAAACCGGCACCGCATATTGCGGAATTACCGGCAGATAAAATAGATGCCAGATACAAATTCTTACGTTGGCAAGTTTTTGCAGGTATCTTTTTCGGCTATGCCGCATATTATTTTGTGCGTGCGAACTTCGACCTTGCGCAAAAAGGTTTAATTGAAGCGGGTTTATATAATAAAGCGGAACTCGGTATTATCGGTACCGGTGCGGGTTTGGCTTACGGTTTATCTAAATTCGTGATGGCGGGTATGTCAGACCGTTCAAACCCGAAAGTATTTTTACCGTTCGGTTTATTACTTTCCGGTCTTTGTATGACGATGATGGGGCTAATGCCGTGGGCAACTTCAGGCATTGCGGTAATGTTTGTGATGATCTTCTTAAACGGTTGGTTCCAAGGTATGGGTTGGCCTCCGTGCGGTCGTACGATGGTTCACTGGTGGTCTAAATCCGAACGCGGTACTATCGTTTCTATTTGGAACTGTGCACATAACGTGGGCGGTATGGTGCCGGGTGCAATGGTGTTGTTAGCAAGTGCGATTTACTTCAGTAATACCGGTGAACACGCAACCGCTAAAGACGTATGGCAACAAGCTCTTTACTATCCGGGCATTGCCGCAATGATCGCTGCGATTCCGGTTTATTTCATCATGAAAGATACCCCTCAATCTTGCGGTTTACCGCCGGTAGAAAAATGGCGTAACGATTACCCTGATGACTATAATGAAGAAACAGCGGAAAAAGACTTAAGTACCAAAGAAATCTTTGTGACTTACGTACTTAAAAACAAATTATTATGGTACATCGCAATCGCTAACGTATTTGTATATTTAATTCGTTACGGTGTTTTAAAATGGTCTCCGGTTTATCTTGGCGAAGTAAAACACTTCAACATTAAAGGTACTGCATGGGCTTATACCATTTATGAATTAGCCGCTATTCCGGGTACATTATTATGCGGTTGGGTATCGGATAAATTATTCAAAGGTAAACGTGGCTTAACCGGCTTTATCTTCATGATCTTAACAACTATCGCCGTTGTTGCATTATGGAAAAACCCGGCGACACCTGAAGCGGAATTAGCGTTATATGCAGGTAAACCGTTCTATGAAAACCCATATCAATTAATGGACTTCGTGTTAATGACCACAGTCGGTTTCTTAATCTACGGTCCGGTAATGTTAATCGGTTTACACGCCCTTGAACTTGCGCCTAAAAAAGCGGCGGGTACTTCAGCAGGCTTTACCGGTTTATTCGGTTACCTAGGTGGTACGGTTTCCGCTTCAGCAGTTGTAGGTTGGGCGGCAGAATATTACGGTTGGGACGGCGGTTTCTACGTAATGATTACCGGTGGCGTATTAGCCGTGTTATTAATGTTTATCGTGATGATTGAAGAAGGTAAACATAAAGCGAAATTAGGTGATCACTACGGTAAATAATCCTACCGTACATCGTTAAAACTTAAGAGAGGAAATACTATTCGGTATTTCCTCTCTTTTTAATTTTAATCAAATTTTCGCTTGTTTTTCCAAAAATCAGCCCCATAATGGGCTAATCATTGATAGAAAAATAAGAGAGATATATATGGCACCAAGAAAAAAGAAAGCAATTGAATTGCCACTTCTTCCATTACGTGATGTAGTGGTCTTTCCTTATATGGTTATGCCGTTATTCGTAGGCCGTGAAAAATCCATTCAGGCTTTACGTGCGGCGATGGATTCAAATAAACAATTATTTCTTGTTACACAACAAGATCCTAATAAAGAAGAACCGACAACAGAAGACGTGTATTCCGTTGGCGTGATCGCTAATATTATCCAAATGCTCAATCTGCCGGATGGTACGGTCAAAGTGCTGGTGGAAGGTCAGCAACGCGCTAAAATCGAGCATATTCATGATGATGAAAACGGCTTCTGGGCGGGCGTACAACCTTTAATTTCTGAATACGAAGATGAAAACGATGAATTAAAAACAATTGCAAGAGCCGCATTAAATGAATTTGAAGGTTATGTAAAAAATAACAAGAAAATTCCGGCGGAAATTCTACCTAAGTTACAAAAAATTTCATTGGAAGACCGTCTTGCAGACACAATGGCTTCAAACTTAATCGCATCCGTACAGAAAAAACAAGCATTATTAGAAGAAACTAACTTAATTGCTCGCTTTGAAGCATTATTAGTTGCAATGGCAACCGAGTTGGATTCGCTAGAAACCGAAACGCGTATTCGTAATCGTGTGAAACAGCAAATGGAAAAAAACCAACGCGATTATTACTTAAACGAGCAAATTAAAGCGATTCAAAAAGAGCTTGGTAACGGTGAAGATGCCGAACAAACCGAACTGGATAAATTAAAAGAAAAAATCGAAGAAGCCAAACTACCGCTTGAAGTAAAAGAAAAAATTGACAGTGAGTTTAAAAAACTAAAAGCGATGCCGCAAAGTTCTTCCGAAGCGACCGTTGTACGCGGCTATATTGATTGGATCTTAAAAATGCCATGGAACAAAAAATCAACGGTAAAAAAAGACTTAGCGAAAGCGCAAGAAATTTTAGATAAAGATCACTATGGTTTAGAGCGAGTCAAAGAACGTATTGTCGAATATCTTGCGGTACAAAGTCGTTTAAATAAACTTAAAGGTCCGATTCTTTGCTTAGTCGGCCCGCCGGGAGTCGGTAAAACCTCGCTTGGTCAATCTATCGCTAATGCGACCGGACGTAAATATGTCCGTATGGCATTAGGCGGTGTGCGTGATGAAGCGGAAATTCGCGGTCATCGTCGTACTTATATCGGTTCTATGCCGGGTTCATTGATGATGAAAATGGCAAAAGTCGGTGTAAAAAATCCGCTATTCTTGCTCGATGAAATCGACAAAATGGCACAAGATATGCGCGGTGACCCGGCTTCGGCATTACTTGAGGTATTAGATCCGGAACAAAATAAAGCGTTTAACGATCACTATTTAGAAGTCGATTACGATCTTTCCGACGTAATGTTCGTTGCAACTTCAAACTCAATGAATATTCCGCCGGCATTACTCGACCGTATGGAAGTTATTCGTCTTTCCGGTTATACCGAAGATGAAAAAATGCACATTGCCCGTGATCACCTAATTGCGAAACAGCAAGAAAATAACGGCTTAAAAGCGGGTGAATTAACGATTGAAGATAGTGCGATTTTAAGCATTATTCGTTATTACACCCGTGAAGCCGGTGTGCGTAGTCTTGAACGTGAAATTGCTAAAATCTGCCGTAAAGCGGTAAAAACCTTAGTATTAGATAAAAAGGTTAAATCCATTACCGTAACCGAAGACAATATCGCCGATTATTTGGGTGTAAAACGTTTTGATTACGGTAAAATGGACAGCCAAAACCGTGTCGGCGAAGTAACCGGTTTAGCTTGGACGGAAGTCGGCGGCGATTTACTCACCATCGAAACCACTTCGGTCAGCGGTAAGGGTAAATTCTCATTTACCGGCTCATTAGGCGATGTAATGAAAGAATCGATTCAAGCGGCAATGATGGTGGTACGTGCAAGATCCGCACAATTAGGCATTGCGGATGACTTCTATGAAAAACGAGATATTCACGTACACGTACCGGATGGTGCAACACCGAAAGACGGTCCGAGCGCAGGTATCGCGATGTGTACCGCATTAATTTCAAGTTTAACCGGCAATCCTGTTCGCAAAGAAGTGGCGATGACCGGTGAAATTAGCTTACGTGGTAAAGTATTACCGATCGGCGGCTTAAAAGAGAAATTATTGGCGGCACACCGTGGCGGCATTACTACCGTGATTATTCCGAAAGACAACGAAAAAGATTTGGAAGAAATCCCGGAAAATGCCAAAGCGGCATTGGCTATTTATCCGGTGGAAACGATTGACGAAGTGTTAGCGATTGCACTAGAAAATCCGCCGATGGGAATTGAGGTGATCTCGCCTAAATCACAAACGATTAAAGTGAAAAAAACTCGCTCAAAAGCGGCGATTCAGTAATCGTAAACATAAAAAGGGCTTCAAATAATTTGAAGCCCTTTGTTTTTCTATGATTAGCGGTCATATTTTCTGTAAACTTTGCCAAAAATCAGACCGCTTACGATAAGCTCACTATTCTTCTGCGTCTTCTTTCGCCCATTCTAATGCACGTTTCACCGCTTTTTTCCAGCCTTTATAACGTCTGGTACGTTTTGCTTCGTCGCCATCAGGTACAAAGGTACGTTCAATCGACGCTTTACCGCGTAATTCTTGTAAATCTTTCCAGAATCCGACAGCAAGTCCGGCGAGATATGCCGCGCCTAAAGCGGTAACTTCACGCACAACCGGACGCTCTACATTCGCATTGAGAATATCCGCTTGGAATTGCATTAAGAAGTTATTGGCAACCGCACCTCCGTCCACACGTAAAGTCGCAAGGTGTTTACCGCTATCCGACTGCATTGCATCCAATACGTCACGAGTTTGATATGCAATAGACTCTAATGTCGCACGTACGATATGGTTACGGTTTGCACCGCGAGAAAGTCCTAAAATCGCGCCTCGCGCATACGGATCCCAATAAGGAGCACCTAAACCGGTAAATGCCGGCACAACATAAACGCCATTTGTGCTTTCTTCTTTCATGGCAAAATATTCGGAATCTTTACTATCGTGAACAATTTTTAGTTCGTCACGTAACCATTGGATTGATGCTCCGCCCATAAAGATCGAACCTTCTAACGCATAGCATGGCTCACCTTTTGCATTACACGCAATCGTTGTGACTAAACCGTTTTTAGATTCTACCGCTTCATCACCAGTATTCATCAACATAAAACAACCGGTTCCGTAGGTATTTTTAGCTTGACCGGCTTCTACACATAAGTGTCCGTAAAGAGCGGCTTGTTGGTCGCCCGCCATACCTGCTACCGGAATACGTACGCCGCCTTTACCACCGATATTGGTTTCACCGTAAATTTCCGATGAGTTTTTTACTTCCGGTAACATAGAACGTGGAATATCCAGTAATTCCAACATTTTATCGTCCCATTGTTTGGTGTGAATATTAAACATCATAGTACGAGAAGCATTGGTATAATCGGTTACATGCACACGACCTTGGGTTAATTTCCAAACCAACCAAGTATCTACCGTACCGAATAACAATTCACCGCGTTCAGCTTTTTCTCTTGCCCCTTCAACATTATCTAAAATCCATTTTACTTTTGTACCGGAGAAATATGGGTCCACCACCAAACCTGTCGTTTTACGAATATAAGCTTCATGCCCGTCTGCTTTCAATTTCGCACAAATATCCGCCGTACGACGACATTGCCATACAATCGCATTATAAACCGGCTTACCGGTTTCTTTTTCCCAAACAATAGTGGTTTCACGCTGGTTGGTAATACCGATTGCCGCAATTTTATCGGAAGTAATACCCGCTTTTGCCACCACTTCATTTAATGTCGAACTTTGCGTTGCCCAAATTTCCATCGGATTATGTTCCACCCAACCGACTTGCGGATAAATTTGAGTAAATTCACGTTGCGAAACCTCTACGATATTGGCATTTTTATCGAGTAATACCGCACGAGAACTTGTCGTACCTTGGTCTAACGCAATTATGTATTCTTTAGTCATAGTAATCACCTTCTCTATTAAATGAATGACGCAATTATTTACAATTACATGGTAAGTTTTTACCGATAAAACGGCGATAGCCCCAAGCACCGACGAGCCCACCGACCATCGGCGCAATTAACGGTACAAGGAAATACGGAATATCACGCGCACCGGTAAAAGCCACTTCACCCCAGCCGGCTAAGAAAGCAAAAGCTTTCGGACCGAAATCACGCGCCGGATTCATTGCAAAGCCGGTTAAAGGACCGAAAGCACCGCCGATTGCCGCGATTAATAAACCGATTAATAACGGAGCCATCGGACCTCTCGGTACGCCGTTGCCGTCATCGGTTAAAGCGAGAATCAATGCGACTAATGCCATAGTAATGACCGCTTCTACACAAAAGGCTTGTAATACGCTGATATTTGGATGAGGATAAGTAGAAAATACTCCGGCAAGTCCTACGCCTTCGCCTCGTACAATATTTTTGGCTGCTTCGGTTGCCGCAAAGAGATCTTTATAAAGGAAATACACTAATGCCGCTGCGGCGAAAGCCCCTAAAAATTGGGAAATAATATAAGGAAGTACTTTTTTACCGTCAAAACACGCAAACTTCCAAAGTGCGACCGTTACCGCCGGATTTAAATGAGCACCGGATACGCCTGCGGTAGTATATACCGCTAAAGCGACCCCCACGCCCCACATAATGGAAATTTCCCATAAACCGAATGTCGCACCGGCTAATTGTGCTGCCGCCACACAGCCGACCCCAAAGAAAATAATCAAACCCGTACCGATAAATTCTGCGATACAAGCCCCTTTTAACGATCTTTCCATATAGTCCTCCCACGGATCACGAAAAGTAAATTACGCTATTGAATGTTGAAAAACGCAAACGTTTTCGGAGTGAACTATATAAAAACGAACATTTTTCGCAAATGGGAAAATGTAAATTTGTGATATTACGCACATTTCTGATGCTGAAAATGTGACGTATTTCAAATTTTATGTAACTAAACAAACAAAAAACCTCAACCGAAGTTGAGGTTTTCACTAAATTTAAA
This sequence comes from Actinobacillus genomosp. 1, assembly GCF_029774175.1. Taxonomy (NCBI): domain Bacteria; kingdom Pseudomonadati; phylum Pseudomonadota; class Gammaproteobacteria; order Pasteurellales; family Pasteurellaceae; genus Actinobacillus; species Actinobacillus genomosp. 1. The sequence continues at coordinate 441,475 of NZ_CP103834.1, read as the reverse complement.
GCGAATATGATTACTGTTTTTTAGCCCATTCTAAGAAACGTTTCTGAGTTTCTTTGTCCGCTTTTTTAAATAAGACTTGCAACTGCTCTTCTTTAACGTTATTGGTTTCAATCACCATTTGTCCTTTAGACTCTAATGCCGCATTTGTAAAAGCCGGAACGGAAGCGACCGCTTTACTTGCGTTATATTTGGCAAGATTGTCTTCAACACGAGAATTCGGGGCAAAACCTTCACCTTTTAAGAAATCGCGTTTATAAGTAATTTCTTTGCCTGATGCGGTTTCGATTTTAAAATTCAGTTCTTTCTTAAACTTATCTACCGTAAAATTCGACGTGAATTTCGGTGTAATAATTTTGGCATCTTCATCCGTACCGTTAAAGGTAAGAATAATCGGATCAATTGAGAAATAGCTTCCGTCCACAATATCACTTACACTAACTACGACTTGGTGTACTTTACCGTCAATCGATAATCCTGCCGTACCTCTTGCCACTTTTTGTCCGTCAAAAGCCAATAATTCTACGCTATCCGATGCGGTTAATGTTCCTGCCATAGAAAAAGAACTGACAGCTAATGTTGCAACCGCAACCGCTATTTTCGCTAATTTCATTAAGATGCTCCTTAAATTGAGTCAATATAAAAAATATTGAGCTTATGCTATGCTAATTTGCCAAAAATAGAAATAAATTTATTACCAAAGCGATGAATTTGTGATAATTTTCTTTTGTATCCGATAGACACATAAAATCGGATAAAAAATTATTTTTAAGAGTATATACAATGAGTGACGAACAACAGAGCGTAAATACGCAACAAGATAAGAAATCATTTTTACAATCTATTTTCGGCGGACTATTCCAATCCGAGCCGAAAAATAGAGAAGATTTGGTTGAAGTGATTCGAGATTCTCTCGACAACGAACTGATCGATAGCGACACCAAAGATATGATTGAAGGCGTGATGGAAATTTCCGAACTTCGCGTACGTGATATTATGATCCCTCGCCCGCAAATCGTCTATATTGATGCCAATCTTGATTTAGCCGCTTGTGTTGATTCAATTATTGAATCCGCCCACTCTCGTTTTCCGGTTATTTTAGATGACGGCAAAGATACCGTATTAGGTATTTTACATGCGAAAGATTTATTGAAATTTCTCAGAACCGATTCCGAAGAGTTTGAAATGACGACCATTCTACGCCCTGCGGTGATCGTACCGGAAAGTAAACGGGTTGATCGAATGTTAAAAGAGTTTCGCTCGGAACGTTTCCATATGGCGATTGTGGTGGATGAGTTCGGTGCGGTATCCGGTTTAGTTACGATTGAAGATATTCTCGAACAAATTGTCGGTGATATTGAAGACGAATTTGATGAAGAAGAAATTGAACCGATTCGCCAGCTTTCTCGTCATACTTATGCAGTATCGGCACTTACGGATATTGAGAAATTCAACGAAACTTTTGCAACCGAATTTACCGATGAAGAAGTGGATACGATCGGCGGTTTAGTCATGCAGGCATTTGGTCATTTAGCAAAACGAGGCGAACAAATTCAATTAGAAGGCATTGATTTTAAAGTTACTTCTGCCGATAGCCGCCGTCTGATTCAATTACGCGTTACCGTACCGGATGAACAGCTGGAAAAAATGGAACAGCTGATCACCAACGAAGAATAATAAATAAAGCATAAGATATAGGTGAGGTTTTATCCTCACCTTTTATTTGCGTTATTTCAAAGAATATTCCCTATTACTTAATTAGCTATCTCAAATGAAATTTGTAAAAAATCCATCAATTTTAACCGCTTGTTTGCTTGCCGGTGTCCTAGGAGGTATCGGTACGCTTGCTTATTCCCCTTTTGATTTTTGGGGAATCATCTACCTTTCCTCCGCCGGTTTAATTTGGGCGGCAACACTTCCGCAGCGTAAAACCGCACTTTGGGCAACTTTTGCTTGGTCTCTCGGTTGTTTTTGTGTCGGGGTAAATTGGGTGCATGTCAGTATGACCCAATTCGGCGGTGTACCGCTTGTGGTAAGCTATATTGCGGTGTTTTTATTGGCTTGCTATCTTGCGATTTATAATTTGCTATTCGGTTATGTTGCCCAACGTTTCCAAATCCGCAATCCTTTTGCGCTTGCGGCGATTTTTACCTTTACCGAATATCTGCGTGGCGTAGTCTTTACCGGTTTCCCTTGGCTGCAATTCGGTTATACGCAAATTGACAGCCCATTTGCCGGCGTTGCACCATTGTTAGGTGTTGAGGGATTAACATTCTTTGTGATGGTTGTGAGCGGTTATTTGGTGTTATTGGTAAAAAAATCTGTAAAAACGACCGCTTCTCTTGTCACTTTAGCCATACTATGCGGATTAGCATTTGCCGCAAAATTTATTCCGTTTGTGCAAATTGACGAACAAAAACAACCGCTTAGCGTAAGCCTTGTACAAGGTAATATCGAGCAAAAAATGAAATGGGATCCGGCGCATTTCGATTATACGTTACAAACCTATCAGCGTTTAATTAGTCCGCTATTGGGTGAAAGTGATGTGATTGTGCTACCCGAATCAGCCATTCCGGCATTAGAAACGCAAATTTATCCGCTACTTAGCCAACTTCAGCAAGTTGCTGCAGAAAAAGGCAGTGAAGTGATCATCGGTACGCTTTACCAAAACGAAAACGAGCAATTATTTAATAGTGCGGTGGTATTAGGCAATCAATCACAACCTTATGATTTACATCATTCCACACGCTACAACAAACACCATTTAGTGCCGTTCGGCGAATATGTGCCTTTCGGCTCGATATTGGATTGGATGCGTGATGTGTTTATTCTGCCGATTAACTTATCGCAAGGCGAATTTGTACAACAGCCGCTTTTCGCTAAAAATCGTAAATTTAATATGGCAATTTGCTATGAAGTGATTTTCGGCGATCAAATGCAGCAAAATCAACAAGCGCAACAATCGGATTATTTATTGACGATTACCAATGATGCTTGGTTTGGTGCCTCTATCGGACCTTGGCAGCATTTCCAAATGGCAAGAATGCGTGCGCTTGAATTGGGTAAACCATTACTCCGTGCCGCAAATACCGGCATTACTGCCATTATCGGCGCAAAAGGTGAAGTCATTGAACAAATTCCACAATTTGAAGCGAATGTACTGACCGCACAAATTCAACCGACCAAAGGCGAGACCCTATTCTCTAAAACAGGTAGCTGGCTGATTTATGCGATAAGTCTAGTCTGCTTTACCTTTGCCTTTGTAAGAAATCGAAAAAAATAAACCGCTTGTTTAATGAATAAAGCACTAAAACTCGTTATTTTAGTGCTTTATGTTTTTCTATGTGATTTTATAACAAGTATTAGCCGAACAGCTCATCCATTCCTTCGATCAATTCTTTGCAAGGTTTTTCGAAAAATACACCGCTATTCGGTGTGCCGTTCATGCCTCGTAAGAATAAATATGCCACGCCGCCAAAATCACGCTCATACTCGTACTGCTCACCTAAACGCGCCCGTAAATAGCGATGTAACGCCAATGTATAAAGCAGATATTGCAGATCATAGCGATATTGTCCGATCGTTTTTTCCAGATTCTGTCGGCTATAATCTTGCGCTAAATAGCCTAAGAAATTCGACTTATAGTCTATCAAGTAAAATTTATCATTTACTTGTACGATACAATCGACAAAACCGCGTAAATAACCTTCCAACTGCGGTAAATTCAAATCCGGCAATTTGGCTGACACCACACTATACTGCTTTAATAATTGATTTAGCCTGCGTAATCCGTCAGAATTTTTTAAACGTAAATAAAACTGCCATTCGTTCAAACGCTTTGTCATCGGAACGTCTTTTAGCGCAAATTCCGCTTCGCTAAACGGCGTTTCAAGCACCTTTTCAAACCATTGTTGTAACGGTTCATACCAATTTTCATCTAAATTTAACTGCTCACAAATAGTACGAATTTGCGCAAAATCGACCGCTTGTTGGAAGTCACTGTGTTCAAAAAAGCGGTGCAAAACACTACCGACTTTTGCACTGTGCGGAAATTGATAAGCGGAATATGCGGTATTTTCCGCGAACCAATCCGGCTCGTCTAAAACGGACGTTTCGATTTGTCGGTCATAATCTTGCACTTTTTCGCTCACTACCGTCTGTCCTACACCGAATTGTTCATTCCATTCATGATAAGCGTGTAATGCAGTAAAACTACTGATTTGTCCGTCTTGAGTCATTTCACGCTGAAAAGATCTCACTTGTAATTCACTCGGTAAAGAGGGGGTAGGTCGCCAATCGTCTTCTATAGGCTGCGAATTTAACTCAACCGCATGATATTTAATGCCTTTTCTATCCAAATAATCCGATGTAGGCACCTCGGTCACAAAAGAGGTCGTTCCGCCTAATTCACCGTTACTCAACAAATAGTGCATCGCATTCCAACCTTTAGTGAAGGTTGTCGGTAAAATCAGATTTAATTGCGATTCGGCACGGGTCAGCGCAACATATAATAGACGTAAATCTTCGGCAAATTCCGCCTTATCCATCAATTCCTGTGTTTTATCATCTCTACTGCCTAAATGCCAACTAACCTCGTCTTCCGTATTACGGTAAACAGAAACTTTCGGAGTTTCGACTCCCGGTAACACACGATCACCGCGATTATTCTTACCGATAAACGGTAACCATACGATGGGATACTGTAAGCCTTTGGCACCGTGAATCGTGATAATTTTGATTAGCTCGTCTTCACTTTCCAAACGGAGTTGTTGATCCTCTTTCTCTTGCGGATTCTCTAATTGACGTTCATACCAACGCACTAACGCCGATTCGTTTTCTAAACTCGGCATTGCATTTTGTAGTAATTCCGCCAAATGCAATAAATCGGTTAGACGGCGATCACTGTCGGCTCCGGCACGCAAACGATGAATAATTCCCTCTTGCATAAATAATTGGTGCAACATCGGTAAAATCCCTTGCTGCTGCCAGATTTGTTGGTAATGAATAAAGGCTGAAACTTGTCTATCCCAAGCATTTTCATCATTTTTAAGGCGATAAATCTCTGCTGCCGAAAGCCCCCATAAACTTGAACCGATAGCAGTTAGCACGTTAGCTTGATGAGACGGATTCAAACACGCATATAACACCCATTTTAATTCCTGAGCAATATCCGAAGCATATACGCTACGTCTGTCCGAAAGGAAGACCGAACGAATGCCTCGTGTTGCCAAAGCCTCTTTAAGTAATATTGCCTGATTTTTACCTCGTACTAAGATCGCAATATCTTTTGCTTGGAAAGCAGTAAACACCTTATCCTTAGCAAAATTCAAACCGAAATCACCCACTTCCATTACTTTTAATTGTTGCTGAATTTGATAAGCGCAATGTTCCGCCGCTTCTTGCTCATTAAATTCCGCTTGTAAATAACAATTAAAATGCTCGGCTCCGACTAATTGCGCATCCGTCTGCTTGTGTTCCACCGCTTGAAAACGGATACCGTCATATAAAAACGGGCTATGTTCGACACTTTCGGGAAATTCAAACAAACGGTTAGTGGCGGTAACAATTTCAGGTAACGAACGCCAGTTTTTCGGTAAGGTTCGCTTTTCTTGTGCTTGTTGCGAAGCGGTCAGATAGGTAAAAATATCCGCTCCACGGAATTTATAAATCGACTGTTTCGGATCGCCGATCATAATAAACCCACGATTTCTCCGATCTCCTTGCATAAAGATTTTATGGAAAATTTCATATTGTTCTTTGTCAGTATCTTGGAACTCGTCAATCATCGCAAACGGAAATAAGCGACGAATCTGTTCGGCTAATATCTCTCCTCTTTCGCTTTTCAGAGCTTGATTTAGGAATGCTCGCAGATCATCAAAACTCTTTTCACTATGTGTCGCTTTATAGTCCGCCATTTTTTGGCGAATAGCGGATAAGTATTGATAAACTAATAGCGCCTTTTGTTTATCTGGCGTAAATTGAATATGGTAAGCGGTCCAAATTTGCTGATTTTTTACAAAAAGCGGATCAGATAACGGCTCCGCACCGGCTTCCGCTTTAGATTGCATAAAATCTTGGCAAAAACGTTCAAATTCTTTCGGTAAAAACGTGTCTTCGCTATTTGCCCAACGGTTTACTTTTTCAATCCAATCCGAGATCAGATTACTTTTATATGAAGCTCGGCTTAATGACTTTTTTATCCCTTTAGCATAGGTTTTAGCTAATTCCGCTTGTACTAACCCGACAATTTTCTCGCCATTATTCAACCAATGTTGCTTGGCTTGGCTAAAAAAATCATTCGATTGTTGGGCATAATGAGCAAAATCAGCCTGTATCCAACCTTGTTCAGCAGAAAGTTCCGGCAAATCTTTACCGATAAATTGTTTGATTTCACCTAAAGCCTTTTCCGGCGTACCTAAAAATTGCACAACTAAAGCCGTTTCATTTAGCGTCATCGGATAGAACATTTCACGCCAAACTTCTTCGCTGATGCGGCGTAAAAGATCATTTTCGTCCGGTTGTAAATCACTATCGAAGCGAACGCCCGAATCGAAAGCAAATTGAAACAACATTTTTTGGCAGAAACTGTCAATCGTAAAAATACTGGCTAAATCGATCTCTCGTTCGGCAATGCGTAAGCGTAAAATCGCCTCTTCCACACCTTCAATCCGCTGAGCTAATTGGAAGAAGAAATCATTGGCATCATAGGCTTTTTCCGCATCGTACTCTTGTAAAAACATACGACAGGCTTTGATATTTTTACGAATACGATCACGTAATTCTTCGGTTGCCGCTTTAGTAAAAGTTACCACCAAAATTTGTTCAACCGTTAAAGGCGCACAACCAACTCCTAGTAGCAAACGCAAATATAAATTCGCCATGGTAAAGGTTTTACCGGTACCGGCAGACGCTTCAATTAATGCGGTACAATTTAACGGCAGTTCAATCGGAGAAAGGGTTTTCATTATTTCACTCAATATTCAATCATTATTTAATGCGTTCTAATTTTGCTAACAGTTGATCAGCTGGTACTTGTTGGATTTTGTGCATCTGGTAAATTAATAATCCGGCGGCGATACTTAAACTGACACAGAATATAAACCAAAAGCCTGCCGCCGCCATCGGTTCAACAATCCAATCCGTTCTCGCTAAAATATAGCCGAACGGCATACCAATCACCCAATAACAGAACATCGTGACATATAAAATCGGTTTGGTATGTTTATAGCCACGCAGAATACCGTTTGCCACCGCTTGTAATGAATCCGGAATTTGATATACCGCTGCAAACAACAATAAATGCGCCGCAATTGCAATCGACACCGGGTCGCTGGTAAATGCCAGTGGAATTATTTCATCTAAAATCACAATCACGACCGCTGCCGCTAACGCAAACAGCGCACCGGTAATCAGCGCGTGATAGCTAATAATTTTTGCCTGTTCGACTTGTTTCTGCCCCAAGGTTTTTCCTACCACAATTGTGGTCGCAATACTAAAAGACATTGGGATCATAAATAACAACGAGCTGGTTTGCAGAGCCGCCTGATGACTTGCCACCACTTGCGAGCCGAGCGGTGAAAGCAGTAAAGCAGATGTGGAGAACAACATCACTTCGGTAAACGTTGCAAAGCCGATCGGTAAACCCAATTTGCAAATTTTCAACAAAGTTTGACCGCTTGGCATTTCAAACCAACGGTTAAATAAGCCGATATCTTTTTGGGATTTGTTTGTATAACTGTAATGAAATAGTAATAAGAACATTATCCAGTTCACTATCGCAGTCGCCACACCGCAACCGACCGCTCCCAGTTCCGGCAGTCCGAATTTACCGAAAATAAAAATATAATTAAGCGGAATATTCAGCAATAACCCGAAGAACATAATACGCATTGCCGGCTTCGGATTGGATAAGCCGTCATTCATACAACGTAAATTAATGCCTAATAATGCCGGCACTACCCCAATCGCTATAATCGCCAAATATTGCTGCGATTTAGTCGAAAAGGCTTGCGGCGTATTCATATAGTCTAAAATCCAATGGCTATTTAGAAAGACGATAATCAACGGAACTGAACATACTAAAACCAACCAAAAGCCTTGGCGAATTTGATGGGCAATTAAATGACGTTGGTTCGAGCCGTTTAAGTAAGAAACGGTTGGCGTAATAGCATTAAGCAAACCTAATACAAATAAAAAGAGGGGAAAATAGATGGAATTACTCACCGCAATCGCAGACACATCATCATCACTCACCAGCCCCGCCATCACAATGTCAGCCAGCCCCATTCCCGCCACCGAAAGCTGAGAAATAAAAATCGGTAGCGTGAGTTTAAATAGTTTACGTGTGTTTTCCGGATATTTTTGCCATTGCAGATTCATAATTACCTCTTTCAAAATACGGAGGTTATTATACGGCAACAAGCGGTCGTTTTTCGCAAAATTTTTGCAAAATTAGACCGCTTGTAAAAATGAAAAAACCCTCGAAAATCGCTTCTCGAGGGCTTTATCCGTTAAGCTAACGAATTATTTCGCCGCTTTTAACTCTTGGTAATATTTTTCGTAAAGTTCGATTGCATTGCCTACATCGTCTTGCCATTGTGCCGCTTTTAACACATCAGCTGTCGGATAGATTGCCGGATCTTCGGTAATCTCTTTCGGTAATGTTTTTAACGCTTCTACGTTTGAAGTCGGGTAACCGATTTCTAAAGTTAATTTTTCCGCAACCGGTGCGCTTAATAAGTAGTTGATTAACTTATGCGCATTTTCTTTGTTTTTCGCATTCGCCGGAATGGCTAACGTATCAACCCAAAGCACAGGACCTTCTTTCGGGAACACCATGTTTACCGGCGCTTGTTCTTTTTTAGCAATACGTACGGAACCGTTCCATAATTGACCTACAGATACTTCGCCTGCGATAAATGAGTTCGCCGGGTTGTCTGAAGTGAAAGAAAGTACGTTCGGACGTAATTTTTTCAATTCTTCGTAAGCCGCTTTAATCTCTTCCGGATTGGTTGTGTTAGGATTTTTACCTAATTTTAATAATGCAATGTTAAATACTTCACGTGCGTCATCTAATAATTGTACTTTATTCGCAAACTCAGGTTTCCATAAATCGCCCCAAGAAGTGAACGCATCGCCCTTATAGTCATTTGAGTTAAATGCGATACCCGGCGCACCTAATAATTGCGGTAAAGAGTATTTGTTACCTTGGTCATAAGGTTTGTTTAACCAATCTTGGTTTAACTCTTTGATTACAGGAAGTTTTGCGTGATCTAATTCCGCTAACATACCTTCTTTCGCCATTTTTGAAACGAAATAGTTAGAAGGTGCGATAACATCGTAACCGCCGTCTTTACCTTGTAATTTTAATTTCGCATACATGGTTTCGTTAGATTCAAGGCTTGAAACCTCTACTTTGATACCGGTTTGCTTTGTGAATTCATCTAACAAGCCTTCAGGCACATATTCAGTCCAAGTATAAAGGTGAACTGTTCCCGCTGCTGCCGGTTGAGCCGCTGCTTCAGCCGCTTTTGGCTTTTCTTCATTACACGCTGTTAATGCAACTGTCGCTAAACCTGCTGCAAATAAACCCGCTAATTTTTTCATTTAAGTTTTCTCCGTTAAAGAAAAGATGAGTAAAAAATATAGCCTTGCCTAAGGGCTTAAAAGACGAGGGCGATTTTAAGCCACCCCCTAGATTTTGCAAGGATTTTCTAATCAAAACGGCAATTTTTTGCAAATTATTTTTAATAATTTATTCACATTACCGCTTTTACCTTGAAATCAGCAAATTTAACGCTATATTAGTAACGATTTTTCATTTATATATTTGAAACGAAGAGGATTTAAAATGACAGCTCAAAACGAAAATGCACAAGCTCAAGCCGAACAAGTTGAAGTTGCAAACGAAGCGCAATTAGAGCAAACAGCCGAAGTACAACAAGAACAACCTGTCGAAGCTGAACTGGCAGCCGCTTATGCACGTATTAATGAGTTAGAAACTTATATTGCGGAAGCGGATAACCGTGAAAAAGATATTCAATTACGTGCGCAAGCGGAAATCCAAAATATCCGTCGCCGTGCCGAACAAGATGTTGAAAAAGCACATAAATTCGCACTTGAAAAATTCTCCAAGGAATTATTAACCGTAGTAGATAACCTTGAACGCGGTTTAAATGCGCTCGATACGGCAGTCACCGATGAAACGACACAAGCATTGGTTGATGGCGTAGAAATGACCCATAAAGAATTTATTTCTACTTTAGCTAAATTCGGTGTGGAAGCGGTTGGTGTTGTCGGCGAAGCCTTCAATCCGGAACTTCACCAAGCGATTTCAATGCAACCGGCGGAAGGTATCGAAGCAAACCATATCAGCGTAGTTTTACAAAAAGGTTACACCTTACAAGGTCGCGTACTTCGCCCGGCAATGGTAATGGTTGCCGGCTAAATTTTACTCTCGCCCGCTTGCGGAAGAGAGGCAGCCGGTGAAGCGTTCAGCGGATCGGCAGAGAGAGGGATAGCGGTCTAAATTCGATAAAATCAGCAAATCCCTCTCTATCTGAAAATTACTGATTTTCGGTTTCCTCACTTACTCACTTTTGCGAGAAACGAGGATAATATTTTAATCTCATTCATATCAAACTATGTCCCTACAATTCAACCCCATTTCACTATTCCTTGTCGTACTGATTTTTCTCGGTGTGGTCGGAAACAACAATTCAATTACTATTGCCGCGACAGTGCTGTTACTGGTGCAACAAACTTTTCTCAGCAAATATCTGCCCTTTTTAGATAAGCACGGTTTAAGCATCGGGATTATCATTTTAACTATCGGCGTATTAAGCCCGATTGTTTCCGGCAAAATTTCCCTCCCCTCCTTCTCTGAATTTTTAAATTGGAAGATGTTGCTTGCCGTGGTTGCAGGAATTGCGGTGGCTTGGTTAGGCGGCAGAGGGGTAAGTTTAATGGGCGGTCAGCCGCTGTTAGTTACCGGATTACTAGTCGGTACTATTATCGGCGTAGCATTACTTGGTGGCGTGCCGGTTGGCCCGTTAATTGCTGCAGGTATTCTTTCGCTATTAATCGGTAAAGGCTAATTGGTAAAATTTATTCAAAATTAGACCGCTTGTTCCCCTCTCTTATTAAGTGAGCGTTGCAAGCGGTCTCTTCTACCTACTGTTTCCCCTCAATTTAGGCTATAATTTTCCTCAAAATATCTCGCATAATGCCGAATATCGTTAAGGCAATACATAGTTAAGACAAGACAATGAAACCTTCGCAAAAAAATTTCAAAAATAGACCGCTTGATGAGAGTCAGAAAGCATTAATCGCAAATTTAAAAGAACTCACCAATACCGATTACCGCCGTTTACGTACTCGTATTCACGGTATTTCTGCCATCAAAAAACAAGAAGCCAAAAACAATGTGATTGCGGAAATTGAACGTGAAATTCTCTCGGCACAAGCAGCTTTCCAAGCCAGAAAAGCACAACATTCCAGCCTTGAAATCACTTATCCCGATTTACCGGTTTCCGCTCGTCGTGAAGAAATCTTAAAACTGATTGCAGAAAATCAGGTGGTGGTGATTGCCGGTGAAACCGGTTCGGGTAAAACCACTCAGCTACCGAAAATGTGCTTGGAACTCGGACGTGGCGTAAAAGGCTTGATTGGACATACTCAGCCTCGCCGTTTGGCGGCACGTTCGGTGGCAAACCGTATTGCCGAAGAATTAAAAAGCGAAATGGGTGTAACAGTCGGCTACAAAGTACGCTTTAATGATCAAGTGGGCGAAAATACCCTTGTGAAATTAATGACGGACGGTATTTTGCTTGCCGAAATCCAAAACGACCGCTATCTCAATCAGTACGATACGTTAATTATTGATGAAGCACACGAACGCTCACTCAACAACGATTTTATTCTTGGCTATCTGAAACAAATTCTGCATAAACGTCCCGATCTAAAAGTGATCATTACCTCGGCAACCATTGATGTGGAACGTTTTTCTCGCCACTTTAATAATGCACCGATTATTGAGGTTTCCGGACGAACCTTCCCGGTGGAAGTGCGTTATCGTCCAATTGTGGAAGAAGATGACCAAGACCAACTACAAGGTATTATCAACGCTGTTGATGAACTTCAAGCCGAAGGTCGCGGCGATATTTTGATTTTTATGAGCGGTGAACGAGAAATTCGTGATACTGCCGAAGTGCTACAAAAACAAGAGCTAAGATTCACTGAAATTCTACCGCTTTACGCTCGCCTCTCGGCTGCCGAACAGCAACGCATTTTCCAGCCAAGCGGTCTAAATCGTGTGATTTTAGCCACCAACGTAGCGGAAACCTCACTCACCATTCCGAATATCAAATATGTGATTGATACCGGTACGGCGCGTATTTCTCGCTATAGTTACCGCACTAAAGTACAACGTTTGCCGATTGAGCCGATTTCTCAAGCCTCTGCGAACCAGCGAAAAGGCCGTTGCGGACGAACCAGCGAAGGGATTTGTATCCGCCTCTATTCAGAGGAGGATTTTAACGCTCGTCCGGAATTTACCGATCCGGAAATTCTGCGTACTAATCTTGCCTCAGTCATTTTGCAGATGACCTCGCTCGGTTTGTCGGATATTGAAGCGTTTCCATTTGTTGATCGTCCGGATACTAGACAGGTACAGGACGGTATTCGTTTGCTAGAAGAATTAGGTGCGATTAATGGTAATAAATTAACCGCAATCGGTCGTCAACTTGCCCAACTCCCCATCGATCCTCGCTTAGGTCGTATGGTCATTGCCGCGGCACAAAACGGTTCATTACACGAAGTGATGATGATTGTCTCTGCGCTTTCGATTCAAGATCCGCGTGAACGTCCGCAAGAACGCCAACAGGCTGCAGACGAAAAACATCGCCGTTTTGCTGACAAAGACTCCGATTTCTTGGCGTTTGTGAATTTGTGGCATTACATTCAAACTCAGCAAAAAGAACTGACCAAAAACCAGTTCCGCAAGCAATGTCAAAAAGATTTTCTCAACTATTTGCGTGTGCGTGAATGGCAGGATATTTATCATCAACTACGTCTTTCTGTACGAGAAATGGGCTTGCCGATTAATAGCGAAGATGCAAATTATCAACAAATTCACACCGCTTTACTGACCGGTTTGCTGTCACATATCGGGCTGAAAGACAGCGAAAAAATGCACTACCTCGGGGCGAGAAATGCGCATTTTTATGTGTTCCCAACCTCGGCGCTTTTCAAAAAGCAGCCGAAGTGGCTTGCTGCGTCCGAACTGGTAGAAACCACCAAGTTGTGGGCAAGAACTGTGGCAAAAATCGAACCGGAGTGGATTGAGCCACTCGCCGGACATTTACTTAAACGCAGTTACAGCGAACCGCATTGGTCAAAATCTAAAGGTGCGGTGATGGCGTATGAAAAAGTCTCGCTCTACGGTATTCCGGTGGTAGCGAATCGTCTTGTCAATTACGGTTCAATTGATCCGACTGTTAGCCGCGAAATATTTATCCGCTCGGCAATGGTTGAGGGCGATTGGCATAATAATTACAAATTTTTCAAAGAAAATAACCGCTTGATCAAAGAAGTGGAAGACCTCGAACACAAATCTCGCCGCCGAGATATTTTAGTGGACGAACAAACCCTGTTCGACTTCTACGATCAACGAATCGGAACAGAAGTGGTATCCAGCCGCCATTTTGATACATGGTGGAAAAAAGCGGGTCAAAAAGATCCTGAATTGCTCAACTTTGAAAAATCATTCTTAATGAATGAAAACGCCAACACGGTCAGCGATTTGGATTTCCCGAATTTTTGGTATCAAGGGCAGCTTAAACTGAAATTAAGTTACCAATTTGAAATCGGTAAAGATCACGATGGTGTCACCGTGCATATTCCGTTACCTTTACTTAATCAAGTAGAGCCGGAAGGCTTCGACTGGCAAATTCCAGGGCTTCGCCATGAGCTAGTGGTGGCGTTAATTAAATCATTACCGAAAGCAACTCGCCGTAATTTTGTACCGGCACCGAACTATGCAGATGCGTTCTTAGGCAGAGCCGAGCCGTATCAAAAACCATTGCTAGAAAGTCTGGCTTACGAGCTTCGCCGTATGACCGGTGTAACTATTGATCCGGAGCTGTGGGATCTGTCGCAACTTGCGCCGCATTTGCGTATGACATTCCGTGTGATGGATGAAAAAGGTAAAAAACTACAAGAAAGCGAAAACTTGGACGAACTGAAATTTGCGCTCAAAGATCAAGTGCAAGAAAGCCTTTCAACAATTGCTGATGACGGTATCGAGCAAAGCGGCGTACATTTGTGGAATTTCGCTAACTTACCGCAATTCTACGAACAGAAAAAAGCCAATTTCAGCGTGAAAGCTTACCCGGCAATTGTCGATGAGCAAACCGCAGTGGGCGTAAAATTATTCGAAACCGAATTCGAGCAAGCCCGTGCAATGCGAGCCGGTTTACGCCGTTTGTTATTACTCAATGTGCCTTCGCCAATCAAATACTTACACGAAAAATTGCCGAACAAAGCAAAACTTGGACTTTACTTTGCCCCATTCGGTAAAGTGTTGGAATTGATCGATGACTGTATCTCTTGTGCCGTGGATAAATTAGTAGATGAATTCGGCGGTTTTGTTTGGACCGAAGAAAAATTCAATGAATTGCATGAATTTGTGCGAGGTAACTTAAACGACACTACCGCAGAAATTGCATTACAAGTGGAGAAAATCCTCACACTTGCCTTCGAGTTAAACAAACGAATGAAAGGCAAAATGGACTTCACAATGGCGTTTGCTCTGTCGGATATTAAAGCACAATTAAGCGGTTTGGTTTATCCGGATTTTGTGACCAAAACCGGCTACCAACGTCTTGCCGATTTACACCGTTATTTAACTGCTATCGACAAACGATTAGACAAACTCGGCACGGACACAAACACTGACCGAGCGAAGATGTTACGGGTGGAACAAGTAGAAAATGCTTATAAGCAATTACTCACCAAACTGCCGAAATCTAAAGCAATCCCTGACGAAGTGCTAGAAATTCGTTATATGATTGAAGAGTTACGTGTCAGTCTGTTCGCCCAACAACTTGGCACTAAATACCCGATTTCAGATAAACGTATTTTGAATGCGATTGGGGAGATAAAATAATGTGTATGGTAGGTAGTCTTATCCACCGAATCCCCCCTCTCCCTGATTTTTCTTCTACACGAAGAAAAATCTTTCCCTCTCCCACAAGGGGCGAGGGTAACTAGCGGTTAAATTTGCAAAATTTTTTGCAATTCTGACCGCTTGTGACTTATTAAAACCATATATAACAATGACAAATCCACACAGGAGATTACTCTATGCAAACACTTTTCCCGAAAGGCGAACCTCGTTCACCTGAATTTTTCACCGGCAGTACCTTTTTAATCGAGGTATTGGAAGCGGATCACAATAATGAATTTTCTATCGGCAGCGTGACCTTTGAAAAAGGAGCGAGAACCAATTGGCATACACATCCAAAAGGACAAGTCTTGATTGTGACCAGCGGCAAAGGCTGGTATCAAGAACGAGGAAAACCGGCACAAGTGATTCAAACCGGCGATGTGATTAATATTCCTGAGAATATTGAACATTGGCACGGTGCAAGTGCCGATAGTGATTTAGTGCATTTAGCTATCACAAATTATAAAGATGGTAAAAAAGTTACTTGGCTATCACCGGTCACTGACGAAGAATACGCACAAGTGCATTCCGCTTGATAAAATACTTATAAGACAAGCGGTTAAAATTGCAAAAAAATCTACAAATTTAACCGCTTGGTCAAATTAAATTTAAGCCAATCGACTTAAGCTCTTATACCTTCCAAGAAATTAATGCCCATTTTGGTTGCCCTTGATAAATCGGCTGATGTGAATCTTGCGTCATTTGATAAAATTCGGCTAATTTAGCTTTTTCTTCTTCGGTTAATTCGCCTAATGTGGCTTGCATAATCTCTTGTAACATTTCGCTACTTTCTATCTCGATTTCAGAACGAGCCCCCTCTATAAATTGTAATTCGGCTTGAATACCGCGCTGATATAGTCGGTTAAGTAAATAGATATAAGTCGGTGCACCGATATTACTACGTCCGATTGCCGCAAAAATGCGCTCATCAATAAAATGAGGTTGGGTGATAGCCGTTAAATATACGCTTTTCTTCGCTTTCGCAATGAGTTTATCAATCGCTTCGTCCAAATTACCCACTAATGTTGCTCTTGATGCAATCACTACGTCAGCGCAAGGAACATCACTCCAATCATCACTCCAAGACTTTTGAATGGTTTGAATATTTGGTAATTGCGCTTGAACGGCATAATTATCTAATAGCGACAACATTCCTTGGCTAAAATCCAGCGCGAATAACTGGCAACCACGTTGGGCAAGCGGAATAGCAAGCGTACCCGGCCCGCAACCGATATCCAGTACCGAATCTTTAGCCTCTATCATTGTTTTCGCTAAAAATTGTGTGACGTAATCGCTCTCTTTCTCAACAAACTTTTCGGCAAATTTAACCGCATTCTTATCCCATTCTTTCGGAGACTCGTGATTGCGGCTTTGTTCAAAATGTTGTCGGTATAATTTAGCAAAATCAATATCATAAAATGTGTTCATCATAACTCTCCTTTTTATATAAAGTTTTATTGTTTTACTTATATTTTATGAAATACAAGCGGCTAAAATTGTAAGAAAATCCGCAAATTTGACCGCTTATAATCTTTAAACATTCATCGGTAACTGCCAACGAATTTCTTGAATGCCTTTTTCTCTTAAATAAGCATTTGCTTTTGAAAAATGACGGCAGCCTAAAAATCCTCGATGAGCGGATAACGGTGAGGGATGTGGAGCGGTCAGCACGCAATGGCGAGAACGGTCGATAAACTGCCCTTTTTTCTGCGCATGGCTGCCCCACAATAAAAAGACTAAATTTTCACGGTGTTGATTGAGCTGAGCAATCACTTTATCGGTGAAAATTTCCCAACCTAAATTGGCATGCGAATGCGCTTGTCCTTGGCGTACCGTTAGAGCGGTATTAAGCAGTAATACTCCTTGTTTTGCCCAATCAACTAAATAGCCGTGATTCGGAATTTGAAAACCTTCAATATCCTGCGCCAGTTCTTTATACATATTAACTAAAGAAGGTGGCGGTGCGACCGGCGGTTTTACCGAAAATGCCAAGCCGTGCGCTTGGTTTGGTCCATGATAAGGATCTTGCCCTAATATCACTACCTTCACATCTTTAAATTCGGTTAAGGCAAAGGCACTAAACACTTCTTTTTGCGGTGGGAAAACCGTTACACCATTCATTCTTTCTTGATGTACTTGTTGTAAGATATGCTGAAAATAAGGTTGTTGTTTTTCTTCGCCCAGTGCTTCTGTCCAATTATTCATAGTTTTTCCTGTTAAAGAGTGTTAAGAATTTTAAATTTACCTATATATTAGATTATTTTTTATCCAATTAATAATATTTAAACTATATTCATTCAACTTTTAGTAGAATTCTTCAAAAAAAGTGATAAAATTCACCACATCAACAAAATTTGAATTTATCAAAAAATTTTATAATTACCCAGCCCATACTTAGGAGTATCAAAATGATCAAAGGCGTACAAATTACAGAATCTTCAAACAGCAACTTAGTAAACTCTTTCTGGTTATTAGATGAAGAAAAAAACGAAGCGCGTTGTATCGCAGCTAAAGGCGACGTTTATAAAGAAGACCAAGTTGTTGCAATTAGCGAATTAGGTCAAATCGCATACCGTGAAGTGCCGGTAAACGTTGCTCCAACTATTAAAGTTGAAGGTGGCCAACACTTAAACGTTAATGTTTTACGTCGTGAAACATTAGAAGATGCGGTTAAAAACCCGGAAAAATACCCACAATTAACTATCCGCGTTTCTGGTTATGCAGTGCGTTTCAACTCATTAACACCGGAACAACAACGCGATGTAATCACTCGTACTTTTACAGAAAGCTTATAATAACAGCTTTACTGTCTATTTTCTTAAAAAAGCACCTTCGGGTGCTTTTTTATTGCTCCTCTTTTGCAAATCCTCACTAAAATTTCACCGCTTGCTAAATACCGTCTTCTCAATACTCTCGCAAAAACACTGGATATTTTTACAAAAAATTAAACAAACAGGATTGACACTGTTTTTTTAATCAGTAAAATAACCTGTATAAACACACAGTTTAGATAGAGGATACAAAAATGGCTTCAATTCGACCGCTTACTCGTGAGTTACCATACCAACCGCTACCGATGTATCGAGATATGAATAGCGAACGCTCAATTAAATTAGATCTAAATTCACTCTGCATTAAACGCCCGACCGAGACTTTTTTTATTCAAGTGAAAAATCCGAATTTAATTGCTTGGGGAATTGAATCGGACGATCTGCTTATTGTTGAGCAATCCGCACAATATTTAGTCAATGATTTACTTGTGATTGAAAAAAACGGAGAATATAAGTTTTATCAGTTTTTCAAGGAAATTGAGAATAGTGAAGGAATACAGGAAATTATTCTTTTCTCGCTGGATATAAGAGAACCTAATTTACGCATTAGCAGCTGGCAAGAAATTGAGATTTCGGGAGTGATTACTAATGTAGTACACCAAATGCGTCATAAATCTACACAAATAGCGACAAGAAAATATGCAGCATAACAAAAAAGTCGTCAAATAATCTTTTTTGACGACTTATTGTATGAATTCATTATAAAACGCGACGGGATTGCGTATAATTTCTTGCCCAATAGCGTTCCGAAAGAGAGCTGGTGGTTACGCCCTGGCTAGTACTGGCATGTACAAATTTACCGGCTCCGATATAAACGCCGACATGATTATTGCGGCGGAAAAAGACTAAATCACCGGGACGTAAATCCGATTTCGAAATTGAACGACCTAGATGACGTTGTTCTGCCGTAGAACGAGGCAAATCAAGATTAAAAGCACCGCTCATTGTTTTTTGAACGAAAGCCGAACAATCAATACCGCCTCGCCCTTCGCCACCTAAACGATAGCGAGTCCCCGCCCATTTACGATAAATACTATGTACTTTTTTAGCGGCATTACCGCCTTCGGTGGAAAGTTCTTCACGGTGAGATACGCGGGCTTTAATCCCTTGTTTATACAAGATTTGAGCTTCAATTTGCTCGGCTGTTGCGGCTTTGGCAACGATTTTAATTTGACTTGGAGTGGCTGGATTACTACTTAAACTAGCGGAAGCAATTGAAGAATAACTACCGAACATTGCAAACAGTGATGTAATAAATAATGGCTTTAGCCTTGTTAAAGTAGAGTATTTTTTCATAATAATTTGTCTCGCCAGAACAACTACAGCGGTTGATTCCTATTAAAAATCTTAAAGTTAGTAAATTCGGCGACCTGTTTTTTTACAGGTCGCGACAATAAAGCTTCGGCAGTATAACGGATTATTCTGCTAATGTCCTCAAAAATTTTATTTCTTCCGCCCAAATTTCAGGCTGAATTGTTTCTAAAATAAGCGGAATATCGTCAAAACGGTCGTCTTGCATAATAAATTTGCAGAAATCCGTACCGATTGTACCTTCTTTTAACGTATGGTGACGATCTACTCGGCTACCTAATGCTGTTTTTGAGCCGTTGAGGTGCATTCCACGTAAATACTGAAAACCGACCGTTTGTTCAAACTCAGAAAATGTTCGTTCGCAAGCCGTCAAAGAACTGATGTCATATCCCGCTGAAAAGAGATGACAAGTATCTAAACAGACACCTACTCGGCTTTTGTCCTCCACTTGGTCAATAATTTCGGCTAAATGTTCAAAACGATAACCAAGATTAGAACCCTGACCGGCAGTATTCTCAATCACCGCAATCACATTCGGAACGCTTTCCACCGCAATATTAATTGATTCGGCAATACGTGCTAAACAATCGCTTTCCGAAATTTTATTTAAATGTGCACCGGGGTGGAAATTCAGTAGTTTTAGCCCTAACTGATTTGCTCTATCCATTTCATCAATAAAAGCCTCTCGTGATTTTGCTAAATTTTCCGCTTCCGGATTACCTAAGTTAATTAGGTAACTATCGTGCGGTAAAATATGATCCGGTGAGAACTGATGCGCCTTACAAAAACGCTTGAATTTCTCAATCGTATCCGCTTTTAAAGCGGGGGCTTTCCATTGGCGTTGGTTTTTAGTAAATAAAGCGAAAGCATTTGCGCCGATTTCAACCGCTCTTAATACAGCGTTCTCGACACCGCCTGAAGCACTTACGTGCGCACCAATATATTTCATCTTCTTATCCTATTCGTGTAAAATGGCTAACTTCTTAACCTTTATAACCGATTACTTATGAGCGAAACAACCATTAACGATTTTTCACTACTTTGCCGTTTATTCGGCAATTTATTCTACCGTTCTCCGACTGATCCGATTCTTGCCGGTACTTTTACTTGGCTCGCACAAGGTGGCTTACGCCGACAATGGGCGTTATCGACCGATGCGCAAAGTGAATTAGCCTTAACAGTGTTAGAGAAAAACGCTAACCCTACGCAATTACAAGCAAGCTATCAAGCACTTTTTGGTGAGGCTGGAGCTATTGCTACAACAATTTCCGCCTATAAAATTTCGGTTGAGGACTTCATCAACTTCCGTCAAACACGCGCAATGCCAGTGTTAGAACAACCTGATCATGTTGCACTTTTACTTCTTACCGCATCATGGATTGAAGACAATTTAGATTCAAATGCCGCACAACAAGCCTTTTTTGAGCAGTTTTTGCTACCTTGTGCAGCGAAATTCTTAGGGCAAATCGAAGCGCATGATAACGGGTTTTATAAAGCATTAGCACAACTTTGTCGTGATGCGCTCAGTGCCATGGCGGATGAGTTAGAAGAAGGATCTGAAACGGAAATTGAATAATGCTATTGATCTAAACTCTTTGAGTGATAAACTCAGAGAGCTTAATTTTTGAGCATAACAGGAGGCTTAAATGAAAAAAGCAACATGGACGATCGCAATTACGATTTCATTACTACTTTCCGCTTGTGCCGTCACGCCACAACAACAGGCTGAACGGCAGGCTAGGCAAATCAAAGCGCAGCAGGATTTATCGGTAGCACTTGCTAAGCAATGTGACGTAGAAACGGCTGAGATGATGGCGCAATTGTATAATCCGCCAATATCTCAAACCGAAAAAGAAAAAGCCGAATTTACTCAGCGTTATCAGAAAAAAGTTAATGACCCGCTTTTTCAGGCGTGCCATAAACTTGCTTGGGAAAACTATAAACACCAAGAAGAACTGGAACAAATACAGCGTTACTACGATCTAGAACGCCCTCGCTTCCACCCTTGGCATTATTGTTATGCCTGTTGGTAAAAAAAGTGGACACTTAGGTGTCCACTTTTCTATTTTCATATAAAATCAAACCGCTTGCTCCGTCCTATTTCTACATAATACGTAATAAATTGTCGAAGCGGTTATCGTACAAATCGCCATTGCATATAACATTGGTCGTTCGCTTGTGACGGCAATATGAGAAAGCGTCGCACCGACTAAGGAGGCGATACCGAAACGGGCGGTACCGGCAACGCCGTTTGCCGTCCCTGCCATCTGCGGGTAACGATCCAAAATAGCCGCAGTCGCATTGCTACCGATAGTCGAAAGCATACCGACATAAAACGGAATCCCAATCGCCATCGCCCAAAAACCTAATTTAAAGATAGCAACACACGCCAACCAAATACCGGCTAACAGTTGAACAAGCAATCCGATTTTCAACATTTTCTCCGAGCCGACTTTGACTACGATTTTTCCGTTTAATGCCGTCATAGACACCATTACAATCATATTTAAGCCGAAGAAATAGCCGAAATACTCTTGGGAAACCCCATAAATGCCGATATACACCAACGAACCGGAAGTTAAGAAACAAAACATCCCGGCAAAGGTCAAGCCGCCGACTAAAACATAACCTAAGGTTGCTTTATCCGATAAAAGCGTCCAAAAATTTTTAAAGACAATACCGAATCTAAGCGGTTGGCGTTTTTCGGTAGCAAGTGTTTCGGGGATCTTCCAACTAATGAGCAACACACAACTGATGCCCATAAAAACTAAGGTATAAAAAATCGAATGCCAGTGAAAATATTTGGCAATATAACCGCCTAAAATCGGGGCTAACAACGGCGCAAGCATTGAAATAATCATAATGACCGACATCATTTGCGCAAACATATTACGATCAAACAAATCTCGGACTAAGGCTCCTAATACTACCGCCGGTGCTGCCGCACAAAGTCCTTGAATCAGCCTAAGTAAATAAAAGTTTTCAATGGTCATAACTTGCGTCAAGAAATATGCCGCTAACGCGGAACCTGCTAAACCGAACAAAATAATCGGCTTACGTCCGAAACTATCCGCCATCGGTCCCCAAAATAGCTGCCCAACAGCGAAGCCGAAAGTAAATACCGCTAATGTGGTTTGTACTTTTTCTTGGGATACTTGTAAATCTCGTGCAATATCAAGGAATGAAGGCAGATACATATCAATCGCCAAAGGCGGCAGCATTGCCATCATTCCTAAGATGATAAAAAAGCACGGATGCGGTCTTGCTATTACCATTAAAAGCTCCCTATTTCTTGCTCGGTAAGCGGACGATATTCCCCTTCTTCGAGGCTTTCATCTAACACCACATCACCGATACGCCAGCGATGTAACGCCTCTACTTTATTGCCTAAAGCGGCAAACATACGTTTGACTTGATGATAGCGTCCTTCGCTAATGGTTAAATTCACATTGTAATCGTCAATAATTTCCATTTGTGCCGGTAAACAAGGCTCGCGTTCACCGCGTAATAAAATACCTTCCGCAAGTTTTTCCGCATAAAAATCTTCCACCGGATCGGCAAGTGTCACCAAATAGGTCTTTTCACAATGGTGCTTCGGAGAAGTAATGCGATGTGACCATTTACCGTCATCCGTCAATAAAACTAAGCCGGTTGTATCCACATCTAAACGTCCTGCGGTATGCAGTTTAGTCATCAGCGGATAATCAAAAAATTGAAAGACGGTCGGATATTCACCGTCATCATGCGAACACACATACCCTTGCGGCTTATACAGCATAAAGTATTGACCTTCATCAACCCATTCTAAACGTTCGCCTTCGTAACAAATTTCATCCGTTTCACTAATTTTTACCGAGCCGCTTTTTTCTATCTTTCCGTTTACGGCGACTAAACCGCTTTTTAATGCTTTTGCTGCTTGAGAACGAGTCAATCCCGTATTTTCCGCAATAAATTTATCTAAACGCATACTTTTCTCTTGAATATATAAAGGAGAGATTTAACTTTCATTGAAATTAAATTAATGGAAAGCGGTCAAAAACGCTTAATTTTTTGCAAATTCTTGTCTAATTTTGACCGCTTATAGAGTGAATATTATAGCATAATTTGTTGCACAAACGGGCTATCCAAATCGACGATAGGCAAGTTCGAACCTTTCCAAGCACGTAACAACTGATATTGCATCAGATCTAGCGTATCTAAACCCGGGGTCGTTTTAGGCGTATATTGTTGTGCCAAGCGAGCCAGTTGAGTTAAGCCTAAACTTGATTCAATACTGGAACTGATAACTGCAATAAGTCCTTGTCGGTGAGCTTGCTCAATTAAACGAATACACTTTTGTAATGATCCGACCAAGGTCGGTTTAATCACAATAGCGGTCACATGCGGTTCGTTTTTTACGACAAAACTCGACTCTCGTACCGTTTCGTCCCAAGCAATCGCAATACCTGAGGCTTGAGCAAATTGACGGGAAAGTTCCGGAGTTTTGCACGGTTCTTCGATAAACTGAATACGGCTTTTGTTTTCCTTTGCAATTTTCTCGGCAAATTTAACCGCTTTCTCAAGCGTCCAGCCTCGATTCGCATCTAAGCGCAATTGTAAATCGGGTAAAGCTTCAAGCAACATATTGGCAATTAAACCGTCACGATTCGCCTCATACAACCCGACTTTCATTTTGCCGATTTTATCTCCTTCCAGTGCATTCAGTTCCGCATATAGCTCGTCCGGATCACCATAGCAAAGCACTGCCGCACGATAATTTCCTTGCTCACCCAATTCTCCATTTAATTCCGCTAATGCGCAACTTAACCCGAATGCGACCGATGGAACATAGTCGTCCAGTGCTTCATTTTGTCCGTTAATCCATTTTTTTACCCAGTTTCTAAGCTGATTTCCCGCCTCATCCAAGGTTTCAAGGCTAAATTCGGGAAGCGGTGCAATCTCACCAAATCCAATCTTGTCCCCGATTTGTAACTTTACGATAAACCCTTCTCGCTGTTTTAAGCGTCTGTTACGTAAAATAACGCCGGTTTCTACCGGAATATGATAACGATAAAGTTGAGCTATGCGCATTTTATTTTCTCTTAATAAAAATTTGTTTAAATTCTACCGCTTATTACGGATAAATTCAGGCAAAACTTGGTAATAACTAGAAAAAAAGCCCTGTTTCCGCTACAATTTACATAATTTCGTAACAAATTCAGAGAGATTATTCATGTCAAACCAAAAACGAAAAATGCTGGTTACCTGCGCCCTCCCCTATGCGAACGGTGCAATCCATTTAGGTCATATGCTTGAACATATTCAAGCGGATATTTGGGTACGCTTCCAGCGTATGCGTGGTAACGAGATTCACTTTGTGTGTGCGGACGATGCGCACGGCACGCCGATTATGCTTAATGCGGCAAAACAAGGTATTACGCCGGAACAATTAATTGAAAAAGCCAAAGCGGATCACGTTGCGGATTTCAAAGGCTTTAATATCAGTTTCGATAACTATCATTCGACGCACAGTGAAGAAAACCGTGAAATTACCACGGAAATGTATAAAAAATTACGCGCTAACGGTTTTATCAAAAGTCGTGTGATTTCTCAGTTATTCGACCCGGAAAAACAAATGTTTCTTCCGGATCGTTTTGTCAAAGGTACTTGCCCGAAATGTAAAGCGGAAGATCAATACGGTGATAACTGTGAAGTGTGCGCTTCAACTTATAGCCCGATGGATTTAATTAATCCTCGCTCCGCCGTATCCGGTGCCACACCAATCGTAAAAGAATCCGAACACTTTTTCTTTGATTTACCAAGCTTTGAAGGGATGTTAAAAGAATGGACACGTTCAGGCTCATTACAATCGGAAATCGCCAATAAAATGCAAGAATGGTTTGAAAGCGGTTTACAGCAATGGGATATCAGCCGTGATGCACCTTACTTCGGTTTTCCGATTCCGGATGCGGAAAATAAATTCTTCTACGTATGGCTTGATGCGCCTATCGGCTATATGGCGTCATTCAAAAATTTATGTGATCGCACCGGTTTAAACTTTGACGAATTCTGGAAAAAAGATTCGGAAACCGAGCTTTATCACTTTATCGGTAAAGACATCGTTTACTTCCATAGCCTTTTCTGGCCGGCGATGTTAGACGGCTGTGAATTACGTAAACCGACCAATGTATTTGCACACGGTTACGTGACGGTGGACGGTGTGAAAATGTCAAAATCACGCGGTACTTTCATTCAAGCAAGCACCTATTTAAAACATATCGATCCGGAATGTTTACGTTATTACTATGCGGCGAAACTGAACGAGCGTATTGAAGATTTGGATTTAAGTCTTGAAGATTTCGTACAACGTGTAAACAGCGATATCGTTAATAAATTAGTGAACCTTGCTTCACGTAATGCAAGTTTTATTGCCAAACGTTTTGAAGGTAAACTGGCTGATAAATTAGAAGATGAAGCACTCTTTGCAGAATTTATTGCACAATCGGAACAGATCGCGACACATTATGAAAATCGTGAGTTTAACAAAGCGATTCGTTTAATTATGGATCTTTGCGATAAAGCGAATAAATATGTCGATGATAAAGCCCCTTGGGTAATTGCAAAACAAGAAGGTCGTGAAGCGGAATTACAAACGGTTTGCTCAATGGGTATTGAATTATTCCGTGTGTTAATGAGTTACTTAAAACCGGTGTTACCGCAGTTAGCGGAACGTGCGGAAGCTTTCTTACAAGCGGAATTAACCTGGGACAATATTCACCAACCATTATTAGGCAAAAATGTCGCACCGTTTAAATCATTGTTCTCTCGTCTTGAGAAAAAACAAATTGATGCGGTGATTGAAGAAACCAAAGCACTGTTTGCAGAGCAAAATAAATCGGAAGATAAAAAAGGAAAACAAAAAGTGGAAAATAGCGAAAATACGGCGGTTGAGCCTATCGCAGCGGAAATCACAATTGATGATTTCGCCAAATTAGATTTACGTGTGGCAAAAGTGATTAGTTGTGAAGCCGTACCGGAATCTAACAAATTATTGAAATTCCAATTGGATTTAGGCGATCACCAACGCCAAGTGTTATCAGGAATTAAAGCGGCTTATAACAATCCGG
This sequence comes from Actinobacillus genomosp. 1, assembly GCF_029774175.1. Classification (NCBI taxonomy): domain Bacteria; kingdom Pseudomonadati; phylum Pseudomonadota; class Gammaproteobacteria; order Pasteurellales; family Pasteurellaceae; genus Actinobacillus; species Actinobacillus genomosp. 1. Next base: position 415,004 of record NZ_CP103834.1, on the reverse strand, counting down.
AAGAATTAATCGGTCGTTTTGTGATTATGGTCGCAAACCTTGCACCACGTAAAATGAAATTCGGCGTATCGGAAGGGATGATCTTATCGGCAGGCACAGGCGGTGCGGACTTATTCCTACTTTCAGCTGATGAAGGTATCCGCCCGGGTATGCAAGTAAAATAATCGCTATAGCAAAAAGGCGGTAAAAATAACCGCTTTTTTGCGAATAAGGAGAAAAAATGATTCAACAAACATTGTGTTTAATTAAACCCGACGCAACCCGACGCAATCTTATCGGTAAAATTCTTAGTTATCTGGAAGAAGCCGGTTTAACCGTCAAAGCACTAAAAAAAGTCCAACTTAACCGAGAACAAGCGGAAGGCTTCTACGCCGAACACCAAGGTAAAGAATTTTTTGATTCGTTGGTGGAATTTATGATTTCCGCACCGATTGTGGCGGTGGTACTTGAAGGCGAAAATGCGATTGCGCACTACCGTGAATTAATGGGTGCAACCAATCCGGAACAACGTAAAGCCGGTACAATTCGTGCGCTGTATGCAATTAACGGGCGTGAGAATTCGGTACATGGTTCGGACTCCGAGCAATCGGCAAAACGTGAAATCGCTTATTTCTTCACGCCGAATGAAATTCTCTAAACGATAGCCAAAAAGAAAGCCGTTTGTCTTACACAAACGGCTTTTTTATCGCTAATACAAGCGGTCCGTTTCTTGCAAAATCTTACGAAAAACAGACCGCTTAAATTTCTGCTATTTACGAGAACCTAACAGTTTATTCGAACTTTCAAGAATGCTTTTGAGATCGGCATTATCTTTAAGCTGTAATTCGTCCATCGGTTCAATATGCCAAATATCACGAGCGTAATCCAGCACCGAACGATCCGATGAGAAATAACCCATATTCGCAATATTGATAATTGCCGAACGCGTCCAAGCTTTCTTATTACGATAAGCCGCCGCTACTTTTTCCTGCGCTTCCACATAGCTGCGGAAATCCGCACAAGCTTGGTAATAGTCTCCCGAATTCAAAATCAAATCTTGATAGCGGTAAGGATCATCCGGTGAGAATTTACCGTTTAAGATTTGTGAAACCGCTTCGTTTAACTCCCCGTCCGTTTCATAGTAATGATACGGCGAATAGCCGTTACGACGTAATTCTTCAACCTGCTCAACAGTATTACCGAAGATAAAGATATTGTCTTTACCCACACAATCGAGAATTTCCACGTTTGCGCCGTCTAACGTGCCGATAGTTAAAGCACCGTTTAAGGCAAATTTCATATTAGACGTACCCGATGCTTCGGTACCCGCCAATGAAATTTGTTCGGAAACGTCCGCCGCCGGAATAATCATTTGCGCCAGTGATACGCCGTAGTTCGGAATAAATACCACCTTAATTAAATCGCGAATACGTTCATCATTATTGATCACATTTGCGACATCATTAATTAAACGAATCACTTTCTTCGCCGCATAATAAGCACTTGCCGCTTTACCGGCAAAGATAAACACTCGAGGCGTCCAATCCGCATTCGGATTTTTTAAGATACGGTTATATAACGTAATAATGTGTAATACGTTTAGCTGTTGGCGTTTATATTTATGAATACGTTTTACTTGTACGTCAAAAATCGCTTCAGGGTTAAGCGTAATCCCTAAGTTTTTCTCAACATACTCCGCTAATTTACGTTTGTTCTCATATTTTACCGCCGCAACTTCGGCTTGGACGTCCGCATCATCAATAAATACGTTGAATTTTTCTAATTCGCTGAGGTTTGTCAGCCAATTCGTACCGATGCGTTTATCCAAGATATTCGCTAAGCCTGGGTTGGCAATTCTTAACCAACGGCGAGGCGTTACCCCGTTTGTTACGTTAGTAAAACGATCCGGATAAATACGCGCGAAGTCGGCAAAAATGGATTCGACCATTAAATCCGAGTGAATTTTCGCTACGCCGTTTACTTTGGTTGAAGCGACTACCGCCACCCAGGCCATACGTACTCTGCGATCACCGTGTTCATCAATTAATGATACGCGTTGCACCAAATCTTCATCGCCCGGGAATTTTTCACGCACTTCATTTAAGAACCATTCGTTAATCTCAAAAATAATGCCTAAATGGCGCGGTAAAATACGCCCCAACATTTCCACCGGCCAAGTTTCTAACGCTTCGCTCATTAAGGTATGGTTGGTATAGTAGAAAATTTTACGCGTCATACTCCACGCTTGCTCCCAGCTATAACCTTTTTCATCAATCAGAATACGCATTAATTCCGGTACGGCAAGAGTCGGGTGAGTATCGTTTAAATGAATCGCCACTTTATCGGCTAAATTAACACAAGAACCGCATTCCGTTTCATGGCGACGGATAATATCCTGCACGGAAGCGGAACAGAGGAAATACTCTTGGCGTAAACGTAATTCACGTCCGTTATAAGTTGAATCGTCCGGATAAAGTACGCGAGAGACATTCTCTGAAAGATTCTGGTGGCTCATTGCAGAGAAATAATCGCCGCGGTTAAAGTCCGCTAAACCGAACCCCTTACCTGAAGCATGCGCAGACCATAAACGTAAACTATTGGTTGCGGTAGTTTCAAAACCCGGAATCAATTGATCGTGTGCTTGGGCAACAATTTCTTCGTCCGGTTGCCATACGACTTTAGAACCTTCATTCCATACTCGTCCGCCAAAACGAATCGGGAAACGTTTACTGGAACGTAAATACGGCCAAGCGAATTCATTTTCTAACCATTGATCCGGTTGTTCCACCTGTTCGCCGTTACGAATTTCTTGGCGGAACATTCCGTATTCGTAGCGAATACCGTAACCGATTGCAGGAATCTTCATGGCAGCAAGGCTATCCATATAACAAGCCGCTAAACGACCTAAACCACCGTTACCTAAACCCGGGTCACCTTCTTCATTAATAATGTCTTCCAAATTTTGGCCGAGTTCTTTTAATGCCGCATCAATTAATTCATACACCCCTTCCGCAATCATTGCATTAGAGAAAGTACGTCCCATTAAAAATTCCATTGAGAGATAATAAACACGACGACTACCGTTAGCCACTTGGCTACGGCGTGTTTGTAACCATGATTCGGTTGAGAGATCTCGCACGACACGTAACGCTGCATTAAGCCAGTTACGTTTGCTTGCCTCACGAGGTTCCACCCCTAACGCAAACACCATTTTATATAAAATAGCGTCTTTAACTTGTTGAATATTCTCCGGACTTAAAACCTTATTGCCCATTTGTCACTCCTAAATAATAAATAAAACCTGTTATACGATTTCTTGATAAATCGCTTGATATGAAGCGGCGGCTCTTGCCCACCCGAAATCTTGTGCCAATGCATTTTGACGAACGCTTGACCATAATTTATTTTTCTTCCATAAATTAACCGCTCGTCGGAAAGCTTCAAGAAAATCGTCACTGCTCGGATAATTAAACACAAATCCCGTTGCAGTACGTTGTTCAATACTTTCTTTATTACTATCCACCACCGTATCGGCTAAGCCGCCCGTACGACGCACTAAAGGAAGCGTGCCGTATTTCAAACCGTAGAGCTGGGTTAAGCCGCAAGGCTCAAAGCGACTCGGTACTAAAATAACGTCACCGCCGGCAATAATTTGATGAGAAAGTACCTCATTATAGCCAATATAAACACCGATTTGTTCCGGATAACGGCTACGCGCTTCATTTAATAAATATTCCAGATGAGGAGAACCGCTTCCTAAAACCACCAATTGAACACGTTCTTCCATTAGTTCATCAATACGATCCAGAATAAAATCCGCCCCTTTCTGCTCGGTTAAACGGGTCACCATCACCATAAGCATCGCATCTTTATCTTCCGGTAAGTGGAACATTTGTTGTAATTCCGCTTTATTCTTCGATTTACCTTGCATATAACTCGGCTTATAAGTTGCGACGATATTCGTGTCGGTTTCCGGATTCCAAACCGTGTCATCCACCCCATTTAGTACACCGTGTAATCTGCCTTGTGCCTTACGGGTTTGTAATAAACCGTGCATACCGCCACCGGCGATTTCTTCGGTAATTTCCAAGGCGTAAGTCGGACTTACCGTTGTAATTTTATCCGCAAAATATAAACCGGCTTTAAGATAAGAAATTTCACCGTAAAACTCTAAACCTTCCGCTTGGAAGAAATGCCAAGGTAAACCGAGTTCATGTAAGTGATAAGAATGGAAACGTCCCGGATAAGCGATATTATGAATAGTAAATACGCTTTTTACCGGACTATTCCAACTCTTAAGGTAAGCACAAGCTAAACCGCCCTGCCAATCATGCGCATGCAAGATATCCGCCTTACCCCACCATTGATCCAATCCTTCCGAAAGCTGCGCACCTAAATAACCTAAAAGTGCAAAACGTTTATAATTATCCGGATAATCCGCATAACCCGAATCATGATAAGGATTCCCGGAACGTTGGAATAAGTGAGGCGCATCAATTACATAAACGCCTAAGCCGTTAAAATAAGTAAAACGAATAGTGACTAAGCCGGCAAAAGTACCGATTGTCGCCACTTCACTGGTTTCACCGATTTTCTCTGCAACTTGAGGATATAATGGAATTAAAACTCGAACATCATTACCCGTTTGCTGTTGAGCGTAAGGAAGTGCGCCCATCACATCGGCCAATCCGCCTGTTTTGATCAGAGGATACATTTCCGAACAGATATGTAAAATTTTCATATAATCGCCGTTTTGTTAATTTGTAAAAAAATAAAGAAATATGACCGCTTATAAAAACGCCTAAAGGACGCACAATGTGCGTCCTCGGCTAAACAGATTAATTAAATGGTATGGTGTAATTTAATATCGGAGGTAAAACCTTGTAATTTATCCAACATACCTTGTGTTACAAGTACAATCCCGCCTTTACTCACTCGGAAATGTTTCGCATCTTCTTCCGGATTTACACCGATTTGTAAACCGTCCGGAATCACACAATGACGATCGATTACCGCTCGTTTGATTACACAATTTTTACCAATAGTTACTTGAGGTAAAATCACGGTATGTTCGATAATCGTCTCTGCATCTACATGTACACGGTTAAACAATACTGAATTACTGATCTCCGCATCGGTAACCACACAACCGCCAGCAATAAGCGAGTTATCTAAAGTACGTTGTCTTTGTTTATGGTAAAAGAATCGAGCCGGTGCAGTTTGTTGCGGACGTCCGTGAATCGGCCATGATTCATCATATAAATCCAGTTGCGGCTCTTCCGATACCAAATCCATATGCGCAGCCCAATAGCTGTCGATCGTACCGACATCACGCCAGTAAATCGCACCGGTTGCATTTCGACCTTTGCATGAACGTTCAAACGGATGCGCATATAATACGCCTTCTTCCACCGCTTTCGGAATAATATCTTTACCGAAGTCATGTGAAGTTCCAGGAACCGCTGCTTCTTGCTCTAACATTTTATAAAGATAATCCGCATCAAACACATAGATACCCATTGAAGCTAACGATGAATTAGGACGTCCTGGCATTGCCGGCGGATCAGCCGGTTTTTCCACAAATTCTTTAACTTTTAATTTGTCATTTACCGCCATTACACCGAATTCAACCGCTTGTTCACGTGGAACTTCAATACATCCTACCGTACATTTCGCGCCGCTTTCTACGTGGTCACGTAACATTTGGGTGTAATCCATTTTATAAATATGGTCGCCGGCTAAAATCACTACGTATTTAGGACGATAGTGCGTCTTCATCATCGACATATTTTGGTAAACCGCATCCGCCGTACCGCGATACCACGTATTTTCATCCAATTGCTGACGAGCCGGAAGCATATCGATATATTGATTACGTTCGTAAGGAAGGAATGACCAACCGCGTTGTAAATGGCGAAGTAGCGAATGTGCCGCATATTGTGTGATTACGCCGATTTTTAATAAGTTGGAATTAATACAATTTGAAAGAGCGAAGTCAATAATACGACGACATCCGCCAAAATATACGGCCGGTTTTGCACGTCTATCTGTTAATTCATAAAGGCGTGAGCCTCGACCACCCGCTAAAATAAGTACTAACGTATCGTTAGTAATATCGAGACCAGATTTATTTAGGTCGTTTTTTTCTTGTGCAAGCATGTGATTTCTCCGGTATTAATATGAACTTAATTTTCTTTGAAGCACGCATACTCCCATCTGTTCAAGCTGAAGAGCAACCGATTGCGTATTCGCTATCAAAGTCGCAACATTCTTACCGATACTGATATGCCATTTACCTGTCGGTAAGAAGAATTGCTGGGTGGTTTTTTTGGCATTTATTAAGATCAGCCAATGATCTTGTAGTAGAACTTGTAACGCTTTCGATTCCGTATTATGCCAATCTTCAATCTCCATCACTTTTCCTTGCGGTGAAAACCATTGAACGTCATTTTCAGTCCACCAATGGTTTTGATGAGAGAGTAAAGAAATACGTTTACGTAACGCTATCCATTTTGCTACATATTCAATTCTCGCTTCATTTGCATTTTGCCAATCAAGCCAAGTTATCTCATTGTCTTGACAATAGCCGTTGTTATTACCTTTTTGCGAATGTCCCAATTCATCTCCGGCGCGTAACATCGGCACACCGTTTGAAAGAAATAAAATCGCTAATAGGCTGCAAGCGGTCTGTTCTCGCAAAATATTTACCAATTCGTTATCGGTTTCTCCTTCAACACCATGGTTATTACTATGATTAGTGTTTTCACCGTCACGATTATTTTCACCGTTTGCTTCATTATGCTTTTTGTTATAACTCACGAGATCTTGTAGAGTAAAACCGTCGTGTGAAGCAAAATAGTTGATACTTTTTGCCGGAGAATATTGCCAATAAAGGTCATCGCTACCGGCTAAACGACGAGCAAACTCGCCTAGATTACCACTCTCGCCTAAAAAGAATTCTCGCATCGTAGTACGGTATTTATCATTCCATTCGGCAAACCGAATCGGAAATCCGCCGACTTGATAACCGTTCGGACCAATGTCCCAAGGCTCGGCGATTAATTTAATATGTTCTAATTCAGGCGTTTGCTTAATTTTTTCAAAAAACGGCGATAATTGATCAAATTCGGGAGTACGTCCTAATGTGGTTGCCAAATCGAAACGGAAACCATCGACGTGACATTCGCTAACCCAATAAACCAAGCTGTCTATCGCCCACTGACACACTTTCGGATGGCTTAAATTTAACGCATTACCGCATCCCGCCCAATTCTCATATTCTCCTTGCTCATTGAGCCAATAATAATTTTGGTTATCAATGCCTCTTTGGCATAGCGTTAAACTGTCCGTACCGCCCTCTGCGGTATGGTTATAGACCAAATCTAAAATGACTTCAAAGCCGTGTTTATGTAATGTTTTGACCAAATACTTAAATTCATTAATCGGATCTTCCTGATCCCACGCAAGCACCGGCTCAACTGCAGAATGCCCGATAACACTGTATCCCCAATAATTGGTTTTACCCATTTTCTGCAAGTGCACTTCATCAATATGATGGCTGACCGGTTGCAATTCTATTGTCGTGACGTCTAAACGCTTCAAATACGCAATAGAAGCCGGATGTGCAAGGCCTGCATAAGTTCCGCGTAACGGTTCGGGAATTTGTGGATTTAACTTACTGAAACCCTTTACATGCAACTCATAAATAATGGTTTCTTTCCACGGATAATGCGGACGCTCATCATCTTCCCAATCGAAATTATCTTGCGCAACGACTACCGATTTGGGTGCTAAATGAGCATTATCACGTTTATCGTCCCACTGAAAATACTTGAGCTCATCTTCCGTATGTGCCGAGACAGTACCGACAATACGTTTTGCATAAGGATCAAGTAATAATTTTTGCGGGTTAAATAGCGCACCTTTTTGTTTATCCGTTATTCCCGCAACACGAAAACCGTATTCAGCTCCTTCCCCTATATTTTCTACGAACAAATGCCACACATCACCGGTACGTTGCATCGCAAAACGCTGCTCTTCCGTTTGGTTAAATAGACACAGTTCGATAGCGGTCGCATTTTCTGAAAAAATTGCAAAATTCGTACCGTTTTCAACCGCTTGCGCACCTAATGGAGAAGGACTTCCCGCTGTCACTTTCATTTTTTACTACTTCTTATTTTTATGATTCTTTTTATGTGTTTTGGCTTTTGCGACTACCGCTTTTTTAGCGGGCTTCAATACCTTTTGCATCGCAACTTCCGCCATTTGTACGATGTCTTGTTCGGTTTCAATCGCTTTTTTAGGCTTAGGCTGACAAGCAATGAAAATGGTCGATAACGGTGGAATGGATAATTCAATAGAGTACGGTTTACCGTGCGATTCGACTGCTTCGCATTTAATCTCACCGTAGTTCCCTACATTACTACCTTCATAATAAGCCGCATCCGAATTTAAAAGTTCAGTATAAGTACCGTCTTGATGTACACCGATACGATAGTTATGACGTACAATCGGCGTAAAGTTACTCACGACAATCACACTCTCACCGTTTTTCGCTTTACGTTCGAAAGCAAAGATAGATTGCTTCCAATCATCCACTACTAACCATTCAAAACCGGCGGGATCGTAATCCAATTGATAAAGTGCCGGATATTTTTGGTAAGTACGATTTAAATCACGCACCCAATTCAGCACGCCTTTATGCCAACCGCCGCCTTGTTCGCCTAATAAGAACCAATCAAGGCTCTCGTTATAATTCCATTCGCGACCTTGGGCAAATTCATTGCCCATAAACAGTAATTTTTTACCCGGGTAACCCCACATATAACCGTAATAAGCTCTTAAATTCGCAAATTTCTGCCAACAATCACCTGACATTTTACCGAGAATAGAACCTTTACCATGCACTACTTCGTCATGTGAAAGCGGTAACACGAATTTTTCGCTATATTGATACATCATGCCGAAAGTCATCCAGTCATGATGATATTGACGGTAAATCGGATCGAGCGACATATAACGTAAGGTATCGTTCATCCAGCCCATATTCCATTTATAGTCGAAGCCGACGCCGTTTTCCGCCGGACTATGCGTAATACCGGCGAATGAAGTGGACTCTTCCGCAATTACAACCGCACCGTTGCCTTCTTTTTCTAACATTTGATTAGTTTTGCGTAGGAAATCGAGTGCTTCTAAATTTTCTCGTCCGCCGTATTGATTCGGAATCCACTCGCCGTCTTTACGGGAATAGTCACGGTAAATCATTGAAGAAACCGCATCGACTCGTAAACCGTCAATACCGAACCTTTCCGTCCAATACAGTGCGTTGCTGGAAAGATAATTAAATACCTCATTACGACCGTAATTAAAAATTAAGGTATTCCAATCTTGATGATAACCTTCTCTCGGATCTTGATGCTCATATAAATGAGAACCGTCAAATTCCATTAAACCGTGCGAATCGGTTGGGAAATGTCCGACGACCCAATCAAGAATCACATTGATTCCCGCTTCATGCGCTTTACGAATCAAGGTACGTAAATCTGCCGGCGAACCGAATCGGCTGGTCGGCGCATAAAGTCCTGTCGGCTGATAACCCCACGAACCGTCAAACGGATATTCGGTAATCGGTAATAACTCAATATGAGTAAAACCCATATCTTTAACATAAGGAATTAGCTCGTTGGCAATCTCTTCATAATTCAGCCAATAATTATTTTCGAGATGACGACGCCACGAACCGAGATGCACTTCATAAATTGAAATCGGTTGATCAGGATTATTTGCATGACGTAATTTAGCATCCACTTCCATTTTTTCCGGTAACCCGGTTACTACGGATGCCGTATCCGGTCTGAATTGCGATGCAAACGCATAAGGGTCCGATTTCAAGCGAATATTGCCGTTACCGTCTAAGATTTCGAATTTATATAATGCACCTTGTTCCACATTAGGTAGGAAAATATCCCAAATACCACTTTCCGAATGAAAACGCATCGGATTTAACCGTCCGTCCCAATAGTTAAAATCGCCCACTACCGACACACGGCGAGCATTCGGTGCCCAAACGGAAAAATGTACCCCGGATACCCCTTGTTGCGTTTTAAAATGCGCGCCTAATGTTTCATAAGGACGAAGATGTGTTCCTTCCGCCAATAGCCAGTTATCCATCGGCAAAAGAGAAGAATTAAAACGGTAAGGATCTTCGAGGTCGATTTCTGCCAAAGAATAGCCGACTCGTAAACGGTAATTTAATACAGTGTATTGTTCCGCTAACGTAGCGACAAACAAACCGCAATCGTCTATTTTCAAAGCTTCGGAAAGAATTTCACCGTTTTCACCGATAATTTTTACCGTTGTCGCTTCCGGTAGAAAAACACGAATCACGCTCACATCATCAACTTGATGTAAACCAAGATAAGAGAAAGGATCTTTACAATAAGCTTGAGAGAGTTGCTCAATAAAAGATAAATCTTGCTTAGAGTACGTATATGTTTTCATTCTACTGCCATCCCCGTTTTTCCAACTTCCAATGATTGTCTTCCTTACTACGAAAACGTTTGCATCATAACATTTTCTAATAACCTTGGTCGAAACATTGTTCATTTTTGTGATTTAAGTCATATTTTTATATTGATATATGAGAAGTAGATCACACTTTCTGATATTTTTTTCAGCGTGCTAGAACGATTTAGCAGAATATGAGTTACAATATCAGACAATATTTTTATTTTGAAAATTAAATCTGATAAGGAGTTACGATGCTAAATTTATCGGCAAAAAATATCTGCTTAAATAGCTCGGTAAACAATAAAGATGAAGCGATCAAACTTGTTGCCGCCGGATTGGTTGCAAACGGTCACGTTGCGGAAGGTTATGAAACCGGAATGCTTGCTCGCGAAACTCAAACCTCAACCTTTTTAGGTAACGGTATTGCGATTCCGCACGGTACATTGGATACCCGTCATTTAGTGAAAGAAACCGGTGTGCAAATTTACCAATTTCCTCAAGGGATTGAATGGGGTGAAGGTAACAAAGCCTATGTTGTTATCGGTATCGCCGCCAAATCTGACGAGCATTTAGCCCTATTACGTCAATTAACCGGCGTATTAAGCGATGAAGCTGCTGCAGAATTATTAGCGAATACTCAGGATATGGATGAGTTTATCAGTGTACTGAGCGGCAAAAAAACCTTACCGAGCTTAACCGAAACACTTATCTCATTAAATATCGACTCGCCGAGCCTTGTGACGCTTTCTGCGATTAATGCTGCAAAACTGCAAGAAAGCGGCTATGTAAATCAAGCGTTCGTCAGCGAAGTTATCTCAAGCCAACCGCTTAATTTAGGCAATGATATTTATCTTGCCGATTCAGCGAAAGGCAATCAATCAAACGGAGTGGCGGTTGCGCGTAATACCTCCGGTCAGACGGTCATTACCGTTGCCGCAACCGACAATAGTTTACAAAGCCAACTTACCTATTTGTTGAATAGTGATATTCGTAGCCGATTTGCAACCGCTTCCGCCGCACAAATCGTGGCACTTTTTAACGGTGAAAATATTGCAAATTCCGTACAGAATCCGACCGCTTCCGAACAACCGGCTTCAGGTCAAGTTATCGGTACATTTACCGTACGTAACGACAACGGCTTACACGCTCGTCCAAGTGCGGTATTAGTGCAAACGTTGAAACCGTTTGCAGCAAAAGTAACCGTTGAAAACTTAGATCGCGGTACTGCACCGGCGAATGCGAAAAGCACGATGAAAGTGGTAGCGTTAGGTGCAAGCCAAGCACACCGCTTACGTTTTGTGGCGGAAGGTGAAGACGCTCAACAAGCGATCGAAGCGTTGGCAAAAGCATTCGTAGAAGGCTTAGGCGAAAGTGTTTCATTCGTGCCTGCAATTGAAGACACTATTGAAGGTGCGGCACAACCGCAAGCGGTTGAATCTGCAAAAAATTCTGCAAATTCGACCGCTTCCGAGCCTGCGGTGGAGGGTCAAGTGGAAGGTACATTCGTGATTCAAAACGAACACGGCTTACACGCTCGCCCAAGTGCGGTGTTAGTCAATGAAGTGAAAAAATATAATGCGACTATCGTTGTACAAAACTTAGATCGTAACACTCAACTAGTCAGTGCGAAAAGCCTAATGAAAATTGTCGCGTTAGGGGTGGTCAAAGGTCACTGCTTACGTTTCGTAGCAACCGGTGATGACGCCCAAAAAGCGATTGACGGTATCGGTGCGGCGATTGCTGCGGGTTTAGGCGAGTAATTAAGGAACCAACGATGACACAACAATTACGTATTGCAACCGTCACCTTAAATCCGGCATTCGATTTAGTCGGTCGTCTCAAACGCATTGAAGTGGGCGAAGTAAATACCGTTGAAACCTTAGGTTTATACCCTGCCGGTAAAGGTATCAACGTAGCGAAAGTATTGGCGGATCTTGGTGTTAAATTAGCAGTTAGCGGTTTTTTAGGTACTGAAAATCAAGGCGATTTCGTTCAATCGTTTAAACAAAACGGTGTGGATGATCAATTCTATCGTATTGATGGTAAAACTCGTATTAACGTAAAAATTACCGAAACCGAAGCGGACGTGACAGACTTAAACTTCTTAGGGTTTGAAATTAGCGCCGAAGATTGGGCAAACTTTACCGCTCAATCACAGCAATGGGCAAAAGAGTTTGATTTGGTGGCGGTATGCGGTTCACTCCCTCGTGGTGTAACGGCACAACAATTCTCACAATGGTTGGAATCACTTCACCAACAATGCTTAAAAGTTGTATTAGACAGCAGCAATGCGGCATTAACTGAAGGTTTAAAAGCCCATCCGTGGTTAGTAAAACCGAATCGTCGTGAGTTAGAAGTTTGGGCGAATCGTCCGTTAAACAGCTTAGAAGAAGTGATTGCAACGGCACAAGAATTACGTGCCGGTGGTATTGAGAACGTGATTATTTCAATGGGCGCAGACGGTTCCGTATGGCTCAACAGCGAAGGCGTGGTTCAAGCGCAGCCGCCTCGTTGCCAAAATGTCGTGAGTACGGTCGGTGCCGGCGATTCGATGGTGGCTGGCCTAATTTATGGGCTTGCTCAAGGTTGGGACAAAGCGAAAACACTTGCCTTCGCAAGCGGTACGTCAGCATTAGCGGTATCACAAAGCAATGTCGGTATCAGCGATCGAAATGCCCTAGATGAGATTGTGGCACAGGTGAAATTAACCCGATTAAGCTAATAATTTGTCATCAAATCTCCCCCTACCCCTCTTTACTAAAGAGGGGGGAATAAATTTTCTCAAACTTATTTATAAGGATCTCAAAATGAATATTTCCTTTGTATTCCCTCAATCACTAGGTAAAGCCCGTGCTTTCCTCGTGAATGAAGTATTATCAGCGGCAGCCAAGCAACAAGGCCATCAAGTTGTAAACGCTGAACAAGCTGATTTTGTCGTGTTATTTAACGATGAAATTCCGACTATTGCTGCCGGTAAACAAGGTGCGGTGGTGAATTTAGACCAAGCCTTCGCTCAACCGGAAACGACTCTTAAACAAGCGGTCGAAAATGCAAAAACTTTTGCAAATGCCACCGTTTCTAGCGTATCAAATTCAGGTGTGAAAAACATCGTAGCGGTCACAGCTTGCCCGACTGGTGTAGCACATACCTTTATGTCTGCGGAAGCTATCGAAAACTACGCTAAAGCGCAAGGTTGGAACGTTAAAGTTGAAACGCGTGGTCAGGTTGGTGCAGGCAATCCGATTTCTGCAGAAGAAATTGCAGCGGCGGACTTAGTCTTTGTGGCGGCGGATATTGACGTGGATTTAGACAAATTCAAAGGTAAACCGATGTACCGTACCTCAACCGGTTTAGCCTTGAAGAAAACAGCACAAGAATTTGAAAAAGCGTTTGCACAAGCAACCGTTTATCAAGGTGGCACAACGGCTGCACAACAAGCTGAAGGTTCGGCAAGCGGTGAGAAAAAAGGTTTATATAAACACTTAATGACCGGCGTTTCGCATATGTTACCGTTAGTGGTTGCCGGTGGTTTATTAATTGCAATTTCATTTATGTTCGGGATTGAAGCGTTCAAAGATGAAACCATCGCAGGCGGCTTACCGAAAGCGTTAATGGATATCGGTGGTGGTGCGGCATTCCACTTAATGATCGCAGTATTTGCCGGTTATGTCGCATTTTCTATCGCAGACCGTCCGGGGTTAGCGGTCGGTTTAATCGGCGGTATGTTAGCAACGACAGCCGGTGCGGGGATTTTAGGCGGTATCGTTGCCGGTTTCCTTGCAGGTTATACCGTGAAATTCTTAAACGGCGTGATTCAATTACCGGCAAGTTTAACTTCGCTTAAACCGATTTTAATTCTACCGTTGTTAGGTTCTGCGATTGTCGGTTTAGCGATGATTTACCTCATCAACCCACCGGTAAAAGGCATCATGGATGCTTTAGTTGAATGGTTAAATTCAATGGGTCAAGCAAATGCGATTATCTTAGGTGCAATCCTTGGTGCAATGATGTGTATCGATATGGGTGGCCCGGTAAATAAAGCGGCATATACGTTCGGTGTCGGTTTAATCGCCTCGCAACAATATACGCCAATGGCAGCAGTTATGGCGGCGGGTATGGTTCCACCTATCGGTATGGCGATTGCAACTTTAATCGCACGTAATAAATTTACGACTAACCAACGTGATGCGGGTAAAGCTTCATTCGTATTAGGTTTATGCTTTATTTCTGAAGGTGCGTTACCGTTTGTTGCGGCAGATCCTGTGCGTGTCATTATCAGTTCTGTGTTAGGCGGTGCAACTGCAGGTGCGATCTCAATGGCATTTGCTATCACACTCCAAGCACCACACGGCGGTTTATTTGTGATTCCGTTCGTTTCACAACCGTTAATGTATTTAGCGGCAATCGCAATCGGCTCAGTGGTAACCGGTGTGATTTACGCAGCAATCAAACAAAAAGCATCAGAATAATTTTCTTGATGATAAAAAAACGGAGCTTTTTAGCTCCGTTTTTTTCTCCAATATATCTCGTTTTTTCTGAAAACTTTTGTAAGTTTGCTAGGAAATTAGACCGCTTGCTTATAAAATCCGCCCGTTTTTTAACCCTAAATAGGACTTTTTAATATGAAAAAAATTTTTTGGATCTTAGTGATTGCCGTAGTTGCGATCGGCGGTTTCTCTTTAACCAAATATAACGACTTAATGCGTGCGGAAGAAGACATCAACTCAGTGTGGGGAAATGTAGAATCCGCTTATCAACGCCGTGCGGACTTAATTCCTAACTTAGTAAATACGGTAAAAGGTCAAGCCAACTTTGAAAAAGAAACTTTAACATCCGTGATTGAAGCGCGAGCTAAAGCGACGGCGGTAACCATTGATCCAAATAATGCAACTGAAGAACAAATGGCAAAATTCCAAGAAGCGCAACAAGGCGTAAATTCAGCGCTTTCTCGCTTATTAGTTTCAGTTGAAAAATATCCCGAATTAAAAGCGCACGAAGGTTTCTTAAATCTTCAAGCACAGTTAGAAGGTACGGAAAACCGTATCAATGTTGAACGTAATAATTTCAACGCAGCAGTAAAAGAATACAATAAACAAGTACGTGAATTCCCGACTAAACTTGCAGCAATGATTATGGGCTTTAAAGCTAAACCGCAATTCAAAGCTGAAGCAGGCTCGGAAAAAGCACCAAGCGTAAACTTTAATTAATCTCTTACACAAAAACACGGAATGCTTAAAAATATTCCGTGTTTTTGTGAATTTAGTGATAACTCTATGAAATTATTTTCTTTTCTTTCAAATAAATTGCCTGTCGATACTCAACGAATCGAACAGGCAATTTCGCATTTAGAGCAGCAAACCTCCGCCGAATTACGTGTCGTGGTCGAACGTAAAGCCAAAGGAAAAGCCGATGCTATGGCACGAGCGAATCAGCTCTTTGATGAATTAAAAATGCGAGAAACGGCGGAACGTAACGGTGTGCTGATTTATCTCTCTTTCAAACCGCATAATTTAGCGATTGTCGGTGATCAAGCGATTCATGAAAAAGTCGGGCAAGTTTTTTGGCAATCGGTCTATGATGCGATGAAACTGCAATGCCAACAAGCGGACTATACCAAAGCACTTTGTCAAGGCATCAAACAAGTTGAAGTTCAACTTGCAACTTATTTCCCTCGTCAGCATGATGATATGAATGAGTTGTCAAATGAGGTGGTGATTAAATGATAAAAGCATTCTTTAAGCCGTTTTGGTTCATCTTATTTAGCTTTTTTGCATTAAAAGCCACTGCTGCGGATAACTACCCTGCTGCACCGAATCCTTTTTATTATGTGACCGATTACACCAAAACCTTAACCCAGCAAGAATGGCGAACCTTAGAAGATGCGCTAATTGCCAACCGTACGAAAACCAGTTCACAAATTATTGTGGTGATTGTGCCGTCCACCAACGGCGAGGATGTCGCAAGCTATTCGCATAATTTATTTAATAAATGGGGAATCGGACGTACTAAAAATAATGAAAATAACGGTATCTTATTGCTGATTGCTAAAAATGATCGGAAATTGTTTATCGCAACCGGTCGAGGCTTAGAAGGCGCATTACCTGATGCGATAGCTTCAACCATTATTCGTCATAATATTACGCCGTACTTCAAACAAAATTTATATGCGGAAGGTATCGCCAGCGGTTTATCTGCGATTATGGCGGCAATTAACGGCGAATACGCCGCTTATAACAGTTATGGTGAAGATGCGGGTAAAGAGTCATTAGACCAAATTGACGGCTTACTGTTCTTCCTTGTTGCCGGTATCGCGATTTTCTTAATCTTTCGTCCGGGCAGAAATGATCAATACATCAGCCCGAGTGCGGCGGATCAATTAGGTAGAATTATCATTAATTCATCTCGCCGTAGAGGCGGTTTCGGCGGTGGATTCGGTGGCGGTTCTTCCGGTGGATTCGGCGGTGGAAGTCGAGGTAGCGGCGATAGCTTCGGTGGCGGTTCTTCCGGCGGTGGCGGCGCAGGCGGCAGCTGGTAAACACATTTAAAATACATCATAAGCGGTTAAATCTTGGAAGAAATTTGCAAAAAACTTCAGAAATTTAACCGCTTATTTTTTTGTTTAAAATAAATGCCATTATTTATTGCGTTTTATCATTATTTTATGAAATTAATTAATTCCTTATTGCTATTTTGACTCGTTTTAGGTATATCTACCCCTAGTTAAATTTATGCAATACATAGGAAAAAATTATGAATCAGCCATACTCCGCTATGCGTAACAACATCCATATGCTTGGTGATTTTTTAGGCGAAACCATTCGAGAAGCCCAAGGCAATGAAATATTGGAATTAATTGAAAGCATCCGAGTGCTTTCAAGAGATTCTCGTGCAGGCAATGAAAAAGCACGTGAACAATTACTGGATAAACTCGCTAATATTTCTACCGAAAACGTACTGCCCGTTGCACGTGCTTTCAGTCAATTCTTAAATCTCACCAATATTGCCGAACAATATCAAACCATTTCCCGACATCATCATGATGATTCTTTAGGTAATCGCTCCTTAAGTGCTTTATTCGCTCGTTTGAAAGCGCAAAATACACCGGTTGAAAACGTGATTAACACAATTGAAAAGTTATTGATTGAGTTAGTCTTAACCGCACACCCGACCGAAGTGACTCGCCGTTCGTTGGTACATAAACACGTCGAAATCAATAAATGTTTAGGTCAGTTAGAACATGATGATTTGACCGATGCGGAACAAACCAAACTTAAACGTCGTTTAATGCAGCTGATTGCACTTGCATGGCATACCAATGAGATCCGTGCTGCTCGCCCGACTCCGGTTGATGAAGCTAAATGGGGTATGGCAATTATTGAAAACAGCTTATGGAAAGCCGTACCCGATTTTTGCCGTGAGCTGAATTTCCAATTAGAAAAACATTTCGGCCTGCAGCATGACGTTGCGCTTTCTCCGGTTCGCTTTTCTTCTTGGATGGGCGGTGACCGTGACGGTAACCCGTTTGTTACCGCTGAAATCACCCAAAAAGTATTACGAATGAATCGCTGGAAAGCGGCGGAATTATTTCTAAATGATGTTAGTGATTTAGCCGAAGAGCTTTCTATTGTACAGTGTACGCCTGAATTCCGTGCAAAATACGGTGATCATGTTGAACCTTATCGTGTTGTAGTGAAAGGGTTACGTACAAAATTACAGAAAACACAAACTTACTTTGGCGAGCTGATTGAAGGTAAAGTAACCACGATTGAGCCAAGTGAAATTATCACTTGTGACAATGATTTATGGGAGCCGCTTTATGATTGCTATAAATCATTACAGGCTTGCGGTATGCGTATTATTGCAAACGGCGGTTTATTAGACTGCTTACGCCGTATTCGTTGCTTCGGTTTAGGCTTATCTCGTTTAGATATTCGTCAAGAAAGCACCCGCCACGAAACGGCGATTGCCGAAATCACTCGCTATATCGGTTTAGGCGATTACTCACAATGGACGGAAGACGACAAACAAGCGTTCTTAGTACGTGAATTAAGCTCTCGCCGTCCTTTAGTGCCGACTAATTGGACGCCAAGCCCTGAAACGCAAGAAATTTTAGATACCTGTAAAGTGGTCGCTCAGCAGCCGGAAGGCACGATTTCCGCTTATGTCATATCGATGGCGCGCGAAGCTTCCGATGTATTGGCGGTACATTTATTATTGAAAGAAGCGGGTTGTAACTATACCTTACCGGTTGCTCCGCTGTTCGAAACATTAGACGACTTAGATCATAGTGAAAAAGTGATGACCGATTTATTTAATATCGGTTGGTATCGCGGTGTGATCAATAATTATCAAATGGTAATGATCGGCTATTCGGATTCGGCGAAAGACGCCGGAATGTTAGCGGCAAGTTGGGCGCAATATCGAGCTCAGGAAGCCTTAGTCAATTTAGCGGAAAAATACCATATCGAATTAGTGTTATTCCACGGTCGCGGCGGTACTGTCGGTCGTGGTGGTGCGCCGGCACACGCGGCATTATTATCGCAACCGCCTCGCTCATTAAAATCCGGTTTACGTGTCACCGAACAAGGTGAAATGATTCGTTTCAAACTCGGTTTGCCTGCGGTTGCGGTCGAAACGTTAAATCTCTATGCCAGTGCAATATTGGAAGCTAACCTACTGCCGCCGCCGGAACCTAAACGGACGTGGCGTGAGATTATGGATAAAGGCGCAGATATTTCCTGTGAAATTTATCGAGGTATTGTACGCGGCGAACCGGATTTCGTACCTTATTTCCGTAGTGCGACACCGGAGCAAGAATTAGGAAAATTACCGCTTGGCTCCCGTCCGGCAAAACGTAATCCGAACGGTGGGGTAGAAAGCTTACGTGCAATTCCATGGATTTTCGCTTGGATGCAAAACCGTCTTATGTTACCGGCTTGGCTCGGTGCCGGTGCAGCACTTCGCCAAATGATTGAACAAGGCGAGGAAAACACACTTAAAGAAATGTGTAATGAGTGGCCTTTCTTCTCTACTCGGATCGGTATGCTGGAAATGGTGTTCTCTAAAGCGGATTTGTGGCTTGCCGAACATTACGATCAACGTTTAGTCGCCAAAGAATTACATCATTTAGGTCAAGCATTACGTGCCCAATTGTCTGCGGATATTCAAACCGTGCTGACATTGGCACATGACGGTCAATTGATGGCGGATTTACCTTGGATTGCAGAATCTATCGCTTTACGTAACGTTTATACCGACCCGCTCAACTTATTACAAGTCGAATTATTACAACGTTTACGTAATCAAGGAGAAGTAAGAGATCCACAATTAGAACAGGCGTTAATGATCACGATTACAGGTATTGCGGCGGGTATGCGTAATACCGGTTAGCTTGTAAAATTACGCAAAAATCAGACCGCTTGTGTTAAATAAGCGGTCTGATTTCTATGAAAGTTTACTCACTCTTACGTGATTTCCCGCTTCCCATTGCTATATCCCTTCTAAAAATTATGTTAGTATTACCAATCCTTTTTTACTCTATTTAGATTTTTATGAATATCCGCCTAAATATCATTTTATTAATTATTGTAGCGGCTTTGGGCGGCTGGTACGTCAGCCAACAAAAACCGGAAAATGACGGCTTGGATCAATTAATTAAGAAAGAAGGTAATCCCGATTATACCGGGAATAAAATAACCACTTCTGTTTATGATCTAAAAGGTAAGCCGCAATATTTTGCCGAAGCGGAAGAAATAAAACGCTACGAAACGACCGAGCGAACCGAATTTATTAAACCCTTAGTGGAATTATTTGATAGTGAGACTTCCCTTAAACAATGGAAAGTCAGTGCGGATCACGCAGAAATTACAAAAGAAAAAATACTGAATTTAGACGGTAACGTCAAACTGCAAGCATTGGATATGAATGCTCGTTTACAAAAAATTGAAACGGACAAACTTAGTATTGATCTGAATACGCAAGATATTGCTACCGAGAGTGTAGTAAAATCCGTCGGATTAGGTATCAGCACGACCGGTATGGGATTGAAGGGTAATTTAAAACGGCAGGTGGCTACCATTACCAAAGATGTAAAAACCTATCTTGAACCCACTGTTATTCAGCAATCTAACGACGAAAAGAAAAATTAGCGAATTATCTCTAAAGGATACATCATGAAATTTGCAATAAAATCTATGGTTTTTATGGCTTTATTAAGTACAAGCCTCTCATCTTATGCGCTTAAAGGCGATACCGATCAACCGATCAATATTGATTCGGGTAGCCAATCGCTTGATATGAATAGTAATGTGGTAACATTTAGTGATAATGTCGTCATTACCCAAGGTTCGATTAAAGTGACCGCAGATAAAGTAACCATTATTCGCCAAGAAGGTAAAAAAGAAACGCTTGAAGCAAGCGGTTCACCGGTTACTTTCCAGCAAACGCTGGATAACGGTAAGCCGGTAAACGGAAAAGGTAATAGCGTTCACTATGATTTAAATTCCGAATTTTTAACCTTGGTCGGTAATGCGGAATTAAAACAACAAGGTAGTTTTATCAAAGCCAGTAAAATTACTTATGATGTGAAAAAACAACAACTTAAAGCTAACAGCGGAAATAAATCTCGTGTAAAAACGATACTTATTCCGAATGAATTAAACGATAACAAAAAATAGGTAATGCCAATGCCAACGCTTTATGCCGAACATTTAGCGAAAAGCTATAAAAATCGCCAAGTGGTTAAAGATGTCAGCTTAAATGTAAAAGCCGGTGAAATCGTGGGACTTCTCGGTCCTAACGGTGCCGGTAAAACGACAACCTTTTATATGGTGGTCGGCTTAGTACGTCACGATCAAGGTCAAATTCGTATTGATGATCAAGATATCAGCCTTCTACCAATGCACGATCGCGCAAAACAAGGAATCGGCTATTTACCGCAAGAAGCTTCTATTTTCCGCCGTTTAAGCGTTTATGATAATTTAATGGCGGTGCTTCAAGTACGTAAAGACTTGACTAGCCAACAGCGCAAAGCCCGAGCCGATGAATTAATCAGCGAATTTCATATTGAGCATATCCGTAATAGCCTCGGTCAATCGCTTTCCGGTGGGGAACGCCGTCGCGTTGAAATCGCTCGTGCTCTTGCCGCAAATCCGCAGTTTATTTTATTGGATGAGCCGTTTGCCGGTGTCGATCCCATTTCGGTTATCGATATTAAAAAGATTATCGTAAATTTAAAAGAACGAGGGTTGGGGGTGTTAATTACCGACCATAATGTACGTGAAACGCTCGATGTGTGTGAACGAGCTTATATCGTAGGTAGCGGGCAAATGATTGCAAGCGGAACCCCGGAAGAAGTTTTAAATAACACTGACGTAAAACGAGTTTACTTAGGCGATCAATTTAAGCTTTAATCTCCATTAAGCGGATAATTTGATCAATATCCGCTTGAGTGTGAATAATATGAAATTAACCGAATTTCTTAGCCCCGAAAATATTCGTCAAGGGGTACTGGTTTCAAGTAAAAAAAGAGTGCTTGAATTAGCCGGAAAAATCATTGCCGAATCCGCCAATAAATCGACCGCTTGTTCCGACGATGACGGACTTTGTCCGATAGAATGTTTCGGAACTCTATTTAAACGGGAAAAGCTAGGCTCAACCAGTATTAATAACGGTATCGCTTTACCACACGCGAAATTACCAGAGTCGGCAACGGTATCTATCGATAAACCGATAGCGGCTTTTATTCAATTGGAAAAACCGATTGATTATGAAGCCCTTGATAATAAGGAAGTTGATCTCGTTTATGCGATCATGATCCCAAGCAGTTGCTGTGAACAATATAAAAACGGGTTACAAGAAATAGCCCAACGTTTAAATGATAAAACATTAACGAAGCAGCTGCGTTCCGCAAATAATGCCGAAGAAATTTGGCAATTATTATCTTATGCGGATACTCAAATGCTTGAGCAATAATAATTTTTGAGGAAACCTATGGAATTAATCATTATAAGCGGGCGTTCCGGTTCCGGTAAATCCGTTGCGCTTAGAGCCTTAGAAGACGTGGGTTATTATTGTGTTGATAACCTTCCGCTTCCGTTAATTCCGGAATTAGCCGGATTTTTATCTAATTCCGGTCGTTCTGCGGTAGTTAGCCTTGATATTCGTAATATTCCCGAAAACCCGGAAAGTATCGAAGAATTATTGGATCAATTATCAAAACTGACAATTCAAACTAAAATCATCTTTTTAGATTGCGAGCGTAATACGTTAATTCGGCGCTACAGCGATACACGACGTTTACATCCTTTATCGACAAA
Source organism: Actinobacillus genomosp. 1 (assembly GCF_029774175.1). NCBI lineage: Bacteria > Pseudomonadati > Pseudomonadota > Gammaproteobacteria > Pasteurellales > Pasteurellaceae > Actinobacillus > Actinobacillus genomosp. 1. The sequence continues at coordinate 392,199 of NZ_CP103834.1, read as the reverse complement.
AGATCTCTCGTTAGAAAGTGCGATTGATTTGGAAGCTACGTTACTTGAACCGCTTTATCAACAAGCCAATTATATCATCGATACCACAAATATTTCCTCACACGAATTAGCGGAAAATTTACGTGGCATTTTGCGCGGCTCTACGGATAAGGCACTAAAAATCGTCTTTGAATCTTTCGGTTTTAAATACGGTTTACCTGCCGACGCCGATTACGTATTTGACGTGCGTTTCTTGCCTAATCCTCATTGGAATCCGGAATTACGCCCAATGACAGGCTTGGAACAACCGGTTATTGACTTCCTTGAACGTCAAACCGAAGTGCATAATTTTATCTATCAAACACGCAATTATTTAGAAATGTGGTTGCCGATGTTAGAAAAAAATAACCGTAGCTATCTGACAATTGCTATCGGTTGTACCGGTGGAAAACATCGTTCCGTCTTTATTGCCGAACAATTAGCGAAATATTTCCAAAGTCGAGATAAAGACGTGCAAATTCGCCATCGTAGTCTGGAAAAACACCACAAAAAATAAGTTAATCCGTAAAGCGGTCAAATTTAGATAAATTTTTACAAATTTATCGGAAAATCTGACCGCTTCTCATTTATAAACGATATTGATATGAAATCAGCAGATATTATCATTATTGGCGGCGGTATGGTCGGGCTTGCATTCGCGGCACTACTGAAAAATACCGAGAGTCAAATTAAGATTATTGAAAAACAAGTGCCGCAAACCACGAAAACTTTTTCAAATCGAGTAAGTGCGATTAATGCAACCAGTGAAAAAATGCTTGAGCAAGTCGGTGCATTACAGCTTATTCAGACGGAACGCTTATCGCCCTACCAAAAAATGTCGGTATGGGAGCAAGATAGCTTTGCCCAAATTGAGTTTGATAATAGCGATACAAGTATTCAACAATTAGGTTTGGATAAACTTGGATATATCATTGAAAATAATCAAATTCAATCGGCATTATGGCAACAAGTCAGCCGGCAAGATAACGTAGAAATCATCCTAAGCGAACCCAATACCGTCGGAGTTAGCGAAAACGGAGCCTTCCTTACCTTAGCAAGCGGCGAAATGATTTCAGCCAAATTAGTTGTCGGAGCGGATGGAGCCAATTCTTGGCTTCGCCGACAAATGTATATTCCGCTTATAAGCAAAGATTATGAGCAAACCGCATTGGTATGTAATGTAAAAACCGCTGAACCTCATACTCATACCGCTCGCCAAAATTTTTCCGCCGATAGTATTCTGGCATTTTTACCATTAGCGGATGAACATTTATGCTCTATCGTCTGGTCTTTACCTACGGAGAAAGCAAAACAGTTACAACATTGTGAAGTACAACAATTTAATCGGGAGCTGACCATTGCTTTTGATAACCGACTAGGCTTAGTCGAATTACAAAGCGAACGAGCGACCTATCCGCTAACCGCACGTTATGCAAGAGACTTCGCTCAATCTCGTATTGCTTTAATCGGCGATGCGGCACATACGATTCACCCGCTTGCCGGTTTAGGCGTTAATTTAGGTTTTGCCGATGCAATCACTCTTGCGCAAGAAGTCCGACAACATTTAATGCTAGGTCATGATATCGGCGAATACCGTCATTTACGTCGTTTCGAACGAACACGTAAAGCGGAAGCCGTAAAACTACTTACCGCAATGGAAGGCTTAAAACAATTGTTCCAAGGGGATCATCCGGTCAAAAAATTAATCCGCGGAATTGGCTTATCCGCAACTAACCAATTACCGATTTTAAAAAAATTATTGATTGAACAGGCCATTGGCGTTTGACTTGCTTGTTTTTTAGTCAGATAATATAAACAGGTAAATTTTTACTGAACTATCCTTTTCAGCAACAGTCTATTGTCGGTACAATAGATTACACCCTATAAAGGGAATTGTTCATCTTATTTTTTAAGGAAAACGAATGAAAAAACTAGCAACAATCGGTGCAGTCGCACTTTTAGCGTTTAGCGTAACGGCATGTAACAAAGCGGATCCAGCGGCGGATTACAAAAAATTCCAAGAATGGTATCAAGTTCAGGAGCAAACTCAAGCAACCGCTCAAGCTGAATTACAAAAACAATTAACCGAAGTAATGAGCCAAGCTCAAAAAGATCCTAAAGCATTAGAAACAGTATTAAATACGTTTGCAGGTAAAGTTCAAGAAACCTTAAAAAGCTTAGATGCGGTTGATGTGAAAAGCGAAGAAATCAAAGCATTAAAAGATAAAACTAAAGCGGTTTTAGGTTTATCAAACGAAGTTATTTCCGAACAAGTAAAAGTAATGGCTGCGCCTACCGCAGAAGCTCAACAAGCTATCCAAGCTAAAGCGCAACAATTAAATCAAGCGGCACAAGAGCTTCAAAAATTACAATCTGACTTAAAAGCAAAATTTGAAAAATAATTCAGATATAGCGTTAAAATATACAAAGGTTAGAGCAGAAACGTTCTAACCTTTTTCCACATAAACAGGTAAGAAAATGACTAAATTCACAAAAATCAGTGCAACCGCATTATTCGCTTTATTTTTAACCGCTTGTGATAAACCGGCAAATAAACCGACTACAGAACAAGCAGCACCTGCCGCAACACCAACAACCCAAACGCCGGCTGAAACGGCAAAACCGGCTGAACAGGTTGTAAATACCGGTGCGGAAGATTACAAAAAATTCCAAGAATGGCAACAAGTACAAGAAAAATCTATCGGTGAGGCTATTAACAGCGAAATTGAAAAATTAGGTGAAAAATCTAAAGATCCGGCAGTGGTTCAAGATACGATGAACAAAGCGATTCTCTCTCAAATTGAAAATATTCAAAAAAGTGCGGCTACACTGGATCTTAAAGACGCACAGGTAAATGCACTTAAAGATAAAGCACTTGAAGCAATGGCATTAGGTGCAAAAATGATCAGTGAAAATGATAAACTGGCAAAAAACCCTACACCCGATGCACATAAAGCGTTCGGTGAATTACAAGCTCAATTAGATAAAATTGCGGCGGAAGGCCAAAAAATTGAAGCTGAATTAGCGACGAAATATGGTCCAGCTCCAGCTCCAGCTCCAGCTCCAGCTCCAGCTCCAGCTCCAGCTCCAGCTCCAGCTCAAAAATAATATAATTCGACGGCTAGTCTTTGCTAGCCGTTTTCTATTCTAAAAACGACATCATAATGTTTAAAATTATAAAAATTCCCCTTTCTTTTTCTTTTATTTTAGGTCTTATCGGTTGTGTAAATTTGGGAGAAAATCATTCTCCTCAAGCAGATTTCCAACGTTTTTATCATTGGGATGAAGTGTATGGCAACGACTATGTTCAAGCAACTTTACTGACAATGCACAGCTTAGAAGTTGCCCAGAATACGCCTTCAAGAATTGATGCAATGCAAAACTACTTAGAAGAAGTCGATACCATTGAAGCTTCACTAAGTTATTTGGATATTCAAAACGATGAGATTCTTCCTATCAAAAATATCGGATTAAGGGCATTACAATTAAGCCAAGAAACCTTTAGGGATATGATTAAATTAGAATCGCAACCTGATGATGCATTGGCTCAATCGGTACAAGATAAAGGAAAAATCATCTCTCAATTAGGCAATGAAATCTCCAATGAGAAATTGAAATTGATGAAGAAATATCAGCTATAAACAAAAGGACGCTAATGCGTCCTTTCACTTTATTGCCAACCCAATGCCTTATTCGCAATATTTTCTCGCAATAACTTACTATGCGAAATTGCAAATAAACCTAAATTTCTGACCGCTTGTAGCGGTAAGAAATCGCAAGAAAACAGCGAAATCAGACCGCTTGTTAATCCGATAATTTGTGCTTGATCTTGCTTTCTTGATTGTTCAAATTGATTTAATAGCGCAAATTCACCTAAATCTTTCCCTTCTGCAAAGGCTTTTGCCAACAGCTGTGCAAGGGTAAACAGATCTCGCATGCCAAGATTAAAGCCCTGCCCCGCAACCGGATGCAATAATTGCGCTGCATTGCCGACTATCGCCAAACGATGATGAATATGCGATTGTGCTTTTTGCGAAGTGAGCGGATAAACAAACCGCTTACTGACTCTCTCAAACCTCCCTAATTTCCAACCGAATTGCTGCTGTAATTGCGAAAGAAATGCTTCATCGGAAAGATCTGTCAAATCCTCTGCTTGCTTCACACACCACACTAATGACATTCGATTATCGCTTAACGGCAACAACGCTAACGGGCCTTGCGTCGTAAATCGCTCAAAAGCCTGCCCTTGATGCGGTTCACTAATTTCAACATTTGCAATTAAAGCCGATTGTTGATAATCCTTTAATATCTCAGTTTCAATACCACACTGCCGAGCGATTTGGGATTGAATCCCGTCTGCCGCTACCATTAATTGTGTGCGAATCTGTTCGCCGTTTTGTAACGTAAGCAAAACATCAGTTTGTGAACGTTCGAAATGAACAATTTGATTCGGACAAAAACAACGGATATTCGGCTGTCGCTCAATACAAGCGGTCAAATTTTTACCTAATTTGGCAAGCTCAACCACAACACCTAATTGTGCTAAATTCAGTTCACTCGCTTTTAATGTCGTTTTACCGAAATGCCCGAGATCCGACACTTGAATCTGCTGAATCGGTGTCGAAATTTGCTGAATTTGTTCGGCAAGTGCGCTGCCGACAAGCGGTCGAATTTGGGCAATTTTTTGCAAACTGCCTTGCGCTAAAGCGATACTACGAGCGTCGAAACCGCCTTGTTGCGCATAATCAGGCAACTGTTTTTCAACGATTGCAATCCGCATTTTATGCTGTGACAAGCTACTTAACGCCAATGCCAATACCGAACCGGTTACCGCTCCGCCAACAATGACCACATCAAATTGCTCTGCCATTTCCACCTCTTATTCAAACACACGTAACACATCAAGCGGATAACTTTCGCCACTCAAATAATCTGCAATAGACTGGCTGACTAACGGATTACGTTCGCACTGTCCCTCTTGCTGAATAAAATGCTTAAATTCCTCTAAACTCAGCCAAAAACCTTGAGTAATATCGCTATCCTGTGGCGCAATCAGCGCAAAATCTTCTAACTCGACCGCAAATACAAAACGTAAATAATCGGTTTGTGAACGAGGTGCGTGCCATTGATAAATTTTGATCACCCTTTGCATTTGTGCACGAATACCGGTTTCCTCAAATAACTCTCTACTCGCTCCTTCCAACAATGTTTCATTTGCTTCCAAATGCCCTGCCGGTTGGTTTAAGGTTCGTTTACCATATTCAATTTCTTCCACAAACAAAAATTTACCTTTGCAATGCACCACACAGGCTAAAGTGATATTAGGCTTATGCATATCCGCTCCTCGCTTTTCCGCTTAAATGACTTCAATTAACGGCTTCGCATCGTCCGCTTCAAGCAAACGACCAACCCTAAATAAAGGCACATTGGCTTGGTTTGCAATTTGTTGCACTTTTTCGACCGCTTGCGGACGTACTGCAATTAACAAACCGCCGGAAGTTTGCGGATCGCATAAAATCGCCTTTTGCTCATCGGTCATGGCTGAAATCAGATGGCCATAGCTGTCAAAGTTACGATTTGTCCCACCCGGTACAGCACCCTGCGCTATATAGTCTTTTACACCGTCTAACGTATGAATTTCAGCAAAATTCACTTCGGCACGCAGATTAGAGCCTTGGCAAATTTCACTTAAATGCCCTAACAAACCGAAACCGGTTACATCCGTCATTGCCGTCACATCCGCTAACTGTGAGAATTGCGCACCAATTAAATTAATTTGACACATCACGTCACGTGCAAGATTCTGATGTTCCGCTTTCAATAAACCTTTTTTCTCAGCGGTTGTTAATACGCCGATACCAAGCGGTTTAGTCAAAAACAGTTCGCAACCGACTTCTGCCGAAGCATTCTTTTTCACCTGTTCGGTGCTAACCATACCGGTTACCGCCAGCCCGAAAATCGGCTCAGGCGAATCAATCGAATGACCGCCAGCTAAGGCAATACCGGCTTGCTGACAAGCAAAACGCCCGCCTTCCACAATTTTTTGCGCCACTTCCGCCGGCAACTTGTTTACCGGAAAGCCTAAAATGGCAATCGCCATAATCGGCTTACCGCCCATCGCAAACACATCACTTAACGCATTTGCCGCCGCAATGCGCCCAAAATCAAACGGATCGTCCACAATCGGCATAAAAAAGTCCGTCGTGCTGATAATGCCAACGCCATTACCGATATCATACACAGCGGCATCATCGGCGGTCTCATTACCCACTAATAAATTCGGATCAACAAATTTTTCCAGCTGACTTTGTAAAATTGTCCCTAACACCTTAGGAGAAATTTTACAGCCTCAACCCGCACCGTGACTGTATTGCGTCAAACGAATCGGTTCTTCCGCCATTTTATACCTCATAATCTATCTCTGAATTTTGTTATTGTACGCCAACAAGCGGTCAGATTTGAGTGATTTTTTATAAAAATAATCGCAGTAATTCAAAACGACACGAAATGTCGTATTAATCATTTACGATAACGGCTGATAAATTACATTTTGTTTATATAGGTCACTGAATATGTTTCGTAAAATTTGTTCACTTTTCAAAAGTTTAACTAGAAAGTGCTACAAACTAAAATCGTTTTACAACCGTAGGGCAGTCAATCGCCCAAAATCCCCCTATTCAACGTATTAAGCATTATCACTAAAAGCCCCCGTTTCACATCAATTTCTATAAACCATAACTCACTATGGAGGAAATATGTTTGTTCCAATACAAGAACCAAATAATCTAATTATTCGCCTTATCGGTATTGGCGAATCAGGCGGTAAACTTATTCAGAAAATGATAAAAAAGCCAGCTGAAAATGTGTTTTATATTGCCATTGATCACAATGAACAGCGTTTAAGTAAAGTGATGGCACATCATAAATTACTTGTAACCTCGGCAGAACAGCAACAAAAAGCGATAGAATTACTCAAAGGTGTCGATTTCTTACTGATCTATGTTGATATTGATAATGAAGAAGACTTTAATATTGCTCAAGCATTGATTCAAACAAGTAACAACACGCTTGTAGTGATTGCTGCCCAATATTTACAAGAAAATGCTCAAATTATTGAACGTACGAAAAAACTCTATACTGATCACAGTTGCATAGTACATTTTGACTTACAGAAAGAGTGTGAAATTTATCAATTAGCTGAGCAAGAAGCGAAAAATCATCTTGAACAAAGATTAATTCAATTTTCACACCTACCGAATATAATGTCCTGTCCGGGGTTAATTAATATTGATATTCAAGATGTTTGCTCAATCCTTTCGGGAGCGGCTAACGCATTTTTCATAATCGAATCTGCGTCTGGAAAAAATAGAGTAGAATTAATTATAAATAAATTTATCGAACAGGCTAAATTTAGATATTCCAGTCAAGTTAATGCTGTCCTTCTCAATATACAATCAGGCTTAAATCTCGAACTTGACGAAATTAATCTAATTCTGGATGGAATTCATTCGATAAGCAATGAAGCCGGCACGATAATTTTCGGTACATCAATATCCGAACACGATTCAAAAACTATGACTGTTATGGGGATTTTTGCTTGTGAAACAAGCGGTTAAAAATACTAAATTTTTTGTAAAACAAAGCCCTCAAAAGAGGGATTATCTTCTACATACAATCACTGAGAAATCATCATTAAATCTTTGTCGTTTTGCATACTTTCTATAAGCGGTAATTTTTTCTTCAATATTTTCATACTGTTGCCAAATCTGTTCTCGAACCTTCTCTGGGATAAAATCAGTCAGCCCATCAGAACAAAGCAAAATAACTTCATCTTGTTGTAAATAAAAGGTATGTGAAAAAATTTGAAAATCCGTTTCTTCAAAGTCTGCAATTAAGCAAGACTCCAATCCATTATATAGACCGGAATACTCCACATCCTCTATTGCGATTCCATCTGCTTTTAATCTTGAAATTAAAGTATGATCTTGGCTTATCTGTTGCCATTTTCCATTCTCTGAGATTTTATATGCTCGACTATTACCAACATTAATTAAATTAACTAATCCATCATTATCTATTTGGCAAGCTACGAATGTAGTCGCATTACCTAAATATTTCTCTGAATAAGTTTCGCAAAATAATTTATGTTGATAACCTAACCAAGAAGCGGAAAGACTTTCGCAAGTTTTTAATTGATTCATAAAAAATCGGCTTGCTAGCTGGGAGTTTGGGCTATGAGAAACCCCATCAGCAATACCGATAATTACAGATTCTTTCTGCAACATGACCTTTTCTGCTAATTTCAAAATATTTTGGTAAACCTCAATGCCATTAAATAACGCATCTTGGTTTACTCTTTTATGTTTAGCCGATTGTTGAGTAAAATAAATATTAAACATATTTACCCAATAATTCTTTCACAAATTTTGGCACAATTTCAGTTGCTTTTCCCTGCTGGCTACTATGAAATGAGGAATGTTTTTCACTCGGTTCTAAATTCAGCTCCACCGTCACAGCACCGGCTCGATCCGCAATATTCACAAAGCCTGCTGCCGGATAAACATTACCAGAAGTACCAATCGAGATAAAGTAATCACATTCCCATAAAGCATCTTCAATACGATTCATTTGTAGTGGCATTTCCCCAAACCAAACGATATGTGGGCGTAATTTTTGAGGAGGCTGGCAGCATTGGCACAGGCTCTCATCCGTAATATCTTCTTGCCAGTCATATACCGTTCCCTTTCTTACACAACGTACTTTAAGCAGTTCTCCGTGCATATGTACAACACGTTTACTGCCCGCACGTTCGTGTAAATTATCCACATTTTGTGTGACTAATAAGAAATTATCGCCTAGCTTTTCTTCTAATTCTGCTAAAGCTAAATGTGCTGCATTAGGTTGCACATCTGCATCAAATAACCTTGCCCGGCGTGCATTATAAAAACGTTGTACTAATTCAGGATTACGCATAAATCCTTCAGGGGTTGCAACATCATCGACTTTATGATTTTCCCATAATCCGGTGCTAGCTCGGAAAGTTTCAATCCCTGATTCCGCAGAAATCCCCGCCCCAGTTAAAACCACCACTTTTGGTAAATTTTTATTCATTATTTACTCCCAAGCTTTAATTTAAAAATGTAGTACAACATTTTTATAAATCTTACTAACAATTTTTATTCAGCAAGTGCTTAACCAAACTGTCCCTAGCATAACTATCTTTTTTATATCTTGAGCTAGGATGTCTAATTCGATAACCGTCTATGGTTGAATAAATTTCATTATGTTCTGCTTGCTCGGAAAATTTAAAAAATTCTACATATTTTTTAGGTAAAAGATTCCCCGACTTATCATAAAACTCATCTTTGCCTGAAAAATCTAAATTAAACGTACGTTTTCTGGAATCTACTCCACCGTTACCTGTAGCAAAAATAATAATACGAGGTTTTAAAATTTCAATTTGAGCCTTTAATAATTCAGCTGACAGCATTTCTAATTCTAAAATAGAAATCCCCTCATTATTCTTTTTAGGATCACCTTTTTTAAAATCAAAAGCGTATAAATTCCCCCATAAAATACCTTTCTCATTAAAATTTCTCGTTAATTTACGGATAAAATGAAAAAACGTCTTTCCTTTTCCTGTTTTCTTCGGATTAGCTGTCTTATCAAAATACTCCTTACTCTTATCAACCATATATTTAACTTCCGCTAAACCATATTTTTGATAGTTTTTTTCAGAAAACCAACCTCTTGTTTCTCTTCCAATAACTAAAATACGACGATTTTCTGGCACGTTAGAGTACCCATCCGGTACAAAACCTAAATGAATATTAGACCAATTCCCTGAAGAACGGATCTTTTCCACCAAAGAAACGTGATTTTCTAAAATCGTAGCATAACGATTTTCTAACTTTTCTCTAAGAGATAAATCTTCTTCGTATTTCATAAAAATACCCTTAACTAAATACCTACCATAAAAAAATATTAAAATTATTATACTCATCGCTACGACACATTGTGTCGCAATAAATCATATTCTATTCAAGAATAATATAAATTCTAATCTCTTACAACAAGGGAATCAATTTTACTCATTTTTTGTAAATCCTCGATCTACATTGCAAAACTACTCAAATATATTTCTGCATATTCCACTAAGGTAATGATGTCAATAAAAGGAGAGAAATATGACAAACCCAATCGAAATCTATCAAGCTGAAGACGGATCAACTCAAGTTGAAGTTCGCTTTGAAAATGAAAACGTTTGGCTTTCACAAGCCCAAATGGCGAAGATTTTTGAAACCTCAACGGATAATATCAGTTTACATTTAAAGAATATTTTTAATGAGAAAGAACTAGAAGAAAATCGAACTACCAAGGATTTCTCGGTAGTTCGATTGGAGGGTAATCGTAAAGTTACCAGACAAGTCAAACACTATAATCTTGATGCCATCATTTCTGTTGGCTATCGTGTAAAATCCAAATCCGCCACTCAATTTCGTATTTGGGCGACCACTCGTTTAAAAGATTATTTAACAAAAGGTTATGCTATTAATCAAAAACGTTTGCAACAAAATGCCTATGAATTAGAGCAAGCATTAGCCTTAATTCAAAAAACGGCAAACTCTTCGGAACTAACGATTGAAAGCGGGCGAGGTTTAGTGGATATTGTTAGCCGTTATACCCATACGTTTTTATGGTTGCAACAATATGATGAAGGATTGCTAATCGAACCTAAAGTTCAAGTCGGAGGAAAATTACCGACCATTGAACAGGCTAAACAAGCATTACACGAATTAAAGCAACAATTAATGGTTCGAGGAGAAGCCTCCGAGTTATTCGGGCTTGAGAGAGATAACGGACTTTCCGCTATTTTAGGTAATCTTGAACAAACCGTATTCGGTGAGCCTGCTTATCCAAGTATTGAGGCAAAAGCAGCACATTTACTCTACTTTGTCGTCAAAAATCACCCGTTTGCTGATGGAAATAAACGAAGTGGCGCTTTCTTATTTGTCGATTTTCTACATAGAAATCAACGCTTATTTAATCAAAACAATATTCCAATTATTAACGATACTGGGCTTGCTGCACTCACATTATTAGTTGCTGAATCCGATCCAAAGCAGAAAGAAACTTTAATTAGATTAATAATGCATATGTTAAAACGTTAAAGTTAAGCGGTAAGATTTATTGTAAATCTTACCGCTTGATTTATTCTTAATTACTCTGAAATTGCTTCTCTTTTAATATCCCAAATATCCTCCCCAAATTTACGAATCCACCAAGTTAGCATTTCATTATCGGGAACAGTAGCTTGGATTCGGTAAAACGCTTCGGTTTCTTCTAAAATTTGCTGATCTTTTGAAAGCGGTGTTTCAGTTAAGTGAAAACCTGCAGAATGAGAAATAGAGAAAGTCAATTTAACCATACTGCCATCACCAAAACCGAAATTCCCCTGTTCTTGATAATGTTTAAGATTAAAATCTTTCGGATATTCAAAACTAAAAGTCGAAACTGTTGCTTTTTTAATACGATGTAAAGCAAGATGACGATAATTTTCAAACCCCTCATATTGCACAACCAAATACATTGCCCCCCCTTGTTGAACCAAAGCAAGTGGCATCACTTGTGCTTTATTTTTCTTACCGTGCTGATTCTGATATTCGACATTCAGCAATTTATTTTCAAATAATGCAGAACTGACTGCTTCAAAAATATCAGGAGAAACTTTCGCAGGAAGTAATGGCTGGCTGGTCGGTACGCTGCTGACTTTATCCAACCATTTATATTCAAGCGTTTCTTTACCAAATTGTTTTTGATAACGTGCTTCATCAAAAAACGGTTTGAGTGATTTCATTAAATTCGCCGGCAACAAATTCTTTAAATGTTCCTCCGCCAACATTAATAATAAAGATTCGTGAGCAGTTAATGTAGAAATTGCCAGTCCTTTCGCTTGTTCTTTCCAACGGTAAGCGTGCTGAATATCACGATCATCTTTTTCAATATCAAAATGTTCACACAAAATATTTAATGTTCTCTGTACGGTACGAATATCTTTATCGAAACCAAGTTCTTCTAATTGGGAATGTAATTGCTTTGCAGTAATGTAACGCCCTTTTCCCTTTGGAATACGACGTAAGATTTCCAATTGGAAAAGGGTATTATGAATATTTTGGGGACGTTTAGGCATAATTTATTCCTTTGTTTTTTTATTTATTATAGCAATGGCAAGCGGTTAAATTTGAGCAATTTTTTGCAAAAATCCCCAAAAAAATGACCGCTTGAGCTATAATTCTCGGTCAATTTTAAAAGAGGGAAAAATAATGTTTGAACTGAATCCAATTAAAACTCAATTAGCCGATTTAACCGAGCGTACTAATGTACTTCGGGGGTATCTTTGACTTTGATGCCAAAGTCGAGCGTTTAGAAGAAGTTAATGCCGAATTAGAACAGCCGGAAATTTGGAATACGCCGGAAAAAGCACAAGCGTTAGGTAAAGAACGCTCTGCGTTAGAAATGGTGGTCAATACGATCCGTACACTAGATCAAGGTGTGGAAGATGTTGAAGGCTTAATCGAATTAGCCGTAGAAGCGGAAGATGAAGATACGTTTAATGAAGCACAAGTAGAAGCCAACGAATTAGAAGAAAAATTAGCGAAACTTGAATTCCAACGTATGTTTAGCGGTCAGCACGATGCGGCGGATTGTTATGTCGATTTACAAGCCGGATCAGGCGGTACGGAAGCGCAAGACTGGACGGAAATGTTACTACGTATGTATTTACGTTGGGCGGAAAGCAAAGGCTTTAAAACCGAATTAATTGAGGTTTCAGACGGTGATGTAGCCGGTTTAAAATCGGCAACCGTTAAAATCACCGGCGAATATGCGTTCGGCTGGTTGCGTACCGAAACCGGTATTCACCGTTTGGTGCGTAAATCGCCATTTGATTCGAATAACCGCCGCCATACTTCATTTGCGGCTGCTTTCGTGTATCCGGAAATTGATGATGATATTGATATCGAAATCAATCCGGCGGATTTACGTATTGATGTGTACCGAGCGTCCGGTGCGGGAGGTCAGCACGTTAATAAAACCGAATCGGCGGTGCGTATTACCCATATTCCATCCGGTATTGTGGTGCAATGCCAGAATGGTCGTTCACAACATCAGAACAAAGATCAATGTATGAAGCAGCTTAAAGCAAAATTATACGAGATGGAAATGATGAAAAAGAATGCGGAAAAACAAGCGATGGAAGAAAGTAAATCGGATATCGGCTGGGGCAGCCAAATTCGTTCATACGTATTAGATGATTCACGCATTAAAGATTTGCGTACCGGTGTTGAAAACCGTAATACCCAAGCGGTACTTGACGGTGATTTAGACAAATTTATTGAAGCCAGCCTTAAAGCGGGGCTTTAATTGCAAGCGGTTGGATTTGTAAAAAATTTTGCAAATTTGACCGCTTATTTTTTTACTCGGGAGCTAGATTATGTTTTTCGAATCTTTGCAATTTAGTATAGGGGTAATGCTACCGACTATTCTTTTAATGTTATTGGGTATTTTTTTACGTCGTCGCAAATTTGTAGATGATGCCTTTTGTAACACCGCATCAAAAGTGATGTTTAATTTCGCTTTACCGACAATGCTATTTTTAAATGTAGTAAAAAGTCCGTTAGATTATTCAAAAGATCTTAATTTAATTTTTGCAGGCCTAAGCGGTACGTTAATTATTTATCTGATAGCGGAATGGTGGGCGGCTAAATATATCCGTGAGCGTGGTTATCGTTGTATTTTTACTCAAGGCGTTTTTCGTACGAATGCGGCAATTTTAGGGCTTGCTCTCACTATTAATGCCTATGGAGAAGCAGGACTTGCCACCGTTTCAATTTATACCGCTTCATTAGTGATTTTATTTAATGTATTGAGTGTTATTACTATTTTAAATTCGTTAAGTGATCAGAAACCGAATGCAAGCAAACTTGCTTCGGCGGTTGCGAAGAACCCGTTGATTCAAGCGATCGTACTTGGAATAGTGGTAAATTACTTACAGATTCAGATTCCTAAGCCCCTTATGCAAACGGCGCAATCACTCGCTAATATCACCTTGCCGATGGCGTTAATCTGTATTGGTGCGACTTTAGATTTCAAAGCATTAAGCCAATTCCGCCAACAAACGGAAGAAAGTGAATTAACTCGCGTGGTACTCTATGCATCATTTTCACGCTTGATATTGGCTCCGCTTTTCTTATTTATCTTAGGTAAGTGGGTATTTGTACTGAACCCGATGCAACTCGGCATTTTGTTTCTGACGGCTACGGCTCCGGTTGCCGCGGCAACTTATGCGATGGTACGAGCTTATGGTGGGAATGGAAAAGGTGCGGCAAATTTAATCGGTATAACCACTATCGGCTCAATATTTACCGCCAGCTTAGGCTTATTTATCTTACGTCAATTAGCTTGGATTTAAAGTAAAAAAGCAGCGTATAAAAACGCTGCTTTTTTCAATCTTTAAAGTTGTTCCGCTTGTTCTAAAATTTTCTGTTGTTCCAAAGCGAGTTTTTCCAAACGACGTTGCTCGCGACGCTGTTCGTCTTCCGCTTCCCAAACATCATAGGCTTGTACAATTTTAGCCACCACCGGATGACGCACAATATCATGGCTGTCAAAATAATTAAAACTGAGATCAGGCACATCTTTCAGCACTTCCATCGCGTGTTTTAAACCTGATTTTTGACTACGAGGCAAATCGACTTGGGTAATATCGCCTGTAATAACCGCCTTTGAATTAAAGCCGATACGTGTTAAGAACATTTTCATTTGTTCCGTCGTAGTATTTTGGCTTTCGTCTAAAATAATAAACGCATCGTTTAAAGTGCGCCCGCGCATATAAGCAAGCGGTGCGATTTCAATTACATTGCGTTCCATAAGTTTTTGCGCTTTCTCAAAACCTAACATTTCAAATAACGCATCATACAACGGTCTTAAATAGGGCTCGATTTTCTGCCCGAGATCGCCGGGTAAAAAACCTAATTTTTCGCCCGCTTCAACGGCAGGACGAGTAAGTAAAATACGGCGAATTTCTTGTCGTTCTAATGATTCTACCGCCGCCGCTACCGCAAGAAAGGTTTTCCCCGTTCCCGCAGGTCCGATACCGAAACTAATATCGTGACTTAGAATATTTCTTAAATAGGCTTGCTGATGCTCGCCTCGAGGTTTAATAACTCCCCGTTTCGTTTTAATTGAAATCTCGCCTTGAGAACCGGATACCCATTGATTTTGCAATAACATTCGACTTTCTTGAATCGCCAAATGAATGTCTTCCAAATCAAGTTCTTTAATTTTACCTTTAATCGGCGCGGTATCGTTATAAAGTTGTTTCAATAACTTTGCCGCATTTTGAATCAAAGTCGCCGAATAATGATTATCCTCAGCGGATTGAATCGAAAAAGAGAAACCGTTACGAGCAATGACCAGATTAAAGCTCTTTTCAATTAAAGTTAAATGCTCATCGAACGCACCGCAAAGCGATTGTAAACGAGCATTATCCTGTGGTTCTAAAGTTAAGAGAATTTCGTTCAAAACATATCCTATTTTAGTTCACCGAAATTTTCCGGAATACTTTGTAAAAGTTTTCCCCAAATTTCGCTGCTTGATTGGCGATTTTGCGCCATAACCGCTGCCGCTCTTTCATGATCTTTCTCTCGACAAGCCGTGAGCAAATCACGATAGAATTTTAACGTCAATTGGCGACAAACCGGATCTGCAAAGAAAATACTCGCAACTTGATGATACATACCTTTGAAGCTATTTAAAATCAAGGCATATACCGGTTTGTTCGCCGTAAAAGTAAACTGCCTAAATAGACTATAATCAAAAGTTGCGAATGCTTCCGCCGTATCTTGCAAGTCATCCAATTGATTAAAAAATACGGTACACGCTTCCGCATTTAATTTTACCGCTTCCGGAATATAAGATTCCGCCATACGGGTTCTCAATGACACCACGTTTGCAATAATTACCGGAAGATATGATTTATCTAATTTAATAATCGTACCGATAATATTCGGCCCGGCCGTTTCCCACACATCATTGACTCGAGTTGGCTTACCATGTTGAATATGTAACCAGCCGTCACGCGCCAGTCTCTGCAAAACCTCTCGTAATGTTGTTCTCGTTACGCCGATTTTATCCGCCAACTCACGTTCGGCAGGTAAATCCGTTCCTGCCGGAAATTTATTATTCCAAATACTTCTGACAATATATTCTTCTGCAAGTGCTGCAGGACTTTGAGCTTTTAAAATATAAGAATTGTCCATGATATAAAATCCCCTGCTCCGCAAAAGTGATCAAAAAATTAAAAAAAGAAACGATTTTTATCTAAAATCAAAAAAAAACTCATAAAAAATGAGTTAAAAGCTATTATCCTTTAATCTAAACTGGATTACAATTAACAAAACTTATTATTTTAATGGAGGTTCTTAATGGATAGCTCAAACGCTATATTTAAAAGCTTTTTAGGTAAAGCTCCCGAATGGTATAAAATCTGTATTATTGCTTTTTTAATCATTAATCCTTTGATTTACTTTTTCATTAGTCCTTTCGTTGCCGGCTGGTTACTCGTTGCCGAATTTATTTTCACATTATCTATGGCATTAAAATGCTATCCGTTACAACCGGGCGGTTTATTAGCTATCGAAGCGGTTGTTATCGGTATGACTTCCGCTCATCATGTTAAAGAAGAAATCATGGCAAACTTTGAAGTAATTTTATTATTAATGTTCATGGTTGCCGGTATCTACTTTATGAAGCAATTGCTTTTATATGTATTCACAAAATTGCTTATCGCTATCCATTCAAAGAAAATTCTTTCTCTCGCATTCTGTTTAAGTGCCGCTTTCCTATCCGCATTCTTAGATGCCTTAACCGTGATTGCCGTTATTATTAGTGTCGGTACCGGTTTCTACGGTGTGTACCATAAAGTTGCTTCAGGTAACAGCTTCGAAGACTCTACGGATATTAGTAATGATGAAAAGATCATTACGAATAAAGAGATTCTTGAGCAATTCCGTGCGTTTTTACGTAGTCTTTTAATGCACGCAGCCGTAGGTAGTGCTTTAGGCGGTGTAATGACCATGGTTGGCGAACCGCAAAACTTAATTATCGCAGGTCAAGCGGAATGGGGATTCTTGGAATTCTTATTACGTGTTCTCCCAGTCAGTTTACCGGTATTAATTTGCGGTATTCTTACTTGTCTATTGCTCGAACATTTCAAACTCTTCGGTTACGGTGCGCGCTTACCTCGCCGCGTATGGGGTGTACTTGCACGTTATAACTTGTTAAAAGAACAACGTATGACACAACAAGATCACGTAAAAATGGCAATTCAAGCGTTAGCAGGCGTTTGGTTGATTGTCGGTTTGGCACTCCATCTTGCCGATGTCGGTATTATCGGTTTAACCATCATTATTATCTGCACGGCATTCTGCGGTATTACCGACGAACATGCAATCGGTCGTTCATTCCAAGAACCGATGCCGTTTACCGCTTTAATCGTAGTGTTCTTTACCGTTGTAGCGGTTATTGTTGATTTGAAACTATTTGAACCGATTATCAGTTTCGTACTGTCTGCCGATCCTCATTCTCAATTGGCATTGTTCTATGTATTTAACGGTTTATTATCAATGATTTCCGATAACGTATTCGTCGGTACGGTATATATTAATGAAGCGAAAACCGCGCTTGAATCGGCAATCATTAGTCGCGAACAATTCGATTTAATTGCGGTGGCAATCAATACCGGTACGAACTTACCGTCTGTCGCGACACCAAACGGACAAGCGGCATTCCTATTCTTGCTTACTTCACCGTTTGCACCGCTAATTCGTCTTTCATACGGAAAAATGTTATATATGGCATTACCTTATACGATAGTGCTTTCAGGTATCGGATTCTTATCATTAGAATTTTTACTGCCGCCACTTACCGAGTTAATGACTAGCTGGGGTTGGCTAATTACTCGATAATTAAAAAATCTCCTCTGAAAAATGGGGAGATTTTTTTTACGAAAACCGCATAAAATCGGGTACAATGGCAAAATGATTCAGACTAAAGGTACCTATTATGCTCAGTTACTTTAAAGAACTCTCATTAAATCGAACTGCATGGTTACTGCTTGCTTTTATTGCTTTCGCACTTGAAGCAAGCGGTATTTATTTCCAATACGGAATGGGATTAGTTCCTTGCGTAATGTGTGTTTATGAGCGTCTTGCTATTTTGGGATTGCTTATCGCCGGGCTAATCGGTGCAATTTCACCTCGCTTTTTCCTTACCCGTTGGTTAGGATTGCTATTATGGGGCTTTAGCGTATATAAAGGACTTGCGCTCGCCATTAAACATCACGATTATCAAGCAAATCCTTCTCCTTGGAATCAATGTGAGTTTAAACCGGAATTTCCACAAACAATGCCGTTTGATCAATGGTTTCCAAGCATTTTTGCACCCGGTCCGGTCAATTGTAGTGACAAACAATGGGAAATGTTCGGACTTGGTATGCCCGAATGGCTTATTGTGGCATTTTCTATTTTTGCACTGTTCTTTGTAATCGTTTTGCTCAGTCAGTTTAAACGAGCAAAACCGCAGTACCGTAGCGTATTTAGATAATCTTTACAAGCGGTCGAATTTTTGCAAAATTTTGCGGAGATCCGACCGCTTTTTTATAACTATAATAAGGAAATACAATGTCAAAATTCTCTCAGTTAGAAACGAAGTTAGTCCATGCCGGACGTAAATCTCGTTATACCCAAGGTTCTGTGAATCCTGTCGTTCAACGAGCCTCTTCTTTAGTGTTTGACTCGGTTGCACAAAAAAAGAATGCCACTCGCAATCGCTATAAAGGCGAATTATTTTACGGCAGACGTGGTACGCTTACTCATTTTGCCCTACAAGATGCAATGTGTGAATTAGAAGGCGGAGCCGGCTGTTATCTTTATCCGTGCGGTGCAGCAGCCGTAACCAATTCCATTTTAGCTTTTGTCTCGCAAGGCGATCACATATTAATGACCGGTGCGGCTTATGAGCCAACCCAGGATTTCTGCAACGTCATCTTAAAAAATATCGGAGTAAGTACCACTTATTATGACCCGCTCATTGGTGAAGGCATTCGCGCATTAATTCAACCGAATACCAAAGTGCTATTTTTAGAATCACCAAGCTCACTGACAATGGAAGTGCCGGATATCCCAACTTTGGTTCGAATTGCTCGTGACGTCAATCCGGATATCGTGATTATGATCGATAACACTTGGGCAGGCGGCGTATTATTCCCTGCACTTGAATTCGGCATTGATATTTCGATTCAAGCCGGTACTAAATATTTGGTCGGTCACTCTGATGTGATGATTGGCACGGCGGTAGCTAATGCGCGTTGTTGGGATCAGCTGCGCGAACGTTCATATTTAATGGGACAAATGGTCGATGCGGATTCAGCTTATACCACGGCACGAGGCTTACGTACGCTCGGTATTCGTTTAAAAGAGCATCAAGAACGTTCGATTCAGGTGGCACAATGGCTGGCACAACGCCCGGAAGTAAAAGCGGTATTCCACCCTGCTTTACCAAGCTGCCCGGGACACGAATTTTTCAAACGAGATTTTAAAGGGGCAAGCGGTCTGTTTTCATTTGAACTTAACCAAAAGTTAAACGATGAACAATTAGCTAACTTTTTAGATCATTTTGAACTATTTACCATGGCATATTCTTGGGGCGGCTTTGAATCCCTCATCTTAGCTAACCAACCGGAAGAAATTGCTCGCATCCGTCCGGCAATCGAAAGAAAATTAAACGGTACATTGATTCGAATTCATGTAGGCTTAGAAGCGGTTGAAGATCTGATCGCAGATTTAGAAAAAGGCTTCGAGCGTTTAAAATAACTTCTCTTATACGATAAAAAAGTGAATTAGGATTACGCCTAATTCACTTTTTTCTCACTATCTATGCAAAGTTATGCGAAGTCGAAATTAATCTTCGCCCCACACTTCTTTCGCAATTTCTTCCACGTGACGTACTTTCGCCCATTGCTGTGCTTCGGTCATCACATTGCCTTCTTCGGTGGAAGCAAAGCCACATTGCGGACTTAAGCAAAGCTGTTCAAGCGGTACATATTTCGCCGCTTCGGCAATACGTGCTTTGATCGCATCTTTATCTTCCAATTCAGGGAATTTTGAGCTCACTAAACCTAACACTACACGACCTTTATTATTCGCAAAGTGTTTTAACGGCTCAAAACCGCCGGAACGTTCATCATCATATTCTAAGAAGTAACCGTCATAATTGGTTTGACCGAACAAACCGTCTGCGATTGGATCGTAAGCGCCTTCTAACAAATAAGAAGATTTATAGTTACCACGACAAACGTGGGTAGTAATGGTTAAATCTGCCGGTTTGTCCGCTAAAATCGCTTGAATATTCGCAACCGCT
Source organism: Actinobacillus genomosp. 1 (assembly GCF_029774175.1). Lineage (NCBI taxonomy): Bacteria > Pseudomonadati > Pseudomonadota > Gammaproteobacteria > Pasteurellales > Pasteurellaceae > Actinobacillus > Actinobacillus genomosp. 1. Next base: position 371,703 of record NZ_CP103834.1, on the reverse strand, counting down.
TGCGCTTTATCCACTTCAAAGGTCGGTTGTTGATAGTTGTTGCAGAGCGATCCCCAATATACATCATCAATTTGTAAGTAACGACAACCTGCGTCATAGAATGCTTTAATCGCATCTTTATAAGCCTGCTGAACATCTTTAGCAAATTCTTCACGAGTCGCATAAACACCGTGATCCCATTGCACCGGATACATTAATTGGTTCGGGCTTGGAATAGTAAATTTTGCTACCGCTCTGCCTGCAACGATTGCGTTGAATTTTTTGAAATGTTCAAGGAAAGGGTGATTTGGATTCCAAGACACTTTACCGCAACAACGAGTGTTATACGGACGTACCGCTACGCCTTTAAACGCATAAGCTTTTTCAGGCACATAACCTTCGATACCGTTTAAATTTTCTAAGAAATCGATATGCCACCAAGAACGATGGAACTCACCGTCAGTTACCACTTGAATACCGGCTTCTAACTGTGCTTCAACTAATTTTTTAACTTCTTCTTCAACAATCGCATCTCGTGCTTCGAGAGAAATCAAACCTGCTTTGTAGTCTGCATGCGCTTTTTTCCAAGCATCGGTTCTTAAATATGAACCCACCGTATCCGCATGAAAAGGTAATGTTTTATGTGCCATTTTTACTCCGTATATTCGTATTTGTTATCACTGAGATTAATTTAAGGGAAATTTCAATTTCGAACAAGCCCGCTTCAGGCTTTTTCAGATGAAAGTTATCTGTATTTATGATGAATAAAATTCATAATAATTAAACGCCGTATTGTTCACGGTATGCTTTCATTGCAGCCAAATGCGGTGCATATTGCTCGGATTTTTCGATAAATGAAAGTAAATCGTCAAAATCAACGATTGAGAAAACTTGGCAGCCGTAATCACGTTCCACTTCTTGAATCGCAGAAAGCTCGCCTTTGCCCTTTTCTTTGCGGTTTAACGCAATCAATACACCGGCTAATTCCGCTTGGTTTGCATTGATAATTTCCATTGATTCACGAATTGCCGTGCCGGCGGTAATTACGTCATCAACCAATAAAATACGCCCTTTTAAAGGTGAACCGATAAGATTACCGCCTTCTCCGTGATCTTTCGCTTCTTTACGGTTAAAACAGCAAGGTTTGTCCACATCAAATTGATTGACTAACGCAACGGCAACCGTAGTCGCAATCGGGATACCTTTATAAGCCGGCCCGAAAAGGACATCAAAATTTAGACCGCATGCTTGAATCGCTTGCGCATAAAACTCGCCGAGTTTGGCAAGATCTCTACCGGTATTGAATAAGCCCGCATTAAAAAAGTAAGGGCTTTTTCTACCCGACTTTAGGGTAAATTCACCGAATTTTAAAACATTACGGCTTAATGCAAATTCAATAAAATCGTGTTTATATTGTTCCATTTTGTTTCCTTATATAAAAAAACCACAGATAACACGGCTTTTCACGGAAACTTCCGTTTATTTGTGTTATCTGCGGCTAATCAAATTATTCCGGCGTGATCCAACTCACTGTCCAAGATGCCGTTCCTTCCGGAACCAGCACTTCCGCAAGATATGGAAGTACTTTTTTCATCTGGCTTTCCAATTGCCAAGGCGGGTTAATCACAATCATACCGCTTGCGGTCATACCTCGTTGATCCGAATCCGGACGTACCGCAAATTCAATTTTTAGAATCTTACGGATTCCGGTATCCACTAAACCGCGCACAATACGTTTAGTATGCTGACGTAACACCACCGGATACCAAATCGCATAAATCCCCGTAGCAAAACGTTTATAGCCTTCCTCAATTGCTTTTACCACCAACTCATAATCTTCTTTTAATTCATACGGCGGATCGATTAACACAAAGCCACGACGCTCTTGCGGCGGTAATGCGGATTTTAATTGCTGAAAACCGTTTTCACGCTTAGTCACCACATTTGGTTTCTTGGCAAACTCTTGGCGTAATAACGGGAAATCGTTCGGATGTAACTCGGTTAAAATCGCACGATCCTGCGGGCGTAACTGATTTACCGCCAATAACGGCGAACCGGCGTAATAACGTAATTTCTCACCTTTATTAATTTTTTTCAGTTCATCAATATATAATGCGACTTCTTCCGGTAAATCCGTACGTTCCCATAAACGAGCAACGCCTTCTAAATATTCACCGGTTTTCTCCGATTCCGCACTAAAGAGACTGTATCTGCCGACACCGGAGTGGGTATCAAGATAAAGAAAGCCCTTATCTTTCTGTTTTAATGATTGTAAAATCAACAGCTGAACAATATGTTTCACAACATCGGCGTGGTTGCCTGCATGGAAGCTATGGCGGTAACTAAGCATAATTCTCTCTTTTTTCAATACGTTAATTCGTTAATTTTAACACGGAATAGCACGGAAAACACAGAAATGTCATCGTAATTTCAGCGAACATTATCCGGCATCTTATAAGGCATAATATGAATCTTACTATTCAAAACGGTAAATTAATTTACCAACGACAAGTTCCATCTCCACACTTTAATCCGCGACCTCGAGAAAATGACATTTCATTACTGGTTATTCATTATATTAGCCTACCGCCGGAACAATTCGGTGAGAATTTTATCGATGATTTTTTTCAAGGACAGTTAGATCCGACCATTCATCCTTATTTTGCAGAAATTAAAGATTTGCGTGTTTCGGCACATTGCTTAATTAATCGAGAAGGCAAAATTACTCAATACGTAAATTTCAACGATATGGCATGGCACGCCGGGCTTTCCGAGTTTGATGGACGTGATAAATGTAACGAATATTCGATAGGGATTGAATTGGAAGGCAGTAATAACCAACCCTTTACCGAAGCGCAATATCAATCATTAGCGCAATTAACCAAAGCATTGATGAATGAATATCCGCAAATTAACTTACAGCGGATTGCCGGGCATTGTGATATCGCTCCGGAACGTAAAATCGATCCGGGACAATATTTTGATTGGACTTATTACAAGACATTAATTGCTTAAAACATCATTATCAGCAACTATTAGTATAAAAAAACGGCTAGGAGTAAATCCTAGCCCAATATATTAGGAATGAATAAAATTTTCTAAGTCATTTGGATAATGACCCGTTCTATAATAAGGGTGGATTATTATAGAACGAAAATATTGTAAGTAATTATTCAACATATGTAAATATTATTTACAAAATAATTTGAATTACGCTTATTAAAATTCCGCTTGAGCGGTAAAAGTCATCGGCTCGCCGGTTATCGGATGGGTAATCGATAATGATTCTGCATGCAAGCACAAACGAGGCGATAAACTTTTGGCTAACGGATTAGCATAAAACTTATCCCCAAGAATTGGATGTCCTAATGCAAGCGAATGTACTCTTAGCTGATGTGAGCGACCGGTAATCGGGGTGAGTTTTACTCGAGTAGTATTATTCGGTAAATGCGCTAATACTTCGTAATGCGTAATCGCCTTTTTACCTCGTTCATAGCAAATTTTCTGACGAGGGCGATTTTCCCAGTCACAAATCAGTGGAAAATTCATCTCGCCGGTATCGCCAACCTTTTCGCCTAATTTGCCCCAAAGCAAAGCAATATAATGCTTTTTCGGCTCTCTCTCACGAAATTGACGCTTTAACTCTTTCTCCGCCGCTTTACTGAGGGCAAATAACAGAATACCGCTGGTTGCCATATCCAAACGGTGGGCCGGTTCGGTAAAGCCGTATTTCTGCTGTACACGGGTCATTGCACTGTCATAATACTCCGGACGATTGCCCGGTACGGAAAGCAACCCACTCGGTTTATTAATCACTAAAATATGATTATCACGATAAACTTCCGTTAAAAACGGTTCAAGCGGAGGATGATATTCAATTAATGCCATTTTTGTTACCATAAAAAACACGGAATGGACGAATATAAGAAACAAGCGGTGAATTTTGAACTTTTTTCTGTAAATTCACGCTTGCCTTGTTTCCGTCTATTCCGTGATAAATACGCTATTCTCTATTACTTACAATGACACGTAAGCTGTCTAAACGCCAATTCGCTAATGCAATTTGATTCAGCGATTCGACACGTTGTTGTTCCAATACTTCAATTTCATCGGCACGGATATTTTTATTCACCGCTTGTAACGAGGTCAAACGGTGCAATTCCGCACTTAATGTACTATCCGCATCTTGGCTGGCTTTTTCGATTAATTCCGGTAATTTGGCTGCGATTTTTTGCTCGCTGATACTAATTAATTTCTTAATATCCGCTTGCGCCATCTTCGCAATTTTATTTGCCATTTGTTTATTCACCGGTTTTAACTGCTTTTCAAGCCCTGCAAACGACACCTGAGCCGCCATATCGTTACCTTTATTATCTAATAGGACACGTACCGGTGTCGGCGGTAAGAAACGGGTCAGATTCAAGCCTTTCGGTGCTTGTGTTTCCACCATATAAATCGCTTCAAGCAATAAAGTACCTGCCGGTAAGTTTTTATTAATCAGTAACGAAATTGCCGATTTACCGATGTCGCCGGAAGTAATCAAATCAATACCGTTACGAATCATTGGGTGATCCCAAGTTAAGAACTCGACATCTTCTCGCATTAAGGCAAGCTGACGATCAAAGGTGACCGTCGTACCGTCTTCCGCAATGCCCGGGAAATCAGGTACAAGCATATGACCGGTCGGGCTAATCACGATAGATTGCTCGCCTAAATCTTCCTGCTCTAAGCCGATAACATCAAATAAACTCAAAGCAAAATTGACTAAATGCGGGTTATTATCTTCTTTTGCGATCGCTTCAGCCAGTTCCTGTGCCGCTTCACCGCCATTTGAATTGAGCTCAAGTAAACGATCTCGACCTTGCTCCAATTCCGCTTTCAACTGTTGTTGGCGTTTAAAGGTTTTTGCAAGAAATTCGTCAAATCCGACCGCTTGCGGGTTCTTCAGGAAGATATCCAACTCTTCGCCGAATTCACGGAATAACGCAGCACCCATCGGGCAAGTTTCTTCAAACGCATTTAGACCTTGATGATACCAAGTCGCTAATATCATCTGCATTGAATTTTCAAAACATGGTACATGAATCTGAATATCATTTTTCTGACCGATACGGTCTAAACGTCCAATACTTTGTTCCAACAAGTCCGGATTATCCGGTAAATTGAACAACACTAAATTGCTGGCGAATTGGAAGTTACGACCTTCCGATCCGATACTTGAACTAATCAAGACCTGAGCCCCCTCTTCCATTTGTGCAAAATAAGCGGAAGCTCTGTCTCGTTCTACAATCGACATTTTTTCATGGAACACCGCCGAACGAATAGCTTCACGTTCACGTAGAATTTGCTCAAGCGCAATTGCCGTATCCGCTTGCTTACAAATGACTAAGATTTTCTCGTCACGGTGATTTTTCAGGGAAGTAATCAACCATTCGATACGAGGGTCAAAATCCGCCCATTTTGCCGCCGGATTCATACGTTGGAATAAACGTTCCGGATAAAGCTGATCATCTTTGGTTACACCGCCCATCATCCCCATCACTTTTAACGCATTGGTATATTGACTCGGCATTTCCAAGGTAATTTGATGATAAACACGATGAGGGAAACCCTTCACGCCCTGGCGCGTATTACGGAATAACACTCGGCTGGTACCGTGTCGGTCAATCAGCTCACGAATCAATTCTTGACGCACTTGCAAGCGGTCATTTTCTTTCGATTTTTCGCTATTGATCACTTTAAACATCGGTTCGGTATCTTTCTCACTGAGTAATTCCGCAATGCTATTTTGCTCTTCATTGCTTAACGGTTTGTCATTCAGTAAGCTTGCTACCGCATCCGCCACCGGTTTGTAATCTTTTTGTTCGGCAACAAAGCTGTTGTAATCATAGAAACGATCCGCATCCAATAATGCTAAACGGGCAAAATGGCTTTCTTGCCCTAATTGCTCAGGCGTTGCAGTGAGAAGCAATACTGCCGGGGTTTGTTTGGATAAACGCTCAACAAATTGATAGCCGACACTCGGCTCGTTTTCCGACCATGCTAAGTGATGCGCTTCATCCACGATGAGCATATCCCAATTGCTTGCCAAGACTTGTTTAGCTCGATTCTGCGAACTTTCCAACCAGTCGATTGAAGCGATGACTAACGATTCGCTATCAAACGGGTTTTCGCTGACGTCATTACCGTCTTCATCCGCTTTATCAAAATCGCTACAACGCTCTTCATCAAATAATGAGAATTTCAAGTTGAAACGACGTAACATTTCAACTAACCATTGATGTTGCAAGCTTTCCGGCACAAGCACTAATACACGTTCTACTCTGCCGGAGAAAAGTTGTTGCTGTAAAATCATCCCCGCTTCAATGGTTTTACCTAAACCGACTTCATCCGCTAATAACACACGAGGCGCAACACGCTGACCGACTTCTTTAGCAATATGTAATTGGTGCGGAATTAAGCTCGCACGAATACCTCGCATACCACGTAACGGCGATTGAAATTGTGCTTGTTGGTGCTGTAATGCTCGATAACGTAAAGCAAAACGGTCAGAACGGTCAATTTGTGCTGAAAATAAACGGTCTTGCGGCTTGCTGAAGCTTACTTTATGGTCTAACTGCATTTCAGGCAATACCGCTTCTTCACCGGAATCCGCTCGCTTACCTAAATAGATAATAAAGCCTTGGTTTTCAACAACCTCTTCAACATCTAACTGCCACCCCTCTACACTATTGATTCGATCGCCTTTTTGAAATTGTACTCTTGTTAAAGGGGCGACCGAAAGTGCATAAATACGCTCTTCTTCTGCTGCCGGGAATTGAATGGTAACGGTACGATTATCACTTGCTGTTACGATACCTAAGCCTAAATTATTTTCTGATTCGCTAATCCAGCGCTGACCTACTACGAACATTTTGGGGTTATTTCTCCTATTTATAAATTATTATCTATTCTAGCAAATTTCACACTTCAAGCGGTCGGATTCTTACGTGATTTTGCAAATTTTCAGCGAAAAGAAACCGCTTTATAAATAAAGCGGCTATCGAATAAACAATTCGGATTTTCGAGCCGATAAATTACCGGCTTATAAACTTTGATAAAGCTTAAATGCCTGTCCGTCCGACATACCTGCCAGATAATCGCAAATTATCCGAGGGCGTTTTGACGGTGTCGATTGTTGCCAACGTAATGCGACATTTTGTGGTAATAAACGCTCCGGATCGGTGCTTAACATATCAAACAACGCCATTAAAATTCGCTGCCCTTTATATTCCACTCTCTGCGTTTTCACATCGCAAATCACATATTGGTAAACAAAGCGTTTTAAAATTTCCAGCACACATTTCACATCGTCCGGCAAATAAGCGTTAAAACGTAATAACGGCTCATCGAAACCCGCCTGCTCTCGCCATTTTACGTTGGTCACAAAATAATTAACCAACGCCCCGATGACATCTTTACGTTCATAGCGATGTTGGGAAAATAATTTTTGGCTAAGGGTCAGTAAAATCGCTTTAATCCAGCCGGAAGAACATTTCGCTAATTGTTGCTCCGCCTGTTGCCACGATTGCGGCGTGACCATTCCGCCGGCAATCGCATCTTCCAAATCGTGTACGCCGTAGGCAATGTCATCGGCAAGTTCCATAATGCTGCAATCCAGCGATTTATATTGCGTTTTATGCGGTTCAAGCGGATCTTCGCTGAAACTTATCGTACGTAGCAACTTACGATCTTGCTCGCTTAACGGCGCCAATACCCAATCAAAAAAGGTTTGATCATCGCTAAATATGCCTTTACAGGTTTTGAATTGGTGCAGGTTGATATAAGGCGACTCGGCAAATTGCGGGCGTATTTGCGGCTCGGTTTCCTCAAGCAATGCCGGATATTTAATAATGCCCAACAAGGTTCTGCGCGTGAGGTTCATACCGTGTTGCGGCGTATAAGGCTCGAGTTGGGTAACGATCCGAAACGACTGGGCATTGCCTTCAAAACCGCCATACTCTCGCATTTTATAATTAAGCGCCATCTCGCCGCCGTGTCCGAACGGCGGATGCCCGATGTCGTGAGCGAAACAAAGCGATTCAATCAAACTGCGAGACGGCAATAAAGCGGTCAGATTTTCAGCAAAATTTGCAAATTTTTGCTCGGAAACGACCGCTTGAAAACCTTGTGTGTCTTGCAATAATTTGGCACGGATACTACTGCCAATCTGTGCCACTTCGAGCGAATGAGTCAAACGCGTACGATAAAAATCGTCTTCGCCAACCGCATGAATTTGTGTTTTAGCTTGTAGGCAACGAAAGGCTTCGGAATGTAAAATTCTCGCGCGATCTCGCTGAAACGGCGAGCGGTGGTCTTGTTCCCGCTGTTTATCCGCCAAAAAACGTTCGGTCCAAACATTCGAAATCATCTTTTCCCCTTTTTCATATATAATAACTGACTTTACGAATTTGATTTTACACTAAAAATGGCACTGTTCTACTCTGAAAAAACTGCAAAACAGCAAGCAAAAAAATCGGCAAAAACGACCGCTTGTCCGCCAGTTACCATTCAATCTTTGGACTACCAAGGTTTAGGCGTGGCAAAAATTAACGGTAAAACGTGGTTTATCGAAAACGCCTTACCTAACGAACAAGTTGAAATCCGTATATTGGAAGAAAAACGCCAATACGGGCGGGCTAAAGCGGTTAAAATTTTAAAGCCATCCGCCGAACGCCAACAGCCGAGCTGCGCGCTCTACGGCAAATGCGGCGGCTGCCAAATGCAACATATTCCGCTGGATTTACAGCGAGAAGCCAAACAGCGTGCACTTTTTCAACGTTTACAAAAACTGCAATCACAGCCGATTGAGTTTCAGCCGATGATTGTCGGCCACGATAAAAACTATCGCCGCCGAGCAAAACTCAGCATCGCGTTACAAAATAATCAGTTAGCGATTGGTTTTAGAATGCAAAATTCAAACCAAATCATACCGCTTGAACATTGTGAAGTGTTGGCCGAGCCGCTTTCTCAGCTTATCAAACCGCTACAAAGCCTATTTAACACTTGGCAGAACAAAAAGACGCTTGGGCATATTGAACTGGTTCAAGCGGATAATACGATTGCGATGTTGGTGCGTAACGTCGGGCAATTCCATCCGCAAGACAGCCGAAACTTGCAACAATTTGCCGAACGGCATTCACTTTCATTGTATGTGATGACCGCTGAAAACGACATCGTTCAATTAAGTGGTGAAGTGCCCTACTATCAAATGCACGGTATTAAGCTGGGCTTTTCGATTCGTGATTTCATTCAAGTGAATGGCAACTTAAATGAAAAAATGGTGGATAAAGCGTTGGAATGGCTTAATCTTTCCGCCCAAGACCGAGTACTGGATTTATTCTGCGGTATGGGCAACTTCACCTTGCCGATTGCCAAGCAAGCCGGCTTTGTTGTGGGTGTAGAAGGTGTTGAGCCGATGGTTTCACAAGCCAAGCAGAATCGTGATACAAGCGGTCTAAAAAACGTAGCATTTTACCAAACCAACCTAGACGAACCTTTTGCCGATAAAACGTGGGCAAGCGAACCGTTTAACAAAGTTTTATTAGATCCGGCACGTAACGGTGCATTTTTCTGTTTGGATCACTTAGCCGCACTGAATCCCGAAACAATCGTCTATGTGTCCTGTAATCCTGCCACATTAGTGAGAGATGCGGAAAAACTGATTCAAGCCGGTTATAAACTGCAAAAAGCGGCAATGATCGATATGTTTCCGCATACCGGACATTTGGAATCTATATCACTGTTTAGCAGTCATTAAACTGTCATAAGTTTTTGTCAGAATAATGTCCTCAAAAAATGAATATATTTAATGAGGACACTTAATGTTAGTTTTCAAAAATAAACATAAAGAAGCAAGATATACAGCAAAAGAATTAAGCTGGTTGGCATTTAATGAGCGTGTTTTGCAAGAAGCGGCGGATGAAAGCAATCCGCTATTGGAACGTATTCGTTTTTTAGGAATCTTCGCCTCTAATCTGGATGAATTTTATCAAGTTCGCTTTGCCAATTTAAAACACCAATTACTGATCATTCGTAAACAAGAGTCTTTACCCGCCAAGCAGATTCGATCTCATTTAAAGAAAATCCAAAAGCGTACGGAACAGTTAAACGAAAAATTCGAGGAATTATATAATCGTTTAATGTTACGCCTGGCAAAACATCAAATCTTCTTAATTAATGAAAGCCAACTTTCTACTTTTCACCAAGATTGGTTGAAAGACTATTTTCGAAAAGAAATTAAGCAACAAATTTTTCCGATTATTTTAAATGAAGAAATTGATTTATCCGCATCTTTAAACGCACACAATTCAAACCTGATTGTCGAACTTAAGAAAAACAAAAAAACCTCCCAATTAGCTGTGCTGCCGATTCCCTCATATAAACTGTCCCGTTTTGTCGTATTGCCGAAAGAACGTTACAAACGCCATCAGCGCATTATTTTATTAGATAATATTATTCGTTTTTGTGTGGATGAAATCTTCTCAAATTCCGCTTTTGACTATGATGAAATTACCGTCTATTCCATTCGTATGACGCGCGATGCGGAATATGATTTGGTTACCGAGGTGGAATATAGTTTATTGGAGTTAATGTCTTCCAGCTTGAAACAACGTATTGCCGCCCAACCGGTTCGATTTTTATACGAAAAAACAATGCCGAAAGATTTGTTAAAACTCCTCAAAGAACGCTTGAATATGAGTAATTTAGACTCTATCGAGGCCGGTGAACGTTATTTGAGTTTCAAACATCTACTGCAATTTCCGGATCTCGGCAAAAAAGAACTACTCAATACGCCGTTACCGCCGATTCGTCATCCGCAAATTAAAGAAGGCTACCCGATTTTAGATGCAATCAGTAAACGAGATATTTTGCTTTATTATCCGTACCATAGTTTTGATGCGATTTGTGAATTATTTCGCCAAGTTTCGTTTGATCCGAATGTTATCTCGATAAAAATCAATTTATATCGTGTAGCTTCCCGCTCACGTATTATCCAAGCGTTAATTAATGCGGCGAATAACGGTAAAAAGGTTACGGTAATTATTGAATTACAAGCTCGTTTTGATGAAGAAGCGAACATACATTGGGCTAAAATGCTTACCGATAATAATATCAAAGTAGTATTTTCATCGCCGGGTTTTAAAATCCATTCCAAGCTCTTTTTAATCAGCCGTATGGAAGAGGGCAATTTAATGGAATACGCACACGTAGGCACAGGAAATTTCCATGAAAATACCGCAAAAATTTATACGGATTTTGCTCTACTGACGAAGAACCCGAAAATTACCAAAGAAGTTAAAAACGTTTTCCGTTTTATTGAAATGCCTTTTAATCCGATTAAGTTTGATCATTTATTGGTTTCTCCGGTAAATGTTCGTAAAAACTTAACGGAATTGATAAGACGAGAAATCAAAAATGCGAAAGACGGCAAAAAAAGCGGTATGATTTTTAAAATCAATAATTTGGTCGATCAGGAAATTATTGATTTACTGTACGAAGCCAGCCAAGCCGGTGTAACGATAAAAATGATTATTCGAGGTATGTGCGCATTACGTGCCGGAATGAAAAATCTGAGTGAAAATATTCATATTATCAGTATCGTAGATCGATTCTTAGAACACCCTCGCGTTTATTATTTTGAAAATGAAGGCGATCCGGACGTATATATTTCATCCGCAGATTTGATGACTCGTAACTTAGACCGCCGCATTGAAGTAGGTACGCCGTTATATGACGCTCACGCAAAACAATGTGTGATCGATATCTTGAATATCCAACTTGCGGATAATGTAAAAGCTCGTATTATTGATGCGAACGAAAAAAACGAATATGTTCATAATGACAAGCCGATTTGTCGTTCTCAGATTGCCATTTATGAATATTTAGCAAATAAAGCCAACACTAAAAAGTAATTAGGGAGTTATGATGAACACAGAAAAACCGGCTGAAAACCTAGCACACTTTGCCGCCGTAGATTTAGGTTCCAATAGTTTTCATATGATGATTGTCCGTATTGTTAATGGATCAATTCAAGTATTATCTCGTTTAAAGCAACGTGTACAGCTCGCGAACGGATTAGATAACAACAATCATTTAAATCAGGTCTCAATTCAACGAGGCGTAGATTGCTTAGCACTATTTGCCGAACGTCTTCAGGGGATTCCGGTTGAAAATGTACGTACTGTAGCCACCTATACGCTTAGAACAGCCGTTAATAATCAGGATTTTTTAAAAGCCGCCAAAGCGGTTTATCCTTTCCCTATTCAAGTAATTTCCGGTCAAGAAGAAGCCGAATTGATTTATTCGGGCGTTTCTCACACCCAACCGGAAAACGGTCGCAAAATGGTAGTGGATATCGGCGGTGGCTCGACAGAAATGATTATTGGCGATGGCTTTACCTCATTACGCTGTGAAAGTCGCCATATGGGATGTGTGAGTTTTGCTAAAGCATTCTTTAAAACTGACAAAATTAATGAAAAACAATTTCAGAAAGCGCAAAAAGCCGCTTTAGCAAAAATTGAAGATTTGGCTTGGGATTACCGTAACTTAGGTTGGCAAGCCGTGTTAGGTTCATCCGGTACGATTAAAGCTATCAGCCAAGTGGTGCAAGCTAATTACCATAGCGATGTGATTACCGCCGAACATTTGCAAAAAATTATTGAACAAGTCTTAAAATTTGACAGTTTGGATAAACTTAAGATCGATGGATTGGAAGACGATCGCATCGCCTTATTTTTACCGGGATTGGCTATTTTAAGTGCGGTATTCGAAACCTTTGGTATTGAGCAAATGCGTTATTCCGACGGTGCGTTACGCGAAGGGGTAATGTACGGCTTAGAACAAAGTTTTCAAGTGGACGATATCCGCCAACGTACGGTAAACAGCTTAATGAAAAACTTTGCAATTGATCGATCCCAAGCCACTCGCGTCAATCATACCGCTGAAGTATTGGCTAAAGCATACGAGCGTTGGCATCATCCGGAACAATTCGACGAAATGCTTCGAATCTTATCCTCCGCCGCCCAATTACATGAAATCGGATTAGTACTAAATCATAGCAAAGTACAAAAACATTCCGCTTATATGTTAAAAAGTTTGGATTTACCCGGTTTTGCACTGGAACAAAAACAGCTTTTAGTTAATTTAGTCCGCTTTCACATTAAGTCTTTCAAAGCGTTAAATTTACCTAAAGACGGCTCATTCCATAAAAAGGATATGCTTGCCTTAATCGTACTATTGCGCTTAGCCGTAATTATCAATCGTTCTCGTCAAGCGGCGGAACTTACTGATAACTATACTTTACACGTCAATCACGGCGGAGAAAATTGGACATTAGAATTTGAAAAAGATTATCTGGAACGCAATCCGTTAGTGTTGAATGATTTAGCGGAAGAACAAATGACATTAAAAACGATTGGAATTCAATTTAATTATAGATAGTCAATCAGTTTCAATTTGAGAAAGGCATAGAAAAAAAGAAACCCCGTAGAAAACCTACGGGGCAAATTCTTTTGTTCTAATTCTGGAGGTATGAATCACTGTTTTATAAAAGGAGACAAATAAAACAAGAACAAAAGCAAAACTAAAGGAAATTAGTGGCTCCTCCTGCGGGACTCGAACCTGCGACATATGGATTAACAGTCCACCGTTCTACCGACTGAACTAAGGAGGAACATTTCGGAAAAAAATAATATCGCTAAACCGTTTTAGCGTCAAACGCTATAACCTAACTTGTCAATTCTTTTCAATTCTTGAACATTACCTTTCTATCCACAACAAATCTCACAATTTTGAAGTTTTGGTAGCTTCATTTCCCTTACTGAAAAATGTAAGCCGTCAATCATCAATAATTTTCCGGAGAGACTTTTGCCGATATTCAACAATAATTTAATCGCTTCCAACGCCTGCAAACTGCCGACCACACCGACAATCGGTGCAATCACGCCGGCTTCCACACAGCTTAAAGTGCCGTCACCGAATAATTGACTCAAACAGCTATAACAAGGCTCGTTTTCCGCATAAGTAAAGACTGAAATTTGCCCTTCAAAGCGAATTGCCGAGCCGGAAACAAGCGGTCTTTTTTGCGCAAAACATTGTAAATTCAGCTGATTTCTCACCGTAACATTATCGGTACAGTCCACCACTAAATCCACTCGCTCAATCAACTCGGCAAATTCGGCATCACTACATTGTTTATTAACCGCTTCAAGATTAATATGCGGATTGATTTGGCTTAAACGCATTTTTGCCGATTCCACTTTAGGCTGACCGATATTGGCATCCGTATGCAAAATTTGGCGCTGTAAATTGGATAATGAGACCTCATCAAAATCAACCAAGATCAAATGCCCGACACCGGCTGAAGCTAAATATTGCGCGGCACTACAACCCAAGCCGCCCAGCCCGACAATCAATACACGGCTGGCTTTTAGCTTTTCTTGTCCGTCAAAATCCACACTTTTTAAAATAATTTGACGGTTATAGCGCAACATTTCCTGATCGCTAAGTTCCATATTCACTCACTATCTCAATAAACTGTTAAACGGCTGAATCGTCACTTTTTCACCGGCATTCACATTGCCTCGTTCCGCTTCTAATACGATAAAGCAATTACTTTCGTAAAAGGCACTGAAAATATGCGAACCTTGCGAACCGACCGGACGAACCGCTACTTCGCCCTGTTGATTCACATAATAGAAACCGCGTTGGAAATCTTGTCGTCCCACCATTTTTTTCAAATTCGTATCCGCTATAGCGGTTAAATTTTGGGTAAGATTTGCGATGCGTTCGGCATTTACACCGGCTAATTTAGCTAATGCTGGTTGCACCAGTTGGTAAAAGGTGACTAAAGCGGAAACCGGATTACCCGGTAAACCGAAGAACCAAGCGTGTTGCAATTTACCGAAAGCAAACGGTTTGCCCGGTTTCATCGCAATTTTCCAAAAACCGATTTCACCCAGTTTTTCTAACACCTCTTTGGTGAAATCCGCTTCACCGACCGACACACCGCCGCTGGTAATTAATACGTCCGCTTGCTGTTGCGCTTGAGTGAATGTTTGTTCAAACACCGCAGGCTCATCCGGTAAAATACCAAAATCCAAAATCTCACAATTCAGTTTTTCTAACATTAAACGCACCGCAAAACGATTGGTATCATAAATTTTACCTTGTTCTAGCAGCTGACCAACCGAAGTTAATTCATCGCCGGTGGAAAGAATCGCCACTTTTAAACGGCTAAATACCGGCACTTGCGCAATACCTAACGAAGCTAACAACGGCAAAGTGGTTACATTTAATAAACTGCCTTTTGCCAATACCGATGCATCTTGTTTTACATCTTCACCGATTCGGCGAATGTTTTGCCCAAGCTTCGGCATTTTGCAAAATTTCACTAAAATTTGACCGCTTGTAAGTGTCTCTACTTCCGCTTCTTCTTGCATCACCACTACATCACAGTCTGCCGGCACCATCGCCCCAGTCATAATGCGAACACATTCGCCGGCTTTTACTTCGCCGTTAAACGGATTACCGGCAAAAGATTTACCGGCAACGGTTAAGTATTCAAATTGAGCAAGATCCGCTAAACGACACGCATAGCCATCCATTGCGGAATTATCAAAACTAGGCACGTTAATCGGGGAAAAAATATCTTCTGCCAAAATACGATTGGCACATTGATTTAGCGGTAAATTTTCGATTTTAGTCGGGGAAGGTAAGCGTTCCAACATATTGGCTAACGCTTCGGATAAAGGAAGTAATGCCATAACTATTTATAAGTACCTTAAAATGTATAAAACGATAAAGGGCGTAAATACGCCCTTTTAAAAATATCTATTGCTACTTTGATTGTTCTCTAAGTTTAGAGATTCTCTCCGCTTCTTTTTTTAAATAGTGGCTAAAATAGATAAGCGCACAACTTGCAATTAATAATAAACCAATAAATTCATAATTCATCACTTATCCTCCTCTATTATTGATAATTCACGTATTCTCTCACGGATAACCTTGGCTACGATTAGACACCAATAAGCAATAAAAAGCAAGACTACTGCATTTATGCTTTTGAATATAAATCCCTCTTTTCCGAAAAGTAATACAGGAATAGCTAAAACAGCAACTTTAGCAAAATCTTCCAACATTCTCGCCCAAGCTTCTATCGTTTCTTTTTTAGTTGGGAAGCAAAATAAATTCCACATAATTTCTCCTTTTTTTCATCGTGAAAAATGTAAAAAGAAGATGAATAAAACGCCAGTATTTTGGTGCTATTTTGCGATCAAAATCGCAAAACTCACAAACGGCATAAAATAAGGTAAAATAGCTGAATTTTGTAAACTTATCCTCAAAACAGACCGCTTATAATGATTTTTTTCACCGATCTTATCTTAAAACGTGGACAATCCGTCCTTTTAGAAAATACCTCCGTCACCATTCATACCGGTCAAAAAGTTGGACTGGTCGGCAAAAACGGTTGTGGTAAATCTTCACTTTTCGCTTTAGTGAAAGGTGAATTACAACCGGAAGGCGGCGATGTTTCTCTGCCGAAAAACTGGGCGATTTCTTGGGTAAATCAAGAAACACCGGCACTTGAAATTTCCGCATTGGATTATGTAATCCAAGGTGATCGCGAATATACCGGTTTAATGAGCCAATTAGAAAAAGCCAATCAAGAAAACAATGGTAACCAAATTGCGATGATTCACACCCAGCTGGATACGATTGACGCATGGACGATTCAAGCCCGTGCAGCAACCTTGTTAAACGGTTTAGGCTTCACTAACGAACAACTTGCTTTACCGGTAAAATCATTCTCGGGCGGTTGGCGTATGCGTTTGAATTTAGCACAAGCGTTGATCTGCCGTTCTGATTTGCTGTTACTTGATGAACCAACTAACCACTTGGATTTAGATGCGGTGATCTGGCTGGAAAAATGGCTGACCAATTATCGAGGTACGCTATTGCTCATTTCCCATGACCGAGATTTTCTTGATCCGATAATTGATCGCGTGATTCATATCGAAAATCAGCAGCTAAATGATTACACCGGTAACTACACTTCATTTGAAATTCAACGAGCAACCAAAATCTCGCAACAAAATGCCGCTTATGCACAACAGCAACGTAAAGTTGCTCATTTACAAAGCTTTATCGACCGTTTTAAAGCCAAAGCAACCAAAGCGAAGCAGGCACAAAGCCGTATCAAAGCATTGGAAAAAATGGAACTGATTGCGCCGGCTTATGCGGATAGCCCGTTTGAATTTGAATTCCGTCCGCCGCTCGCTTTGCCAAGCCCGTTATTAATGATGGAAAAAGCCAGCGCAGGTTATGGTGACAAAACCATTTTAGAATCGGTTAAGTTAAATTTAGTGCCCGGCTCACGTATCGGTTTACTCGGGCGAAATGGCGCGGGTAAATCCACGCTGATTAAATTACTCGCCGGCGAATTAGCTCCGCAAACCGGACATATTCAATTAGCTAAAGGTGTGCAATTAGGTTATTTCGCTCAACATCAAGTGGATACATTACGCTTTGATGAAAGTCCGTTATGGCATTTACAAAAAATTGCGCCGGAACTAACCGAACAAGAGGTGCGTAATTATTTAGGAGGCTTTGATTTTAAAGGCGACAAAGTAAAACAAAATGTCGGCTCGTTTTCCGGCGGAGAAAAAGCCCGTTTAGTGTTAGCGTTAATTGTATGGCAACGCCCAAATTTACTGTTGTTGGACGAACCGACCAACCATTTAGATTTAGAAATGCGTCAAGCACTCACCGATGCGCTCACTTATTATGAAGGCTCGCTAGTAGTGGTTTCGCACGATCGTCATTTATTGCGTAGTACGGTAAATGAATTTTATCTAGTACATGATAAAAAAGTGGAAGAGTTTAAAGGCGATCTGGAGGATTACCAAAAATGGCTGAACGAGCAAAATGCGCTTGAAGCTGCAAAAAATTCGGGAAATTCGACCGCTTGTACAGAGGAAAAAGCAGATAATAGTGCGGCAAATCGTAAGGAGCAGAAGCGTTTAGAGGCGGAGTTACGCCAACAAACCGCACCATTACGCAAAAAGATCACACAGTTAGAGAAAGATCTTGAAAAAGCGAGTGAAAAGCTAAATCAGTTCGAAGCATTACTGGCTTCAAGCGAGATCTATGAAGCGGAAAATAAAGCGCAACTAACAGAAACGCTCGCAAAGCAAATCGAAGCAAAAAAAGCCGTTGAAGAAATCGAAATGGAATGGCTAGACTGCCAAGAACAGCTTGAGGTATTGCTCGGCTAATTTTGCTTCCTTGGTGCATTTCTGAAATCCTAGCATGACAAAGCCGTACTAGGGCTGGAAATTCCAAATAACAAGCGGTAGGATTTGCAACTTTTTTTGCAAACCCTACCGCTTATTTTCATTTCCATACATTCCGTGGCGATTAAAACACTAAGCCACGAAATATCTATACCTTCTCACTCACCTTTTCTTCAGCTTTCGCAAAAATCGTGTTTTTAACCGAAGTTAATAATTGTTGGCGAATGGCAGAAAGTTTCGGTTTTTCGCCCGCTTGGAAAGCAACCGGACGGCAAAACTCCATCGCTTTAATGCCTAATCTTGCAGTAAGTAAACCTACACCAATGCCCTGTGCGGCACGTAACGAAAGTTTAGCGGTTAGATTTTGTGAGAAGAATTCCATACCGACATCGCTCACCACTTCAGTTGCACCGGCAAACACCATATTGGTTAATACCATCTTGAATAATTTCAAACGGCTGAAATAACCTAATTGCATACCGTAGGTTTTACTAATTTTATTAACCAATGCAATATTTCGCCATGCGACTATCAACACATCCACAACGGCTAACGGGCTAACCGCTACGATAATTGCATTTTCAGTCGCACTTTTTGAAATCATTTTTTTCACTTGCTTATCAAGCGGTGTGAGCACAGTTTCACTAAATAGGTAAAGTACTTCTTTTGCATTGTAAGCCTCATTTAATTGGCTTTGCCAACGCTGTTGCGAATGTTGTACGCTTGGCACATTTTTTAAATTCGCTACAACCTCATTGCAAAAACTTACCGCTTTTTCACCGCTTGTCGTTGAGAGTTCTGCTAAAAGTAATTGTTCGCTTACTTGCTGTTGTTGCTGATGATGACGTAAAAAAACTAACTTCCGCCATTCGCCGATAATCGCAACCACGCCGGTTAAACTGATTAAGGCAAACACAATTGCAAAAGCAAAATAAATCCATTGACTAGCTTGGAAGGTATCAATTAGCCATTGTACACTTTGTGCAATCACGGCAATGCTAAACAATCCCAACGCAAACAGTAATACTCTTACCCAAAAACGCGACGGCTTTAGGCTTTCTTCAACAATTAATTCCGCCTCAACCTCTTGATATTCCTCTTCAATTTGAATATCTTCCGAAGCCTCAAATTCCTGTTTCGCCACAAATTGTTGTTCGGTTGTGACTTCTTGTTCACTAAATATTTGTTTCTTCATTGTTTTCTCTTTTCAATTAACCACGGAATACACTCACAGCCTTTTCTGTGTATTCTGTGTTTTCCGTGGTTAAAACCCTATTGTTAAATCTCTTGATTTACCGCTCGTTCAATATGCGCTTTTAGCCCGTCATAGCCGTGTTCCGTTTTAAGTATTTGGAACAAATCTTTGGCTTCCGGATATTCTTTATCCAAATAATGTAGCCATTGCTTGATACGTGCAACATGATAAAAGCCCGAGTCATGCTCATTTTCCATATTTACATATTGAAACAGCAATTGCAGTACTTCATTCCATGCCATTTTAGGCTGATTAAATTTCACCACTCGGCTGAGGTTCGGCTTGTTTAATGCACCTCGTCCGATCATTAAACTCGAACAAGCGGTCATATTTTGACAATTTTTTGCAGATTCAAAATCCCAGATTTCGCCATTGGCAATCACAGGAATCGAAAGGCATTTTTGGATTTCGCCGATTGCCTGCCAATTAATTCGTTCCGCTCGATAGCCGTCTTGTTTAGTACGACCGTGTACGGTAATTTCATCTGCACCGCCTTGTACCACCGCATCAGCAATTTCAAAACATTGATCTGCCGAATCCCAGCCTAAACGTACTTTCACCGAAACGATCTGATCCTGTGGAACCGCTTCTCGCATTGCTTTGGTTGCACGATAAATCAAATCCGGGTCTTTTAGCAATGATGCCCCGCCATTACTGCCGTTTACCGTTTTAGACGGACAGCCGCAATTCAAATCTACTCCGTGCGAGCCCAACTCAATCGCCAACTGAGCATTTTCTGCCAGCCATTGCGGATGTTGCCCCAACAACTGTACTCGCACAGGCGTTCCCGAATCGGTTAAACCGTCTTGCAATAATTCGGGCGCAAGGCGATAAAACGCTTTCTTCGGCAATTTTTGATCCACCACTCGCACAAATTCGGAAATACATAGATCGTAATCATTTACGGCGGTGAGTAACTTTCGAACAAAGGGATCAAGCACACCTTGCATAGGTGCTAAAATAACTTTGGGTATATTATTCATTCTCTCTCAATTAAAAAGGAAAGCGGTCAATTTTTGCAAAATTTTTACCAAAAATGACCGCTTGAAATATTACGCTTACTTCCAACCTTTGGTCTTACAAATCAAATCGTAAGCCGCTTGAATTTGTTGTGCTTTTTCTTTTGCCAGCTCCATCATTTCATCCGGTAAACCTTTTGCTGCCAATTTATCCGGATGATGCTCATTCATTAATTTACGATAAGCACGTTTAACCGTATTCTGATCATCATTTTCCGACACGCCCAATACCGTATAGGCATCTTGAACATTCGGGCCACTTGGACGGTAGCCGCCATAATTTCCTTGTGACTGATGAGATGAGCCGCTCTGTTGTTGATATTGTTCTTGATAAAAACTACCGGAACGAAATTGTTGTGCGGCCATTACCATTGCAATCATTTGCTCGAATTGGAAACGACTCATCCCCATCGTTTCGGCAATGGTAAATAAAATTTGCTGCTCATTCGAGTCTAACTGCCCGTCTTGCAATGCCGCTTGCATTTGTACTTCAACGAAGAAACGTAATAAATCGGCACGCTGACCGCAAGCCTCTCTAAATTCCTGAATGACTTGACGCAAAGGAAAATCAGCCTCTTTACCTAAAGTAAATGCTTGTTGGGCGAGCTGTTGAGCATTTGCATCTAACTTAAGACGCACCATTAATTGACGCGCCAAATGAATATCATCTTCCGTCACTCGACCTTTTGCCTTAGCAATATGTCCCAACACTGCAAATGTGGTTTGAGTAAATAATGACTGGCGGGTAAGATTTTTACCGAAAACGGATGAACGAACCGAGCCTAATTCATAAAGTTTTTTATCGGCCAAATGCCCGATAAATAATCCAAGTAAACCGCCAAAAATACCACCGAATAACTTATAGCCAATAAAAAAGCCGATAATTTTTCCAATAAATTGCATATGATTCCTTAATTTCTATTCATAAGAAGAATATTCACTAAAAGTAATAATATTTTAGCTTAAAAAGCTGAAAAAATAATTAAATCTTTCTATTTGTTCTCGTAAACATAAACATCAGTAAGCCGGAAATAAAGACAATTAAATACCCCAAAATACTCCAGCCGTCCGGAAATTGTTCGAATATAAGAGCACCAAGCAATGCGCTAAATAATACGGAAGCATAGCTGTAAATCGAAATATCCTTGGCCGCCGCATACTTATATGCCAATGTCACACAGAACTGACCGACCGTTGCGGTCATACCGGATAAGACTAAATAATTGATTTGAATTGCAGTTATGGGGACGAAATCTAAAAAAACAAATGGCAATAACACGATGGTAGAAAATGCGGAAAAGAAGAATACAATAGTATTTGAAGTTTCCGGCTTGCTTCTCTGCCCTAAAACGCGTAAGCAAAGATAAGCCAACGCCGCAAAAATTGCCCCGATTATCCCGACAAAATACGGCAAAAATCGAATTTCCAAAGCAGGTTTAATAATAAATAGCGCACCGACAAATGCCAATAAGCATAATCCCCATTGTACTAAAGAAGCCTTTTCTTTTAAAAAAATAGCCGACAAAATGATTAAAATAAAGGACGTGAGTTTACCAATCATATCCACATCACTTAATACCAAGTGATCAATAATATAAACTCCGCATAAAATACCGAGTAGTCCGGTAATGGAACGTAACAACAATATTGTTCTGTTTTCCGATTGCCCTAAAAAGGATTGTTTGTTTCGCCAAATTATATAACCGCTAATTAAAGCTGTAATTGCATTACGGAAAATCGCTTTCTCTGCTAGCGGTAGCTCTCCGGCTAAACGCATAAAAAGAGCCATTAGAGAAAAACCTAATGCGGAGAATAAAATACAAATAATTCCCTTAACTAAGGGGGAAATGCGATTCCAAAAGTTCATCATTATCGTTGCAAATAAATGCGGAAATTTAACCGCTTATAAAATAAATAAAGCCCTGAAAATTCAGGGCTTTATTTTGTCTATTCAGTAATGAAATACAAATTAGTATTCTAATACTGCACGACGGTTTTTAGCGTAGTCAGCTTCAGTGTGACCTAACACAGCTGGTTTTTCTTCACCGTAAGAAACAGTTGAAACTTGGTTAGCACCTTTAGTTGCTAAGTAGTTTTTAACTGCATCTGCACGACGTTGACCTAACGCGATGTTGTACTCTGGAGTACCACGTTCGTCAGCGTGACCAGCAACTGTTACTTTACCGTTTGCTGATGTTAAGTATGCAGCGTGTGCATCTAAAAGTTGTTGGTACTCACCTTCAACCGCATAGCTGTCGAAACCGAAGTACACAGTGTTGTAACGAGTTTGTAAATCTTGTGCTGTCATACCGCCAAATTGGCCTGCTGCGCCATTTGCGTTAGCGTTTGCGTTTGCATTGTCTGATGAGCTGCTGCAAGCTGCTAATACGAATGCTGGTGCCGCAATCATCAATACTTTTGCTAGTTTTTTCATTTGTTGCTCCTAAAAAGAATTTTATTTTATTTAGTCAAATACGGTGACCAAGCAGGAAACTTGAATTGTCCACCTGCTCCCGGCAAGTTAGCTTTGAAACGGCCATCTGCGGACACCAATTGTAGCACTTTGCTCGTACCTTTGGTAGAGCTATAGATAACCATAATACCATTTGGCGAAATACTTGGACTTTCATCTAAAAACGTTGAACTTAAAACTTCCGTGCCACCCGAAGCAAGATCACGTTTTACAACTTTATCACCGGCAATCATGATTAAATTCTTACCATCAGACGATACTTTAGCGTTATAGCTACCGCTACCGCCCATAGGGCTTACGCCACCGCCTGATGAACTCATTCTATACACTTGCGGCGAACCAGCTCGGTCTGAAGTAAAGTAGATTGTACTACCGTCAGGAGACCAACTCGGCTCGGTATTATTTCCCGCATTCGCTGTTAATTTCGATGGAGAACCGCCACCTGCACCAACAACATAAATATTCAACTCACCGTCTTGGTTTGACGCAAATGCAATACGTGAACCGTCAGGAGAGAATGCTGGCGCACCATTATGTCCTTTTAACGCCGCCACTACACGACGAGAACCGGAACGCAAGTCATGTACCACCACTTGAGCTTTTTTATTCTCAAAAGTTACATAGGCCAGTTTACCACCTTCCGGCGACCACTCCGGCGACATTAACGGTTCTTTACTTTTCACTACCGTAAAAGCATTATAACCGTCATAATCGGATACGCGCAATTCGTATGATGATACACCACGTTGTACCACATATGCAATTTTTGTTCTGAATGCACCGCGAATCTGTGTGATTTTTTCAAATACTTGGTCACTTACTGTATGCGCACCTTGACGAATCTGCGCTGCTGGTACATTAAAAGAACCTTGTGCAAGCACTGCAGCCGGATTACTTAACGTATCAACTAATTGATAAGCAACATTATAACCGCCGCCGGCCGGACTCACTTGACCGACAACAACCGTATCTACCCCGATGTCTGTCCATTGTTGAGAATTCACTTCTGCAGCCGAACCGGGCTGTGCAGGTAATTTAGAACGTTCTACAGGGGTAAACTTACCGCTATTACGTAAGTCATCAGCAACGATTTGCCCCACATCAGCAGGTACTCCGCCATTTGCTTTAAATGGAACAACCGCAATAGGTTGTGCCATACTGACGCCCTCATCAACTGAAATCACTACATCGGAATCAGCCATAGCAAAATGGCTAAAAACTAATGTAAAAACGCCGATAATACTCGTTAAACGAGATTTTAATTTCATTTTAAACCTCTAGGTTATTATAAAACTTTCAAACCAAATTTAATAATCGGAGATTTATATTTATTATAAGTCTCTTCATTTGGTGCTCTAGGTACATTTCTTGCCGCACTAATTGCAGTTACCGCCGCGCGACAAATATCATCCGGACCTGATAATACTTGATGATTAGTGATATTACCTGCCGGGTCAATAAAGATCTTAACTTGGCATTCACGTCCGCTAAAACTCGGATCTACACGATAAGTCCTTGCTAATTTTTTCTTAATTAGCTGAGCATATCCGGTATCCGCAACACCTTTTCCATCTCCGATCCCCTTGGAATTGCCATTGCCTTGTGAACCCGCAGTATTTTTATTGCCGCCTTTACTAGAACCGCCACCAATATCTCCGCCACTTAGGAAGTCATCGAGTGCTTTACTATTTTTAGCTTGAGTGGCTTTTGCTGCAGCATCCGCTTTAGCTTTTGCATCGGCAGCCGCTTTCGCTTTTGCTTTTGCTTCTTTCTCAGCTTTTTCTTTAGCTTCTTTTTCTGCCTTAGCATTGGCTTCTTTTTCGGCTTTAGCCTTAGCTTCTTTTTCCGCCTTCGCTTTGGCTTCTTTCTCCGCTTTTTCTTTAGCTTCTTTTTCTGCCTTCGCTTTAGCTTCTTTCTCTGCTTTTTCTTTGGCTTCCTTTTCAGCTTTTAGCTTCGCTTCTTTTTCTGCTTGCTTTTGTTCTTCAAGTTTCTTTTGCTGCTCAAGTTTTTTCTGAGCTTCTTTTGCCTTTTTCTCTTCTTCAGCCGCTTTTGCCGCAGCCTCTAAATTCTTAGCTTCCGCTTCAGCTTTTAGACGAGCAGCTTCTGCAGCTTTCTTACGTGTAGCCTCTTCCGCTTGCTCTTTTTTGAGCTGTTCTTGTTTTGCAATCTCTTGCTGACGTTTTTCTTCCGCCTTTTGACGCTGCTCTTCTTTACGTTGCTCTTCTTGCTTTTTCTGCTCTTCAATCATTGCAACACGTTGTTGTTCTTTCGCCTGTTCTTCAGCTATTTCCTGAGGTGTAGGTTCTTCCTCTGCTACTTCTTCCTCCGGTTTCGGTTCTTCTTTTTCCTCTACCTTCGGTTTAGCATTGCCTTTTTTATCAGATTTTAAACGCCCATACTCAGCAGCAACCTGCCCGGTATCAACCATTACCGCCTCAAACTCTTCTCCACTTCCGCCACTACCGCCGGCTGCTTCCTCCAACGTAGTTTTAGTAAAAAATGAACCGAGTATCAACAATCCAATCAACAATGCATGTAATAGAATTGAAACTATAACCGCCAGTTCCAGTCTGTCGTTTTTAGATTTCACACATTATCCTTGCTTTTATTTGCCCTGAGTCATTAATCCTGCGTTTTTAATACCTGCGTCTTTTAAAAGAACAATCCCTTTAATCACTTCTTCATAAGGAATATTTTTTTCCGCAGCTACAAGGAAAAGAGTATTCGGGTCTTTTTGAAACGCCTCTCCGGCATATGCAATAACTTCTTGTTCGCCAAGATCTTCTTGACCGTTACTGCCCTGAACAAAATTGCCATCAATTTTTAATTTATACAAACCTACATCGGCAACTTGTAAAATGACTGGGGTTTTATCTTCATTAGATACCGATTGACTATGCTTATCTTCCGGTAAATTTACTTCGACGCTTTGGCTAATAACCGGCGCTGTTGCCATAAAGATAAGTAATAGAACAAGCAATACGTCCAAAAAAGGAACGATATTGATTTCAGATTTAATGTCATTACGTTTACGACGGTAAGACATATTTTCCTCTTATATATTAGTGAATATAAGATCCGAACTGTGTTCGGATCTACTGATGATTTATCAACAAACTCTATTATTTTTTAGAGAAAGCCTGACGATGTAAGATCGTTGTAAACTCATCGATAAAGTTCGCGTACTCTTGCTCTAATTTATTTACACGTAAACTTAAACGGTTATATGCCATAACGGCAGGAATCGCCGCGAATAAACCGATAG
The DNA here is from genome assembly GCF_029774175.1 of Actinobacillus genomosp. 1. Classification (NCBI taxonomy): domain Bacteria; kingdom Pseudomonadati; phylum Pseudomonadota; class Gammaproteobacteria; order Pasteurellales; family Pasteurellaceae; genus Actinobacillus; species Actinobacillus genomosp. 1. Next base: position 345,377 of record NZ_CP103834.1, on the reverse strand, counting down.
CCGTTGCAATAAGCGCTTCCGCAATACCCGGAGCAACCGATTGTAATGTCGCTTGTTTTACCGCACTTAATCCCATAAATGAGTGCATAATACCCCACACCGTACCGAATAAACCGATATACGGGCTAATTGAGCCTACCGTACCTAAAAACGGAATGTAACTTTCTAAGTTTTCAACTTCACGATTAAGCGCAAGATTCATTGCACGGCTAGAACCTTTCATTGTTGCTTCAGGTGCATCCGAGTTTACTTGTTGTAAACGCATATATTCTTTAAAACCGGCATAAAAAATTTGTTCTGAACCGTTCAGAGCATCACGACGATTTTCTAGCCCTTCATGCAAGCGATGTAAATCTTCGCCCGACCAGAATTTATTTTCAAACGCTAACGCATTTTTCTTTGCTTCCGTTAAAACTCTGCTGCGTTGAATAATGACAGCCCAAGATAAAATCGAGAAGCTGATTAAAATCAAGATAACAATTTTAACCACGATACTTGCCTGCATAAATAACGAGACAAGATTAAATTCAGTTTCCATTTAGTAAAACTCCAAATAAATAATTTGCTAAAAATTAGACCGCTTGTAGGACTTGTCTGATCTCGACAGGAATAGCTACAGGCTTCATTTTGGTTAAATCAACACTTGCAACGGTAACAAGGGCTGAACTCAAACAAGTATCATCTCTCCATAGCTGTTGCCGAAAAATAATCGTTGCTTTTTTTAACTCGATTATCTCTGTTTCAACACGGAGTAAATCATCAAGACGAGCCGGAATTTTGTAATCAATTTCTAACTTCTTGACAACAAAAGCAAACGACTTAACCAATAATTCTTGTTGAGAGAAACCCATTTGACGTAAAAACTCGGTACGTGCACGCTCAAAGAAACAAATGTAATTGGCATGATAAACCACACCGCCTGCATCCGTGTCCTCATAATACACTCTAATAGGGAAATTCATTCTACTTCCAAAAATTCGCAAAAATGAAAAACGCCCAAAAATTAGGCGTAAATTGCCAGCTATTTTAGAGAGAGAAAAATCGTTGTGCAATAGGAAAATGAAAATATTTTTTGAAAAGAAAATTAATAAAATAGTATGAGTTTATCTCATACTATCGTAAAGAAATTAAATACGCTAACGAACTTAAAATAATTAGGTAGCCTAGCAATGGAAGAAAGACTGTTTTCCAAAATTTATGTCTAATTTCAAAGCCAATTCCGTGAATCCATAAGATAGTCATACCATAAAAAGTAATTATAGCTCGATATACAGCTAAACCGCCAAAATGTTGTGCAAATAGATTTGAATTCATCATGATCATTACAAACATAGCGGAAGCTAAAATAAAAGAAAGGGCTTTTAACCAGCCCTTTCTTGTTATGTCATAGAGCGAATGGATCATTCACTATAACCTTATTCGTCAAATTTGCCTGTTTTCTCAATGCTTACAGTAATTACCGTTGCAAAAAGAATCGCAAGTAAAACGCCTAATACCCAAGTTACATAAAACATCTGTTTATCTCCTTAGTATGCACTTGCTTTGTTATCTTCTAAGTATTTAGCATCTAAACGACCATACATTTTGAAGTATGACCACGTAGTATAAGCTAATACTAAAGGTACAAAAATACATGCAACAACTAACATTACCGTTAATGTATATTGGCTAGCTGTCGAATCCCAAACCGTTAAACTCATTTCAGGATGAGATATTGACGGCATAATGAATGGGAACATTGATACTGCAGCAGTCACAATCACACCAATCAGCATAATTGATGATGAGAAGAACGCAAAGCCTGAACGATTCGCTTTAGAAGCCACAATCGTTAATAATGATCCTAGTACCGCTAATGCAGGAACCACCCATAATACAGGCATTTCAGCAAAGTTTCTGAACCATGCGGCACTTTCAACAGCAACAGTTTTATCCGTTAAGAATGACGGTGCATTGTGATCTAAATTGCTTGTAATTACAAAACCATCTTTGAATGATAACCAAACACCGGCTAATACGAACGCAACCAATACAACTGCTGCGGTTAATTGAGCGGTTGCTCTCGCACGATTACGCAGATCGCCTGTCGTTTTCATTTGTAACCACGTAGCACCTTGCGTAGTAAGCATCATTAAACTTACAACACCACATAATAGTGCGAACGGATTTAATAAACCGAAGAACGAACCGGTATATACCACTTGGTTAAGGTTATTAAATTCGAACGGTACGCCTTGTAATAAATTACCGAACGCTACTCCGAAAATTAATGACGGAACAAAACCACCGATAAATAAGCCCCAGTCCCAAGCATTACGCCATTTCGGACTATCAATTTTAGCTCGATACTCGAAACCTACCGGACGGAAAAATAATGCCGCCAGCACTAGAATCATCGCTAAATAGAAACCGGAGAATGATGTCGCATAAACTGTAGGCCATGCTGCAAAAATCGCACCACCGGCAGTTAATAACCATACTTGGTTACCATCCCAGTGAGGAGCAATGGTATTAATCATCACTCGACGTTCAACATTACTTTTACCAATCACCGGTAATAATGTTAATACGCCCATATCAAAACCGTCTGTAATCGCAAAACCGATTAGCAATACGACAATCAGAATCCACCAAATAAAGCGGAGAATTTCATAATCGATCATTGTACACTCCTATTATTTTGTAGATTGTTCAAAATGATAACGACCTGTCTTCAATGCACTTGGACCAAGTCTGCCATATTTAAACATTAAATACATCTCAACCACGAGGAAGATAGTATATAAGCCGCAAAGTAAACCGATTGAGATCCAAAGATCTGTCGTCGTTAATGCAGAATTTGATACGCCTGTCGGTAACATTTCATAAATTGCCCACGGCTGACGACCATATTCAGCTAAGAACCAACCTGATTCAATTGCAATCCACGGAAGCGGAATACCCCATAACATTGCTTTTAGGAATAAGCGGTTTTTACCCACTGTACCGCGCATATTTTGGATAAACGCAAAACCGATAAGTAAAAGCATTAATCCGCCGGATGCCATCATAATACGGAATGCCCAGAAAGTAGGACCTACATTAGGAATTGTACTTGCCGCAGCTTTTTGAATTTGCTCTTCCGTCGCATCAACTACGTTTGGCGTATATTGTTTAAGTAACAAACCGAAGCCCAAGTCTTTTTGAACGGCTTGGAATGCCGCTTTTTCTTCCGCAGTATAATTACCCGTACGTAATTTTTCGAGCAATGCGTATGCTTGAATACCGGTACGAACACGTTGTTCATTGATCGCACGAATATCTTTTAAACCTTTAATTTCGGTATCAAAAGAACGAGTTGCAATGATACCCGCCATATATGGAATATGAATTGAGAACTCATTTTTCATTTCAGCCGTATTCGGAAGTACTACCACGTTCCAAGCAGCCGGTGCAGGTTGAGTTTCAAATTCCCCTTCCATTGCGGCAAGTTTAGTCGGTTGAGCTTTACCGATTTCATAACCCGATTCGTCACCCATAATAGCAACTGAAATAATTGCCACTAAACCGAAGCTTGCTCCCACAGAGAATGAACGTTTAGCAAAACCGAGATCCTGACCTTTTAAGATATAGTAAGCACTAATACCTAATACGAATACCGCACCGCAAGTATAGCCCGCAGTTACCGTATGTAAGAACTTAGATTGAGTTACCGGATTTAATACTAGCTCAGAGAAACTTACAAGCTCCATTCGCATGGTTTCAAAGTTAAACTCAGAACCCACCGGGTTTTGCATCCAACCGTTCGCAACAAGAATCCATAAAGCCGAAAGATTAGAACCGAAAGCCACCGCATAAGTTGCCAATAAGTGTTTAGCTTTTGATAAACGATCCCAACCGAAGAAGAACAAACCGATGAAGGTTGATTCCAAGAAGAACGCCATTAAGCCTTCAATCGCTAACGGAGCACCGAAGATATCACCAACATAGTGAGAATAATATGACCAGTTCATACCAAACTGGAATTCCATTGTAATACCAGTTGTTACACCTAGAGCAAAGTTAATACCGAATAACTTACCCCAGAATTTAGTCATATCTTTATAAACTTCTTTTCCTGTCGTTACATAAAGAGTTTCCATTACTACAAGTACAAAAGAAAGACCTAATGTTAACGGCACGAATAAGAAGTGATAGAGTGCAGTTAATGCAAACTGCAAGCGAGAGAGTTCAACAATGTCTAACATCTCAGACCTCTTATAAAGTACAATATTTATTATTATTGATTATTTAAAACAACAAATAATCACCCAACAGAATTTTGACCTAAAACAAACACCTAATACTAATTAGGTATTTAATTTCTTTAGAATCCGCTCTCTATTCTAACCTTAAATTTAAAATTTAAAAATAGCCAATTTGTTACATCAATCACATTTCGGATAAAAGTTTTATCACTTGTTTATTACTTGTTAAAAACTTGGATATTTTTATTTAAAAAAATGTTTATTTTTATTTATTAAAAAGCGTCTTTATTTGGATACTTAGAAGTTTATCTCACATAAAAATTGACATAAATCAAATTAACAGATCTAAAAAGATCCCTTGGCTTCATATTTTGGCGTGACTTTTATTTTTCATTTGATATAATCGAAAAATCTTCATAATTTAAATGATAGTTTTCATCTATAACAAAAAAAGGTAAAACCATAATGTTAAAAAAAGTTATCACCTCCGGTATGGTTAGTGCCGTGCTTATCGCTACTATTCAGAATGCCGTAGCCGATATGAAAACATCTTCACTTTCTATGGCGAAACCTTCCGTGAGTAAACATTTGCCGTCTCAGTGCCAACAAATGTTTAGTGTTGCACATAAACTTGTTTCTGATGCAGAAAAACAACCCGGTACGCATACTCAGGTTCAAAAAATGAAAAATAAGTTATCTTCCACTAAAGAAGAAATCTTAAAAATGGAAACCGAAATGCAAGAAAAAAGCTGTAATAAAGGTTTAACCGCTCTCAATACATTGAAACAAAAACATTAATATAATTAGATTAAAAGCCTCTGAATATTTTCAGAGGCTTTTATATTTAAAACTGAATTTGATCCGTTTTTACTCTTTTCAAAACTTTTGCAAAATCCGTCCGCTTATTACGCTTTCAATAACTTATCAATAACTCGGCTCACGGCAAAAAAACCGAAGGTAGCCGTTACCATTGTCACTGCACCAAAACCGTTTGCACAGTTCATCGTTGCGGATACTTCACAGCCCTCACCCATTTTTGGGAAAATCAGTGGTTGCGTAGAGAATACACAGTCAATGCCAAACTTACGTTTTGGGTTTTGGCTAAAGTTATATTCCTTACGTAATAACGAACGCACTTTAGATGCAAGCGGATCCTGAATCGTTTTACTTAAATCGGTAATTTGAATCTGAGTCGGATCGGTCTGACCGCCTGCGCCGCCTGTAGTAATCATTCTGATCTTATTGCGCTTACAGTAAGCGATGAGTGCAGCTTTAGTTTTCACCGAGTCAATTGCATCAATCACATAATCATAACCACGATTCAAATATTCGGGGATATTCTCCGGTGTGATGAAATCATCAATAATTTCCACCACACATTCGGGATTAACCCGCTCAATACGTTCTTTCATCGCTTCGGTTTTTAATTGTGCGATTGTGCCAGTCATCGCGTGAATTTGGCGATTAATATTCGTAACACAGATGTCATCCATATCAATCATCGTAATTTTACCGATGCCCGAACGAGCAAGTGCTTCCACCGCCCAAGAACCAACACCGCCGATCCCAATCACGCAAATATGCGCTTGGCGTAATTTAGCTAAGCCTTCCGGCGTATAAAGTCGCCCGATTCCACCAAAACGTTGTTCGTAATTATCAATTCGAGCCATTATAGATTCCCATTTTTAATATTTTCTAATGCTTCCCAACGCTCGAAAGCGGCTTCTAACGCCATTTCCGCATCCGCCAGTTTTTGTAATTGTGCTTGCGTATAACTTGGATCTTTACTGAAAAAGTCTGCGCTATTAACTTCCGCCTGCAAACTTTCCATTTCCGCTTCTAAGGCTTCCATTTTTGCCGGTAATTCGTCTAACTCTCTTTGATCTTTATACGAGAGTTTTACCTTTTTAGCCGGTTCCGACTTAGCTACAAGCGGTTGTTTTTCTTCTGCTTTTTGCAAAATTTCCGCAGAATTTGACCGCTTGTTCGGCTGGTTCTGCGCAAGCGTGGCGTGGTAGTTTTCTTGTTGCTGTTTCGCATCAAAATAACCGCCCACGTATTTATTTAATACGCCGTTACCTTCAAAGAAATAACATTCCGTTACGGTATTGTCGATAAATTGACGGTCGTGGCTCACAATCAGCAATGTACCTTGATAATCCGCTAATAACTCTTCCAATAACTCAAGGGTTTCAACATCTAAGTCATTGGTTGGTTCGTCCAGAATCAACAAGTTATTCGGCTTAAGCAATAATTTAGCCAGTAATAAACGATTACGCTCACCGCCCGATAAGGCTTTCACCGGTGTCATAGCACGTTTTGGTGGGAACAAGAAATCTTGTAGATAACCTAACACGTGGCGTTTTACCCCGTTTACTTCTACGTCTTGTTTGCCATCCGCTACGTTATCCATTACCGTTTTTTCAAGATCAAGTTCGGCACGATATTGGTCGAAGTAAGCCACTTCCAGTTTCGTACCACAACGAATTGAGCCTGAAGTCGGTTGCAACTCGCCTAATAACAATTTGATAAAAGTAGTTTTTCCGCAGCCGTTTGCTCCAACTAACGCAATTTTATCGCCTCGTTGAATTGTGGTTGTGAAGTTTTTCAGCAAGGTTTTACCTTCAATTTCATAACTTGCATTTTCCACTTCGAATACGATTTTGCCGGAACGTGCGGTTTGATCGATTTGAATTTTAGCGGTTCCCTGTACTTCTCGACGATTGCGGCGTTCTTCACGTAAAGCTTTTAATGCTCGCACGCGACCTTCATTACGGGTACGGCGAGCTTTGATGCCTTGACGAATCCATACTTCTTCTTGTGCTAATTTTTTATCGAACAGCTCATTTTGTAACGCCTCGACACGCAAATCTTCCGCTTTAGTTTCTAAATACACATCGTAATTACTTGGATAAGAAACTAGCTTACCTCGGTCAAGATCGACAATGCGGGTCGCCATCTTGCGAATAAACGAACGGTCGTGCGAAATAAAGATGATCGAGCCTTTAAAATTGAGTAATAAATCCTCAAGCCAAGTAATTGCTTCCACATCCAAATGGTTGGTCGGTTCATCTAATAACAAAATATCCGGATCTGCTACCAATGCACGAGCTAATGCCGCACGGCGAACCCAACCGCCCGATAATTCGCATAAACGTTTATCCGGCTCCAATTCCAATAATTTAAGAGTATCTTGAATACGATTCTCAAACTGCCAACCGTTATTATGCTCAAGCTGTGCCTGTACATTCGATAATTTGGCTAATAGCTCATCACTATAATCAGTCTGCATTTGTTGCGAAATGTGGTGATATTGCTTTAATAAGTCGCTAAGATGCGCAATTCCTTCCGCCACATAATCAAATACCGTATCTTGAATATGACGAGGCGGATCTTGCTCAAGGCGAGTCACCACAATATCTTTTTCAAAAATCAGTTTACCGTCATCCAGCTGAACTTCGCCTGCTAACACTTTCATCAGCGTGGATTTTCCCACCCCGTTGCGTCCAACCAAACAAACACGCTCGCCCGGTTCAATATGTAATTCCGTATGATCCAATAACGGATGATCGCCAAAACCTAAATAGGCATTGGATAAATTTAGTAGTGCCATATTATTTCTCGATAATTATATTTGTGTTGGCATCTATCACACCGATAAATGCTAAATCATAAAAAATCTCGTTCTCTTATTTATTTTTTGTTACATCTTCAATTAATTTAGCAAAATCAATCGCATTTTGCTTGCTGATAACCGGTTTACCCGTTTGTGCTTCAATCTCTTTTCTTGCATTACCTGCGACCGTTCCGCCACGCTTCGCAACCGCCTTATTTTCTTCCAAACCTTGCGGATTAGTTTGACGAGTCAGCTCCGTTGTTGTCGCTTCCGCTAACATATTTAACACCAACTCAAGCGTTGTCATATTATCTCGTAAATTTTCTTTTTTTAACCCTTTGAATGTTTTGTACTCTTTGGTACTCATGCCACTCCAAGCACGGCTAATCTCATTAGTCAAAATAGCATATTCCGCACCGTGCTGAACGCCATGAGATTGCCATTCATCAGTTAATTCTTTACGTACTTGGATTGCTTGTAAACGCTGATTAATCCACTCTTTACTGTAACCCTTTTGCAAGTAGGTTTGTAGCGCACGGTCGATAGTTAATTCAGGATCAATAATTTCATCAATTCGCTCTTTTCCAACTTGAGCTAACCACAGTTTGAATGGTTCAGCTTTAGGACTTGGAATAGATTGGATTATACGGAAAATACCTGCCATATCAGAAGCATCTGTTACTCGCATTTTTCCGTCTGGAGCTATCATTTTCAACTGTACGATTTTATCGTACAGTTCAATTCCACCTTCATCTTCAGTAATTTTTCGTTTTAGATCACTCCAATAGCGACGTGGATTACTACTGCCCGTTAATGCCGCCACAATATCCACAATACTAAAAAACCATTCTTCTCGCTCTTCGTCCCATACTGAACGAATTTGGCTATTTTCAAAAAGTTTAAGCTCGTTCATTACTGTTTCCTTTTTCCTTTATGTTTTTATAATCAAAAGCGGTCGGATTTTTGCAAAATTTTACCAAAATCCGACCGCTTGTTTAGGGTCTTACGCCCTTTATTTAGACTTCTGTTGAAGTTTCTGTGTTTTCTACGTTGTCTAACACTTCGCTGTTTTCATCTTCATCGTCAGGTTCGCAAACTCGCTCTACGCTTACTACGCTTTCGTCATCTGCGGTACGGATAATACGAACGCCTTGAGTGTTACGGCCAACGAGGCTAACTTCTGCGACTCGGGTACGAACTAGCGTTCCGGCATCGGTAATCAACATAATTTGATCCGCTTCTTCAACTTGAACCGCCGCAACTACTTTACCGTTACGTTCGTTCACTTTGATAGAAACCACACCTTTGGTTGCACGAGATTTCACAGGATATTCGCCAATCACGGTACGTTTACCGAAACCGTTTTGCGTTACCGTTAGAATATCGCCTTCCGTACGTGGAATCACAAGCGATACCACACGGTCGGTATCAAGACTTACTGAAGACTCTTCCGCTTCCTCGTTTTCAATTTCTACGATTTCCGCTTCTTCAATTTCTTCACTTGAAATTTCTGTCGTAGCAAGTTTAATGCCTCGAACACCTGTTGCAGTACGTCCCATTGCACGCACCGCTTTTTCTGCAAAACGTACCACTCGACCTTGTGCCGAGAACAACATAATCTCGCTCTCGCCATCGGTAATATCAACGCCGATTAATTCATCGCCTTCGCGAAGTTTTAATGCAATTAGACCGCTTGAACGCACGTTGCTGAACGCATCTAAACTTACTTTCTTCACTACACCGCTTGCAGTTGCCATAAAGATGAATTTATCCGCACTAAATTCACCGTTCGGAATCGGTAGAATCGCAGTAATACGCTCGTTTTCTTCTTTCACTAACGGCAGAATGTTCACTATTGGCGTGCCACGTGCGCCACGACTTGCTTGTGGTAATTGATACACTTTTAATTGATATAAACGACCACGGCTTGAAAAACATAAAATCGTATCGTGGGTATTCGCTACTAATAATTTCTCGATGAAATCGTCTTCTTTCATCTTGGTAGCAGATTTACCTTTACCGCCACGACGTTGTGCTTCGTAATCTGATAGCGGTTGGTATTTCACATAACCTGCATGAGAAAGTGTGACTACCACATCTTCTTGAGCGATTAAATCTTCCATATTGATATCGCCCGAAGCCGCTGTAATTTCGGTACGGCGTTCATCACCAAATTCCGCTTTCACTTTTTCTAATTCTTCACGAATTACTTCCATTAAGCGTTCTGCACTGCTTAAAATATGTAATAATTCACCGATTTCAGTAAGCAATGCTTTGTATTCATCAACAATTTTTTCGTGTTCTAAACCGGTTAAACGGTGTAAACGTAATTCTAAAATCGCACGGGCTTGCGCTTCGGAAAGATAGTATTGACCGTCACGTACACCTAAGTTTTCCGGTAAATCTTCCGGACGTGATGCATCTACGCCGGCAGCTTCTAACATTGGTGCAACGTTACCCAATGCCCACGCGCGAGCTAATAAACCTTCACGTGCTTCATCCGCTGTTTTTGAGTTACGGATTAATTCGATAACCGGATCAATATTGGCTAATGCAATCGCTAAACCTTCTAAAATATGCGCACGCTCACGTGCTTTGCGTAATTCAAAAATGGTACGGCGTGTCACCACTTCACGGCGATGTTTCACGAATGCTTCGATAATTTGTTTTAGATTCAATACTTTCGGCTGACCGTGATCAAGCGCAACCATATTGATACCAAATGTTACTTGCATTTGAGTTAATGAGTAAAGGTGATTTAATACTACTTCACCTACTGCATCACGTTTTACTTCAATAACGATTGAGATACCTTTTTTATCCGAGTGATCTTGAATACCGCTAATGCCTTCGATTTTCTTGTCTTTCACTAACTCGGCAATTTTCTCGATCAGTTTCGCTTTGTTTACTTGATATGGAAGCTCGGTAACAATAATTTGCTCACGACCTTTTTCCGTGGTTTCTACGCTTGCTTTAGCACGCACGTAAACTTTACCACGGCCGGTACGATAGGCTTCTTCAATCCCTTTACGCCCGTTAATAATCGCCCCTGTTGGGAAATCCGGCCCCGGGATAAAACGCATTAATTCTTCAATCGAAATTTCTTCGTTTTCAATATAGGCTAAACAACCGTCTAACACTTCATTTAAGTTGTGCGGTGGAATATTGGTCGCCATACCAACCGCAATACCGGATGAACCGTTTACTAATAACGCTGGAATTTTGGTCGGTAATACATCAGGAATCATCTCTTTGCCGTCATAGTTCGGCGAGTAATCCACGGTTTCTTTATCTAAGTCCGTTAATAATTCCTGCGTAATTTTTTGCATACGTACTTCGGTATAACGCATCGCAGCCGGCGCATCACCGTCAATCGAACCAAAGTTACCTTGACCGTCAACCAACATATAACGAAGTGAGAACGGCTGTGCCATACGTACAATGGTGTCATACACAGCTGAGTCACCGTGCGGGTGATATTTACCGATTACGTCACCCACCACACGTGCAGATTTTACGTGTGGACGGTTAAACGTATTGCTGTTTTGATCCATTGAGAATAACACTCGGCGGTGTACCGGTTTTAAACCATCACGCACATCGGGTAGCGCACGTCCGACAATAACAGACATCGCATAGTCGAGATAAGACGTTTTTAACTCGTCTTCGATACTGACGGGAGTAATATCTTTGGCTAATTCGCTCATTGAAATTTCCTAATCACGTTTAAAGAAGTAGCCCTATTCATTAGGGCGAAAAATTCATTCAATTATAGCACAAAAAACAGTTGAAAGTTGGATTTTGAAAGTTGAAAATGAATACAAGCGGTTAAATTAAGAGAATATTTTGCAATTTGACCTTTTTCACTTACTTAAGACAATTTTCTATGAATAACATTGATCAAACAGAACTCGATAAATTTGAAAAAATGGCTGCTACTTGGTGGGATCCGAATGGTAGTTTTAAACCGATTCACTTACTTAATCCGTTACGCCTTGATTACATTCAACAAAAATCAAATGGACTATTCGGCAAAAAAGTGCTAGATGTCGGCTGTGGCGGAGGCATTCTAAGCGAAGCGATGGCAAAAGCCGGTGCAAATGTTACTGGTATTGATATGACTACCGAACCGCTTGAAATTGCACGAAAACATGCTGAAGAAAGCGGTTTAAGCATTGATTACCGCCAAACTACAATTGAAGATTTTGTACAAAATCAGACCGCTTGTCATGCCGAAAAATTCGATGTGATTACCTGTATGGAAATGCTGGAACACGTACCGGATCCGCTTTCGATTATTCAAAGCTGCAAAGCGTTACTCAAACCGGACGGTGTACTGTTTTTCTCCACCATTAACCGTACGCTTAAAGCCTATATGTTAGTTATCATCGGGGCGGAATACGTGCTAAAAATGTTGCCGAAAGGTACGCACGAATTTGAAAAATTTATTAAACCGGCGGAATTATTAAATTGGTGCGATATGGCGGATTTACGTTGCCAAGAAATGAAAGGCTACCATTTTAATCCTGTTACGGAAAAATTTTGGCTGAATAATGATGTAAGTTGCAATTATATTGCAATGCTCAAATAGCTTAGAAAACAAGCGGTTATTTTTGCCTAAAATCTTACAAAAACAACCGCTTGTATTTAATCTAATTTTGCAATGCCTAAATGTGCATAAGTTCGGCTAGTAGCAATACGCCCTCGTGGCGTTCGCTGTAAAAACCCCTGCTGAATCAAATAAGGTTCAAGTACGTCTTCAATCGTATCTCGTTCTTCACCGATTGCTGCGGCTAAGTTATCTAAGCCGACCGGGCCTCCGTCAAAACGCTCGACAATCGCTTGTAGTAACTTGATGTCCATAAAATCAAAGCCTTCGGAATCTACATCGAGCATCGCCAACGCTTGTTTAGCAATATCAGAGGTAATCACACCGTTATTACGCACATCGGCATAATCTCGCACACGGCGTAATAAACGGTTGGCAATTCGAGGTGTGCCACGTGAGCGGCGAGCTACTTCATAAGCACCGTCCGGCGATAAATTTAAGTTTAAGCAATCGGCACTACGTTTTACGATTGAGGTTAAATCATCTACCGAGTAAAACTCTAAACGCTGTACAATACCAAAGCGGTCACGTAACGGAGAAGTCAGTGAGCCGGCACGGGTGGTTGCCCCCACTAAGGTAAACGGCGGTAAATCCAGTTTAATTGAACGTGCCGCCGGTCCTTCGCCAATCATAATATCCAGCTGATAATCTTCCATCGCCGGATAAAGCACTTCTTCAATTGCCGGTGATAAGCGGTGGATCTCATCAATAAATAATACGTCATAAGGCTCTAAATTGGTCAGCATTGCCGCTAGATCGCCCGCTTTCTCTAACACAGGTCCGGAAGTTGTGCGAATATTCACGCCCATTTCGTTGGCAACAATATTAGCTAAGGTGGTTTTGCCCAATCCCGGCGGACCAAAAATTAATAAGTGATCTAGCGCCTCATCACGCAATTTTGCCGCTTTAATAAAGATCTCCATCTGCTCTCGTACAGACGGCTGACCGACATAATCCGCCAATAATTTAGGACGAATCGCACGATCGATGACTTCTTCCTCACGCTTCGGCGAGGCACTAATTATTCTATCTGCTTCAATCATTTAAGGTATTTTTACTTTTTAAAGAGAGGCTTTTAATGCTTCACGAATTAATTGTTCGCTGGTTGCGCCCGCTTTATTCACTTTCTTAATCATCTTCTCGGCATCAGCGAGTTTATAGCCTAACGCTACTAAAGCATCACGGGCTTCATCTGCCGGATCGTGCGAATGTGTTGCAACAATCGTTTCCACCGAATGTTCTTCAAAGAAATCGCTTTGTGCCACACCTTTGAATTTGCCTTTGAGCTCTACTAATAAACGCTCGGCTGTCTTACGCCCAATGCCCGGAATTTTAGTTAATTTGGCAAGTTCTTCATTTTCAACAGCATTGGCAAATTGTGAAACTGACATTGCTGATAAAATCGCAAGGGCTAATTTAGGCCCAACACCGTTGGTTTTAATCAATTCACGAAATAGTGTTCTGTCTTGCTTTTGTGCAAAACCAAATAATAAATGCGCATCTTCACGTACGACCAAATGCGTAAAGATTGTGGCTTCTTCACCTACTTGTGGCAAGCTGTAAAAGCTCGTCATCGGCAATAGCACTTCATATCCGACACCTTGAACATCAATTACCATTTCAGGCGGTTGTTTTTCAATAATTTTACCGTGTAATCTTCCGATCATTGATTTTATTCCAAACTAAAAAATTTGCCTTAGCATAACAGAAAACTGTATAGAATAACAGGCTAACAAGCGGTCTATTTTGGCTAATTTTTTGCAAAAAAATAGCCCGCTAATCAGCGAGCCATTTTTAATCAAATTATGCTTTTTTTCTTACCACTAATTGGCTTAAGACCACTAATGTCAATGAGAAAATAATCATAATCGTTGCTAACGCATTGACTTCCGGTGTCACACCCGTTTTCACCAACGAGAAGATTTTTAACGGTAATACTTCATAGCTTGGGCTGGTAACGAATGATGAAACCACTACGTCATCCAACGAAATGGTAAAGCTTAATAACCAACCGGAAATAATCGACGGTAATGCCAACGGTAAAATAATTTTACGTAAAATCGTTACTTCGCTTGCACCTAAATCTTTCGCTGCTTCTAACATCTTGCCATCAAAATCGCTTAAACGAGATGAAATAGTAATGACCACATAAGGCAAACAGAACGTAATATGCGCAATTAATAACGAAATAAAACCAAGTTGCACACCTAAAATCATAAATAGCACTAATAAAGAAACTGCCATCACGATATCCGGCGACATCATCACGATAAACAGTAAACCACCGACCATTTGCTTACCACGGAATTTATAGCGGTATAGCGCAATCGAAGTTAATGCCCCTAAAACAGTTGAAAATGTTGCGGCAAAAAACGCAATCGTTAATGAGTTCATCGTCGCTTGCACTAACGTATCATTAGCGAATAAACGCTCATACCAGTTCCAACTGAATCCTTTCCATTGTAAGCCGTAACGGTCTTCGTTAAATGAGTTTACCACCAAAATAATAATCGGAATATAAAGGTAGGCAAACACCACGAACATAAAAAAGTTTCTTAAGGTCTTTTTCATTATTCAAGCTCCACCTTTTTATTTAATAATTTATTTGCACGGTAATAAACATATAACATTAACGCCATTAACACGGTAAGTGCGATACTTACTGCCGAACCTAATGCAAATTGGTTGGTATTTAAGAACAAGCTCTTAATAATATTACCGATTAACGGTGTTTTACCACCACCTAATAAGTCAGCAACATAGAACATTCCCATTGCCGGTAATAATACTAATAAACAACCTGCCACAATCCCCGGCATTGTCAGCGGAATGGTTACACGCACAAAACGTTGGAACGCATTCGCACCTAAATCTTTTGCCGCTTCTAATAAACGACCGTCAATTTTCTCGATAGAGGAATAAAGCGGTAAAATCATAAACGGTAACAGTATATATACTAAACCGATAATAATCGCCAATTCAGAGTTTAATAAACGAAGCGGTTCGTCAATTAAGCCGATTGCCAATAACGCCTCGTTTAATACGCCTTTCACACCTAAGAAAATTTTAATACCGTAGATACGGATCAGCGAGTTTGTCCAAAACGGCAATACGACTAAAAATAACAAAATCGGACGAATCTTCGCCGGCATTTTAGCGATAATAAACGCAAACGGATAACCGATGATTAAACAGAAAAACGTTGCTATCGCCGACATTTTAAACGAGTTCCACAATACCGTTGCATAGGTATCGTTGAACAACTGCGTATATGCGTCAAGGCTAAAGATGAAATCTACAAAGTATGCGCTTTGGCGGTTTTCGGTTAAAAAGCTGATTAACAGTACCAATACGTTCGGTACGAGTACAAAAAGCAACAACCAACCGAAGATAACCGAAACCGTTCCGGCTTGGAATTTGTTGTTAGCAATCTTCATCGTTGAGTACAACCTCCCAACCTTCATACCAAGTTAATGCCACTTTTTGACCGACCTCGTGATCGATATTCGGATCATCTTCGTTAAAGAATTCACTTACCAATACCGTCATACCGTTATGATCAAGTTTCACGCTTGATTCTAACGTCATGCCTTTATAGTTACGATCTAAAATATGACCGACAATCGCTTTTGAGCTTTCGTTTTCATCCAGCTCTTCGATCAAAATATCTTCCGGACGTAACAATACTTTCAGTTTTTGATTCGGCTGTACATCCATATCTTCCACTTTAATATTACAAATACGACCTTCTACATTCGCTTTCACATTACGGGCATCGACACGTTCAATCACGGTTGCGTCAAATACGTTGATTTCACCGATAAAACGAGCGACAAATAAGTTACTCGGTTCTTCATAGATTTCTCGAGGCGTACCGTCTTGCGCAATCTTACCGCCGTTCATAACGATAATACGATCAGACATGGTTAATGCCTCTTCTTGATCGTGGGTAACGAAAATAAAGGTAATGCCTAACTGACGTTGTAATGCTTTTAACTCGTTCTGCATTTCTTTACGCAATTTATAATCAAGTGCAGAAAGCGATTCGTCCAATAATAATACTTTCGGCTTATTCACTACCGCACGGGCAATGGCAATACGTTGTTGCTGACCGCCCGAAAGCTGAGCCGGTTTTTGTTCCGCTCTATCTTCCAAACGCACCATACGTAACGCTTCCATTACGCGAGGTTTGATTTGATCATTCGGCACTTTTTGCATACGTAAACCGAACGCCACGTTTTCAAAAATCGTCATATGCGGGAATAACGCATAACTTTGGAAAACCGTATTGACCGGACGTTGTTCGGCCGGAACGTTAGATACATCTTGACCGTCAAGAATGATCGAACCTTCCGTCAAGTCTTCAAAACCCGCAATTAAACGTAACGCTGTTGTCTTACCGCAGCCTGAAGGACCTAAAATAGTTAAAAACTCACCGTCATTAATGGTTAAATTTAAATTTTTAAGAATCGTTTTGCTACCATAGCTTTTCGTCACATTGCGTAGTTCGATGATTGGTTTTTGTTCTAACTGTTCCATCTACTTTTGTCTTCCCCCTAGGGCATAAAATGAAAATGCAAAATCTGAATTATTTTCAGAGCGAGTGCGTAACTATACGCATAAAATTAACTGCTAATGATATAGCGAACAGCTCAATTTTAAAAGCAAAAATTTGATTTTTAAGGCATTTATTTCGGTCGAGAGCCACTAAATAAGCGGTTAAATTTCGCTGATTTTTTGTAATGTTAAATTAGTTTCAATTCTTCGATACAGATCGCAAAATTTTAAAGAAATTCGACCGCTTGTTGTCTTTCGGCTAGAATATCGCGGTTTAAAAAGTGGCTGAAAATAAAGTAAATAA
Source organism: Actinobacillus genomosp. 1 (assembly GCF_029774175.1). NCBI lineage: Bacteria > Pseudomonadati > Pseudomonadota > Gammaproteobacteria > Pasteurellales > Pasteurellaceae > Actinobacillus > Actinobacillus genomosp. 1. The sequence goes on along the minus strand of NZ_CP103834.1, from coordinate 328,065 downwards.
AAGTAGATAAAATGAAATTAAATGATCAACAACAACAAGCGGTGGAATATGTAACGGGCGCTTGCCTTGTGTTAGCGGGTGCAGGCTCGGGCAAAACGCGTGTCATCATTAATAAAATCGCTCATCTGATTGCGCATTGCGGTTATTCACCGAAGCAAATCGCAGCGGTAACCTTTACCAATAAAGCGGCACGTGAAATGCGTGAGCGAGTTGCCCATTCCATCGGTAAAGAAAACAGCAAAGGGCTAACCATTTCGACTTTCCACACGCTTGGTTTTGAAATTTTAAAACGTGAGTATAAATTACTAGGTTTCAAATCCGGTATGACGTTGTTTGATGAACACGATCAACTCGCATTACTCAAACATTTGTTACCGGAAAATGCGGCGGAAGATAAAGATTTACTCAAAGCATTGATTTCTACTATTTCCAACTGGAAAAACGATCTGCTTTCGCCCGAAATGGTATTAACGTGTGTGCGAGATGAGCGCGAGCGTGTGTTTTCGCATTTTTATCAGCTCTACCAAAATCAGTTAAAAGCCTACAATGCGCTTGATTTTGACGATTTGATTATGCTGCCAGTATTGCTGTTCCGCCAATTTCCGGAAGCGAAAACCCGTTGGCAGCAGAAAGTCCGTTATTTACTGGTGGACGAATACCAAGATACCAATACTAGCCAATATGAGCTGATCAAATTATTAGTAGGCAATGAGGCAAATTTCACTGTGGTAGGTGATGATGACCAATCGATCTATTCGTGGCGTGGCGCAAAACCAGAAAATATGCAACGTTTGCGTGAAGATTTCGATTTAAAAGTGATTAAACTGGAGCAAAATTACCGTTCCAGCCAACGCATTTTGCATTGCGCCAATATTTTGATTGATAACAACGATCATATTTTCCAAAAACGCTTATTTTCGAATTTAGGTGAAGGCGAAAAATTAAATGTTATCGAAGCCAAAAATGAAGAACATGAAGCGGAACGTATTGTCGGGGAATTGATTGCCCATCGTTTTTCCAACAAAACTAAATACAAAGATTATGCGATTTTATATCGTGGTAATCATCAGTCTCGCTTGCTGGAAAAATTGCTGATGCAAAACCGTATCCCCTACAAAATTTCCGGAGGAACATCGTTTTTCGCCCGTGCCGAAATTAAAGATATGATGGCTTACTTGCGTTTAGTAGTGAATCAAGACGATGATGCGGCGTTTTTACGTATCGTTAATACCCCAAAACGGGAAATCGGTGCGGTAACGCTGGAAAAATTAGGCTTACTTGCCAATGAAAAACAGGTCAGCTTGTTTGAAGCGATTTTCGATTTTGAATTGATTCAACGTCTGACACCCAAGCCCTATCAAGCATTGCAAGATTTTGCCCGTTGGATTGTCGAAATTGCCGACCAAGCGGAACGTTCCGATCCGATTGAAGCGGTAAAAGATTTATTGGCAAAAATTCAATACGAAGCCTATTTGTATGAAACGGCTACTTCGCCGAAAGCGGCTGAAATGCAAAGCCGTAACGTGCAAACGTTGTTTGAATGGGTACAAAGTATGCTGGAAGGTGATGAAATCGAAGAGCCGATGACGTTGGTGCAAGTGGTAAACCGCCTGACGTTGCGTGATATGTTAGAACGCGGTGAAGACGATGATGAAGCGGACCAAGTGCAATTAATGACGCTGCATGCTTCGAAAGGCTTGGAATTTCCGCACGTTTTCTTAGTCGGTATGGAAGAAGGCATTCTGCCGCACCAAACCAGTCTAGATGAAGATAATGTCGAGGAAGAACGCCGTCTTGCTTACGTGGGCATTACTCGAGCGCAACAAACGCTGACATTTTCACTCTGTAAAGAACGCCGCCAGTACGGTGAAATTATCAAACCGGAACCAAGTCGCTTCTTACTTGAATTACCACAAGACGATTTAGTTTGGGAAAGTGAAAAACCGAAAATGACCGAGGAACAGAAAGTCGAAAAAACTTCCGCCAATATCGCCAACCTAATGGCGATGCTAAAAGCGAATAAAAAGTAGGATTTTCCTCACATTGGTAGGGGCTAACCGTGTTAGTCCTTATTAATAACGAGTTATTTGGTTTTATATTATCTCATATAGCCGTTGATGATTCTGCCTAATTTGCGAACGAAGCACACTCTCCGACTCAGTCCTTAATGTCACTAATTGCGCCAATATTGCTTGTAATTGCTGTGAAATACGCGCATTTTCCAAACTTTCGTGTTGCCATGGGCTATCGGTTTCAATCAGTAAACGATCAAGCGGTAAGTTTTTGGCGATTTTTTGCGTTTTCGGATTCCATAAAATATCCGGCGTGACACTAGCGAAATAAGGGGTACGAAGAAAACGTTCAAGCGAATCATCATCGGTTTTAAACCAATGGAAATGAGCGTGTTGAACTTGGTATTTTTCCAGCAAATCTAGCATTATCGCCACATCATCATGCACGATGTGCAAATTTAGCGGTAAATTTAACCGCTTGCTTAATGCAACAAATTGTTCCAATAAGGCAAGATAGGACCGATAATCTAGCTTAGGATTCTGTCGTTTTAGATAATGCGGTAATCCCACTTCACCGATAGCGGTCAAATTTGCTCGATTTTTTACAATCCAATCCAATAACGCTTGTTGCTGTTTATCCTCAATTAATACTTGTTCAGGATAAAAACCTGCCGCAATTTGGATTTTCGGAAACTTTTGTTTAAATGCTAATAACGTTTCCGCACTCGCTAAATCGGTACTGACTGCCAATACGCCTTGCAGCAAAGGATCGCTCACTATCCGCTCTATTTGGCTTACATCAAGCTGATCTAAATGAATATGACTATCAAACATCTCTTTCTTATCTCTATTTACAAGCGGTTAAATTTGCAAAAAATTCTGCAAATTCGACCGCTTGCTACTGATTAGCTATGTTGTAGCGTATCAAAAATCACTTCGGCAAGTTGTTTTGAAATGCCAGGTACAGATTGAATCTCTTCTAAAGTTGCGGCTTTCACCCCTTGCATACCACCGAGATATTTTAGTAACGCTTGGCGACGTTTTGCTCCAACACCGGCAATTGATTCCAGCCCGCTTTCCGTAAAGGCTTTTTGGCGTTTTTTGCGGTGTCCGGAAATCGCATGATTATGAGATTCATCACGAATATGTTGAATCAAATGCAAAGCAGGACTGTCCGGCGGTAAGTGAATTTCCTTATCCCATTTGCTGATCAATAAGGTTTCTAAGCCGGCTTTTCTTTCCACGCCTTTCGCTACACCGATTAACAACGGTTTACGCTTATCCCAACTGACATTTAATGAAGCAAAGGTTTCTAACGCTCGATTAAGCTGCCCTTTCCCACCGTCAATAAAAATAATATCCGGAATTTTTTCTTCTTCTAAATGACGGTCATAACGTTTTAATAAGGCTTGTTCCATTGCCGCATAATCATCGCCGCCGGTAATGCCTTCAATGTTAAAACGGCGGTAATCCGATTTTAACGGTCCGTTTTCATCAAACACCACACACGAAGCGACCGTTTGATTACCCATTGTGTGAGAAATATCGAAACACTCCATCCGCTTGATTTCCGCTAAATTGAGTAATGCTTTGAGTGAATCATAACGTTGGCGAATATGCGTATCTTGTTTAAGTTGTAAAGTAAGAGCGGCTTCTGCATTGGTTTTCGCCAATGCTAAATAGCGGCTTTTATCACCACGAATATTTTTATCGGCAATACTGACTTTATGCCCCGCTTGTTCCGACAGCACATTGGCTAATGCCGCCGATTCACTTAACGGCTGATCGATAATAATTTGATTCGGTATCGTGCGATGTTGGTTCATCTGTAGATAAAACTGACCGACAAAAGTATCTGCCAATTCGGTTAAATCGGTATTGTTCGGCACTTTAGGAAAATAGGAACGATTGCCCAATACCTTACCGTGGCGCACAAATAAAATATGTACGCAAGCAATGCCGTGCTGATAAGCGATCGAAATAATATCCAGATCATCTAGACGTTCATTAGACACAAATTGTTTTTCTTGTACCGCTCGCACAGATTGAATCTGATCGCGAAAACGAGCTGCCGCTTCAAAATCCAGCTCTTGTGCAGCATTTTCCATTTTTTGTACCAAATGCTCAACCACTTGCCCATCTTTACCTTGTAAAAACAAACGGACTAAATTTACTTGGTTATCATATTCCGCTTGTGAGTAATAACCCTCTACACAAGGAGCAAGACAACGCCCGATTTGATATTGCAAACAAGGGCGAGAACGGTTTTTATAATAACTGTCTTCACATTGGCGGATCGGGAATAATTTTTGCAGTAAGTTTAGCGTTTCACGCACTGCCCCTGCATTCGGATACGGACCGAAATATTCGCCGGCAATTTTTTTACTACCGCGAAACGAAGTAATTCGAGGGTGCTGATGCTTTGTGAGTAAAATATACGGATAGGATTTATCATCACGCAAAAGCACGTTGTACTTCGGCTGATTCTCTTTAATGTAATTATGTTCAAGCAGTAACGCTTCCGTTTCCGAATGGGTAATTGTGGTTTCAATATGATGAATGTTAGCAACTAACGCTTCGGTTTTCTTACTGGCGAGTTGGCTGCGAAAATAACTGGATAAGCGTTTTTTGAGATCTTTGGCTTTACCGACATAGATAATGGTATTTTTCACATCATACATGCGGTAAACACCGGGAAGGTGAGGTACATCGGCAAGAAAGGCTTTGGCATCAAACATAAACAACATTTAGCATCTAGTTAAATAAGAATTAAAGTTATGATAACCAATATTTACCGATTAGGATACTTTCCTGATAAAGCTGACTAAATGTACACAGAAAAGCGGTTATATTTATAACCGCTTTTGCAAATGGATTTATCCAAAAACTAATTTCTTAGAAGCTATAGTTCATACCCAGTTTAAATTCACGTCCCGGGCTTGGCGGCGTAACTTGAAGATTTCTTTGGCTATGGCTGCGATAGAACTTATTACCGATATTTTTAACCGTAAAATTCACATTGAAGTTATCTTGGTTAAGCGGCTGCCAGTTTACAAAAATATCATGCACACCGTATCCGATACGTTTTCTCGTTTCAACTTTCGGTGCAGCACCCGTTTTATACTCTTTAGATTGAGCGTAACGACCTAACCAGCCGATTTCTAAACTCGGCTCAACAAATTTATAAGAAACACCGGTACTCCATTGACGACCTTGCGGAATAACATTCAGCGGATCATTAGAAAGCGCAAAATCCGCTTTCGGATCAGCATAAGACACGCCGGCAGTTAATTTTAAAGCATTCCATTGATAATCCAGTTCCGCTTCATAACCTTTCGTTTTTAAGGTTCCCGCATTACTAATGATACTATTGGTCGTTTGATAGAAGTTTTTCACTCGCTGTTCAAACACACTGCCTTTTAAATTGAAATCACTATATTTCCATTCAAAACCGACTTCCGCTAAACGTACATCTTCGGTTTTGAGTTTAGGATCAATAAAACGTAAACCTCGCGCTTTATCTAATGAGCCGCGGTTATCGGTTATGGTATTCGCCGAAGCTAAAATAGGACTACGACTTGCATAATTCAGCTTAGCATTTAAGGCAAAATTCGGTGTAACATCCCAAATCAATCCGAAACTTGGATTTAATTTGTTATCGGATACCGATTTAGTACCGGCAAGCGGTTTACCGTTTTTATCAACTTTACCTGCCGTATCCAAATTATAATAATCATAGCGTAGCCCTGTGGTTAAAGTCAGTACTTTGCCTAAAGACCAAATACCTTCGGCATATAATCCGTATTCCGATTTTTGTTCGCCTTTAATATAGCCGAATGAATTTTGACTACTTGTTTGCTCTTTACGTAGATTCACACCGTATTTAAACAAATGCTCTCCGCCGAACTCACTGGTAAAGCCTAAATTAGCTCCGGAGGTTTTTGTTTTGGAACTACGCTGATAACCCGTTAATTTATTTTGTTGATAATCTTCTCGCTTATCAGTACCTAAAATATAAAATACATTGGCTTTCATCTCTCGGGCAAATCCCAGATCTTTCGCATCATATTCAAGATTGTAGGTGCGTTTTGTCGTATTTGCATTTACCGGACGGCTATTAAAAATCATTTCAAAGCGATCTTGTCCGGCACCATAAAATGACTCTTGACGAAAACTTAAACCGATACGCTGCTTATCAGTAATATCGTAGCCAAATTTCGCTAGATAATTACCTTGGCGGCGAGCGGTATTATTTACTACGCGACTGTTCAGATTAACGGAGTCTGAATAACCTCTGCCCGCCTTATAGTTTTTATCGTCTCCCCAACTTCCTAATAAGAGTACGTCTAGGTTATTCGCCTGTCCATAGAGTGAAAGCGAACCGTTAATACCACGATTACTATTGTATTCGGAACCGATACGCGCACCGAAGGTTCTTCCGTCCTTAAGTAAATCTTTCGCCGAAACGGTTTCGGCACGAATAACACCGTCCGTTATACCGATACCGGCACTGGCGGAACCTGCACCTTTATCAATTTTAATTGATTTCACCATAGACGGGTCTAATTGAAAACGACCTTGGTGATACCATTGTTGAGTATTAGTCGAAGTATTATCGACAATCATACCGATACGATCTTGCCCTGCTCCGCGAATCGAGATGTATTGTGCCGAAACGCTACCTCCTCCGACATTCACGTCCGTACGATTCGCCAGTAATTCACGTAGGTTACTAATATTTCGTGTATGATTGACCGTAGGTTGAGCTTGAACTTCCACCGTATCAAGTGTAGCTTGATTAGCCTCCGCATAGCCGGCGACAGCTAAACTAATTAAGCTTAATTTAAAGATTGTTTTTTTATGCATTATGTGTCTCCTTTTATTAAAATTGCTCAAGTTTAAATAAAAACAATTATCATTTCAATTTATTTTACGCATAAAAAAAGCGAGATATAATCTCGCCTTTATAATTTCGCTTTAATTATGATTTTAACAAACTACTTTTTGCCGCTCTTAAATACTGAATCATAGACCAAAGGGTTAAACCGGCAGCAATGTAAAGCAAAATCCAAGCAAGCACTTCCATTGCAAAATTAAATCGCCATAACATTCCGCCTAATGCTAGCATTTGTGCGGTTGTTTTAAATTTTCCCCACATGGAAACCGCAACACTGGCTCTCTCTCCCAATTCCGCCATCCACTCTCTTAATGCGGAAATAATAATTTCTCGTGCAATCATAATTGCCGCAGGAATAGAAATCCACCACGTATGGTAATATTCCACTACACATACTAATGCCACCGCAACCAATACTTTATCTGCAACCGGATCTAAAAACGCACCCAATTGAGTAGTTTGATTCCACTTTCTTGCCAAATAACCGTCAAAAGCATCGGTAATAGATGCTATGAAAAAAATAAGGGTGGAAATTTCAGCGGCATACCAATCGGCAGGCAAGTAAAAGGCAATCACAAACAGAGGAATGAGTACAACCCGAAATAAGGTTAAATAGGTAGGGAAATTCAGTTTCATATAATGGCATTAGCAAAGTAAACGTTGGGTTATTCAAGTGTATCACACTCATAAGAAAATTTTTAACTATTGCATAGATAAAGTCAATTGACTTTGGCTAAATTTGTCGCTAATTTACACTTGATTTATGGAAGTTTGTCCATATATAAATAAAAATTTTGTTCAACTTAAAGGAAACAATATGGAAAATCGTGTGATTAGCGGTGCGGCAAGTAACGAATCATTACTCAGCACTCATAAAGTATTACGTAATACTTATTTATTACTTTCAATGACGCTAGCCTTCTCTGCGGTAGTTGCTTTTGCGGCAATGTCAATGAATGCGCCCGCATTACCTTGGTGGGGATTATTAATCGGTTTCTACGGTTTATTATTCCTTACTAATGCAACTGCAAACAGTAGTGCAGGTATTCTAAGCGTATTTGCTTTAACCGGCTTTTTAGGTTACACCTTAGGACCTATTTTAAACCGCTATATCGGTGCCGGTTTAGGCGATGTTGTCGCTCTTGCATTGGGTTCAACCGCATTAGTATTCTTTGCTTGTTCGGCTTACGTGCTAACGACCAAAAAAGATATGTCATTCTTATCCGGTATGATGATGGCATTATTTGTGGTGTTACTCGTTGGGATTATTGCTAACATCTTCTTAGCAATTCCGGCATTAAGTCTTGCAATGAGCGCATTATTTGTTGTGTTCTCAAGCGGCGCGATTTTATTAGGTACCAGCAATATTATTCACGGTGGCGAAACCAATTATATCCGTGCGACAGTAGATTTATACGTATCGATTTACAATCTATTCTTAAGCCTATTACAAATTTTCGGCGTATTAGGTAGTGACGATTAATCTAAAACAAATTTGAGAGTAAGTGCCACGTCCGTGGCACTTTTTATTTATATGCATTACATTGAATTAAACGAAAAAAAATATCCAACCGATGCTTCAGGCTATTTAACTCACCTTGAAGATTGGTCAGAAGCGCTTGCAATTGAAATTGCAAAGAAAGAACAAATTGTACTGACAGATGAACACTGGGAGATCATCTTTTTAGTGCGTGATTTCTATCAAGAATATAAAACGTCTCCGGCAATCCGAATGTTAGTTAAAGCAATGGCGCAAAAATTCGGTGAAGAGAAAGGAAATAGCCGTTATTTGCAGCGTTTATTTCCTGACGGTCCGGCAAAACAAGCGACCAAAATTGCCGGTTTACCTAAACCCATAAAATGTTTATAATTATTATTAATTGAGATTTATTCTCAATTTCATTCAGAATGAAATTCATGATTAAAAGGAGAAACTATGAAACTTTCATTTTTAAAACAAGCATTTGTGGTTGCATTAGGTTTAAGCGCAACACTCGCTATGGCTGCACCATTCAAAGTCGTCACAACATTTACCGTGATCCAAGATATTGCGCAAAATGTTGCCGGTGATAAAGCGGTTGTCGAATCCATCACCAAACCCGGTGCGGAAATTCATGATTACCAACCGACACCGAAAGATATTGCTAAAGCACAAAAAGCGGATCTTATCTTATGGAACGGTATGAATTTAGAACGTTGGTTCGAACGTTTCTTTGAAAATGTAAAAGGTAAACCGGCCGTTGTGGTAACTGAAGGTATTACACCAATTGCTATCACCGAAGGTGAATATAAAAATTTACCGAACCCGCACGCTTGGATGTCATCGGCTAATGCATTGCAATATATTGAAAATATTCGTGCTGCATTAGTGAAATACGATCCGAAAAATGCCGAAAGCTATAACCAAAATGCTAAAGTTTATGCAGAAAAAGTAAAAGCGATTGCTGAACCGTTACGCCAACGTCTGTCAGTCATTCCTGAAGCACAACGTTGGTTAGTTACCAGTGAAGGGGCATTCAGTTATTTAGCACAAGACTATCAATTAAAAGAGCTTTATCTCTGGGCAATTAATGCTGAAGAACAAGGTTCGCCGCAACAAGTAAAAAAAGTAATTGACGGTGTAAAAGCCAACAATATCCCTGTTGTTTTCAGCGAAAGCACCGTATCGGATAAACCGGCTAAACAAGTTGCTAAAGAAACCGGTGCATTATACGGCGGTGTGTTATATGTTGATTCACTTTCAACTAAGGATGGTGCTGTTCCAACTTATTTAGATCTATTAAAAGTCACTATAAGTACAATTGTGGACGGTTTTGAAAAAAGTAACAAATAATATGCTATCTGTTCCTACTTCCATTTCTGTTGAAAAGCTAAGTGTCCGTTATAACAACGGGCACTTAGCCTTACATGACGTTTCTTTCCAACTGAAAAACGGTACGATTTGTGCTTTAATCGGTGTGAACGGCGGCGGTAAATCCACGCTGTTTAAAAGTTTAATGGGATTAGTCAAACCTCAAACCGGTACAATTCTGTTAAACCAAATGCCGATTCAACAAGCATTGAAACAAAATCTGGTTGCTTATGTGCCGCAAAGTGAAGAAGTCGATTGGCAATTTCCGGTTTCCGTTTACGATGTCGTTATGATGGGACGCTACGGCTATATGGGATTGCTACGCCGTCCTTCATCTCTTGATAAACAAAAAGTGATGCAAGCGATGGAACGAGTGGACATTTGCCATTTACAACACCGCCAAATCGGTGAACTTTCCGGCGGACAGAAAAAGCGCGTGTTTCTTGCTCGAGCATTGGCACAAGAAAGTCAGATTATTTTACTGGACGAGCCGTTTACCGGCGTTGATGTCAAAACCGAAAATGCCATCGTTGAATTGTTGCAGCAACTGCGTAGCGAAGGACATTTAGTTTTAGTTTCAACTCATAATTTAAACAGCGTACCTAGCTTTTGCGATCAAGTATTGATGATAAACCGCACTTTACTGGCCGCAGGTAAAACCGAAACCACCTTTACTACCAAAAATCTGGAAAAAGTCTTTGGCGGTGTACTGCATTATCTTGCTAAAGATATTGGATAGATTGATAAAGACCGCCAAAAGCAAGCGGTCTTTTTTTCGTATTTTTTAACATTATGTAATTGGTTACATAAAAGCGATTAAATTTAATCTAAAACCGAGTAGTTTCTATATATCTCTTTTCACAAAACTCACTAACATCGGCTGCACAATACGTGCATAATCTTGCGTATTTAAAATAATTGAACATTCTAGCGTACCGGCGTTAAAAGCAAGCTCATCGTAGCGTTCAAGTAAACTAGGATCTGCAATAAGTTTAAGATCCGGATGAAAGCTAAAAGGTGGAATCGCACCAAATACACAATCTGTAAGTTCATCAACTTCTTTAGGGCTAGCAAGAGACGCCTTTGTACCGCCTAAGTATTGGGCGATTTGATTTAAATCCGCCTGCTCATCGGCTGGTAAAATAGCAAGTACCGCTTGTTTTACACCATTTCCTTTGATTTTACACACCAAGGCTTTTGCCCCTTGCCCGATTTCCGTACCACGAATTTTCGCAACCTCTTCCGATTTACCGGCACTCACATGACGGACTACTCGATAACGAGCTTGATGTTGGTCTAAAAGTGCGGTCAAATTTTCAAATATTTTTTCCGACATATTATTTCCCTTAATTAATGATCTGATTTCAGCCCGGCACCACACATTGTAATTAAGCAATCTTCGACTGCACCATATAGCTCACAGTAATGAAGATAAGCTGCATAGTTGGCTGCGGTAGTGTGTTCACAATAAATCCCTTTTTTGGCTAAAGCATTTCGTGCCGCAAGAATTTTATCTTCCGGTGCATGAACAAAACGAATCGCATATTTTTCCGCATAAGCTAAAATTTCACTTGCTCGCATAGGCTGCCCAATGGCAATACCTTCGGCGATAGTCGGCTTAATCTCAACCTGTTCTGCAAATTTTTGCCCTTTTTTGACCGCTTGCAATAATGGATCACAATATTCGCTTTGTAATGCAATAATCGTTGGTATTTCATCAATAACGCCACTTTCCAACAAATGTTCTAGTCCTTTAATGACACCAATAAACAAAGTACCGTTTCCAACCGGAACGACAATATGTTTTGGAATCCGCCCGAGCTGTTCAAACATTTCATAAATATACGTTTTCGTACCTTCGTAGAAGAAGGGGTTATACACGTGATTGGCATAATAAACGCCCTCATTTTCAACTTTAGCACGACATACATCGGCACAATGATCACGGCTACCTTTAATCACATTAGCTTTAGCACCATGCGACTCAATCATATTAATTTTTTTCGGCGATATTCCTTCCGGTACAAAAATTTCACATTGAATACCCGCTTTAGCGCAATAGGCTGCGACACTATTTCCTGCATTACCACTACTATCTTGTACCACCGAATCAACACCAATCGACTTACAATGACTGATAAGCACCGCCGCACCACGGTCTTTAAAGGAAAGCGTTGGCATAAAGTAATCCATTTTTAATAATACATTTTCATCAAAACGGACTATCGGCGTCATCCCCTCACCCAAAGAAATATCACGCCAACTTTCATCTTGCAAAGCGATAAATTTTCGATAACGAAATAAGCTCCACTCATGCTGATCAACCTGATTGAGATCAAATTTAGGTGGCTGATAATCTAATGACCATAACCCGCCACATTGACATTTTGCTTGGCGAGTAGATACCGGCGCAATTTGTTGGCATTGATTACAGATAAATTTCATATTGATTCTCCTAAGCAAATTCGGCAACCGCATCAATTTCGATAAGTGCGTTGTAATGCAAATTACCGCAAGGTACAACAGTACGAGCAGGTTTGTGTGAACCGAAAAAATCAGCATAAACTTGATTCACCGTATCCCAATAAGCTACATCGGGAATATACACACGGCATTGCACCACATCATTTCTACTAAGACCGGCAGCGGCGAGTACTTGAGCTAAATTAGCGAGAGCTTGTTTGGTTTGAACGGCAATATCGCCAACAATTTTTCCTTCAGTATTAAATGGAAGTTGTCCCGATACATACAACATACCGTTGGATTTTATTGCCGGTGAATAATGCCCTTTACTTTGATTCGGTAGAATAATTTCCATTAGCGTTTTCCTCTTACTTCATCTAAATAACTATAAATAGTCACTTTATTCACGCCTAATTTTTCAGCAGCTTTCTCAATACTGCCTTTCATTAAAAACAAGCCTTTTTGTTCCATAAAACGAATCTTTTCAATTTTTTCATCCCGAGACATTGTTTGAACAGATTGTCCGTTTAAAATTTTATCCATTAAATTTTCTACCATTGCAGAAAGCGGAAGTTCTTCCGTTTCAACTGTTTGCTCAGTTTGTTTTATCTGATTTAGGTTAGGCAATAAGGTATTTAAGTAAGCGATTTGCTCAGTAATCGGTGTTGTGTCAATGTTGATACATAAAGCACCAACCAGCTGTTGGTTTTGGTCAAAAATCAGTTGCGTGGATGAACGAATAAGTTTACCCTCGACTTCAAAATAGTAATTGGCTACATAGTTATTATTCAACTTATCCGATAACATCACTTCCTTAACCAAATGGTCAAAATTCTGGCCCGGTTTACGATGTGTAACATCGCCGGCAACATACACAACCGAATACTCAGGGCGGTTTAAATCATGCAAAACCACTTCACAACTTTTTCCGAACGTTTCAACTAACATATCTGCCATCGAAGCATAAGGGATAAGAATTTGGTTCATAGTATCTCCGTAGAATTTTTTATATAGGATATATAAAATTTTATATACCATCAATAAATTTATATAATTTCTTATATAAATCCATTGAAAATTATACAGAGTTGCCCCTCCCCTTAAATTTTCCTTGTAATTTTGCTCAATTTTGCTAAATTCTTCAGGTTATTTTGCTATTTTTTAAAGGTCTAACCATGAACCAATTAGATTTAATCAAATCTTCAATCAAATCGATTCCTGACTATCCGAAAGCAGGTATTATTTTCCGTGACATTACCTCATTATTAGAAGTGCCGGAAGCATTTAAGGCAACCGTAGATGCCATCGTTGCCGAATTTAAAGATAAAGGTATTACTAAAGTCGTCGGAACAGAATCTCGCGGCTTTATCTTTGGTGCACCGGTAGCACTTGCGTTGGGCGTACCTTTTGTATTAGTGCGTAAACCGAAAAAATTACCTCGTGAAGTGATTTCACAATCTTATGCTTTAGAATATGGCGAAGATACGTTAGAGATCCATTTAGATTCAGTAAAAGAAAGTGACAACGTATTAGTTGTAGACGATTTATTAGCAACCGGCGGTACGATTGACGCTACGGCAAAATTAATTCGTCGCTTAGGTGGTAAAGTAGAACACGCAGCCTTTGTGATTTGGTTACCGGATTTAGGCGGAAAAGAACGTCTAGAAAAAGAAGGCATCAATTCATTCACATTGGTTGAGTTTGCCGGTCATTAATATTTCTTAGTACGGAATACTATTCCGTAACACATAAGAGTCGCAATGAGTTATCAAGTTTTAGCCCGTAAATGGCGTCCGCAACGTTTTTCTGAAGTTGTCGGGCAGCAACACGTTTTATCTGCATTAGAAAATGGTCTGCGTGAAGGCAGACTTCATCACGCCTACCTGTTTTCCGGTACACGTGGAGTGGGTAAAACTTCGATTGCACGCCTATTTGCAAAAGGCTTAAACTGTGAAACAGGTATCACTGCAACGCCATGTGGTGAATGTGCAAATTGTAAAGCGATCGAAGAAGGTCGCTTTATTGATCTGATTGAAATTGATGCGGCTTCACGCACCAAAGTCGAAGACACACGTGAGTTGCTTGATAATGTTCAATACAAACCAACAGTCGGACGCTTCAAAGTTTACCTGATTGACGAAGTGCATATGCTTTCTCGTCACAGTTTCAATGCTCTACTTAAAACGCTGGAAGAACCTCCGGAATACGTAAAGTTCCTACTGGCAACGACAGATCCACAAAAACTTCCGATCACGATCTTATCCCGTTGTATGCAATTCCATTTGCGTGCGTTGGATCAAGCTCAGATCGCAAACCATCTCGAATTTATCCTGCAACAGGAGAATATTCCCTACGAGTCAGCTGCTATTGAAAAACTAGCAAAAGCAGCCCAAGGTAGTATTCGTGACTCATTAAGTTTAACTGATCAGGCAATTGCAGTAAGTAATGCAAATATTAGCTTACTAATCGTACAGCAAATGCTCGGTTTAATTGATGATCACCAGCCAATCGAATTAGTCACCGCACTTGCCCAAGCAGACGGTGAAAAAGCAATGTCAGTTATTCAATCCGTTGCTGAAAAAGGGGTTGATTGGTCACAACTACTCTCGGACATTGCCCAAACGTTACATCAAATTGCGATGCTTCAGTTGCTCAAAAATAGTGAGCAGGAACAAACTCAGCTGCATTTTTTAGCAAAACAAATTGCGCCTGAAGACGTACAATTTTTCTATCAGTTAATGCTCAGCGGTAAAAAAGAACTGGAATTTGCGCCGGAACAACGTGCCGGTGTAGAAATGACTATTTTACGTGCATTGGCTTTCCATCCTAAACGTGCTGAAGAAATTAATCGCCAACCGGTAAGGGAAGTTGTTCAAACAACAGCGACTGTATCGCATACACCGCAGCAAAATATTGAACAGCTCAAAGCACGTCTAACACAAAACCACACACCGCAAGCGGTTAATTCTGCTCAAAATTTTGCAACACAACCCGCTGCAAAAATACCGGAAAATTCAACCGCTTATCCGCAGCCCGCCGCAAGCGCAGTTGAAAGCGGTTCAGCGTCTGTGTCACCGGCACTTGCAGCAATGCAAGCCCGTAAACAGTTGCAGCAAACTCAGGCACAACTTACTCAAAACGAAAAAAAAAGCCTGAGTTAGCTAAACCGGCTATTTCATCGGCGAGCAGACCAAATTCACAAAATACGCCAAGTTTACAAGAGCGTTTTATGAATTTGGCAACTGAGCAACAAACGCAAGCTCAGCTTCAACCAACAAAGCAACCAGAAAAACCATTAAGCGATGAAGATTATCGCTGGACGTGGCTCAATCCCGAATTAGAAACCCAAAATGAAAGCACTAAACCATCCGATATCAAACAAGCGATCTTGCAAGAGCGTACGCCGGAATTAGTGGCAAAAACAATCGCATTATCTTGCGAGCAAGACGAATGGTGCCAAATTGTGAATGAATTAAAACTCGGTGGTTTATCTCGTCAAGTGGCATTAAACAGTTATTTGGCCGAAAAACAAGGTGAACAGCTTACATTGATCCTCAAACCGGCAATGGCACATTTAGATAATGCCGAATCTCGCCAAAGCTTAGCAACAGCCTTACAAGAAAAAGGCCTTAGCTATGAATTGAGTATCGGCGAGAGTACAGAACATAAAACACCGCTTGAAATTCGTCGAGCCATTTTCGAACATTTAACGCTCGAAGCGAAAAAAGCACTTACCAATGATGAAAAATTAATGTTGCTACGCCAAGCATTTGATGCGGAAATCGATGAAAGTACAATTCGAGCCGTTGCAGAGAATAAAGAATAATGAAAGCCCTAGAAATCAAAAATCTTATCAAAACTTATCCGACCGGCGTTCAAGCAGTAAAAGGAATCGATCTTAGTGTAGAACAAGGCGATTTTTACGCACTACTTGGCCATAACGGTGCAGGTAAATCGACTACCATTGGGATTATTAGTTCGCTAGTAAATAAAACCAGCGGCAGCGTAAAAGTATTCGGCTACGATCTTGATACGCAAAAAATTCAGCTTAAACAGCAAATCGGGCTGGTACCGCAAGAATTTAACTTCAATCAGTTTGAGAAAGTGATTGATGTCTTAACTCAGCAAGCCGGTTATTACGGTATTTCGCATAAAGAAGCGGTAAATAGAGCCGAAACTTGGTTGAAAAAACTCGATCTGTGGGAAAAACGAAATCATCTTACCCGAGAACTTTCCGGTGGTATGAAACGCCGAGTGATGATAGCTCGAGCTTTAATGCATAATCCGAAATTACTGATTTTAGATGAGCCTACCGCCGGTGTCGATATTGAGCTACGCCGCAGTTTATGGGATTTTTTACGTGAACTGAATCAGCAAGGCACCACTATTATTTTAACCACTCACTATTTGGAAGAAGCGGAAAACCTTTGCCGCCATATCGGTATTATTCAAAACGGCTTATTGGTTGAAAACACCTCAATGAAAGCCTTGCTCTCCAAATTAGAGACGGAAACTTTCGTGCTAGATTTACAAAAAAAATCGGAAAATCAACCGCTTGAAATTCACGGCTATCCTACGCAATGGCTAGATGAAAACACGCTGGAAGTGGAAGTAAAACGTGAACAGGGTTTAACTAATCTGTTCCAACAAATTGCACGACAAGATGCGGAAGTACTTAGTATGCGTAACAAGTCTAACCGCCTTGAAGAACTCTTTATGAAAATGGCAAATTAATATATGAATTTAACTGGATTTTTTACTCTTTCCGCCAAAGAATCTCGCCGTATCATTCGCATTTGGCGTCAGACTCTTGTGCCGCCGATTATTACTACAACACTCTATTTTCTTATTTTTGGTAAACTTATCGGTGGGCGTATCGGTGAAATGAACGGGGTCGGTTATATGCAATTTATTGCACCGGGACTAGTAATGATGAATGCGATTACCGCTTCTTACGTAAATACCGCTTCATCCTTTTTCCTCAGTAAATTTACGCGTAACTTTGAAGAATTGCTGGTTTCACCACTTTCGACGCATAATATTATTTGGGGTTATGTGATGGGAAGTATTGTACGAGGCGGATTAGCCGGCATTTTAGTGATGTTGGTCGCACTCTGCTTCGTATCGTTTGATATTCATTCGTGGGCAATTATTTTACTGACTTTATTAATGACAACCATTGCCTTTGCACTCGGTGGATTAATTAATGCGGTATATGCAAAATCATTCGATGATGTCGGATTAATTCCGACTTTTGTTTTAACTCCTCTTACTTACTTAGGCGGTGTGTTTTACTCGATTTCGCTTTTACCCGAATTTTGGCAAACCGTATCCAAATTTAATCCGATTGTGTATATGATTAACGGCTTCCGTTACGGTTTTTTAGGTATTAGTGATGTGTCGGTATCCTATACTTTCGTAGTGTTAATTTTATTTATTACCGTGTTATACTACATCGCCTTTTCATTGATTGAGAAGGGCGTCGGGCTTCGTAGCTGATTTTCTTTGCCAAGGATAACACGAGAGAGATTTGCTAAAGTCAGCTAAAAACCGACCGCTTGCTCTCGTGTTAAATGCTTTAAAGGAATTTCAATATGAAACGATTATCTAAAACTTTCTTTATTGGAGCGTTAGTGCTTTCATCGCCTTTCGCATTCTCTCAAGACATTACTGTCTTTGCCGCTTCATCAATGACTAATGTATTGCAAGAAATCCAACAAGATTTCACTAAGCAATATCCTGATGATAACCTTATCTTTTCCTTTGCCTCCAGTTCGGTATTAGCTAAACAAATCGAACAAGATGCGCCGGCAGATGTATTTATTTCCGCTGATCTAAAATGGATGGACTACTTAAAAGAAAAACAGCCTACCAAAACTCAAAATATCCGTCATCTTGTCAAAAATGAGCTGGTTTTAATTGCACCAAAAGACAGTTCATTAGTAGCAAGCGATATACAAGCGGTCGATTTTGCTAAAATTTTAGTCAATAGCTATTTATCTGTTGGCGATCCAGCACATGTACCGGCAGGCAAATACGCAAAAAAAGCATTGGAATATTACGGCTTATGGCAGGCTGTTGAGCCAAAACTTGCTCGGGCTAAAAATGTACGTGATGCGCTTTCATTCGTTGAACGTGGTGAATCGCCATTAGGTATTGTGTATTCCACAGATGCTAAAGTATCCGATAAAGTCAAAGTCATTGCCATATTTCCGACTGAAAGCTATGGGGAAGTCGTTTATCCTGCTGTAACACTGAGTGATAAATCAGAGGCAAAAGCATTTTTAGACTTCCTCTATACCCCTGAAGCGAAAGCAAAATTTAAAGCGGCGGGTTTCTACCCCGTTAATTAATCTCACAAAAGGGATAGCTTATCGCTATTCTTTTTCTTCAATGGTTAATCACTCATGCTTAATTTTACCCCTCAAGAACTTGATGCTATTTTCTTAAGTTTGAAAGTCGCTTTACTTGCGGTTGCTTTATCGTTGCCGTTAGCAATCTTGATCGCATGGTTACTATCCCGTAAACAATTCTGGGGAAAAAACTTATTAAACGGTATTGTCCATTTACCGCTTGTATTACCGCCGGTGGTTATCGGTTATTTACTATTAGTTTCAATGGCGAAAAAAGGTGTAATCGGTCGGTATTTATGGCAGTGGTTTGAATTTTCGTTTAGTTTTTCTTGGAAAGGTGCGGTACTTGCTTCAATGGTGATGGCATTTCCGTTGATGGTTAGATCGATCCGTTTGACATTAGATGCGGTCGATCCGAAATTAGAACAAGCCGCTAGAACATTAGGCGCATCTCCGTTAAAAGTCTTTTTTACGCTTACCCTGCCGCTTTCCTTTTCGGGTATTATCGCTGGAGCCGTACTCGGCTTTGCCCGTTCACTAGGCGAATTTGGTGCAACAATCACCTTTGTTTCCAATATTCCGAATCAAACTCAAACTATTCCGTCCGCACTCTTTACTTTTATCGAAACACCGGACGGTGAATTGGCTGCCGCACGTTTATGTGCCGTTTCGATTATGATTTCCTTAATTGCGCTGTTTGCTTCCGAATGGTTTGCCGAAAAGCAAAAACGCTTACTGAATTAACTTATGCTTCAATTAAATCTACATCAAACGCTCGGACAACTTGAGTTAGCGGTAAAGCTAGATATCCCGAATAAAGGCGTTACCGCTATTTTCGGGCGTTCCGGAGCTGGTAAATCGAGTTTAATCAATCTGATTGCAGGTTTATCTACCCCACAAAAAGGCTATATCCGCCTTAATCAACAAACTTTATTCGATAGCGAACAAGGGATTAATCTGGCGCCGGAAAAACGAAAAATCGGTTATGTGTTTCAAGAACATCGACTTTTTCCGCATTACACGGTTGAGAAGAATCTCAAATACGGTTACAAGCGGTCGGATTCCGTCCATTTTTTGCAAATCGTACAATTACTTGGCATTGAGCATCTACTTACTCGTTTTCCTGCCAGTCTTTCCGGTGGCGAAAAGCAACGTGTCGCAATCGGTAGAGCGTTATTAAGCGAACCGCAACTATTGCTGATGGACGAACCGCTATCCGCACTTGATTTGCCCCGTAAACAAGAATTGATCGATTATTTAAGCAAACTTGCCGCTCAAATTGAGATCCCGATTTTATATGTCAGCCACAGCATAGAAGAAATCATTCGTTTGGCGGATAACCTTATTTTACTCGAACAAGGTAAAGTTACGCTTTTTGACAGTGTTACTAACGTATGGCACCACCCTGCATTTACCGCTTGGCAGCCGGATTCACAAAAAGTCAGTTTATTAGAATTACCAATTCACTCTTATCAACCCACTTATAAAATGGTTGGTTTAAATATTGGTTCGCAGCAAATGTGGATAAATGAAACCCCGCACTATCAAATCGGTGATAAATTGCGTATTACGATTGCCGGTAAAGATGTTTCAATCAGTTTAGAAAAACCAAATAACAGCTCTATTCGTAATACATTGAAAGGAAAAATTACTGAGATTCTTTCACATTCGGATCGAATGGATATTGCCGTAGTCATTGATATTTATACAATATGGGCAAGTATCAGCTTATGGTCGTTCGATGAACTTGCATTAAAAAAAGGACAAGACGTGTATTTACAAATCAAAAGCGTTTCTTTGTAGAATTGCAAAAATTTAGTAAAATACAACCGCTTACAAAGAGAAAAAATATGCCTATTGTTAATCAATCTTCGCTTGTGCCTTATAGTGCCGAACAAATGTATCAACTCGTAAACGATTACGAAAAATATCCGCAATTTTTATCCGGCTGTGTCGGAGCTCAAACGATTAGTCGTGGTGATAATGAGTTGGAAGCCGAATTGCAAATTCAAAAACTAGGTATCAGCCAAAGTTTTAGTACACATAATAAAATGATCTCTAACGAACGAATTGAAATGAAACTGGTCAACGGCCCGTTCCGACAATTACAAGGAGCTTGGACATTTCAGCCGTTTGACGAACAAAGTTGCAAAATTTCACTTTATTTAGAATTTGAGTTTTCAAATCCCGTAGTAGGAATGGTATTCGGAAAAATATTTAATGAGCTTACGCTAAAAATGGTCAATGCTTTTAAACAACGTGCGAAAGAGGTGTATGGTGTCTGATATAGAGAAAATCGAAGTAGAAGTGCTTTTTGCCTATCCGAATAAGCATTTTTTAAAGAAAATCACTCTTGATGCGGCTACGACTGTCCAAAATGTTATTCTACAATCCGGTATTTTAGAAAAATACACTGAAATTGATTTAAGAACCAACAAAGTCGGTATTTTTAGTCGTCCGGTCAAGCTAACCGATATGGTGGAAAACGGTGATCGTATTGAAATTTATCGCCCGCTAATTGCCGATCCGAAAGAAATTCGCCGTAAACGAGCTGCCGAACAGAATAAAAAATAGTAAAAAGCACGAAACTTTATTTCGTGCTTTTATTCTTCGTAATACTATCTTCTATATTTACCCGCCATGGACTGATATACCGTATTCTCGTTTGATAGAATCATATACTTCTGATTCAGAATGGAGAGCTGAGAATTTAATTCCGTATTCAATGCGCTAATCCATTCACGGAACTCCGATACGCCTTGTTCATAACGATTTTTATAATAGCTACTGATACGTTTGTCATGCTCATACGCCTGTTGTAAGGTCGCATAACTGCTAAGTGATTGTTGATAAGCATAGTAGTGGCTATCAATTTCATTTAATGCACTTGTTACCGTCTGTTCATAATTTAACTTCGCCGTCATATAATCCGACTCGGAAATTTTCACATTATTTTTTACTCGATTCCAATCTAAGAAGGGTAAATCAAATGAAATTACGCCGTTACCGACCGGATTATCGCTAATATTTGCAACTTTCGATGCACTGGCTGAAATTGAACCGCCGAGCGTAACTGTCGGGAACCAACTTTTTTCTGTCGCAGTCAAGGATTTAAATGCGCTTTGTAAACGATTTAAACGAGCTACAACATCCGGACGATTTGCAATTGCCGATACCGGTACATTTAAATCAATACCTTGCAATTTAACACCTAAAATACTCGGATAACGAGCCGGTAATGCTTGATTCGGTTTTAAATTTAGCAAATTACGTAATGTTTGCTCTGCAGTTTTGAGATTGGTACGAACCGAAATTAAACTATTACGTGCGTTTAACGTTGCCTGTTGAGCTTGTTCTACCGCTAAACGATCGATTGCACCTGCGGCATACTTATTATTTAAGATAGTTGAAATCTGCTGATAATTATTAATCGTACGTTCAATCACAGCGATCGCATCTTTATAATAGGCAATTTGATAATAAGTCGAAACAACAGAGTTTAATAATGAAAGACGTGTCGCTTTTAAATCTTCAACCGTCGCTTTATGCTCCCATTCCGCCGCACTTGCCGCATCCGCTAGACGATGCCATAAATCAAGTGTGTAACTTAATTTAAAACTTGTCGTATTTGAAATAGTCGATACACCTGTTGAAACTTGATTTGACGTAGAACCGACACCTTTCGCTGCAGATGTAGAACCTGATCCGCTAAAAGTCGGCACTAAATTCGCACCGACTAAATTCGCATTATACAGTGCTCTATTTACTGCAATGGCACTTTTCGCTAAATCCAGGTTGTTAGCAATCGCTTGATCAACAAGCGAATTTAACTGACTATCATTATAGCCTTGCCACCATTGTTCATTAATCTGAAATTGCTTAGTAATCTCTTCGTACTGCTGATAAGTTGCTTGTGCTTGTTCGATCGAACCGTCCGCACTTAATTTTGTTGTTGAACAAGCCGATAAGGCAAGTACAACGGAAAGTGTTAAAGCTAATTTTGAAAGTTTCATATTATTTCCTACAAACTGCTATCCATCGGAGAAACTATATTTAAATAAAGGCTATTATTAAGCCAATCAGAATAAAAAAATAGTTCGTTTAGGTAAATTTTTACTAAATTTAGTCCGCTTATTCCGAGAGTAATTGACGAATCAACTTTTGATGTCGAACCGCCTGAGCCGATTGTTTCAAACGTTCCGAAGTCAAAATACTTTTTAATTCGCTTAATGCGGTTTGAAAATCATCATTAACAATCACATAATCAAATTCATTGTAATGAGACATTTCCGATACTGCTTCAGCCATTCTTTTACTAATCGTTTCTGCGGAGTCTTGTCCTCTGCCGATTAAACGTTTTTCCAATTCCTCACGAGAAGGCGGTAAAATAAAAATAGTCTTTACATTCGGAACTTTATTACGAATTTGACGGGCTCCCTGCCAATCAATATCTAAAAATACATCAATCCCATTCTCCAGACTCTTTTCTATCATCGGCAAAGAAGTACCGTAATAATTACCGAATACTTCAGCCCATTCTAAAAAATGCCCTTGCTCAATTAATGATTCAAATTCGGTATGATTCGTAAAATAATAATGTACCGCATGCGATTCACCCGGACGAGGGTTACGTGTGGTATGCGAAATAGAAAGTTGAACTTCCGAACGAGGTAAATCCGCTAATAATGCATTGATTAACGATGATTTACCGGCACCGCTTGGCGCGGAAAGAATGTAAAGATTACCTAACATAACAATGATTTATGATTGAAAATGAGAAAGTTAAAATTGAAAATGGAGAACCAATCTTAATCAGTTCTCCATTATTCACGAATTACTTACGTGCAAGAGGCGGAACAAACGTGATGCCTAAGTCCCAAGGTTGTTCAATCCACGTTTCTTGAGGAATATCAATCACATAGTCATCAACTAACGGTGCACCCGCCGGTTTAGCGAATACAGTGACAAATTTCGCTTTAGGATACATTTTACGGATTTCTTTCGCCGTATTACCGGTATCAACTAAATCATCTACGACAATAAAACCTTCGCCGTCAGTTTGTGCAGCGTGTAATACTTTTAATTCACCTTGTTCATCATGGTCATAGCTGGAAATACATACGGTTTCAACATGACGGATACTTAATTCACGCGCAAGTACCGCAGCCGGGAATAAACCGCCGCGACTTACCGCAATAATGCCTTTCCATTGAGATGCAGGTAAAAGACGTTCCGCTAATTTACGGGCGTGCATATGGAACATATCCCAAGTTACAACATATTTTTCGTTTGTGTATTTTTCACTCATAAAAAGTCCTAGATAAAAAAAAGCGGTGCCAAGACACCGAATAAAAAAATTGCGTTATTCTAACCTAAAAAGCGCATTCGTGCTATCATTTCCATTGTTCTTCAACAATAGCGGTCAAATTTTTGCAAAATTTTACGAATTTTTGACCGCCGATAAATAATTAGATAAATACTAGAGGTAAATATGTCTGAAATCACAAAACTTTCTCCGACTTTATTATGGCAATGGTTCGATAAAGTCTGTGCGATTCCTCACCCGTCTTACCATGAAGACCAACTTGCGGAATTTATCGTTGATTGGGCAAAATCCAAAAATTTATTTGCCGAACGAGATGAAGCGGGAAACGTATTAATTCGTAAACCGGCTACGCAAGGTATGGAAAATCGTTGTGCTATCGCACTTCAAGCTCATTTAGATATGGTGCCGCAAGCAAATGCCGCTACTCAGCATGATTTTCTCAAAGATCCTATTCAACCTTATATTGACGGAGAATGGGTAAAAGCCAAAGGAACGACGCTAGGTGCCGATAACGGTATTGGGCTTGCCTCTTGTCTCGCCGTATTAGAAGCGGATGATATCGCTCATCCTGCACTCGAAATCTTACTGACGATGAGTGAAGAAGTCGGGATGGAAGGTGTCTTAGGCTTACGTCCGAATTGGCTACAATCAAATATCATGATTAATACCGATACCGAGGAAAACGGTGAAATTTATATCGGATGTGCCGGCGGCGAAAACATTAACTTATCGCTTCCGCTTCAATATGAAACAAATGCTCACGATTCTGCATTGCAAATTACTTTAAAAGGCTTGCAAGGCGGGCATTCTGGCTGTGATATCCATACAACGAGAGCTAACGCTATCAAATTAATGGCAAGAATCTTAGCAGAGATACAAACACATTATCCGATTCAAATTTCTGCTTTAAAAGGCGGCTCTGTACGTAATGCGATTCCACGTGAAGCTCAAGTAACTTTAACCGTTGCTGCAAATCATCAACAAAATGTAATCGCTTATTTAACCGAATTAGCAAAGAAAATTCAAAACGAACTGAGATTAGCGGAAGCTAATTTGAAACTTGAAATTGAGCCGAGTCAATTACCGAATCAATCATTAACTGTTGAATCAACTCAAAAAGTAATCCATTTACTTAATGTATTGCCAAACGGCATTATCCGTAATAGTGATGTTGTCAAAGATGTAGTAGAAACCTCATTAAGTATCGGCTTAGTCAAAATTGAGGAACAACAACTCACCGCAACGATTTTAGCTCGTTCATTAATCGAAAGCGGAAAAGAAGATGTGAGAGGAAAAATCAATTCGCTTGCAGCATTAACCGGTGCGAAAGTTACATTCTCAGGAAACTACCCTGGTTGGGAGCCTGATACTCATTCACAAATTACACCATTAACAAAAACAATTTACGATGAAGTATTAGGTTATGAAGCTCAAATTAAAGTTATTCATGCCGGATTAGAATGCGGATTAATCAAAAAAGTATATCCGACTATGGATCTAGTATCTATCGGTCCAACGATCCGTAATGCTCATTCACCGGACGAAAAAGTACATATCCCAGCAGTTGAAATTTACTGGAAACTTATCACTAAATTACTTGCTCAAGCACCGGTAAAATAATCCTATAAAACAAAAACGGCTAGAAGTTTACCTCTAGCCGTTTTTGTTTTTCGATATCACTCACCGTAACGCATGTTTCACGATTCCCACTAAACCGCCTAAAAGCCCTTTTCCGCTGAGTTATCAACGTGCTTTCTCAATTTCCCAAAAGCAAAAACCCTGTCGTTATCACTAACCACAGGGTTTCTTTTCGCTCTCGCGCTAATTTCAATCTGGCGATGCCCTACTCTCACATGGGGAAACCCCACACTACCATCGGCGTTACTGCGTTTTACTTCTGAGTTCGGAATGGAGTCAGGTAGAGCCACAGCACTCTGGTCGCCAGAATATTCTGTTGATGTCTTTTGTCTTCTTTATCTGTCTTTTTCTTTGTTCTTTATTTGTCTTTTTATTGACATCTTAAATTCGAAACAAGCTGTTCACTGATTTTTTAGTCTTTCGTTCTTTGTTTAGTTTCTTAACTTCACGCCCAAAAACACTTGAGCGTTGTATAGTTAAGCCTCTCGGGCAATTAGTATGTGTTAGCTCAACGTATCACTACGCTTACACACCACACCTATCTACGTCGTAGTCTCCAACAACCCTTACAGTCTTATAGACTGGGAGAACTCATCTTGAGGCAAGTTTCGTGCTTAGATGCTTTCAGCACTTATCTCTTCCGCATGTAGCTACCCAGCAATGCCTCTGGCGAGACAACTGGAACACCAGTGATGCGTCCACTCCGGTCCTCTCGTACTAGGAGCAGCCCCTCTCAATTCTCCAACGCCCACGGCAGATAGGGACCGAACTGTCTCACGACGTTCTAAACCCAGCTCGCGTACCACTTTAAATGGCGAACAGCCATACCCTTGGGACCTACTTCAGCCCCAGGATGTGATGAGCCGACATCGAGGTGCCAAACACCGCCGTCGATATGAACTCTTGGGCGGTATCAGCCTGTTATCCCCGGAGTACCTTTTATCCGTTGAGCGATGGCCCTTCCATTCAGAACCACCGGATCACTATGACCTGCTTTCGCACCTGCTCGACTTGTCTGTCTCGCAGTTAAGCTTGCTTATACCATTGCACTAACCTCACGATGTCCGACCGTGATTAGCAAACCTTCGTGCTCCTCCGTTACGCTTTGGGAGGAGACCGCCCCAGTCAAACTACCCACCAGACACTGTCCGAGACCGCGTTCCGCAATCTTCGTTAGAACATCAAACGTTAAAGGGTGGTATTTCAAGGACGCCTCCACAATCACTGGCGTGACTGCTTCAAAGGCTCCCACCTATCCTACACATCAAAATTCAATGTTCAGTGTCAAGCTATAGTAAAGGTTCACGGGGTCTTTCCGTCTAGCCGCGGGTACACCGCATCTTCACGGCGATTTCAATTTCACTGAGTCTCGGGTGGAGACAGCCTGGCCATCATTATGCCATTCGTGCAGGTCGGAACTTACCCGACAAGGAATTTCGCTACCTTAGGACCGTTATAGTTACGGCCGCCGTTTACTGGGGCTTCGATCAGGAGCTTCTCTTGCGATAACACCATCAATTAACCTTCCAGCACCGGGCAGGCATCACACCCTATACGTCCACTTTCGTGTTTGCAGAGTGCTGTGTTTTTAATAAACAGTTGCAGCCAGCTGGTATCTTCGACCGGTTCAACCTTCGTGAGTAAATCACTACAATCTACGCCGGCGCACCTTCTCCCGAAGTTACGGTGCTATTTTGCCTAGTTCCTTCACCCGAGTTCTCTCAAGCGCCTGAGTATTCTCTACCTGACCACCTGTGTCGGTTTATAGTACGGTTTAGATAAACCTGAAGCTTAGTGGCTTTTCCTGGAAGCGTGGTATCGGTAACTTCATCTCCGTAGAGACTCGTCATCACTTCTCGGTGTTATGTACATCCGGATTTGCCTAAATGTACCACCTACCGGCTTAAACAGACATCCAACAGTCTGATTACCTAACCTTCTCCGTCCCCACATCGCAGTTTATCCAAGTACGGGAATATTAACCCGTTTCCCATCGACTACGCTTTTCAGCCTCGCCTTAGGGGCCGACTCACCCTGCCCCGATTAACGTTGGACAGGAACCCTTGGTCTTCCGGCGAACGAGTTTTTCACTCGTTTTGTCGTTACTTATGTCAGCATTCGCACTTCTGATACGTCCACCAAACTTCTCAATTCAGCTTCATCCGCTTACAGAACGCTCCCCTACCCAACAATGTTTCCATTGATGCCGCAGCTTCGGTGACTAGTTTTAGCCCCGTTACATCTTCCGCGCAGGCCGACTCGACTAGTGAGCTATTACGCTTTCTTTAAATGGTGGCTGCTTCTAAGCCAACATCCTAGCTGTCTAAGCCTTCCCACTTCGTTTCCCACTTAACTAGTACTTTGGGACCTTAGCTGGCGGTCTGGGTTGTTTCCCTCTCCACGACGGACGTTAGCACCCGCCGTGTGTCTCCTGAGTATCACTCTTCGGTATTCGCAGTTTGCATCGGGTTGGTAATCCGGGATGGACCCCTAGCCGAAACAGTGCTCTACCCCCGAAGGTGTCCGCTCAAGGCTCTACCTAAATAGATTTCGGGGAGAACCAGCTATCTCCCGGTTTGATTGGCCTTTCACCCCCAGCCACAAGTCATCCGCTAATTTTTCAACATTAGTCGGTTCGGTCCTCCAATTAGTGTTACCCAATCTTCAACCTGCCCATGGCTAGATCACCGGGTTTCGGGTCTATACCTTGCAACTCTTCGCCCAGTTAAGACTCGGTTTCCCTTCGGCTCCCTTATTCAGTTAACCTCGCTACAAAATATAAGTCGCTGACCCATTATACAAAAGGTACGCAGTCACAAGATTTCTCTCGCTCCCACTGCTTGTACGTACACGGTTTCAGGTTCTATTTCACTCCCCTCACTGGGGTTCTTTTCGCCTTTCCTTCACAGTACTGGTTCACTATCGGTCAATCAGGAGTATTTAGCCTTGGAGGATGGTCCCCCCTTCTTCAAACAGGATTTCTCGTGTCCCGCCCTACTTATCGTTAGCTTAGTACCATCGTAATGTTTTCGGATACGGGATTATCACCCTCTACGATTGAGCTTCCCAGCTCATTCTCCTAACAAAACGATTATCACTAACAGGCTCTTCCGCTTTCGCTCGCCGCTACTTACAGAATCTCGGTTGATTTCTTTTCCTCGGGGTACTTAGATGTTTCAGTTCTCCCGGTTTGCCTTATTAAGCTATGGATTCACTTAATAATACTAGATTCTTCATCTAGTGGGTTTCCCCATTCGGATATCTTGGATTAAACGCTTCTTATCAACTCATCCAAGCTTTTCGCAGATTAGCACGTCCTTCTTCGCCTCTGATTGCCAAGGCATCCACCGTGTACGCTTAGTCACTTAACTATACAACCTCAAATGTTCTTGTTCTTTCAAACTTTTACATTTAACGTGTTGATTAATTCAACTAAACACTTGACTGCTTTTGTTCAGTCAAGATTTTTTAACTACTCAGACTTTCTTTCGAAAATCTCTCAGTTTTTCAGCTTGTTTCCAATTTTTTAAAGAACAATTTAAGACAATAATTTGACTTATCATCATGACTAAATAAACAAATACACCATTTATTCACTTAGTCATGATGATTGGTGGAGATAAGCGGGATCGAACCGCTGACCTCCTGCGTGCAAGGCAGGCGCTCTCCCAGCTGAGCTATATCCCCATACATCATGACTTAATATAATCACACCTTTCGGTTTTCACTCGTTTAGAGTGGTGGGTCTGAGTGGACTTGAACCACCGACCTCACCCTTATCAGGGGTGCGCTCTAACCACCTGAGCTACAGACCCAAAAGGATGCCGGATTATATCCGTTTTCGTCTTCTTTCTATCAAACAATCTGTGTGAGCACTCGCTGTCGCTTAATTCTTGGTAAGGAGGTGATCCAACCGCAGGTTCCCCTACGGTTACCTTGTTACGACTTCACCCCAGTCATGAATCATACCGTGGTAAACGCCCCCCTTGCGGTTAAGCTATCTACTTCTGGTACAACCCACTCCCATGGTGTGACGGGCGGTGTGTACAAGGCCCGGGAACGTATTCACCGCAACATTCTGATTTGCGATTACTAGCGATTCCGACTTCATGGAGTCGAGTTGCAGACTCCAATCCGGACTTAGACGTACTTTGTGAGATTTGCTCCATGTCGCCATATTGCTTCCCTCTGTATACGCCATTGTAGCACGTGTGTAGCCCTACTCGTAAGGGCCATGATGACTTGACGTCATCCCCACCTTCCTCCAGTTTATCACTGGCAGTCTCCTTTGAGTTCCCGGCCGAACCGCTGGCAACAAAGGATAAGGGTTGCGCTCGTTGCGGGACTTAACCCAACATTTCACAACACGAGCTGACGACAGCCATGCAGCACCTGTCTCAGAGCTCCCGAAGGCACTCCCGTATCTCTACAGGATTCTCTGGATGTCAAGAGTAGGTAAGGTTCTTCGCGTTGCATCGAATTAAACCACATGCTCCACCGCTTGTGCGGGCCCCCGTCAATTCATTTGAGTTTTAACCTTGCGGCCGTACTCCCCAGGCGGTCGATTTATCACGTTAGCTTCGGGCACCAGTCTCAAAGACCAATCCCCAAATCGACAGCGTTTACAGCGTGGACTACCAGGGTATCTAATCCTGTTTGCTCCCCACGCTTTCGCACATGAGCGTCAGTACATTCCCAAGGGGCTGCCTTCGCCTTCGGTATTCCTCCACATCTCTACGCATTTCACCGCTACACGTGGAATTCTCCCCCTCCCTAAAGTACTCTAGTTGACCAGTATGAAATGCAATTCCCAGGTTAAGCCCGGGGCTTTCACATCTCACTTAATCAACCGCCTGCGTGCCCTTTACGCCCAGTTATTCCGATTAACGCTCGCACCCTCCGTATTACCGCGGCTGCTGGCACGGAGTTAGCCGGTGCTTCTTCTGTGACTAACGTCAATTGAATGCCCTATTAAAACATCCACCTTCCTCATCACCGAAAGAACTTTACAACCCGAAGGCCTTCTTCATTCACGCGGCATGGCTGCATCAGGGTTCCCCCCATTGTGCAATATTCCCCACTGCTGCCTCCCGTAGGAGTCTGGACCGTGTCTCAGTTCCAGTGTGGCTGGTCATCCTCTCAGACCAGCTAGAGATCGTCGGCTTGGTAGGCCTTTACCCCACCAACTACCTAATCCCACTTGGGCTCATCTCATGGCATGTGGCCCGAAGGTCCCACACTTTAATCCTAAGATATTACGCGGTATTAGCTACAGTTTCCCGTAGTTATCCCCCTCCATAAGCCAGATTCCCAAGCATTACTCACCCGTCCGCCACTCGTCACCCAAGGAGCAAGCTCCTTTGTGCTACCGTTCGACTTGCATGTGTTAAGCCTGCCGCCAGCGTTCAATCTGAGCCATGATCAAACTCTTCAATTCAAAAAGTTTAATCGCTCAATATACTGCTTAGCTAAGTTCACTTCCCTTACCTAACCAAGTTAAGTAAAAAGAAAAATATGAATTTCTAGTTTAAGCACCTATTAAGACTTCAAGTTTTAAATAATTTTTTAAAATCAAGTCAATCAACAAGTGCCCACACAGATTGTCTGATATATTGTTAAAGAGCAAAAAAGAACGACGCACTGCATTTACTTCTCGTTCACAACAGCGCGTCGTTGTGTGAGGTGCATTATAGAGAAATTCACATTCCTTGCAAGTACTTTTTACAAAAAAATCTTGAAAAAGTGTTTAAGAGAACAGATTTAATACAATTAGTGCATTATTTTAACCAAACAAGTGTATTAATTGTGCTTTCAATCCGCTTTGGCGTTGAATATTATTATTCACCGCTTGTAGCCAAATCTGTTTTCCTCCGAATAACGTAAAATGTTTTTTAGCTCGAGTAATTGCCGTATAAATTAATTCTTTACTCATAACCGGTGCAAAATGTAGCGGTGTTATCAGTAAAGTATATTCAAATTCCGAACCTTGTGATTTATGAACCGTCATCACATAAGCCGACTCAAACTCCGGAATCCTATTTAACGAAAGACTTAAATACTCATCATCGATTTTCGTGTCAAAATAAACTCTCGATACTTTATTTTCATCCGGTAAGATAATTCCTATATCGCCACTATAAATATGATTTTGGGGAGAGTTTTGCGTAATAAGTAACGGTTTACCGATATAGTAGTTTTTACTTTGTTCTAAAGAAATCAGTTTTGCCACAGCTAAAGCTATTTCTATCCTTTTATTTAATTGTTCTACACCCAATTCGCTTACTCGCAATGCCGATAAAAATCTTACTTTTTGGAAAGCCTTAAAAATTTCGCCGACTGAAACTTCTTGCGGATTGTTAAACCGCAATTTTACTAAAGTAAGGTACTCTTTATATAGCTCTACCGCCTTATCGACTACTTGCTTTACGCAGTTTCGGATCCATTGTTGTTTTTCGGAAAAGTCTGAAATATACGCATATTCAACTAAAGATAGATCCGTGGAACCTTTTGCAAAAAGCTGCCAAGATTCCGCCGCTTGCTTTTCATTAACTAATTTGGCTAACTGCCCGATACCAGAATTATCCGCAAAACGGTAACTTTTTTTCAAATGGCATAGTGAATCACAAATCGCTACCGGTTTTCCTTGCGAAACTAATTGATAACCGGTAACTTGACGCAAATAATCGCAATGTTCTTGGCTATAGCCTTGTTGAATAAATTCTCCTAGCTCTCCCATAATTGCGCCCGCTTCCACCGACGCAAGCTGGTCTTTATCGCCTAAAATAATTAATCGGGTACTCGGCTTTAATGCCGCCATTAATTTTTCCATCAAGAAAAGATCGATCATAGAGGCTTCATCTACGACTAACAGATCAATATGTAGCGGATTTTTTTTGTGATAACGAGGTTCATCGCTTTGCGGACGTATTCCTAATAAACGATGAATGGTCGATGCGATCGTTGGAATATCGAAACTCAAATGAAGTCCGCTCAGACTCAATGAAATGGACTCTTTCAAACGTGCAGCCGCTTTTCCTGTCGGCGCAACAAGTGCAATATTTAGCATCTCTTTACCGCTACGCAGTTGTTTTTCTTGCAAAGCGGCTAATAATTTGGCAACCGTCGTCGTTTTACCAGTTCCCGGTCCGCCGGAAATGACACTAAACTTTTTCTTGATTGCGGTAGCAACCGCCACTTTTTGCCAATTTATCTCATCGGATTTTTCAAATAATTTTTCAATAATCCGTTTATCTAATTCCGTATTTGCAATTTCTTGCGAAAATTCGACCGCTTTGACTAAGTAATTCGCAATATTATTTTCCGCCTGCCAGTAACGATAAAAATAAAGTAGTCCATGCTGAAACAGCATCGGTGCAACTTGTATAGGATCCGAACTAAAGGCAATATGATTTGCTAATACCTTCTGCCATTCAAGCGGTGTAATATTGTCGATTTTTTGCAAGATTTCGCTATGAATATCTCGCTCGCTATTCCTACCGGTTAATCCGAAAAAAGAATGTGTTATATAAGAATCAAGGCGAATAGCGGAATGCCCTTGCATTACCTGAAAAGAAACCAATGCGGCAAGCAGTACCGCCAAGTTTTTTTGTTGTTCGGTATAGGGATGATTTTGCTGTTTACGATCAATCATTTTGGCGAACTGATAATCTAATTCGGAAATCACATTCGTTTCTTTCAAATCGTATAAAAGTGTCAGCATAAAGAAAATCCTCAACGTTAAATCTGTATAGAATTATCCGATGTTCATTATTCGTTGTCCATTTATTCTCATCGGGCGTATAATTATCTTTACTTTCAAATAAAACTATCAACAAAAAGTAATGAAACCAGCAACAGCAACTATTAGCCGCGAGGCTCTCCGTCATAATATAGAACTGATCAAAACTTTTGCACCTCAACAAAAACTCCTCGCCATGATTAAAGCTAATGCCTATGGACAAGGCTTATTACCCGCAGCTAGTACGCTTGCCGATTTAGTCGACGGTTTTGGCGTTGCACGTTTAAGAGAAGCATTGGAAATTCAAGAAACTGGTTATACCGGCAAAATTTTATTAGTTGAAGGCTTCTTTGACCGAGAAGAATTATTAAAAACACTCTCTCGCCGTTTTGATACGGTAGTTCATTGCTTAGAACAGCTTGAATTACTTGAGCAAGTTGCTCAAGAATGGCAACAAGAGCAACAAAAAGGATTCTGGAAACGTAAAGCAAAAATTTATTTCCCAATCAATGTTTGGTTAAAAATTGATACCGGTATGCATCGTCTAGGTGTCCATCCGGAACAAGTTGAGATGTTCTATCAACGCTTAAAAGCCTGTCCATTAGTAGCAAGTATTAGCTTTGTCAGTCATTTTAGCCGTGCGGATGAACCTGATTGTGGTTACACCGAAAAACAAATTGCAATCTTCGAGTCAGCAACAGAACCTTATCCTACCCACGAACGTAGTATTTCCGCATCAAGCGGCATTTTATATTGGAAACAAGCTCATTATGAATGGGTGCGTCCCGGCATTATTATGCACGGTATCTCTCCGCACTATACACCAATCACGGACTTAGGCTTCAAACCGGTAATGACGCTTGCTTCGTCTTTGATTGCAGTAAGAACACATAAAGCAGGCGAACCGGTCGGTTACGGCGGTGCTTGGATAAGTGATAAAGATACCAAATTAGGTGTCGTGGCAATGGGCTACGGTGACGGCTATCCTCGTAACGCACCGGAAGGTACACCTGTTTTAATCAACGGACGAATCGTGCCGATTGTCGGACGAGTTTCGATGGATATGTTGACGGTTGACTTGGGTGCGGACAGTCAAGATAAAGTCGGTGATGAAGTGATTTTCTGGGGCAAAGATCTCCTCATTGAAGATGTTGCACAACATATCGGCGTAATCAGCTATGAATTGATTACTAAACTTACGCCACGCGTGATTTTTGAGTATAAATAATCCAAATAAGAAGCGGTCGTTTTGACAAAAAATCTTGCAAAAACGACCGCTTGTTGACTTATCTAGTATCGAGTAACTTACTCAATTATTTTGCACAACCACAGTGTGAACCATTTTCTTCAAAACGGCGAGCTGCTTCGTCCCAGTTTACCACGTTCCAGAATGCTTTAATGTAGTCTGGACGACGGTTTTGGTAATTTAAGTAGTAAGCGTGTTCCCACACATCTAAACCTAAAATTGGGAAACCTGAAACTCCAGCAACGTCTTTACCCATAATTGGGTTATCTTGGTTTGCTGTTGAAACCACTGCTAATTTGCCGTCTTCAATCACTAACCATGCCCAACCTGAACCAAAACGTGTTGCTGCTGCTTTTTCAAATTCCGCTTGGAACGCTTCTACTGAACCAAAATCACGCACGATGGCATCTTTTAATGCACCTTGTAAAGTTGTACCGGTTTTTAAACCTTTCCAGAAAAGCGTATGGTTTACGTGACCGCCAACGTTGTTACGTACTGCAGTACGTTTTTCAGCAGGCACTTGGCTTAAATCTTTAATTAATGCACCCGGACATTTTTCTAAAAGCTCAGGGTGAGCTTCTAATGCTGCATTTGCGTTATTTACGTATGCTTGGTGGTGTTTTGAGTGATGGATTTCCATCGTTGCTTTATCGAAATGTGGCTCTAACGCATCATAAGCGTAGCCTAACTCTGGTAATTGATATGCCATTTTAGGGTCCTTTTTGTTAGGTGAATAAAAATCGTGTTAAATATACCAAAAATAGGCTTGAGAAGACATCATTTTTTAATCTAAATCAAAAAAATAGAATTTTTCTATCATTTTATGAAACTATTTTTAGTTCCGTCTTTTATTTCTAAAAAAAACAATTGACAAACCAAACACTTTCCCCCATTCTCTCGAATAAGTGAAATATTGATTCAACAATATACAGAGTAACCAGAATTATGGCACGTTTTACAATGATTACCACCACCGGCATGATGACCATTATGTGTAAGGCATAATGCGGGGGTGTGTACCAGTAAAACGGCAAGAAACAGACTAAACCCGCTAACAAGCGGGTTTTTTTATACCTAAATTTGCAAATACTAATATCAAAAAATCATCAGGAGAAATTATGCGAGTTCTTAAATTTGGCGGTACTTCCCTTGCAAACCCGGAACGCTTTATCCAAGCTGCCGACATCATTGAAAAGGCACATTTAAAAGATCAGGCGGCGGGCGTACTTTCCGCACCGGCTAAAATCACCAATCACCTTGTCGCCATTGTCGATAAAGCTATCGCAGGCGAATCTTTCGAAACCAACCTTAAAGAAGCCACCGAAATTTTCCACAATATTATCAATGGGCTCTATGCAACAAATAATAATGTTGATCGTGAAGGCTTATTGGCTTTAGTGGAAGCGGAATTGACCCAAATTCAAGGTGTGGCAAATGAAGCGGCAAAAAGCAAATCATTACCGGATAGTGTTGCGGCGACGATTCACTGTCGTGGCGAAAAACTATCGATTGCGATGATGCAAGCGTGGTTCGAAGCGAAAGGTTATGGGGTAACTCGTATTGATCCTGTTGAAAAATTATTAGCGCACGGCAGTTATTTAGAATCCTCCGTCGATATTGCCGAATCAACCAAACGTGTAGATGCTAATTCTATTCCAAAGAAAAATGTCGTATTAATGGCAGGTTTTACCGCCGGTAATGAAAACGGTGAACTCGTGTTACTCGGTCGTAACGGTTCCGACTATTCGGCTGCGTGTTTAGCCGCTTGTTTAAAAGCGGATTGTTGCGAAATTTGGACGGATGTGGACGGTGTTTATACTTGTGACCCTCGCTTAGTACCGGAAGCGATTTGTTTAGAATCAATGAGCTATCAAGAGGCAATGGAACTCTCATACTTTGGTGCGAAAGTGATTCACCCTCGTACCATCGGTCCGTTAGTCCCGTTAAATATTCCGTGCTTAATTAAAAATACCGCAAATCCTGATGCAAAAGGCACGTTAATTGACGGCAATGTAGCTACTGACGGCTTAAAAGTAAAAGGCATCACTAACCTTGATAACGTTGCAATGTTTAACGTATCGGGTGCCGGAATGCAAGGTATGGTCGGTATGGCGGCTCGTGTTTTCTCAACAATGTCAAAAGCCGGTATTTCGGTCATCTTAATTACCCAATCTTCTTCCGAATACAGTATCAGTTTCTGCGTACCCGCAAAATTCGAGGAAAAAGCGACCGCTTGTTTAAATGCGGAATTTGCTCAAGAGTTAAGTAAAGGCGATTTAGATCCGATTGATATGATCCGTGAGCTTTCTATCATCTCGGTAGTCGGTGACGGTATGCGTACAGCTAAAGGGATTGCGGCACGTTTCTTCTCTTCACTTGCGCAAGCAAATATCAGTATCGTTGCGATTGCGCAAGGTTCGTCTGAACGTTCAATTTCTGCGGTTGTACCGATGAATAAAGCGATTGAAGCGGTTAAAGCGACTCATCAGGGTTTATTCAGTAATAAAAAATCGATTGAAGTCTTTTTAGTCGGCGTGGGAGGTGTCGGAAGCGAACTGATTGATCAAATCAAACAACAAAAAGCGTTTCTGGCAAAAAAGGATATTGAAATCCGTGTTTGCGCATTAGCGAACGCGGATAAAATGTTACTCAATGAGAACGGTTTAAACTTAGATAACTGGAAAAGTGATTTGGAAACGGCAACTCAGCCGTCCGATTTTGACGTTTTATTGTCGTTTATCAAATTACATCACGTAGTTAATCCGGTCTTCGTGGATTGTACTGCGGCACAATCCGTAGCAAACCTTTATACCCGAGCATTAAAAGAAGGTTTCCATGTAGTAACGCCGAATAAGAAAGCGAATACCGGTAGCTATCAATATTATCAAGAACTACGTGCTGCGGCTCGCCAAGGTCAGCACAAATTCTTGTATGAAACTAACGTGGGCGCAGGTTTACCGGTAATTGAAAACTTACAAAACTTGCTTGCCGCCGGTGATGAAGTGGAAAAATTCGAAGGGATTTTATCCGGTTCACTCTCATTTATCTTCGGTAAATTGGATGAAGGCTTAACACTTTCGGAAGCAACTCTAATCGCAAAAGAAAAAGGCTTTACCGAACCGGATCCGCGCGATGACCTTTCCGGTGCGGACGTTGCACGTAAGTTGTTAATTCTTGCTCGTGAAACCGGTTTAGCATTGGAATTTGACGATATTGAAGTGGAAGGCGTATTACCGAAAGGCTTCTCAGAAGGTATGAGCAAAGAAGAATTCTTAAAAGTCTTGCCGGAAATTGATGCACAATTTAATGAACGAGTGCAAGCGGCTAAAGCTGAGGGTAAAGTATTGCGTTATGTCGGTTCGATTACCGGTGATAAATGCCGAGTAGCGATTGAAGCGGTAGATGAAGATCATCCGTTGTATAAAGTAAAAGACGGTGAAAACGCATTAGCGTTTTTAACTCGCTACTACAGCCCGATTCCTCTTTTATTAAGAGGTTACGGTGCCGGTACGGATGTAACCGCCGCCGGTATCTTTGCCGATATTCTACGTACCTTACACGGAGGTTCAAACTAATGACGACATTACGAATTTATGCGCCGGCGTCAAGCGCCAATCTTAGCGTAGGTTTTGACTCTTTAGGTGCTGCCATTTCTCCGATTGACGGCTCGTTACTTGGCGATGTGGTACAAATTGAAGATTGCGAAACGGCTTTTGAATTGGAAAGTGCCGGTTATTTCGTGCGTAAATTACCGAAAGAGCCGCAAAAAAATATCGTTTATCAAGCCTACGTATTATTTAGCGAACGCTTGAAATTACGCGGCGGTTCAGTCAAAAACTTACGTCTTATCCTTGAAAAAAATATGCCGATCGGTTCCGGTTTGGGATCAAGTGCCTGTTCAATCGTTGCGGCATTGGTAGCTTTAAATAAATTCCATGACGAACCGTTCTCAAAAATGGAATTGTTAGAAATGATGGGCGAACTGGAAGGACGAATTTCCGGTTCAATCCATTATGATAACGTTGCACCTTGCTATTTGGGCGGCTTGCAGTTAATGACGCAATCACTCGGTAATATTTGCCAAACCATTCCGTTCTTTGACGAATGGTATTGGGTGCTCGCTTATCCGGGCGTTGAAGTTTCGACGGCGGAAGCTCGTGCTATTTTACCGAAAAACTATACTCGTCAAGATATGATTCAACAGGCGCGTTACCTCGGTTCGTTCGTACACGCTTGTCATACGCATCAAGACATCTTAGCGGCGACAATGATGAAGGATTTAATTGCCGAGCCTTATCGTGAAAATCTACTGCCGAACTTTGCCGAAGTTCGCCAAGGCTGTAAAGATCTCGGTGCATTATCGGTAGGTATTTCCGGTTCGGGCCCGACAATGTTTGCCATTGCGCCGGATTTGGAACACGCTCAAAAATTAGTAGCCTATCTTGAAAAAGAGTATCTACAGAATAACGAAGGCTTTATTCATATCTGTAAAGTGGATAACCAAGGCGCGCGTGAATTGAAATAATTCGCAGTGTATTTAGTCTACTATACAAGCGGTCGGATTTTGCAAAAAAATTGTAAAATCCGACCGCTTTTTTAGTGTGATTCTCCTCGTCTTTTGAACAAGTCAATTTCATATTCCTTTCCGTTATATTAAATGATTTTTCGCCACTAACATCTTTCGGAAAAATATCGTATGCTTGCCGAGAAATCTTAATTCAGACTAAAGGAACAACTCTATGACAATTTATGCAGACAACTCATATACTATTGGCAATACCCCGATTGTTCGTTTAAAAAACTTCGGTCAAAACGGAAATTTATTAGTAAAAATCGAATCTCGTAACCCAAGCTTCAGCGTGAAATGCCGTATCGGCGCCAATATGGTATGGCAAGCGGAAAAAGACGGTATTTTAACCGAAGGCAAAGAAATCGTAGATGCGACCAGCGGCAATACCGGTATTGCTCTCGCTTATGTAGCGGCGGCTCGCGGTTATAAAATCACTCTTACCATGCCGGAAACGATGAGTACCGAACGTAAACGCTTATTACGCGGTTTAGGTGTAAACTTGGTTTTAACCGAAGGCTCAAAAGGTATGAAAGGCGCGATTGCTAAAGCGGAAGAAATCGTCGCAAGCGATCCGAACCGTTATGTGATTTTAAAACAGTTTGAAAATCCGGCGAACCCGGCGATTCATCAACAAACCACCGGTCCGGAAATTTGGAATGCGACCGAAGGTAAAGTGGACGTGATTGTTGCCGGTGTGGGTACGGGCGGTACGATTACCGGTATTTCTCGCTATATCAAACAAGATCAGGGCAAACAAATTATTTCCGTTGCGGTCGAACCGAAAGAATCACCGGTTATTAGCCAAACCTTAAACGGCGAAGAAGTTAAACCGGGTCCGCACAAAATCCAAGGTATCGGTGCCGGCTTTATTCCGAAAAACTTAGACTTAAGCCTTATCGACCGTGTCGAACAAGTTTCAAGTGAAGAAGCGATTGCAACCGCACGCAGAATTATGGCGGAAGAAGGTATCTTAGTCGGTATCTCGTCCGGTGCAGCGGTAGCAGCGGCGGATCGTTTAGCGAAGTTACCGGAATTTGCCGATAAACAAATCGTGGCGATTTTACCGTCCGCTTCAGAACGTTATTTAAGCACCTTATTATTTGAAGGTGTAGAAGTTTAATTTTCTCTTCTTTCTTTAAAATGCCGGTATAACGCCGGCATTTTTTTGTTTAGAAATGCTCGTAAGCGGTCTATTTTTGCAAAGAATTTGCAATTTGGATGATTTTGCTGTATTATTCGCCACGTCTTTTTACGGTATTATCCGTATCTATTTATTCTTAAATTAATCCAATCTTACAATTATCAAGAATTATTTCTTATGCATCTTACTCAATTAAAAAACACTCCTGTATCGGATCTTGTTGCGCTCGGCGAAGGGCAAATGGGCTTAGAAAATTTAGCTCGTTTACGTAAACAAGATATCATTTTCGCCATTCTTAAACAACACGCGAAAAGCGGTGAAGATATTTTCGGTCAAGGTATCTTAGAGATCTTGCCGGACGGCTTCGGTTTCTTACGTTCGGCTGACAGTTCATATCTTGCCGGTCCTGACGATATTTATGTTTCCCCGAGCCAAATTCGTCGTTTCAACTTACAAACCGGTGATAAAATCGAAGGTAAAATTCGTCCGCCGAAAGAAGGCGAACGCTATTTTGCGCTATTAAAAGTTGATCTCGTCAATGATGACAAACCTGAAGTTTCTCGCAGCAAAATCTTATTTGAAAACTTAACCCCTTTACACGCCAATTCACGTTTACGTATGGAACGCGGTAACGGTTCAACCGAAGATTTAACCGCTCGTATTCTTGATTTAGCAGCTCCTATCGGTAAAGGTCAGCGTGGTTTGATCGTCGCACCGCCGAAAGCAGGTAAAACCGTGCTTCTGCAAAATATCGCACAAAGCATTACCCATAATCACCCAGAATGTGAATTGATCGTATTACTGATTGACGAACGCCCGGAAGAAGTCACCGAAATGCAACGTACCGTACGCGGAGAAGTGATTGCCTCCACCTTTGACGAACCGGCGACACGTCACGTACAGGTTGCGGAAATGGTAATCGAAAAAGCGAAACGCTCGGTAGAGCATAAAAAAGACGTGGTTATCTTATTAGACTCGATTACTCGTCTTGCTCGTGCTTACAATACCGTGACCCCTGTTTCCGGTAAAATCCTTTCCGGTGGTGTGGATGCAAACGCATTACATCGCCCGAAACGTTTCTTCGGTGCGGCACGTAACGTAGAAGAAGGCGGCAGCTTAACCATTATCGCGACGGCATTAGTTGATACCGGTTCGAAAATGGACGAAGTTATCTTCGAAGAGTTTAAAGGTACCGGTAATATGGAATTACACCTTTCTCGTAAAATTGCGGAACGTCGTGTATTCCCTGCGATTGAGTTTAATCGTTCGGGTACACGTAAAGATGACTTATTAATGTCGCCGGAAGAACACCGCAATGCGTGGATGTTACGTAAAGTGCTGAATCCGATGGATGAAGTAGCGGCAATGGAATGGTTAATCGATAAACTCGGCGTAGCCAAAACCAACGAAGAATTCTTCGAATTAATGAAACGTTCATAAAAATATTAGGCACTCTTTCGAGTGCCTTTTTCTTATCTACTACTTGGCTAGAATTTAGCTTCTAAACTTAGTACATAATTTCTGCCCGGTGCGGCATAACTTGCATGACCTCGATTATAAACCGGAACCACACTGGTTACAGCGGTTTGGCGAACCGCTTCCCAAGTGCTGTATTTACGATTGGTTAGGTTATAAATACCGCCTCGTACGGTAAAGTGTTTGGCAAACGTATAATAACCGATCACATCATAAATATACCAAGGTCGAGTACGTTGATTCGTCACACCTTTCACCACATCGTCGGTGTAATAAATCGTTCTACCGATTAATTCATCGGCTTTTTTCGCTTTAGAATAAGTTAGAATATAATTCACGCCCCATTTACCGTTCGGCTCATCATAACCCAAACTTGCCACATAACGTTCCGGCTGTATCGCATCTAACACTGGGCTACGAACAAACACATAATTCGGTTTCGTATCGACGTTTTTTACTTTAATACGGTTATAAGCAAGATTTGAATACAAACCGTCCGGTAAAGCAGACCAAATACCATGCCAATTAAGTTTACCTAATAGATTTACCCCATTAAGATTAATCGATTGGAGATTATAAAAGCCATGAATACCTTCAAGCCCTTTTTCTCTCGCACTGACAATCAAATCTCTATAGCGGTTATCAAAATAACTGACTTCCAATACACCGAAATCACCGTTAAAAGCTACACCGACTTCTTGGTTAAGTGCCTTTTCCGAAGTTAATTTCTTTTTAAGCAATGCTCTACGCCAATATTTGCTATCATTGGCTCCGGGAACACGGCGACCGAACATTTCATCAAATGACGGTATTCTAAAACCGTTTGAAACACGATAAGACAGTGCAATATGTTCTATCGGTCGCACAGTTAAACCGGTATTCCATGAAAAGTTTTTATGCTTACCGGCATCTATCCAATCATCATCCGATTTAAAGCGATGATAGTCATAACGTGCACCTAAACCTAAATCCAGTTTATCACCGATGAAAATACGATCCGATAAACCAATCGCATAATGTTGTCCTTTGGTAATATGTGCCGAACAATCGGTAAAATCTTTGCGTTTTTCATAATTCGTATCGGACTTACAATAACTATCACGAACGACGATTGCTTGTCTTTTCCCAATAATTCTCGGGTATTTATAAGTACCGCTATTGTAATAGCCGACATCTTTATCTCGATTTCCTACGTCATAATACGGATGTTCCGATCTATCATCTTTAGAATAGACTAAATAAGTACGTTCGAATTGATCTCGCTTATGGTTAGAACGCATACGATCATAACTCATTAGTAAATTAAATAAGTGTTGCGTTTTCCCGATTTCCAAATCCTTTTCAAAAGAAAGTTGGACTTGTTTATGACGTTCCTTATAAATATTACGTTCATAATTGGCATTAGAATCACGCTTATCCGGTGTTACCTTACAATTTTTATCAATGTATGGATATCGACTGCAATTTAAATTATGCACCTTAGTCAGTAAACGAATATCTTGTTGGTCTAAATTGAGATTTAAGCGGTCAAAGATACCCTTATCGTTCTCAGACTTATATTGATAACCAAACCCTAAGCGACGTTTCGTATGCCGTTCGTCAAAGAATCTTGCTTGGCTCCAATAAGCACTTTGTACTAAACTAGGATTAAGCGTATTTCCGTAACCAATCGCTTGAGTAGGATCATCCGGATAAAAGTTTCTACCGAATAACGAGTATGCTATCTCTGTTTTTCTAGGATCCAATTGTCCTTTACTATTTCGCTCTAAACCCGCATATTTCTCCTGCGTCATGTCTTGTATATCATAACGTTGTTTAGTTTGCTCAAATACGGCATTTACCGAATGTTTCGGGGAAAAATGGTAAGCTAATTTAAATAACCAAGAACCCGACTGATATTTCATAGGATTCGGCGCAATACGTCCGTCACCGGTATAATCTTTCGCATTAACCGAATCCTTTACTACTTTCGCCCCTCGCACAATCGGACGCGGAACACAGCCGGGATTACTCCCCTGTCCGGTCGGACATTCGTCTTGAAAGACGAACCAGTTATCCCTTTGATTTTTATCTAAATTGAGATCCTTCGGTACAACGCGGTAGAAGGACTGCCTTACATTAGTGGCATCTTTATGGATTTCCGTTTCTTTGCCCTTTCGATGCGTATATTGCACCAGTGCTTCAAATCCACCGGAACGACCGGCAAAACTAAGCGATTCACTAAATTGCTTATTTTTACTCACATAAGCTGTTTTACTGTCTAATCCCCAATTTTGTCCTTCTTTGATAACATCATCCGGATTTTTAGTACGGAAACCGACAGCGCCACCTAAGGCACCGCTACCGTATTCTTGTGAGCTTGCTCCTTTACTAAATTCAATCGAACGAATATTTTCATATTCAATTTCATTAATTGCTCCGCCTTGCGCAAGCGGCGAGATGCTTTTATAGGACTGAATTTGCGGTAGCCCGTCCACCAGTAATGCCACACGATTGCGATCCACCCCTCGAATCGAATAACCGCTACTTGCGCCTCGTCCTTGTTCAACCACTGAAATACCAGGATCATAACGGGTCAGATCTCGAATATTTTGTACCTGTTCTTTATCAAGATCCTTACTGGTTTTGGTAACTTTACCTAAGCCGGTAACTTCATTTTGTCGGCGGTGTACTTCCGTTTTGGCTTTGACCGTAACGGTATCTAATTCCGTTTCATTCTGCTTTGCATAAGTTTGTGCGGATAAAATCAGGAAAGCGGATTGAATTGCGATATAACTTAAACTTAATTTAAATTGCTTCACTCTCTACCTCTCCCCTATTTCTTCTCGACTTG
Organism: Actinobacillus genomosp. 1; assembly: GCF_029774175.1. Classification (NCBI taxonomy): domain Bacteria; kingdom Pseudomonadati; phylum Pseudomonadota; class Gammaproteobacteria; order Pasteurellales; family Pasteurellaceae; genus Actinobacillus; species Actinobacillus genomosp. 1. The sequence continues at coordinate 283,521 of NZ_CP103834.1, read as the reverse complement.
ACGTTTTGCACCGAATACACCGGCTGCTTTATCCTGACTTTGTTCATTGCTCAAGAAACTACCGCCGATCTCTGATGCCGTCTTACCATAAAAACCGCCTGATACTTTGCCCTCAACATGGTAAGTTTTTCCTTCGGCAGTAAAACCTTCGCTTAATGTTTTTACTACACCGGAAAAACCGTTTTTCTCTATGACACCTTCTTGAAGCGACAATACGGTTCCACTAACCGGCCCGCTACCAAAACCGCCATTCACTTTTTTATCTGCAAAATTCACTTCTAAATATACTGCGCTATTTTCCGGTGCTTGCCATTTCGAGCTATTATCTTTGCTGCCGATTTGCCCCTGCCAACTGCCCTTATATGCAAATACTCCCGATTTCGGAATTGCATTGACTGCGGTACGTTCGCCGGTTATATATAATTTTTTCCCCTCGCCCGCTACTTCAAAGCTACCGAATTTAACGTCCGCCAAGTTCTCACAACAAGCGGTCACTTTTACCGATTTATTTGCCAATTGCTGCTCAAAATTTTGTTTAAGTAACGGAATAATTCGCCCGTCAATCACAAGTAAATTCGCTTGCCCGAACGAATCCATTTCAGTTTGTTTAAAGTCGGCTAAATCAATTTGTCGAGCATCGAATCTTGTTTCTGTCGCTGCTTTGCCGTCTTTTTGTTTGGCAGCAAACACGCCGAATAACGATTTATCATTAGCTAAGAATTTCCCTGCCAATTCTTCCGCATTCGGCCCGTAGAATCCTCCCTCTAAAGAATTATTAGCATTTGAACCGAAATAACGATCTTTCGGATCAGTGGCTTTGGCACTACCGCGGAAACGGTTACCAAACAGTTTGCCATCAATATCATATCGTTTAGTTCTTTCTTGTGCTTTACCGCTATATACAGGATGATTTCGATATAACTGACCGGTTATTTCTTTTTTACCAAAATTCACGGTAAATTCACTGGTATGTCCTACTGCACCTTTATTTTTATCATTATTAACAGGTTCATCATAGGAAATCGCACCATAACGATCGCCGACATGAGATTCTTCAAAACCTTGCGCACTGCGTTTATTTACCGCATCGGTGGTGAAATCCCACGTGCCTTCATACTTCACAATTTTATCAACCGGTAATGCTTTAGACGGATTTACGCCTTTGTAGAACACATATCCGACTTTACCGGAACGATATACTTTTTCTTTTTTTCATTTTCCTCTGCAGTAAATCCACCGTTAGCAAATACGAAACCGGAACGGACATAGTCCATATTTCTTGTACGTTGCGGGGATTTGCCGTCATGAGAATAAACTAAGGAAAATTTATCTCCGGAATTTTTTACTGACGGATGATCTTCAATTTCTTTTGCGTGAGGAATATCTTCTAGCTTGCCACTTAAACGATGAACATTTTCCGGTGAAAGATCTGCTCGTTCTTCAGCTTTCGGGAGAATAACACGTCTTGGTATCGCAATTTCCGAACCTAAAGTCGGTTGTAAAAATTCCGGTAATTGTTCGTAAGGTTTCGCTTCGGTAATGTCATCTCCAAACTCTATCGGTTTAGCCTTTTTAGGCTCATATCTCGGCACTTTTTCTTGGGTATTATCTAAGCCAAAGCCACCTTTACCGCCTGAACAGGCGGTCAGTAATGTTGCGGCTATTACTATCGCAATTTGTGATTTTTTCACGTTCATTTAAGTTCTCCTTTATAAATAAGAATAATTATCATTAAAATTATAGCAAATATTTTTAATTATTTTGTAAGAAAATGTATAAATATCTTTTTATTTACAATACATAGACTAAACGCAATAAAAAATCCCCCTAAGTGATTCACTTAGAGGGATTCTGTTTCGCTTAAATATTGTTAAAAAAACTATCCGCAAAAATTCACTAAAATATAACCGCTTACAGACTTTCCAATACGTCTCTTAATACTGCAACCCCCTGCTCAATCTGTTGTTCCGAGATAATGAGCGGCGGCAATAAACGTAATTTTGTCTTGGCGGTAAGCGTTAATACACCTTTCTCTATTGCTTTCGCCACCACATCAGCGGCTTTTACATCGTCTTCAAATTCAATACCGAGCATTAAACCTAAGCCGGAAACCGATTTTACTTTTGGTAAGGTAAGCAATGCCGCACGTAATTTTTCGCCTTTAACCGCAACATCAGCAAGGAATTTTTCATCCATTTTGGCTAACACTGCATTTGCCGCCGCACAACAAACCGGATTCGCGCCGAATGTTGAACCGTGATCACTTTTACTCAACGTATTTTGGCATTTTTCACCCAATACGAAAGCACCGATCGGTAAACCGCCACCTAAACCTTTGGCAAGCGTGATAATATCCGGCTGTAAGCCGAAGTGCTGATAAGCAAATAATTTTCCGGTACGCCCGATACCGGTTTGTACTTCATCAATAATAAAAATAATATCTTTTGCTTGGCAAATTGCTTGTACGCCTTGTAAATATTCGGCATCTAATGCACAAACACCGCCTTCGCCTTGCACCACTTCTAGAATTACCGCACACACATCATTTTGTTCAAGACGTGTATGTAAAGCATTTAAATCGTTAGCCGGTGTATGTTCAAAACCTTGTGTAAATGGGAAAAAGTGCTGATGAAAAACATCTTGTCCGGTTGCAGCAAGAGTTGAAATCGTACGTCCGTGAAATGAATTAACTAAACTGAGTACGGTCGCTCTGCCCTTGCCGTATTTGTCGTGGCTATATTTACGCGCAGTTTTAATTGCCCCTTCATTCGCTTCCGCACCCGAATTGCAAAAAAATACGCGTTTTAGACCGCTTGCCTTCACCAAACTTTTAGCCAGTACAGCAGACGGCTCGGTAAAGAATAAATTTGAAGTATGTTGTAATTTACCCGCCTGAGTGGTTACCGCCGCCAGCCAACTGTCATCCGCCCAACCGAGACTATTTGTCCCGATGCCACTGGTAAAATCTAAATATTGATTGCCTTCGAAATCCCACACGTCACAACCTTTTCCGTGTGAAAGGGCGAGGTTAAATCTGCCGTAAGTTTGAGCGATATAATCTGTATCTAATTGTTTGATGTCGTTGCTATTCATTTTCTCTTCCTAATTATTTTTTATAAAAAAGCGTGCCGTTTTTACCACCGAATAGTGAAACTAAAATGGCGTGCGGTACTCGTCCGTCAATGATGTTTGCCTCAATGCCGCCGGCGTTAATAAAATCGGTACAGCAGGCAATCTTCGGAATCATACCGCCGGCAATAATGCCTTGATCAATTAAGTCTTGTACTTCGCTGACCTCAACCTCCGGAATCAACGTACTTTCATCAAAGCGATCACGTAATAAGCCGGCAATGTCCGTCATACTCACTAATTTCGCTGCTCCTAATGCCATCGCAATTTCACTTGCTGCCGTGTCCGCATTGATATTGTAAGCGACACCTTGCTCATCCACACCAACCGTAGAAATCACCGGAATTAAATTTGCATTTAACGCAAGTTCCAATAATTGAGTATTTACTTTAACAATCTCGCCGACAAAGCCGTAATCTACTTCGCCTTGTAACTTTTCGCATTGCAGCATATTTGCGTCAATACCGCATAAGCCAACGCCTTTGCCCTTTAGCAATGCCACCAAGCTTTTATTCACTTTACCGGCAAGCATTTGTAATACCACATTGATCGTATCTTGATCGGTTACTCGTAAGCCATTGATAAATTGCGGTTCTTTGCCAAGTAATTTCACCCCTTGTGAAATTTCCGGTCCGCCGCCATGTACTAATACTACTTTTACACCTAATTGGTTCAGCAATAAAATGTCTTGCATCACCAATTTTTTTAGATCTTCATTGATCATCGCATTGCCGCCGTATTTCACTACGATAATTTTTTCTTGATACGGAGCAAGATAAGCGGTCGCTTTTTCTAAAAGATTTGCAAAATTTTCAACTTCGTTTTGTAACATTTTAAACCCCAAATAATATCTCACGCTGACTATACGTCTAGTCCGGCTGTTTCTTCACGGCCTAACATTATGTTCATACATTGTACTGCCGCACCAGATGCGCCTTTACCTAAATTATCGAAACGTGCACACAATAACAGCTGTGTTTCATTACCGTAAACAAAGATTTCAAGGCTGTCTTTACCGCTCAATTCATTCGCCGCCAACATTCCGTCTTCAGGTAGCGAACAAGCAGGATGAACCGTAATCAATTTGGAATTTTGATAATACTCGCTGAATAAATTTGCAATTTTTTCAGCAGAATTGACCGCTTGTGAAAGGGCTGAAGCAGGGAGCGGTACAGTCACCAACATTCCGCTGTAATAGTCGGCAACTACCGGAGTGAAAATAGGAGGATGGTTTGAACCGGTAAGCACTTGCATTTCCGGTAAATGTTTATGTTTGAGAGCTAATCCATAAACACGAGGGGCATTGAATTTTTGTTCACGATCCGGATTTTGATATTCGGAAATCATTGATTTACCGCCGCCGGAATAACCGGTGAGAGAATGACAAGAAAGCGGATAATCGGCACTTAACGCACCTTTTTCAATAAGAGGACGAACTAATGCAATATAACCTGTCGCATGACAACCCGGCACGGCAACTCGATTCGCATTTTGAATTTTTTCAAACTGCCCGGAAAGCTCTGCAAAGCCATAAGTCCAATCAGGATTTACACGATGAGCGGTTGAAGTATCACAAATTCTTGCATCCGCCGGCGCATGAGCGACTAATTCTTTCGAAGCTTCATCCGGTAAACAAAGAAAAGTCAGATCCGCTTCCGCGACTTTCGCTACTCTTGCACTGAGATCTTTACGTAATGCTTCCGGTAGGCTTAATAGCTCGATATCTTCCGCACTAGCAAGACGATCAAAAATACGTAAACCGGTTGTACCGACTGCTCCGTCCACAAAAATTTTATATTTACTCATCATAAATCCTTATTACTGTCAAAACATTGAGCATCTTACTCTTATTCAAACAGAATTTCAAACGCAAAACAGAATAAAAATTCATTAAAAATGAATAAACATTCAATTAATTTTAACATTGCCTATCACATATAAAAAATCCTCCGAGATTTTCACCTCGAAGGATTTACAAAATAATTTGGAAAATTGACCGCTTATTCTGCTTGGTCACCGATTAATACAGATTCTAACGCAATCGTGATCATGTCATTAAAAGTTAATTGACGTTCTTCCGATGAAGTTTGTTCACCGGTACGGATATGGTCAGAAACGGTACAAATTGCTAATGCTTTCGCACCGTATTCCGCCGCTACCGCATAAATACCTGCCGCTTCCATTTCCACACCTAAGATGCCGTATTTTTCCATTACGTCAAACATTTCTACATCCGGTGTATAGAATAAATCCGCAGAGAATAAGTTACCTACGCGTGCTGCAATACCTTTTTGTTTTGCCGCTTGAACTGCCGCTAATGTCATATCAAAATCGGAAATTGCCGCAAAATCGTTATCACGGAAACGAATACGGTTTACTTTTGAATCAGTACAAGCACCGGAACCGATGATTACATCACGTACTTTCACATCTTGACGCACAGCACCGCAAGAACCGACACGAATGATTTTTTTCACACCGTATTCGGTAATCAGTTCTTTTGCATAAATTGAGCAAGATGGGATCCCCATACCGTGCCCCATTACTGAAATGCGGCGACCTTTGTAAGTACCAGTATAACCGAACATATTACGGACATCCGTCACTTGCACCGCATCTTCTAAAAACGTTTCAGCGATATATTTGGCACGAAGCGGATCGCCCGGCATTAATACAACGTCAGCAAATGCACCTTCAGGTGCGTTAATGTGTGGAGTAGCCATTTTGTTTTCCTCTATTACGCTATAGTTTATAAAAATTAATCAATTTATACTGTTTATCTTAGTAACCGCTTACTTCTTGATTTGCTTGGCCATTTAAAGCTGCTAACAAGTTTGTTAATAAACTTGAAGCACCGAAACGGAAATGAGCCGCATTTACCCAATCTTTGCCTAAAATCTCTTGAGCAAGCACTAAATATTGTGCCGCTTCTTGTGCTGTTTTTACGCCGCCCGCCGCTTTAAAGCCGACGTTATCCGCAACATTTAAATCACGAATGGTTTCTAACATAATGCGTGCCGATTCTAAAGTTGCATTTACCGGCACTTTACCCGTTGAGGTTTTAATAAAATCCGCACCGGCTTTAATTGCAATCTCACTTGCTTTACGAATTAATTCAGCGGTTTTCAGTTCCCCGGTTTCAATAATTACTTTCAATAATACGTTTGATGCTTGGCAGACCGCCTTACATTGTTGAACTAATTCAAAACCGATTTGCTCATTACCCGCCATTAATGCTTTGTAAGGGAATACTACATCCACTTCATCCGCACCGTAAGCCACAGCAGCTTTGGTCTCCGCAACTGCGATTTCAATATCATCATTACCATGCGGGAAATTAGTTACCGAGGCAATTTTAACTTGCTCCGTACCTTGTGCTTTTAGCGCTTTACGAGCAACCGGCACAAAACGCGGATAAACACATACTGCTGCCGGCGTACCGAATTCCGTCTTACCTTGCTGACAAAGAGAAATTACTTTCTCATCCGTGTCATTGTCATTCAACGTAGTTAAATCCATCAAGGATAAAGCGATTTTTGCCGAATCTTTTAAACTCATACGAACCCCCGTTTTACTTTTGTAAAAATATAGAAAAATTAGACCGCTTGCATATTAGATTAAGTCACGCAAACGTTTACTTCGTCCTAAAACGACAACACCACTGTTTCCAGTGGTGTTATTCATTAAATCATTGGCGATTACATTACCGCTCCGCCGATACCGATAAATAAACCGGCAATCGCTGCACTCATTAAGTTAGAGAGCGTACCTGCAATAACAGCTTTAACCCCCATACGAGCCACATCACCTCGGCGACTTGGCGCCATACCGCCTAAACCGCCGATTAAGATTGCGATTGAACTTAAGTTGGCGAAACCACATAAGGAGAAAGTAATGATTGCAATCGTTTTCGGACTTAAGGCTACCGTTGCTTCAGGTTTTAAGTAGTTCACGAAATCCGCATAGGCAACAAATTCATTTAAAATTAATTTCTGACCGATTAATGAACCTGCCACTTGAGATTCTGCACCCCAAGGCACACCGATTAACCATGCTAAAGGTTGGAACACATAACCGAACAATGATTGTAAGGTTACATTTTCATAACCGATAAGTGAAGAAATTCCGCCGATAAAACCGTTAAGCATTGCAATTAATGCGATAAACGCTAATAACATCGCACCGACGTTCATTGCCAATTGCATACCGGAGAACGCACCGACCGCCGCCGCTTCAATCACATTCGAAGGTTTTTCTTCAATATCATCATCACTTAATTCGTCTTTAAACTGCTCTGATTGCGGGTGAAGAATTTTAGCGAATAATAAACCGCCCGGAGCCGCCATAAATGATGCCGCAATTAAATACGGAAGCGGTACGCCCATACCCGCATAACCAATCATTACCGCACCGGCAACCGAAGCTAAACCGCCGCACATTACTGCGAATAACTCGGAATTGGTCATTGATTTAATATAAGGTTTAACTAAAAGAGGCGCTTCCGTTTGACCGACAAAGATATTTGCCGCCGCAGACATTGATTCTGATTTAGATGTACCTAATACTTTTTGTAACGCACCGCCGAGGATACGAATAACAATCTGCATGATACCTAAATAATATAGTACGGAAATGAGAGATGAGAAGAAAATGATCGGAGGAAGTACTTTTAATGCGAAAACGAAACCGCCGCCACCGAATACTTCAAACATTTTATCACTTACCAAGCCGCCGAATAAGAAGCTGATACCGTCGTTACCGTAATTGATAACTTTACTCACACCTTCTGCTGCAGCTAATAAACCCTGACGACCGGTTTCCCAATAAAGAATGATCGCTCCAATCCCAACTTGTAGAACCAATGCTCCGATTACCGTACGAATACTAATAGCTTTGCGGTTATTTGATAATGCAAAGGCAATCAGTAAAAGCACAACAATACCTAAGATACTATTTAACGCACTCATTTGAAAAACCTCAAAAATGAAAAAAGAATAACAAATACCGTTATACAAAACAGTAAGTAAAAAAGCATAATTACTATACCTTTTTTTACATAAAAAATCTCTAAAAATTTACAGCTAGAATATTTCAAAATTGAGAGATTGATCACATTATCATTATTTAAAATCATATAAATAGATATAATTACCCTATCTTATTCTCTATGGCTTTATTTATGTTAAAAAAATCACCGATTCCACTTATGCGTTGGTCTGCCACACACCAATGGGAACTTCGTTTTGATACGATTCTCATTCTCTCATTGACGATGATTTTCATTGGTATCGCAGAGGGATTGCTTATTTTAGCGAATTTAGGCGCAACGCCTTGGACGGTATTATCGCAAGGCTTAGCCTTACAGCTGGATATATCTATCGGTACATCTATCGCGCTAATCAGCTTTTTAGTGTTATTACTGTGGATTCCGTTTAAATTACGTTTTGGTTTAGGAACATTGCTGAATATATTTCTAATCTCATTATTTGCCGATATTTCCGTCAATTTTCTTGAAAAACCAGAGACACTCGTTTTCAGAATAATCTATATTCTGATTGCGATTATCATATTTGGGGTCGGTACGGCGATTTATTTATCGTGCCGGCTAGGTGCCGGGCCAAGAGATGGATTAATGGTAGGAATTTGTTTACGTTACGGTTGGAAAATCAGTATAGTCAGAACACTGATTGAAATTTTCGCCTGTGTTGTCGGTATTCTGCTCGGCGGTACATTTGGGATCAGCACTATCCTTTTTGCAATAAGTATCGGCTGGCTTATTCAGCTCACTTTTTCGGTTTTAGTTCGTTATTTTCAAGCGGTCTGATTTCGCACATTTTTTGCCCAAAACAGCGAGAATCAAACCGCTTGCTTTGTGTAACTAAGCGTGCGTTAATGTCACAGCTTCTCGTACTAATCTACCGATTTCATCCCAATTCTTCGCTTGAATCAAAGATTTCTCGACAAACCAAGAACCACCGCAAGCCACAATATTCGGAATGGCGAGGTAGTCCTTGATATTGCTCGGGCTAATGCCGCCGGTCGGCATAATTTGCAGATTAGAGTAAGGTCCCAGTAAGGCTTTAATCATTTTCACGCCACCGCTAGCTTCCGCCGGGAAGAATTTAACCGCTTCAATGCCTAACGCCAATGCCGCTTCAATTGACATCGGGTTATTCACCCCCGGGGTAATCGGGAAATCTAAATCTTGGCACAGTTTCACGATAGTCGGATTAAAGCCCGGTGTCACGACAAAATCCGCACCGGCATTTTTCGCTTTGACCACTTGCTCGGCGGTTAATACCGTACCGGCGGCAATCAATACGTCCGGATAATGCTGGCGTACTAAGCGAATCGCCTCTTCCGCCGCAGCCGAGCGGAAAGTAATCTCCGCCACCGGTAAACCGTTTTCCGCTAACGTCTTAACTAACGGTAAAATATCTTCCGCTTGTTCTACCGCAATTACCGGCACGACTTTTACCTGACGAAGTTTTTCAATTATTTGTGCTGTTGTATATTTCATCATCTGTTCCTTACTACATCGAATTAAATTGAGCGAGTAAATGAGCTGTCGCCGATTTCTCAATAATTGCGCCTTTGTGTTGAATGACAATACCGGCTAATTGATTACCTTGACGACAGCACACTTCTAGCGGTTTATCTTGTAAATAACCGGCTAAGAATCCGGCATTAAAAGAATCCCCTGCAGAAGTGGTATCTACAACGTGTTCCACCGGAGTGGTCGGCGCAGTCGTTTGTTGCTGATACTCACAAACGACTGCGCCGCGACTACCTTGTTTTACTACGATTTTAGCAATCCCGTAAGCCGATAAACGCGCAATGGTCTGCTGTTCGTCCTTGTCTTGCCATAACATCGCTTCATCATCAAACGTCACTAAAGCCACATCAACTAACGGTAATAGAGCTTTATAACAAGCTTGTGCCTGTTCAACGCTTTCCCAAAGCTTAGGACGGAAATTACTGTCAAACGCAATTTCAACTCCCGCTTCTTTTAATGCCGCTAAATAAGTAATCAATAACGCTCGGTCAATTTCCGGTAAAATAGCTAAAGATATGCCGCTTAAATAAATCATATCTACCGAATCCAGCTCGCTTAATACTTGAGGAAAATTCGGATGCTGCAATAAATAACGGGCTGCCGATTGATTACGCCAATACAAAAATGTTCGTTCGCCTTGCTTATCTAATTGAATTAAATACAACCCCGGCGAACGCTGTTCGTCTTTTAACACCCATTGAGTATTAATGCCGTCTGCTTGCCAATAAGCCAACATTCCTTGACTTAATTTATCTGTCCCTAAAGCAGACACGTAGCACACTTGAAGCTTTTCGGGAGCGGAGACTCGTGCCAAATAGGTTGCCGTATTGAGCGTATCGCCGCCATAAGTCTGGCGCATTTGCCCAAACGGCTCCCCATTCAGCTCTATCATGCACTCCCCTAAAAGGGCTAGTTTTTTCATCTTTTTTACCGATTATTTGAAATAATTTTTTGCATTATGGTAACAAATGTTTTTGACCATATTCCCCAACAACTCAATATCATTCGGAGCTTCACCTTTTACCACCCAAGTCCCGATCATTTCACATAAAATACGGCGGAAATATTCATGACGAGTATAAGATAGGAAGCTTCTAGAATCGGTAAGCATACCAACAAATTGACTTAACAAGCCTAGTTGAGAAAGCTGTTGTAGTTGTCTTTCCATTCCATCTTTTTGATCATTAAACCACCAGCCTGATCCGAACTGAATTTTTCCTGCAATCCCACCTGTTTGAAAATTACCGATCATCGAAGCAATCATCTCGTTATCACGAGGATTTAAACAATATAAAATTGTTTTTGGTAATTGATTGGTTTGATCCATTGCATCTAATAAATGAGAAAGCTGTGAAGCATAAGTAAGATCTGCAATTGAATCAAAACCGGAATCCGCACCAAGTAATTTAAACATTCTAGTATTATTGTTACGTAAAGCTCCGATATGCATCTGCATTACCCAATTACGCTTACAATATTCAGTTGCCAGCCATACTAAAACGGCAGTTGTAAATTGAGCGATTTCTTGTTCCGAAAGCGGTTTATTTTCTAATCTTTTTTGCAAGATTTGATCTAATTTCGCTTCATCGGGAATTGGAGAAAATCGTAGCACTTCAATGCCGTGATCCGCAGATTTACAACCATTCGAATCAAAATGTTCAACTCGTTTTAGTAATGCTTTTTTCAAAGCGGAGAATGAATTAATTTCAATATCGCTCACTCTACCGAGTTGTTTGATATAATCATTAAATGTAGGTAATTCGATTTTAAACGCTTTATCCGGTCTGAAACTCGGAACAACCTCAATATCAAAATTAGGGTCATCTTTAATGATTTTATGGTATTCCAAACTATCAATAGGGTCATCCGTTGTACCGGATAGCTTAACATTCATTTGTTGCATAATGCCTCGAGCAGAAAATTCAGGCTGTTGAAGCATTTCATTACATTCATCCCAAATTTGTTTTTCCGTTTTCGGGCTAAATAAAATATTCGTCAAACCAAACGGACGACGTAACTCTAAATGTGTCCAGTGATAAATCGGATTGCCGATACATTGGGGAACCGTTTTCGCCCATGCCTGATATTTTTCATAATTGCTCGCATTACCGGTAATTAATTTTTCGTCAATACCGGCCGAACGCATTGCTCTCCATTTATAATGATCCCCCTCTAACCAAATTTCAGAGAGATCTTTAAATTGTCGATTTTCGGCAATCTCTTTTGGCGAAAGATGGCAGTGATAATCAAATATAGGCTGATCTTTTGCATAACTATGATATAGCTCACGAGCAATATCATTAGATAATAGAAAATCTTCACACATAAATTGTTTCATTGTTTCCCCCTACACTCCACTATATGCAGAGAAACCGCCGTCAATCGGTAATACAACGCCGTTAATAAAACTCGCATATTCTTCATCCATTAAGAATAGAATTCCTCCCATTAATTCATTTGCTTCACCAAAACGCCCCATTGGAGTATTAGTGAGAATCTTATGCGCTCTTGGTGTAGGGTTTCCTTGCCCATCAAATAATAAGCCGCGATTTTGATTACTTACTAAAAAGCCCGGAGCGATGGCATTACAGCGAATACCTACGTGAGAAAAATATACCGCTAACCATTGTGTAAAATTACTAATTGCCGCTTTTGCACCTGAATATGCCGGGATTTTTGTTAATGGAGTGTAAGCATTCATGCTTGAAATATTAATGATATTTGCACCTTTCTTACCGATCATATCTTTCGCAAAGACTTGGGTCGGTAATAATGTTCCTAAGTAATTCAAGTTAAAAACAAATTCAATACCTGATTTATCTAATGAAAAGAAAGATTTTGTGGTATCCGGTAAATCAAACTCGTGGAATTCGTTATCAGTAGTTGCTTTCGGATTATTCCCTCCCGCTCCATTAATTAAAATATCGCAAGTTCCCAAATCCCGAGCAATTAAATCACGAGTAGTTTTAATACTTTCTAGCTCTAAAACATTAGTCTGATAGGCTTTTGCAATATAGCCTTCTTGATTAATTTCATCTGCATAATTTTGTGCCGCTTCCAAATTGATATCCAATAATGCGACTTTCGCACCGGTTTTAGCAATTTCCTTGGCAAAATAAGCACACAGTACACCACCGGCACCGGTAATAACGACAACTTTATCTTTAAAATTATGATTTCTTGCTAATGACATATCTAAATTCTCCCGAATATAATTTACAAAAAGAGAGGGCGTGATAACTCACGCCCGAAAAACACATATTATCTTGCCGCATCAATTTTTTGCACGAACGGACCGATCACACTATCAGCTAGAGCCTTATCGTGCATAGGTTTCACTGCATCAACAAATGGCTGTTTATCTACTTTTACAAATTCAACACCAAGTGTTTCTTTTGCTTTTTTCACTTCTTCGGCAGTCATTTTCGCCCAAAGATCTTTATGACTCATCATGGAATTATCCGCCGCTTGTTTTACAGCTTTTTGTTGTTCAGGTGTTAATTTCGCCCAAGACTTTTCACTAATCAATAAAACATCCGGAATAATAGTGTGCTCATCTTCGCTAAAGAATTTTGAAACCTCACCATGTCGCATTAAAGTTAATGCTGTCGGGTTATTTTCGGCTGCATCCACAACACCTTGCTGTAATGCGGTGTAAAGTTCACCAAATGCTAATGGAGTAGGAGACGCTCCCATTAATTTCACCATTTCTAATGCACTCGGGCTAGGTTGTACACGTACTTTTAAGCCTTTCAGATCAGCAGGGGTTTTAATTGGTTTTGCCGCATAGAAACTACGGGAACCTGCATCATAATAAGTTAAACCGATAAAACCTTTTCCTTTTGTCGATTCTAAAATTTTTCCACCGATTTCAGGATCCTTTAAGACTTTGTAATAGTGTTCGCTATCTTTAAATAAATAAGGAACGTTAAATGCACCATATACCGGTTCAAATGCTTCCAGTTCACTCGCATTTGATTTTGCCATATCTAAAGAACCTGATTGGATCAACTCCATTGATTCACGTTGGTTACCCAATTGGCTGTTTGGATAAATACGAATAACAACTTCACCATTAGTTAATTTTTTAACTTCATCCGCCATATTTTGCATTGAGATATGGACCGGGTGAGTTTTGTCATTATTGTGACTTAGTTTTAATGTCGTTTTTGCTGAAGCTGATAATGAAACAGTAGCAGCTAATAAACCACTAATCGCAATTGCTAAGGCATTTCTTTTTGTGAACATAATTAAGTTCTCCATCGTGAATGATATGAAAAGCGAAATAATTCTATATTTAGATTGAATTATTTTTCAAAATAATGTTAGACCAATACTAAAAATTGTTCTAGACAATTTAATTAAATTTGTGACAAAACTCACAAAATTCATAAAAAAACCTGTTTAAACACTAAAAATAGAGTATATTTGGTTTACCAATTTTGATAAACCATCAAAATAAGTCGTATTTTATTACCTTATGAGGAGAAAATTATGGCACGGCTCATATCTTTACTTGATCGAATCTTAGCCACTTTCTGCGTAGTCCTATGTATCGGACTTGTTATCTCTGTTGTATGGCAAGTCTTCTCTCGTTATGTTTTAAATGATCCGAGTACAGTTACAGATGAATTAGCCCGCTTCTTATTTATTTGGGTCGGACTTGTCGGTGCTGCTTACGGATTAGGGAAGAAAAAACATTTAGCAATAGATTTATTGTTAATGAAATTAGAAGCCAGTCCTAAAAAATACCTTTTACTTCAATTTGTTATCAATGCTATTAGTATTTTCTTCGTAAGTGTCATTATGTGTTACGGCGGTAGCCGATTAGTCTTAGATACTATTGCAGCAGGACAAATATCCCCTGTTCTAGGGATTCAAATGGGTCTTGTTTATTTAGCCTTACCTGTAAGTGGATTCTTTATGCTCGTATTTTTAGTAAGAGACGTATTCACTGATATTCATAAACTTTCAGCTCAACATTAAGGAGTCTATTTATGGAATGGACAACGATTATCACATTAGCCGGTAGTTTTTTCTTTTTTCTTGCTATTGGTGTACCAATCTCATTTGCTATTGGTGTATCTTCATTTTTAACTATTCTGCTGGCAATACCTTTTGATTCTGCGATTGCTGTTATTTCTCAAAAAATGGCATCCGGTTTAGATAGTTTTTCTTTACTTGCAATCCCATTCTTTATTCTTGCCGGGAACATTATGAATAGAGGAGGAATTGCAATACGATTAATTGAGTTTGCTAAAGTATTGGGCGGTCGTTTACCGGGTTCTCTTGCTCATGTAAACGTATTAGCAAATATGATGTTCGGTTCTATTTCAGGTTCTGCTGTTGCAGCGGCGGCGGCAGTAGGCGGAACAATGGCTCCGCTTCAAAAGAAAGAGGGATATGATCCTGCATTTTCAGCAGCGGTAAATATCACTTCTTCTCCGACAGGTTTATTAATTCCACCAAGTAATACCTTTATTGTTTATTCATTAATTTCAGGCGGTACATCTATCGGGGCTTTATTCTTAGCAGGATATATTCCCGGTATTTTGATGGGCTTAGGGATTATGATCGTTGCATATTTCTTTGCTAAAAAACATAAATATCCGGTATCACCGAAACCTACACTAAAAGAAGTAACACATCGTACATTAGATGCTCTACCGAGTTTAGGATTGGTTATTGTAATTATTGGAGGGATTATCGGTGGTATTTTTACTGCAACTGAAGCTTCTGCAATAGCGGTTGTTTATACGTTAATTCTTTCGATGATTGTCTATAAAGAAATTAGCTTAAAAGAATTACCGGCAATTATTCTTGATGCAATGGTTACCACTTCAATCGTGTTATTGTTAATTGGTGCATCAATGGGGATGTCTTGGGCAATGGCGAATGCCGATATTCCTTACACAATTAGTGATGCTTTACTTGGTATCTCAGATAATCCGATTATTATTCTATTAATTATCAACATTATCTTACTTATCGTCGGTACCTTTATGGATATGACCCCGGCATTACTGATTTTTACTCCTATCTTTCTACCAATTGTAACTGAATTAGGAATGGATCCCGTTCATTTCGGTATCTTAATGGCATTTAACTTATCTATCGGTATTTGTACACCTCCGGTCGGTTCAACATTATTTGTCGGTTGTTCTGTTGCAGGTGTAAAAATTGATAAAGTCATCAAACCGTTATTACCGTTCTATGCAATATTAATCGTAACCTTATTTATTGTCACTTTTATTCCACAATTAAGCTTATGGTTACCACAAATGTTACTAGGTTATTAATAAAAGGAATAAATGATGAAAACATTAAAATTAATAAAATTTGTAAAAGCAGAAAATAATCGAATTGATATTGAATGTGAACGTAATTATTTATTACATATCTTTGTATTAGAGAATGACATTATTCGTGTCGCTTTCAGTAAAAATTATCAATTTAAATTAGATAGAACATGGGCTATTACCCCGAATCAAGCAGATATCGAGTGGTCTGGAAGAAATCGTTTTTCTACCGATGGATTCTCACTACCTAGTTATCAATTAGAAATAAATGATAATGTTATTGAAGTATCTACCAATCTACTGAAACTTCGTGTACATAAACCATTATATTTAGAATGGCAATATCAAGTTAATAATAGTTGGCAACCTTTAAGCCAAGATAGAAAAACCGGTGCCTATTTATTTGGTACGGACGATAGCAAAATTAGCCATTATATTGAGCGCAATACTTCAGAGAATTATTATGGCTTAGGTGAAAAATCCGGAAATTTAAATAGAAAAGGCCGCCGTTTCGAAATGCGTAATCTTGATGCTATGGGATATAATGCCGAAACAACCGATCCGCTTTATAAGCATATCCCATTCTATATTACTAGTAGAGATGATGTAAGTTTTGGTATCTATTATGATAATTTAGCATCTTGTTGGTTCGATTTAGGTAATGAATTAGATAACTATCATATTGCATATAAAAGCTATCGTGCAGAAGATGGAGATCTAGACTATTACGTTATTCTTGGTCCAAGTGTACTTGATGTTACCAAAAAATATACGGCATTAACCGGTGGTACGATTTTCGGCCCGAAATGGAGTCTAGGTTATAGCGGTTCTACAATGAGTTATACCGATGCCCCAGATGCTCAAGAACAGTTAAAAAAATTCGTAGACCTATGTGCCGAATATGATATTCCATGTGATTCATTCCAGTTATCATCAGGCTATACTTCTATTGGAAATAAACGATATGTGTTTAATTGGAATTACGATAAAGTTCCAAATCCGAATGCAATGTCTGCACATTTTCACCAAGCCGGTATGCATTTAGCTGCAAATATTAAGCCTTGTTTACTACAAGATCATCCGCGTTACGAAGAAGTAAAAAACTTAGGTTTATTTATCCAAGATTCTGAATTTAATCAACCGGAACGCTCGGTATTCTGGGATGACGAAGGCTCTCATTTAGATTTTACCAATCCAAAAACTATCGAATGGTGGAAAAAAAATGTAACCACACAACTTTTAGAATACGGTATTGATTCTACTTGGAATGATAACAACGAATATGAAGTTTGGGATGGAAATGCAAAATGTGCAGGTTTTGGTAAAGAAATTCCAATTAAACTCATTCGACCGTTACAGCCGCTATTAATGATGAAAGCTTCCTACGAAGCACAACGTGAATTTACTCCTACTCTACGCCCATATCTCATCTCTCGTTCAGGAAGCCCGGGTATGAATCGTTATGTTCAAACTTGGTCGGGAGATAATAGAACCAGTTGGAATACCCTACGTTATAACATTCGTATGGGACTTGGTATGAGTTTATCCGGTTTATACAATTTAGGCCACGATGTCGGCGGATTTTCCGGTAATAAACCTGAACCGGAATTATTTGTTCGTTGGGTTCAGAATGGTGTAATGCACCCTCGTTTTACGATTCATTCTTGGAATGATGATAAAACGGTTAATGAACCTTGGATGTATCCGGAGGTAACTCATATTATCAGAGATACAATTAAACTTCGTTATCGCTTAATGCCATATCTCTATAACATCTTTTGGAAATCTCATAATGAATTAGAGCCGATGTTACGTCCGACGTTCTTGGATCATGAAAATGATATAAACACATTTGTAGAAAGTGATGATTATCTTTTAGGTAAAGATCTACTTGTTGCATCTGTAGTAGAACAAGGACAACGTGAACGGGATGTCTATTTACCTCAAAATAATGTAGGTTGGTATGATTTTTATAATCACGCTTATCATAAGGGCGGACAAACAATTACAACTGAAGCTCCTCTCGAGAAAATTCCATTATTTGTAAAAGCAGGTTCAATTATTCCGGTGTCTGCTAGAGAAGCCTATATAGATTCTCAAAATGATACCTACAGAGAACTAATGGTATTTCCATTTATAAAAGATGGAGAAACGTCAAATACTATTTTTGACGATGACGGAGAAAGTTTTAAATACCGTAACAACGAGTATTTACAATTAGTGGTAAAATTACATTGTACGAATACAAATATCTATATTGATATTCATAAACAAGGTAATTGGATTCCATCTTATAAAGAGCTAAAAATAACACTTCCAAATAATGAAAAAAGACAGCTTATTATAAACGGTAATGTCTTTATAGAAGGGGAGTTAGTTTCATTAAATGATATTCCTAGAGAGAGTTAAAAAATGACAAAAAATGCAGATCTACGTTCATATAAAAAAATTGGTTCTATTTTAAAACAAGAATTAATTGACGGTATTTACCAAGTTGGTGAGCGACTGCCGCCTGAACGGGATCTTGCAGAAAAATTAAATGTAAGCCGAACGGTCATACGTGAAGCGATCATTATGTTAGAACTAGAAAATCTTGTATCAGTTCGAAAAGGATCCGGAGTTTATGTTATCCGACAACCGTTATCCGAAGCACAAAATGATGACGTTTATGAATATGAAGATGTCGGTCCATTCGAACTACTACAAGCTAGACAGTTATTAGAAAGTAGTATTGCTGAATTTGCCGCAATTCAAGCTAATAGAAATGACGTATTACGATTAAAAGAAATTTTAAATCAAGAACGTATTACTTTAGAACAAAATGACGAGGACTATTCCGCAGATGAAGAATTTCATAGTGCAATTGCTGAAATTACACAAAATGAAGTGTTAATAAAAATGCAAAAAGAGCTATGGAAGTATCGAACAAATTCAATGTGGAAAGGCTTACATACACACATCAGTGATCAAAAATATCGCCGTAAATGGCTAAAAGATCACGAAAATATTTTAAATAGTATTCAACGTAAAGACCCTGCTCTTGCTAAAAAAGCAATGTGGCAACATTTGGAAAATGTTAAACAAAAGCTATTCGAATTATCTGATATAGAAGATCCTAATTTCGACGGTTTTTTATTTAATGTTAATCCGGTTGCTGTCGGTCTTTAAATCATAATTAAGATTAAGGAGTTTTCTATGGAACAAGCATGGCGTTGGTATGGTCCTAATGACCCGGTTTCTCTTTCAGATGTTCGTCAAGCTGGGGCAACAGGCATTGTAACGGCTTTACATCATATTCCGAACGGACAAGTTTGGACGGTAGAAGAAATACAAAAGCGTAAGAAAATTATCGAAGATGCCGGATTGGTATGGTCTGTCGTGGAAAGTGTACCGGTTCATGAAGAAATAAAAACGCAGACTGGTAATTATCAAGTATGGATTGATAATTATAAACAAACTTTGCGCAATCTTGCTGCTTGTGGCATTGATACCGTATGTTATAACTTTATGCCGGTTTTAGATTGGACTCGTACTGATTTAGCCTATGAAGTAGCTGATGGTTCTAAAGCTCTTAGATTTGATCACATTGCGTTTGCCGCCTTTGAGTTACATATTTTAAAACGTCCCGGTGCAGAAAGTACTTATACGGAATCAGAACGCCAGCAGGCAAAAATCTATTTTGAGAAAATGACCGATGAAGATATTGCTACACTGACAAAAAATATCATTGCCGGATTACCCGGTGCAGAAGAAGGTTATACGTTAGAAGAATTTCAGGCTCAGTTAGATCGTTACAATGGAATTACTCCGGAAATTTTCCGCACTCATTTAGCCTATTTCCTCAATGAAATTATTCCGGTTGCTCAAGAAGTTGGAATAAAGATGGCGGTTCATCCTGATGATCCTCCTCGACCAATTTTAGGATTGCCGCGTATTGTTTCTACAATCGAAGATATGCAATGGTACGTCGATACTCAACCACTGCTGGCAAATGGTTTTACTATGTGTACCGGTTCATATGGGGTTCGTCCGGATAACGATTTGGTAGAGATGACAAAACGTTTTGCTGATCGAATTTATTTTGCTCACTTACGTGCAACCCAACGAGAAGAAAATCCGTTAAGTTTCCATGAAGCGGATCACTTAGCCGGCGATGTCGATATGTTCGGTGTTGTTAAAGCCTTATTAGATGAAGAATATCGTCGTAAAGCTAATGGAGATTCACGTTTAATACCAATGCGTCCGGATCACGGTCATCAAATGTTAGATGATCTCCATAAAAAAACGAATCCCGGATATTCAGCAATTGGACGTTTACGTGGTTTAGCAGAATTCCGCGGATTAGAACTTGCGTTGAAAAAAGTATATTTCGAAAAATAACTTTAACTAACTCAGGCCTAACTAGGTATAAACGACTTAGTTAGGCTTTTTTTATTCGATTCACAAAAGTTAAAAACATCTATAACACTAAGAGCAACTAACACCTTGTACTCCCCGATAAATCACTATATGCTATGAAAACTTAATACAAGCGGTCTAATTCCGTAAAAATTTTACAAATCAGGAGAATATATGGCGAACATTCGAGAAATTTATTTGGCGGGCGGGTGCTTTTGGGGGACGGAAGCCTTTATGCAACGTATTAACGGCGTGCTTGATGCACAATCAGGTTATGCGAACGGCAATACTGAAAACCCGAGTTATCAAGAAGTGTGTGCCGGCAGCGGTCACGCTGAAGTGGTGAAAGTGACTTACGATGCGGATAAAATCAGCCTAGCAAAATTATTAGATTACTATTTTAAAGTGATTGATCCGGTAAGTGTAAATCAACAAGGCGAAGATAAAGGTATTCAATATCGCACCGGTATTTATTATGTTGATCCGCAAGATATTCCGGTTATTAATCAAGCACTTGCCGATTTACAAGCACAATATGAGCAACCACTCGCGGTTGAGAATACAATGTTAGAACATTACTTCCCGGCGGAAGAATATCATCAAGACTATTTAGATAAGAATCCGAACGGCTATTGCCATATTGATTTGCAATTAATGAACGAGATTCTACGTAATCAATAAAAAATTAAGGCGTATCATTGGATACGCCTTTTTACTATTTCCGCATTAAACCGTAAATCGCTTTGAGAGCCGCAAGCGGTAAAATTCTCGGTAAACCTCGCATTAAGAAAATAACGAATCCGGTTAAAGGATCATGAATGTTACATTCATTTTTAAGCTTCATTAAACGCCATTCGCTTTTGAAATAATTCCAACCGTGTCGGCGACTTACCATACCGTTTCCAACTCGGGCATATACCAATAAATCGGCTAAGTTCGCCACATGATTGCCGTTTGCCACCATTTTTACCCAAAGATTATAGTCTTCTTGTAAATCTTGATAGCCGCCGCACGCCTGTACCGCTGATTTTTTATAAGCAACCGTCATATGATTAAACGGGCAACGCAAGCGGGTAAATTTTACAATATCTTCCGCTTTAGTCGGCACATTTCGGTAAGCAACAATATCTTGAATATTCTCTCCGAATTCGGTAATTTGTCCACCAAAGATTATCGTATCCGGATTTTGCTCGATAAATGCCACTTGTTTTTCAAAACGTTCCGGCAAACAAATATCATCGGTATCCATACGAAACACCCATTCGTGCGAACAATAATTTAAGCCGTCATTCAGCGTTTTGCCTAAACCACGATTTTGCTCAAAACGAACCGCTTTAATCGGAAGTTGTTGCTCGTATTCCACTACAATTGCATCCAGTTCCGCGGTCACTTTACCGTCAAATAACACTACGATTTCATCGGCCTGTCGAGTTTGTGCTTTTAAGCTTTCAAAACATTCTCTTAAAAACTGCGGGTTTTCTTTGATATACAAAGACATTAAAACAGAGAATTTCATTAAATAAACCTTTTCATATTAATTGCCAATTTTGGCGAGATAAATGTAACCATTGCAATAATTAAATGTTTTAAGCTATGGCTACGTTTGAACATTTGCAAATAATAACTTGCCGCTTGGCGAGAAAGATTCATCGCATAAGGGTAAGATAAAATATACAGCGAGTTCATTTCAAAATTTGCCGCTTGCGTTTCCGTTTTCACATATTTTTGGCGAATCGCTTGCAACGCTAACTCCGTATTGGCGGTATTGGTCGAAACGCTCGAACGTTTGGTATGAAAACCGCAAATGCTAAGCGGTTGATCAATAAATAGCGGTGCAAAATTCGGGCTGGATACCACTTTCAGTACAAATTCATAATCTTCCAACGATTTTAAATCGGTCGCTAAACCGCCCAATTCAAAAAAGAATGATTTTTTAATACCCAACATCGGCATTCCACCAATCTTATTAGCTAGTAATATCGCATCTAAATTCAATTTTTCCGGAGGAAGCGGTTTGGTAATATAGCTAAATCCTTCATTAACCATCACACATTCCGCCGGATGATAAACAAAATTTGCTTGCGGGTGTTGAGCAATCTCCTGCGCAAGTACTGCACATTTTTGATCGGCAAAACGGTCGTCGTCGTCAAGGAACAGTAACCATTCATAACTTGCGTGTTCCGCACCGACATTGCGACTGCCTGCAGCCCCTTTATTCGGATTATTACGGATTACTTTTACTTCGAAAGGATACCTATGCGCTACCGTAACAGGTTGTTGAGAAAAATCATCAACGATAATGACTTCAAAATTTTGTAGCATTTGTTTAGTCAAGCTATCCAATAATGTTGGAATTTCTTGATTACGATTGTAGGAAGGCACAATAATACTAAACATTTTTTGCCTCGCTATTTTTGTTAAAAAATACTTTAATTCGACCGCTTGATCCGAACAAAGATAAGAACATTAACAAGACGAACATAATGCCCGGATAAGCATAAGTGTCCGCTTTAATATTCAATACGCTCAATAATGCTAAAGTGGAAAGCGTAAATTTCCAACTGCCGTTTAACCAATTATCTGCCACTCGTTTAACAAAATATGCGGTAAATATAAAACACACGAAAATATAGCCGACACCGCCGTATAAGGCTTGGCGAATAAAACCAGAATCAGAGCCACCGTAATAACTACCGCCGTTTACATAATATTGACCGTCACCCATAATTAATTGCTTCACTTCCGGCATAAATAAATGCTTATTCATCAACGTATCGGTTGAAGAACTTAGGCGATCACCACCGTTAATTAAGTTGATTACCGGTTCGAGGGCGTGTTCTACATAAGGGTGAGTCGGATAGTTATAGGCTAAAAACAACACAACCGCAGCAAATGCAATAACAGCCGTAAGGTAATGACGACGAAAATACAGTACTAAACTCACAATTGAAAATGTGAGGAACGTACGTCCGGCAATCAGCCCGATAAACAGCAATAAAAAGACATAAACCGCATTTAATTTTTCCGTTTTATGATGATATGCCAATAAAAAATGCAGTAACAACATATAGAAAATACTTAACGGGAAAAATGCCGAAGACGTTAAGTTATATAAACGATATTCCTGCTCCGAACCGATAAAGCGACTTAAATGTCCGCGCATTTCGGCATTAGTATTTAATGCTAATTCTATAAATAAGGTTACGCCCAATAATGCTAAGAAACCGATAGTTGCTTGTACGCCAATCCCAATTTTCAGATCACGAATTAAATAAGATTTACCTTGCTCGGTTTGATAAAACAGATTGTAAATCACAATACCGAAAATAAAGGCAATCAACAATTTTACGTACATACTGATTACGCCAAGCTCTCGCGTGCCGTTAATCAGAAGAGGAATTATCGATAATCCGATTAATGCGATACAAGCAATTAAACTATCAACCGGCACGACAAAACTTTTTTGGGTTTTGTTATACCATTTATAACCAAGCCATAATAACGATAAAAAGCCGGTTAATAAGCTCATTCGCACTACATGGAAAAACCACGGATCATAAATATAAAAAAGATTAATCAACGATGTCATTTATAAATTTCTCTTAATCGCTAACAATTTTTTAAGCGGAAACTTTAATAATTTTTTCAGCATATTGTTGGAAATTGAACCGCGTAATGTTTCCAAATTACTGACTAAATTCGGATTTTCAATCGCCATCAGCGGACGTACCACCAAAGTATCAATCGCAAATTTTTGTCCGAATAGAATATAGTCGTCCGCCAACCAAAACGGTAAAGCCGCTGTTTTTTGCATTAAAAATTTACGAGCCGCTGATTTTTTAATTAAATAGGCAACCGTGCCGGCAAAATAGTTTTTATACGGATAGGCATAACGATATTCGGTACCGCCGACTTTTTTCTGCATAAAACGGAAGGTTGTCGGATAGTTGATCGCTAATTCCGTATCATTAAAATCAAGAATTTTCGATTGACCGACTAATACCATATCCGCACTGAGCTTTTCATTGAGCAAAGCGGTCAAATTTTGCTGAAAATTTGCAGCAAATAGGCAATCGTCCTCACATACCAGTGCATAATCGTCTTCATTAATCGCCGCATCATTGACAATTAATTCGTACACACCTAGATGACTCATCGTACAACCGATTTCGCCCTTCGTCACTTTACGTCCGTAATGTTGCTCAAACTTTGCCATATCAAAACGTTGTTCAAGTTCGGCTTGCTCAACACTCATCGTATTAATTGCACTAAATAACGTAAAATCAGCCGTATCCGGTTGGGAAAAGAAAAGCTCTCTGCGTTGTGCGTCTTTATCGAGAGAGATGAGAAATTTTTTCATTTTGGTTCTACCGTCGTTTGTATTACAGGGTATTTAAAATAATAGATAATTGAAATAATCAGACGAGTTAAACTCCCGCCGATAAAGGCATAAGCGACACCATACAATTGGTAATCACGCAATAAATAAAATAGTCCGACAAAGACTGCAATCGATAGAATTTGACGTGTAAACAACAACACTTGTTTACCTAACAACAGCATATTTTGTGAGAGAATCCAAGAAAGTCCGGCTAAAATCGAATTGATAATAAACCAAATCAATACGTCCGCCACTTCAACATATTTTGCACTAAAGAAAAAGCTAATAATCGGCTCGGCAAGTAAAGGCACTAACACGATTGCACCAACACTCATTAAAACAACCACCGCTAATACCGCTTTAATTCGGTTTAAATTATTTAATAATCCCGAATAGTAGTAATCCGCTAACATATTGATAAATTTAGTCATCAGCGAATCAAAAGCAATACATACCGTATAAAGCCCTAATACGTAATTGCCCATAAACGCCATAATCAAAAACTTATCCAAACTTGATGTGGTAGCCCCGAAAATTTGTAATAAATTTTGCTTGCCCCAAGTTTTCAGGAAAAATTGACGATCAATTTCGCCGACTTCATTTGTCTTTTTAAACGATTTATCAATTTTTGCCAGATAGAATAAGCAAGCAATCGCTTGAATAGCACTAAATAGCGTCAAAAGATAAAGCACAACTTTAAATTCTTGTTCTCCGAACAGCCAATAAGCCGAACCGTAAATCGTCACTAATAAAATCGGCTGTTGCAAAGTTAAGATACGATACACTTTCATCTTCGGATCGATTTTACTTTTTTCTAACGTAATCGTCAGGATCGCCGTTAGCACGACATTAATGATAAAAAGTCCGTCATAAGAGGTAAAATCAAACAGTAACATTGCAATATTCGCTACAAGTACGGTAAATGCAAGAAAAGCAATAAAATAACGTTTCCAGTGTAAATATTGCTTATTGCGCATTGATAACGCTAAAGCGAAACCGACCCCGCCGGTTGCAATCGTAACTACATAAGAAACTGCGGTAATAAATAACTGATGAGTACCGCGATCTTCTACGGAAAGCATATGCGCCAGAATAAAAGAGCTTACCATGGTAAGCCCCATACTCAAGACGGTTACCGCAATCAGTTTTACCAGATTACCGCTAATGTTGATAGGTTTTGGCATAATTAATATCTTTTGTCCATTGATTGTAATAACCGGTATTTTTCCCGTAGGAGTTATCACATACTTCATTTGACAGGCCTAATAAACATGAAAAAATATGTCCGTGTAAACGGCTGGTCACGACATGATCATAACTTAGGAATACATCTTGGCAACGATTAATCACATCTAAAGCATGCTGATACCACAAATCATTAATTTTATTCTTCACAAAACCTAAATTGAATCGATTTGCCAATTTTGAAAAACGGCTGCACCATAATTCAAATTTAATGTCGCTCGGTAATAAAATATCATCCCAGTCTTTAACATTCGCTAAATTTGGTAATGTTGCCTGAATTTCCGCTTCAATATGACTTTTCTCTACATCTTTACGTAAGAAATACAGCGTTTTATCGGAATTAGAAACTGCTTTCTGCGGCAAATGCCCATAAAGTTGATGAGCCATATCCGGAGAAAGTTGCACTTTATCGGAAAAATGCGCTTTCATCATTTCAAAGGTTTTAATATCACGTGCAAATAAATGGCAGTCTTTATGTGCCGCAAAAACAGCAGCCGACTTTTTCATTGCCGCATCATTTGAGAAATGTGCCGTTTGCGGTAATAAAATAATACGGTTATTTGGAAATGCTTTAACCAAATCTTCCCGCATTTTTTGGATAGAAGGATAAATATCGCCGAAATTACCGCCACCATGGCAAAGAATCGTTGAATTCGGAGTAACGAATTTTTTCGCTTCTTTCACATCAAAGCCCTGTAGGCTACGACGAAGACGAATATTAAGATTATAATCCTTAAAAAATTGTTCCGTACCGGCATAGATCAATAAATCCCCTACATTTAGATGCAGAGGATAATCGAAATAAAGTACGTCATTTTTATCTAAAATGAGGGTTTCAATCTTTTGTAATTGTTGTTTTAATGCTAAAAGGGTTTCGTTCATAAAATAAAGCCTATTGAGTAAGACCGAATTACTGGCAAATGTGGCATTTGGACAGGGTAAACAGCGGCAAGTTCCACTCAAAAACTTAATAAAAATAAAGTGTGCATTCTACCAATAAATCAAGCAAAATACGCAAAAATTTTTAGAGGCTTTTTTATGTTTTATCTCGGCAAAATTCTAACCGCTATTGTACTTCCTCCCTTTAATATCGCCGTACTTTGGCTTTTTTCCTTAATTTTTTATTGGCTAAATTTCAAAAAAATCAGTTATGGTTTGGCTTTTTTGGGGATCGGTTCGCTTTATCTGTTCAGTACGCCTTATGTCGCTACCAAATTAACCGATTCTCTCGTTACCGAAGATAATTTGTCTTTAGATGATTATAAAAAAGCGCAAGCGATTGTGGTACTTGGCGGTGGCGTTCGGGATAGCAAAGAAATTTATAATCAAATTGCAGTAGGTAATCAGGCGTTAGAACGTATGCGTTATGCCGCTTATCTGCAAAAAGAAACACAGTTACCTTTGCTGATTACCGGCAGTAGCCCGAACGGTACTTCCGAAGCGAAAACCATGGCGAACGAGTTTCAGTATTTCTTCGGCGTACCGACCCAATGGCTGGAAGAAAAAGCCAAAACCACCAAAGAAAATGCCCAGTTTTCACGTGAGCTATTAGCAAAAGACGGTATTAATAAGATTATCTTGGTCACGAATCAATGGCATATGAAGCGTGCCAAAATGTTATTTGAAAAACAAGGTTTTGAAGTGCTTCCGGCGAGTATCGGACACGGCGTAACCCCAAAAGAATACATTAATTTTGCCTATTTTATTCCACAATCCGGTGCAATGGACAGCATAATGCTTTCTTTAAAAGAATGGCTAGGCTATTGGAAAGAAAAATAACATATATTATTAAGCGGTCTGATTTTCGTTATTTTTGCAAAAAATTTGGAAAATCAGACCGCTTGTCGTATGAATTCGCTGTTAGCCGATTTCTTGCGGATCAATATCTAAGGTTAAACGAATATTGGTTTGTAAGCCTAAATTGGCTTTATCCGAATCAAATTGATCGATCAACTGTTGTAATACGCCTCTTGAGCGATGTTGAATTAATAAAAGCCAGCGGTAATGCCCCGCTTTTTTTGCCATCGGTGCAGAAAAAGGAGGTAGAATTTGAATATCCTGTAAACCGAGTTCCGTGCTTTTTTGCTGGAAGTAAGCGGTCAAATTTTGCAAAAGATTTACTACTTGCTGATTGTCTTTACCGGTTGCTCGTAACAACACTTGCGCAGCAAACGGCGGCAAGCCCATCACTTTACGCATTTTTAACGCTTCTTGTGCAAACGCTAAATAACCTTGTTCTAACAAAGTCTTGAGCAACGGATGTTCCGGATAATGCGTTTGTAATACCACTTCGCCCTGCTTTTCCGCTCGTCCGGCACGCCCCGCTACTTGTACATAAAGCTGCGCCAAACGTTCTTCCGCGCGGAAGTCGGTGGAAAATAGTGCCGAATCTACATTCACAATCGCTACCAATGTAACATTCGGAAAATGGTGTCCCTTCGCTAACATTTGCGTGCCGATCAAAATTTGGCTTTTGCCTTCTCGGATATCATTTAAGTGATTTTCCAATGCCCCTTTACGAGCGGTGGAATCTCGGTCGATACGGCTAATTTGGTAAGTTGGAAACTGCTCACTTAACACTTGCTCCAACTGTTCCGTCCCCACTCCGGTCGTAATCAGATTGGTTGAGCCGCAATGTCCGCACTGGCGAGGAATCACCCGCTGCGAAGAACAGTGATGACAACGCAAGATTTTTTGTTTCTGATGATAAGTGTAAGGCTTTTCACAAGCGTCACATTCACATATCCAGCCACACTCATGGCAGAGCAAAACCGGCGCAAAGCCGCGACGATTTAAAAACAACATTACCTGATTTCCTTGTTCCAAATGCTGTTTCATCATCGCTAATAAGCGATCGGAAAGTCCGGCGGTAATACGCTGTGTTTTTAAATCAATCAGTTGCTGTTTCGCCTGTTGAGCATTACCGGCACGGGCAGTTAAAGATAGTTCGATAAACTTGCCGTTTTGAGCATTTTGCACGCTTTCTAAACTTGGCGTTGCAGATCCTAAAATGATCGGAATATGTAAATTTTTTGCCCGTAAAATCGCCAGATCTCTCGCGTGATAACGCCAGCCGTCTTGTTGTTTGAAAGAACTATCATGCTCTTCATCAATAATGATTAAGCCCAATTTCTCAAACTGGCTAAACAATGCCGAACGAGTACCGATGATAATCGCACTTTCACCGTTTTTTGCTCGCAACCAAGCATTCAAGCGTTCGGTTTCATTCATATTCGAATGCAGCACGTCAATTTCAACATTAAAACGGGCTTTAAAGCGTTGTACCGTTTGCGGGGTCAGTCCGATTTCCGGCACTAACACCAACACTTGCTCGCCTCGCTTTAACACCTCTTCAATCACTTGCAGATACACTTCGGTTTTGCCCGAACCGGTTACGCCATTTAATAAAAAAGCTTCAAAACCGTTTTGTACTGTTAAGCGGCTAACGACTAAGGTTTGCTGTTTATTTAATACCAGTCGATTATGCAAGTTTACAAGCGGTCGATTTTGCAATTTTTTTTGCCAATGTTGCGGCTCAAACGGCACATTAACCGGTTCGATATAGTTTTTCTCCAATAGCCCTTTCCAAGCCGATTGACTACAAGCGGTCGGTTTTTCAAAAAAATTTGCAATTTCTGCCAGTTCCGCCAGTAAATCTTGTTGTTTTTTTGCCCTCTTGTTCTCACCCGAGAGCAATGCCGCCCGCCCGGTCTCAGTAACTACAAAATAATCCGGTTGCGATCTTTCGGTGCTATCACCATTGCGCAATTTCACCGGCAAAGCATTGATCGCCACTTCACCGATAGGAGCGTGATAATAACGAGCCGCCCAACGGATCAATGTCCAAATTTCCTCGTCAAAGATCGGTTCTAAATCTAATACTGCTTTAATCGGTTTGAGCTTATCTTCAGGCACATCGCTTGTTTCAGGGAAATCTACCACCACGCCGATTTTCGTTTGATTACCGAAAGGCACTTCAACACGCACGCCTTTGACTGCCGACAAAAACGGCGGCAGTAAATAATCAAAATAACGATGTAACGGCACAGGCAATGCCACTCTAACTAGCTTCGACATAATCAATAAAAAAGAAAGGACAATAGCTTATTATCTATTGCCCTTTGGGGTTTTGCAAAAAAATCTTAAAATTTAACCGCTTGTTATAGTTTTACCGGCTCAATAATTTCACTTGGGTAACAACCTAATACTTTGACATAGCTTGTTACATCTTCTAAAGCTTTTAACGCCTGTTGGGTATTTTCAGCATGCGTATTTGCTTCTAGTTCCACATAGAACATTTCTTCCCAAGGTTTACCGTAAATCGGGCGAGATTCCAATTTGGTCATTCGGATTTGATGTTGTTTAAAGACCATTAACGCATCCACTAATGCACCGGCTTGTTGAGAAGTGGTCATCAGTAATAACGTTTTTGTTTGTACTTGTGGCGAAACGTTAATCGCTTGTTTCGCTACCACGATAAAACGTGTGATATTGTTTTGTTGGTTGGCAATATCGGTTTTGATATTGGTTAAACCGTAGAGTTTACCGCCGTCCTCATTGCCTAATGCGACGATATTCGGCTTATTTAAGCGAGCGACCATCTGCATTGCGTGTGAGCTGCTTTCGCAATACTTGATATGGACTTTATTCAGGCTTTGAATAAATTGGCTGCATTGTTGAATCACTTGTGGGTGACTGTACAAGGTATCAATTTCAGCAAGATCTATATTACCGTTTGCCAGTACGCAGTGCTTGATCGGATAAGCCAATTCACCGACCACCGCTAAATCGGTATGTTGTAGTAAATCATATACGTCATTGATTGAACCTGAAGTGGTGTTTTCAAGCGGAAGCACACCAAATTCGGCTTCACCTTCACTCACCTTATCAAACACTTGTTGGAACGAATCACAACTCAATTCAATTAAAGAACCTTGATATTTTTTAGCAAATTGACGGGACGCCATATTGGAATAAGAACCACGCATACCTAAAAAGGCAATCGATACATTTTGTTCTTTTTGCTCGTTTAATTTATTTTGCAGATAATTTTGCTGAGTCAACACGGAATCTTCGATAATACGTTGGAAAATTTGTGTGACATATTGCGGATCTAATTGGTAATTTTCCGCTTCGGCATGGCTTACTAGTGCTTGTAATAGCGCTTTTTCTCGTTCGATATCACGTAGCGGTTTTTGTGTGATTTCTTTGCTACGAACAACATCAAAAGCAAGCCGATGACGTTCGGCAAGTAATTTCAGTAAATGGCGGTCAAGTTGGGTGATTTGTTGGCGGATATTGGATAGATCTAAAGACATTGCGTTTTCTCTTAATTATTTGATTTATCAAGATTATAGCGATTTAGTTGATAAAAAAAAGATAAGCGGTCAAATTTGCAAAATTTTTTGCAAATTTGACCGCTTTAATACGCTTACTATGCTAGAAAATTAATGTTGTTCTTTTACGCTTAATTTCAGTGAAATAGCTACTGATATTGCGAGAAGTGTGACTATGCCTATCCCAATTGTCATCCACATAATTTACTCCTTTGTTAAATTTTCTTTGTTCTTTCTTATAAAATCTGCACTATAAACTAAAGAATAAGTGCAGATAAGTAATAAGATAGTACTCGATATTTTATAAAATATACTATTTGAGCTATATAGTACAACAGGTATCGTTAATATAGAAATTTTACTAATATCATCAAAGGTTTTACACCATGAATCTAAACTTTCTTTATGAAATGGCTTTTGAAATACACTAAGCATAATTATCTCCAAATAACTGCAGGAGAATAATTAAAGTTAAAGATTTGGATAGCCAATTTTCCTAAGTTTTCGATCGAGATCGCAAAATTTTCTAAAATGAGTAGTAGTAACTAATTCGCAATACCCTTATGACGTAATAATGCGTCTAAGGTTGGTTTACGACCACGGAAACGTTCAAACAATACCATCGGTTCTTCCGAACCGCCACGCGTCAGAATATTATCTAAATAAGATTGACCTGTCGCTCGGTTGAAAATACCGTCCTCTTCAAATTTTGCAAAGGCATCCGCTGATAATACTTCCGCCCATAAGTAACTGTAATAACCTGCGGCATAGCCACCTGCGAAAATATGGCTAAAGCTATGTGGGGTACGCACCCATTCAGGTGTGCGAACCACAGCAACATCCGCTTTTACTGCTTTTAAGGTATCTAACACCAAGCCTTCACGAGGTTGTGCCAAATGCAAACGGAAATCGAATAAACCGAACTCTAATTGTCTTAATACAAACATTGCCGCTTGGAAGTTTTTCGCCTTGAGTAACTGGGTTAATTTATCTTTCGGTAACGGTTCGCCGGTTTGATAATGCCCCGAAATAAATTCAAGTGCTTCCGCTTCCCAACACCAGTTTTCTAAGAATTGGCTCGGTAATTCCACCGCATCCCATGGCACACCGTTGATCCCCGCAACATCACCGACATCAATTTGGGTTAGCATATGATGGATACCGTGACCGAACTCATGGAATAACGTAGTGACTTCGTCATGTGTAAAGAGTGCCGGCTTATCGCCAATCGGTTTATTAAAGTTACAAGTTAAGTATGCTACCGGTTTTTGTAATGATCCGTCCGCTAAACGTTTTTGGTTGATACAATCGTCCATCCACGCACCGCCACGTTTATTTTCACGTGCGTATAAATCTAAATAGAATGCACCGCGTTCTTCGTTTTGCTCATCGTAAATTTGGAAGAAACGCACGTCTTCGTGCCAAGTATCAATACCGAATTTTTCTTCGATTCGTAAGCCGAAAATACGTTTCATTAATTCAAATAAGCCTGAAAGTACGCGATCTTCCGGGAAATAAGGGCGAAGTTCTTCATCATTGATTGCATATAACGCTTGTTTTTGCTTTTCACTATAGAATGCAATATCCCACGGCTGAAGTTCGGTTACGCCGTATTCTTGTTCAACAAAGGCGTGTAGTTCCGCTAATTCTTTTTCACCTTGTGCTTTTGAACGTTTGGCTAAATCTTCTAAGAAATCGACAACTTGTTGCGGGTTCTCCGCCATTTTGGTAGCAAGAGAAAGATCAGCATAAGTTTCAAAACCTAATAATTGCGCCATTTCTAAGCGTAATTTAAGTTTCTCATCGATATTTGCTGAGTTATCCCATTTGCCTGCATTTGAGCCTTGATCAGAAGCACGGGTTGCATACTCTTTATAAATTGCCGCACGTAGTTCACGGTTTTCGCAGTAAGTCAGTACCGGATAGTAACTTGGGAATTCTAAAGTAAAGCGGTAACCTTTTTTACCTTTGCTTTCCGCAGAAAGTTTTGCCGCTTCTAAGGCGGATTCAGGCAAGCCTTGAAGCTGTGCTTCGTCTGTGATCACGATATCCCAGCCCATTGTGGCATCAAGGACATTATTACTGAATTGCGAGCTGAGTTCAGATAAACGGGCAGACACTCCGCCATAACGTTTTTGTTTATCTGCGGGTAATGAAATCCCTGAAAGTTCGAAATCACGTAGACTGTTTTCAATCGCTTTTTTCTGTGCAAGCGAATAGCTCTCAAACTCCGGTGAGTTTTTAAGTTTTACATAGCCTTGATATAAGCCTTGGTGTTGTCCCGCCCAAGTACTGTATTCGGAAAGTAGCGGTAAGCAAGCCTGATAAGCTTCACGTAGTTCCGGCGAGTTTTTTACCCCGTTTAGATGACCGATAGGCGACCATGCACGCGCAAATTTATCACCGGCAATGGCTTGCGGCATGTAGAAATTTTCCCAAGTCGGATTTTCGATTTGAGCAACTTGTTCAATAGTATCGCGACATTCTTTAATCACTGCTTCTACTGCAGGTTGGATATGCTCCGGTTTGATTTGTGAAAATGCAGGTAAACCAGTGTAATTTAAAAGAGGATTGGACATTGTTTATTAATTCCTTTTGTTTAGTCAAAAAGTGTTATTATGATTAGGCTAAGGCGAGAAAAGATCAAGTCCTTCAAATAAAAAGCGGACGGAATTAGTGCATTTTTTACAAAAATAGACTAAATCCGACCGCTGAATGATTAGTATTTGACGATATGTCCATAGCTTTCAATAATCGCTTTTAAACGATCCATTGTTTCTTTTGGAGGCGGTAATACGCCTTCCAATTCATATTTATAACCGAGTGTTTCCCATTTATGTGCGCCCAAGCGGTGATATGGCAATAACTCGACTTTCTCAATATTTTGCATACCCTGGATAAATTGTCCTAAGCGGTGTGCGGAATCGTCATCATCGGTATAACCCGGTACGACAACATAACGAATCCAAGTGCGTTTATTTAATTTTTGCAAATAACGAGCAAAATCAAGCGTACGTTTATTCGATACACCGATTAAATCTTGGTGAATTTCATCATTTAGCTGCTTTAAGTCAAGCATTACTAAATCGGTCACTTCAAGCATTTCATCAACGACCGGGCTATAATGGCGTACGAATCCGTTGGTATCTAAACAAGTATCAATGCCTTCCGCTTTACAGGCTCTAAACCAATCTCTTACAAATTCCATCTGCAATACGGCTTCACCACCAGATGCGGTCACACCGCCACCGGTTGCTTTCATAAAGTGCTTGTAGGTTACCACTTCTTTCATCAGATCTTCGACACTGATTTCTTTACCGCCGTCAAGATCCCACGTATCACGGTTATGGCAGTATTTGCAACGCATCAAACAGCCTTGTAAAAACAGAATAAAGCGGATTCCCGGACCATCAACCGTGCCGCAAGATTCGTATGAGTGGTAGCGAGCAAAAGTCATAAAACTTCCTTAATGAATAAATTTAAGAATTTCAATTGTAAATATTTTAGCAGAAATCAAGCTATAAGTAGCTGAATTTCACGAAATTTTTACTATTTTACTTGGCATTTCCATATCCAAAACTCATATGACTTTGAAGTCTTTGAGGCAACAGCAATAGTATCCAAATCAATAAATATTATTTTATCTTCAGGGTAAATAAAAGGATTATTACACATTTTAGGAATATCTAAATAAAAGAAATTATAGAGTGAATCTTTAATAAATTCTGTAGTTCTTATCCTATCCTTTATATCTATTAAATTACAAATACTTATTATCAATACAATAATTGGAGTTATTATATAAATGGAACTGTTCAAACAGTTTATCTTTACTTCTTTATATATTTTTATTTTATTTCTGTATTCGTACATTTCTATAATCATATTTACCAAATTTAGAAACGGTAACAAAAAATAAAAAAGTAAAGAAGAAATGAAAAACAAGTATAAAAATGAAATTGCAACAAGAAAGAAATCTGAAAAATATTGTGAACTCAAGGAGGTAATGTCAATTATATCGTTAGGAATGAGAAAATATAAATAATAACCAAGAACAATAAAAGTGGGTAATACTATGTTATTTAGAATAAACTCGTTAATATCACTATTTTTAGTATTATATAATTTATATGATAAAACAAATATTAGAGGACATAATGATATAAGTATCGCTGTTGCTGATTTTACAGAATTAATCTCATCAATACACATACAAAGAATTAAAGTTGTAATTCCAGATAA
Source organism: Actinobacillus genomosp. 1 (assembly GCF_029774175.1). Taxonomy (NCBI): domain Bacteria; kingdom Pseudomonadati; phylum Pseudomonadota; class Gammaproteobacteria; order Pasteurellales; family Pasteurellaceae; genus Actinobacillus; species Actinobacillus genomosp. 1. Next base: position 247,935 of record NZ_CP103834.1, on the reverse strand, counting down.
GCATATTTCAATTAACGACCTCAAATAAAAATTACCTACTAGTTTAGCGAATGAATTTTTCTTTGGTGGAACTCTACATACTAAGGATATAAAGAATAAAAACATACCGAAATAAATTAATATATCGGAAAAAGATAAAAAGTTATAAAGTAAAGCTAACAATACAGTTAGCATAGTTAGATATTTAATTAACATAAACAATAAAAAGCCGCCGTAAAGGCGGCTTTGATAATGAATAGAGAAATTACATTGATTCGGTAAATGTACGAGTAATTACGTCCATTTGTTGCTCTTTAGTTAAAGAGTTGAAACGTACCGCATAACCGGATACACGAATAGTTAATTGCGGGTATTTTTCCGGATGTTCAACCGCATCTAATAATGTTTCACGGTTTAATACGTTTACATTTAAGTGCTGACCGCCTTCAACAGTCGCTTCGTGGTGGAAGTAACCGTCCATTAAGCCTGCAAGGTTACGTTTTTGAGCTTCGTAATCTTTACCTAATGCGTTCGGTACAATTGAGAAAGTATATGAAATACCGTCTTTCGCATAAGCAAACGGAAGTTTCGCAACAGAAGTTAATGATGCAACCGCACCTTTTTGGTCACGACCGTGCATTGGGTTTGCACCAGGACCAAACGGAGCACCAGAACGACGACCGTCAGGCGTATTACCAGTTTTCTTACCGTAAACCACGTTAGAAGTGATAGTAAGAACAGACTGTGTCGGAGTCGCATTGCGGTAAGTTTTGTGCGTTTGGATTTTTTTCATGAAACGTTCAACTAAGTCACAAGCGATTTCGTCTACACGGTTATCGTTGTTACCGAATTGCGGATATTCGCCTTCGATTTCGAAGTCTAACGCTACATTTGCAGCCACTACGTTACCGTCTTTATCTTTAATGTCGCCGCGAACCGGTTTCACTTTTGCGTATTTAATTGCAGATAATGAGTCCGCCGCAACAGAAAGACCTGCGATACCACACGCCATTGTACGGAATACGTCACGATCGTGGAATGCCATTAATGCGGCTTCGTAGCTGTATTTATCGTGCATGAAGTGGATGATATTTAATGCAGTCACATATTGTGTTGCTAACCAATCCATGAAGTGATCCATACGAGCCATTACATCGTCGAAGTTTAAATATTCGTCTGTAATCGGTGCTGTTTTTGGACCAACTTGTGCACCAGATTTCTCATCAATACCGCCGTTGATTGCGTATAACATTGTTTTCGCTAAGTTTGCACGAGCACCGAAGAATTGCATTTGTTTACCGACAACCATCGGAGATACGCAACATGCGATTGCATAGTCATCGTTATCGAAGTCAGGACGCATTAAGTCATCGTTTTCGTATTGTACTGATGAAGTATCAATAGATACTTTTGCACAATAACGTTTGAAGCCGTCCGGTAATTGTTCAGACCAAAGGATAGTTAAGTTTGGTTCCGGTGACGGACCCATTGTGTAAAGCGTATTTAAGATACGGAAGCTGTTTTTGGTTACTAACGTACGACCGTCTAATCCCATACCTGCTAAAGTTTCGGTTGCCCACATTGGGTCACCTGAGAATAATTGATCGTATTCAGGTGTACGTAAGAAACGAACCATACGTAATTTCATTACTAAATGGTCGATTAACTCTTGCGCTTCTTCTTCTGTAATTTTACCTGCTTTTAAGTCACGTTCGATATAGATATCTAAGAATGAAGATACACGACCGAATGACATTGCCGCACCGTTTTGTGATTTAACCGCAGCAAGGTATGCGAAGTAAGTCCATTGAACCGCTTCTTGTGCAGTTTCAGCCGGACGAGAAACGTCAAAACCGTATGATGCAGCCATTTGTTTGATTTGGCCCAATGCACGGTGTTGTTCTGCGATTTCTTCACGTAATTGAATTGTTGCTTGGATATCTTCACCCGCTTCTAAACGAGGTTGTAATGAAGCAAACTGTCTTTGCTTGTCTTTCATTAAGAAATCCGCACCGTATACCGCTAAACGACGGTAGTCACCGATAATACGACCACGACCGTAAGCATCCGGAAGGCCGGTAATTACACCTGATTTACGGCAACGTAAAATGTCCGGAGTATAAACATCGAATACACCTTGGTTATGTGTTTTACGATATTCAGTAAAGATTTTTTCTACTTCAGGGTTTAAGGTACGACGATAAACTTCGCAAGAACCTTTAACCATTTTGATACCGCCAAACGGGATAATCGCACGTTTTAATGGCGCATCAGTTTGAAGACCTACAATTTTCTCTAAAGCTTGATCGATATAACCCGCTTTGTGAGAAGTAATTGTTGATGGAGTTTCGCAATCAATATCGTACGGTTCGTGAGTTTTGTTCTCAACTTTGATTTTTTCCATCACTTCTTCCCATAACTTAGTTGTCGCAGCTGTTGCGCCAGCTAAGAAAGACTCATCGCCTTCATAAGGAGTATAGTTTTTTTGGATAAAATCACGTACGTTTACTTCAGTTTGCCAGTCGCCACCAGTAAACCCTGCCCATGCTTTTTGTTGAGCTTCAGTTAGTTGAGTCATTTTAAGTCCTCTGTTTGTTAGTAAATTAAGTCTGACAAGCGGTAATTTTTACAAATATTTGCCTAAATCGAACCGCTTAAATTGAAAATCATTTTAGTGCTTACGGATATATAAGAACCATTGCACTAAGCCAATGAAAAATACACCGCCTACGATATTACCAAAGGTAACCGGAATTAAATTTTTCACAACGAAATGGTATAAATCTAAATCTGCATATTGTGCCGGATCAACATTAATCGCCGTCCAAAATTCGGGTGATGCAAAGTGTGAAATCATCATGCCCATCGGAATCATAAACATATTGGCAACACAGTGCTCGAAGCCTGACGATACGAACAAAGCAATCGGCATAATCATAATAAACGCTTTATCGGTTAGGCTTTTACCTGCATTTGCCATCCATACCGCAAGACAAACCATCATGTTACATAAAATACCGAGGGTAAAGGCTTCTATCCAAGTATGGTGAATTTTATGTTGTGCCGTTTTAAGAATAGTTAAACCCCATTGACCGTTTGCCGCCATAATTTGACCGGAGAGCCAAATCAACACCACCACACTTAAACCGCCGATAAAATTACCGCCGTACACAATGCACCAGTTTTTAAACATTTGAAACCAAGTAATACGATGCGTCGCTTTAGCCACAGCGGTTAAAGTTGATGAAGTAAAAAGTTCAGCACCAAAAACTACACATAAAATTACGCCAAGTGAGAAAACCGTACCACCGACTAACTTCGCCATACCCCAAGGCACATCCGACGCACCAGTTTGGGTTGTGGTATAAAATACGAATGCAAGTCCAATAAAGCCACCTGCTAAAATTGCGGAGATGAAAGAATATAATTGATGTTTAGTCGCTTTATAAACTGCGCCGTCTTCAGCGATTTTTGCCATTTCAGCAGGAGAGAACATTTATAATCCTTAAATATAAATTTGAAAAATTACAGAAATTGTTGAGAATTATAGACCTGTTACCTCAATCCCTCAAAACAAAATTGTAATTATATTGAGGTAAATCAAAAGCACATTTTGATATAGATCAAATTGAAACTAAACCTCAAACTTTTGTTAAAATAACCAGATCAGGCGTTTAACAAAAATTTTACAAAACGAGTATGACAGATTATTTTACTTCTTTTTTCAGCTTATTTTTTTCAGTAGAAAATCAGCTGATAACAATGTTTCTAAGCGCATTTTTGAGTGCAACGGTACTGCCCGGCAATTCCGAAATTATTTTTACCACGCTAGCAACTCAAACTCGCTTGACTGATTCGAATTTATTTTCAAGCCAAATACTTTGGCTACTTGGTGTTGCAACCGTGGGTAACAGCCTTGGCAGTTCCATTACTTATGCAATGGGATTATTAATTCCCAAACCGCTGGATTTAAAACATAAAACGGCTCAATGGGCATTACGTTTATGTGAAAAATACGGGGTATTTGCCTTATTGTTAAGTAGTTTGCCGATTATCGGTGATCTGCTATGCGGTATTGCCGGTTGGCTTCGTTTTAATTTATGGCAATCGCTTATCTTTATTTGCTTGGGTAAATTTATACGTTACTTAATCTTACTGTTTGCCATATCACCTTGGTTTTAACTATTAAATAACTCCCTATAAAAAAGCGGTCTGTTCTTGCAAGTTTTTTGCAAAATCAGACCGCTTGTCGCTTATAAGTTTCTTAACGCTTCGATGCGTTTTTCAAGTGGAGGGTGGCTCATAAACAATTCTTTAGAACGCGCACCGTTAATCATAAATGCCGCGAGAGAACCTTGCATTTCTTGCGGTTCGTGTACGTGTTGTAAACGCTGTAACGCCGCAATCATTTTCTCTTTTCCGACTAATTGTGCTGAACCGGCATCCGCACGGTATTCACGGTAACGTGAGAACCACATTGCAATCATGGTTGCGATAACACCAAAGACCATTTGCAAAACAATATCCACAACCCAGAAAACTAGAGTGTTTTGGGTCGCATTACCGTTTTCATCTTTGCCGCTTGAAGCCGCCGTCGAAATGATACGGGATAAGAAAATAACAAAAGTATTTAATACGCCTTGTAATAAAGTCATCGTCACCATATCGCCGTTTGCGATGTGTGCGATTTCATGTGCAACCACCGCTTCGGCTTCATCTTCCGTCATGTTATCCAATAAACCGGTACTTACCGCCACTAACGAATTACTTTTTGTCGCACCGGTTGCAAAGGCATTGACATCGGCAGAGTGATAAATCGCAATATCCGGCATTGGAATATTCGCTTGTTGCGATTGACGTTGTACGGTATCGAACAACCACTGTTCCGCATGATTACGCGGTTGTTGAATCACTTCCGCACCGACGGAACGTAACGCCATGCTTTTTGACATAAATAAAGAAATTAAAGAGCCGGCGAAACCGAATACGAGAGACATCACTAAAATGCCGCCGGTGCTGCCGCCTTGAATACCGGTCACTTGGAAAATAATGTTTAACACAATACCAAGTACGAAGGTAATCGCTAAGTTAGTTAATAAAAATAAGACAATTCTTTTTGCCATAGGTAAATAAATCTCCAAAGAAAGAGTGGGGAAAAACTAATCGATAAATAAGGGTAATTCTATAAGAATTTAAGCGTTTGACAATAATTATTCCCATAAATTTAACTGTTTTTTAACGTTTTCCGGCGGGTAATGCACCGAAAGCCCGATTAGTCGCACCGAACGATGATTTGCCCTTTGCCAGACTTGTTGCAGTAACTCAATAAAACATTCTAACGAAAGCCCGTCAGTGGTACGTTCCAAAGTAGTTTGCGTAAAGTCACCGAATTTTAGTTTGATGCCTAACTTTCTAAATTCCTGTAGAGAATGCTCTCCCCAATTTCGTTGCAAACGAAAAACCAGTTTTTTAAACAGCTGATCAACAATTTGTTCCGCTTCCGCTAAATGCCAAATATCAGTCGGTAACGTATTTTCGACTGCTAAGGATTTTCGAGGGCGATTCACTTCGATTTTTCGGTTATCAATCGCGTGGCTGAAGTCCCAAAGTCGTTGCCCGAATTTTCCAAATGTCTTATAAATAAAAGCTTTATCGTTGTTCTGAATATCGCCGCAGGTGTGTAATCCCAGTTGAGCTAATTTTTCATTGGTTACCTTACCGACCCCTGGGATCTTTTTTAGTGGCAAATCATAAATAAAAGCGGTCATATTTTCCGGAGAAATGACAAATTGCCCGTTAGGCTTGTTTTGATCCGAAGCGATTTTTGCCAAAAATTTGAGCGGAGCAATGCCGGCGGAGGCGGTTAAATGTAACTCATTCCAAATTGCCGAACGAATTTCTTGGGCAATCCAAGTGGCAGAGCCGGAACATTGTTGGCAATCGGTCACATCTAAATAAGCCTCATCTAATGAAAGCGGTTCGATGATATCGGTATAACGGCGAAATATTTGATGAATTTGTTCGGAAACCGCTTTGTATAACGGCATATTTACCGGCACCAGAATCAGATTCGGACAGCGTTTTAACGCTTGAGCGGTCGGCATTGCACTGTGTAATCCGAATTTTCTGGCTTCGTAATTACAAGTAGTTAATACGCCTCGACCTTCAACGGAACCTCCAACGGCAACAGGCTTGCCGATTAACGCCGGATTTTCTCGCATTTCAATCGCAGCATAAAAACAGTCCATATCGATGTGAATGATTTTGCGTTGCCTTGCCATATGATTTCGAATACTTATAATTAAGCTGTATATAAAAACAGTTTTATTTTATGTGGTTACCGTTAAAATTTCAACTCAAAAAATACATAATGATAAGGAAGATGAAATGTTATACGGTTTGGCGATAGTGCTGATTCCCTTGTTTTTAGGCTATTTATTTAAAGTCGGTAAAGGTAAATTACAGGTTGTTAATCAGGTTGTAAGTATTTGTTTATATTTGATTTTATTTGTGATGGGGATCTCGCTCGGGCAATTAGATGATATTGGTAGTAAATTACCGCAAATCGGCGGGATTGCGTTGGGCTTGAGTTTGATCATTCAATTATCAAACATTATCGGTTTAGCGATTTACGATAAATGGCAACCGATGGTGCGTGAAGAAGTGAATCCGCAAGAAATCCCTTCTCGTTGGGTAATGCTAACGGATTCGTTTAAATTAATCGGCACCACCATTGCCGGCGGCGTGATCGGCTTCGTCACTAAAGGAATATTAGCTTTTCCATTACACGCCAGTACTTATGTATTAGAAGTGATGATCTTCGGCGTTGGGATTCAGTTACGTAATAGTGGGATTCCGTTACGAGAAGTCTTTTTTAACAAACGAGGCATTTACACTTCTTTAGTTATGATTGTCAGTAGTCTTATCGGCGGAGTTATTGCCGCTTTGGCACTGGATTTAAGCATTATACAAGGGCTTACGTTTGCTTCGGCATTCGGTTGGTATTCATTATCCAGCGTATTAGTTAATGACGCTTGGGGGCCGATATACGGCAGTATCGCCTTCTTTAACGATCTCTCACGAGAGATTTTCTGTTTATTTACCATTCCGTTTTTTATGCGAGCGTTTCCTTCTACCGCAGTCGGACTAGGTGGGGCGACTTCATTAGATTGTATGTTACCGGTGATTCAAAAATCGGGGGGAACGCAGGTTGTGCCGCTTGCCATCAGCTTCGGCTTTATTGTGAATCTGGTTGCACCGTTATTATTAGCGTTATTTATCGGTTTAGCCGGATAACAAAAATGGCAGGTTTATAAACCTGCCATTTTTTCGTCTTAATGATTAATGCACTTTCAGCAATTTAGCTAATGCCAATGACTTACGTTCAATTTCTTGCCATTCCGATTGAGGCTCGGATTCTTCAACAATACCGGCACCGGCATAGAGCGTAATACAATTTTGTGCTATTTGTGCAGAACGTAAGGCAACGCAAAACTCCGCCTCGTCCGGTTGTAAATAGCCTAATGTACCGGCATACCAACAGCGTGAGAATTGCTCATATTCGGCAATAAATTGTTTTGCCGCTTGACGCGGTAAGCCAGCGACCGCTGCAGTCGGGTGAATGCGAGCGAGACAATCCGCATCACTGATATTCGGTTTTAATACCGCAGAAATTTTACGGCGTAAATGCTGAACATTATGTAAGCGTTTAATTTCTGCGTTGCTGATTTGCAATTCGGTAACACAATCGGTTAGTTGAGTCTGAATATCATCCACCACTAGCTGATTTTCATAAATATTTTTCGGATCGGTCAATAGCCACTCCGCATTCAGTTCGGTTTGCACAATACTTTCTGTAACAGCGGCAGTACCGGCAAGCGCTTCGGTTTTGAAGGTTTGCTGTTGGCGTTGATACAAACGTTCGGGGCTTGATCCGACAAATGCCGAGTCGGCATTCTCCGACCAAATAAAGTGATAACAACCTAAATTGGTTGTTTGACTCACGGCAAGTAAATCATAAGCGGAAAGAGCCTGCTCAAATTGTAAAGTTTTGGCATTAGCAAGCACTACTTTATTAAATTTTCGTTGCTGAATATGACTAATTGCTCGCTCGATATTTTGTTGCCAGCCGGCAAAATCATAAACGGAATTTAGTGAAACTAACTTGTTTTCAACTAATTCGAGCGGTGCGGTTTGAGTGAAATTTACAAAAATTTGTTCAAAAATGACCGCTTGTTGCGACAATTCCTTCTCATCAATATAGAAATAAGCGGTTAAATTTTGCTGATTTTTTACCAATTGCAAGCGAGGCAAAATAAATTGGCACTTACCTTCAAATTGTACGCCGCCGACTAATCTAAATTGCGTTTGTTTAACAAACCTTTGTGCTTCATCTATAGCGGAAAATGTCCGAATCGCGCCGATACTTGCAATGGTCTGATCAGTATCTCTCGCCTGCCAAAAAAAGTGCGGATAATGATTTTGTGCCTTTAACCAGCTCAATAACGCAATATTTTCTTCAGACAAGGGAATCTCAGCTTGATATTCAATCAAGCCAAAATGCGTTTTAACATCTGTAGATTGCTTGCTAAGCTGTTGTTTTAATTGGTTTAAAATAGACATTTGCAAAATTTCTAAAGAATCTGACCGCTAAATTTTAGCTATTGTGAAAAAAGGTCATTATTTTAGCTTATTTCCTCTTTAAATTCCTAACAAATCAGAGTAAAGTTGAACAATTTTCTTACTCTAATAACGATTTTATTTCAAAACAAACAGGACAAACACCATGGAACGTTTCCCTAAATCCGACAAACTCGCAAACGTTCGTTACGATATTCGTGGCGCAATTCATAAGGAAGCTCTTCGTTTAGAAGAAGAAGGTAATAAAATTTTAAAATTGAATATCGGTAACCCCGCCCCGTTTGGTTTTGAAGCCCCTGACGAAATTGTAGTTGATGTCATTCGCAATTTACCTAAATCTCAAGGTTATTGCGATTCCAAAGGTTTATATTCGGCGCGTAAAGCGGTTGTGCAATATTACCAGTCTAAAGGAATTCGCAGTATTGATGTGAACGACGTATATATCGGTAACGGTGTATCGGAATTAATTACAATGTCAATGCAAGCCTTACTGAATGACGGTGACGAAATGTTAATTCCAATGCCGGATTATCCGCTTTGGACTGCGGCGGCAACGCTTGCCGGCGGTAAGGCGGTACATTACCTGTGTGATGAGAACAACGAATGGATGCCTGATATTGAGGATATTAAAGCGAAAATCACACCGAGAACCAAAGGGATTTTAGTGATTAACCCGAATAACCCGACCGGTGCGGTTTACAGTCGTTCAATGTTGCTCGAGATTGCGGAAATTGCCCGTCAGCATAATTTGATGATTTTCGCAGACGAAATCTATGAAAAAATTATTTATGACGGTGCGGTTCACCACCATATTGCCGCTCTCGCACCTGATTTATTATGCGTAACCTATAACGGCTTATCAAAAGCCTATCGAGTTGCCGGTTTCCGTCAAGGTTGGATGGTGTTAAGCGGTCCGAAAAATCAGGCGAAAGGATTTATTGAAGGTTTAGATATGCTTGCGTCTATGCGTTTATGTGCGACTACACCGATGCAACACGCAATTCAAACCGCATTAGGCGGCTATCAAAGTATCAATGAGTTCGTATTACCGGGCGGTCGCTTACTCGAGCAACGCAATAAAATGCACGAATTATTGGTACAAATTCCGGGGATTTCTTGTGTGAAAGCGAAAGGTGCGCTTTATATGTTCCCTAAAATTGATACGGAAATGTACGGCATTAAAGACGATGCAAAATTTATTTACGACTTATTACAAACGGAAAAAGTATTATTAGTACAAGGTTCTGGTTTTAACTGGCATAAACCGGATCACTTCCGTGTGGTGACATTACCTTATGCGCATCAAATTGAAGAAGCCCTTGGTCGTCTTGCGAATTTCTTAAAAACTTATAAACAATCTTAATCTTTTCTCTGCCCCTGTTCGGGGCAGATTATCTCTTACCTATTATGCAACTCGGTATTATTTATTCACTTTCCGCTTCCGCATTATTCGGCGGAATGTATTATCTTGCGACATTATTACGCCCGCTTTCCGGCGAAAGCTTATTCGGCATTCGCATGGTCGTTACATTACCTTTTCTATTTTTCGCCATTTTTGTCCTCAAGAAACAACATGAATTTTTTGCGTTTGCCAAACGTTTAAAGCAACAACCGCATTTAATACTTGTCATCTTAATCACCTCTGCGATTGTCGGTTCGCAAATGTGGCTTTTTTTATGGGCTCCGAATAGCGGCAAAGCGTTGGAAGTTTCAATGGGTTATTTACTGATGCCGATTGTCATGGTGGCTTTCGGGCGTTTAGTTTATAAAGAAAGCTTATCTCGTGTTAAATGGCTGGCGATAATTTTCGCCACACTGGGCGTATTAAATAGCGTCATTTTTGCCGGCGGTATTTCTTGGGAAGGCGTTTTCGTCTTTGTCGGTTATCCTGCTTATTTCCATATTCGCAGAAAATTCCAATTAAGTAATATCTATAGTTTCGTCTTTGAAATTATGTGTCTGATTCCAATTTCGCTGTATTTTATTTGGAATACCGATATGGATTTTATTTATGCACAGAATCCGAATATTTACTACTTTATTGCGATTTTAAGTGTAGTAAGCGGTTCGGCACTACTTTCTTATACGTTAGCCAGTACCATATTACCGTTTAATGTGCTTGGGCTATTGGGCTACTTAGAGCCGACTTTTATGATGATGATTTCATTTTTAATCGGTGAGCGATTGGATCCTAATTCCTATTTTCTAATGACCTGTTTGGTTATTGCAGTATTGTTCTTAATTTTAGACGGCATTTTTAGTATTCGAAAACAACGTAAAAAAGTGACGGTGGAGAACTAAATGTTAAAAGGCATACTATGCTGCATGAGTGCCAATTTTTTATTTGGGCTAGGTTATTATTTTGCGATCTTATTACGCCCGCTTAACGGCGAAAGTATGTTCGGCTATCGCATTGTAGTATTAGCTCCCTTTATTTTATTGGCAATTTTACTGTTTAAACAAATGGAGAAATTTCAGCAGCTTTGGCAAAAAATCAAGCAAAATCCATCGCTTGTCTTGGTGCTGTTATTGCTTGCTTTGAATACCGGTATTCAGCTTTGGTTATTTTTATGGGCGCCGAATAACGGACAAGCGATTGAAGTTTCCATCGGTTATTTGTTGTTACCTATTGTGGCGGTAGCGTTAGGTAAAATCGTGTTTAAAGAGCATTTTACCCTGTTAAAATGGCTTTCGCTCGGCTTTGCGGTGATTGGTGTGGCTTCCAATATTTGGCTGACCGGCTCGTTTTCATGGGCGACAATCGTTGCCGGTGTCGGTTATCCGCTTTACATTACGCTGCGTCGTTACTTTGAAATTAATACGCTTGCCACCTTTTTCGTAGAATTACTGTTAGTGATGCCGTTTGCCGGTTATTTTATCGCTCAAACCGATATGCAGCCGATTTTGGCTAACAATCAGCATATTTATTACTTCCTTGCTCTGTTCGGCTTGGTAAACGGGGCAGCTTTTATTTTATATATCGCCTCCAGTAATCTATTACCGGTAAACGTTCTCGGTTTGCTCGGCTATGTAGAACCTCTGGTAATGCTTTGCGTTTCGTTTATGATTGGCGAAGTTTTGGATTCCAAATCGTATCTATTAATGATTTGTTTAGCCTTGGCAATTATCTTATTAACCATTGATAATTTTAGGCTGACTCGCAGATGAACGATATTGTCAATTATTGGGGATTTTTGACCGCTTGTATCCTGCTGAATCTTACCCCGGGTTCCGATACGATTTATATTCTCACGCGTACGATTGCCGAAGGAAAAAAAGCCGGTTTAATGTCCTCATTTGGTATTTTGACGGGGTTCTTTGTACATATTTTGGCGGTATCGGTCGGACTGGCGCAAATTATTGCCCATTCTCCCACTCTGTTCGCCTTGTTAAAATATGCTGGCGCAGGGTATTTAGGTTGGCTCGGTATTAAAATGTGGCGAGAACCGTTTTTAATCCATCAAGTCAATTTGGATAAATTACCGTTATGGCAAATTTATCGTCAAGGTTTGCTCACCAACTTATTGAACCCGAAAGTTATTCTATTCTTTTTAGCATTATTGCCGCAATTCGTGGCAAGTCATGTAGAAAGTACTTTTTTGCCTTTTTTCTTATTGGGATTAACCTCGCTTTCAACCACGACGATTTGGGTCGTTATATTAGTCTTTGCCGCTTATCCGCTTGGAAATTTGCTACGAAGCAATCCGAAAATAGGCGCATCAATGAATAAAATTTGCGGCACAATCTTTATCGCTTTGGCGATAAAAATCGGATTAGAATAGCGGTATATACAAGCGGTTAAATTTTCCGGCTTTTTTGTAAAAATCCCCGAGAGTTTGTTCACTATCGGGGATTCATTATCAGAAGGTGACTTCCGCGGTTAATTTAAAATTACGCTCCGGCGCATAAAATCGCGCTAATCCGGCACCTGTTTTTTGATCAATTAAATTACTGGTACCGAACGGACGAATAGAACGGGCGGATTCCCACGTAAGATATTTACGATTTTGTAAATTATACACGCCCGCTTGCAAGGTTACATTTTTTAACGGCTTTGCATACGCAATTAAATCTACAATAGTATAAGCACCGCTACGCCATTTTAAATGGCTGTTATCCGCTTTTTCTTCAGCGTGATACATATTGTAGGTATCTTCCGCTTTTTTCGCACTCACCCGAGTTACATATACGTCCAAACCGAATTTATCTTCAGGATGAGCATACCCTAAACCGAATACGGACGTTCGCGGCTGAATCGCATTAAGCGGGATATTACCGTCTATTTTACCTTTTTGATAAGTGTATTTATAACTGGCACTAAATCCGTTCAATAATTGCCATAATTGTCCGAAGTGTAGTTTAGAGTTGATTTCCAATCCGTTTACTTTCGCTTCTTGGCGATTAATATTTTGATATATTTGATACGGTCTGGCCGTCGCACTTCCGCCGAAAGCATTCACTAAGTTTTTTGCTCCAAGATATTTTAAATCGATAAAATTATCATAATCCGTTTTAAAGTAGCTGGTCGTGATAAAACCGAGATCGCCGTGCAATGTAAGTGCGGCTTCTTTGGTTTCCGCATGCTCCGCTTTTAAATTTACATTCGGCAAAATGGTAAAATCAGGATGCTTAAATGTGAAATAGAGTTCATCCGAAGTCGGTGCTCTGAACCCGTTTGAATATTTCAGCTGTATTTGTAAAAACTTAAACGGATCCGCCGTTGCGCCGAGAGAGTACGAATGTTTCTGATATAAAGTTTTTCTTGAAAGATAGCGGATATTATCTTCGGCATTTTTACGAATATCTTCTTTAGAAGGCTTATCCGGTAAAGGAACGAATAAACCTTGTAACATATCGTCAGGAATTTTTGCCGTTTTCCCCGCGATATATTCAGGCTTATATTTAATGTCATCGTAACGATAACCGATATTAAAACTCAAGTAATCATTCGCTTTAATGTTATCGGCAAAATACAACGAGGCATTTTCGGCTTTTACCGGAATCAGGAAAGAAAACTCCCCTTCACTCGGACAAAGTAATCCGTTCCATTGATCCGCACCCGTCGCATTTTCACAAGTAATGGCTTCTTCTACGCCTCCCTTGGCAAAATTCGTTCTAAACCCAAAAAATCGTTTTGCCCACCATTGTGCCTGACCGAATGCGCCGAAACCGCTACGATTGACCATCTTTTTCTCGGTTTGATTATAAGCTCCGCCATATTCAAGCGAATGTTCCTTATCAAAGAGAGAAAGCGTTTTCGTCAAATCCAAATTAATTTGTTTAGTATTCGTATCCAAATCTCGTTCGGTATAAATATTTTCGGTATAGCCCTTACTTTCCGGCAGTAATACGCTATTAAAGGCATTTTTCCGAGAGATTGCGGCAAATTTTTTACCGTTTTTATCCGTATAAACCCTATCTAACATCACTTCTTTAGAGGATATGCCGTCATAACCCTTTTTATAGGCGGTTACCGGCGCGTTACAATCAAAAATAGTACAGTCAAACCAAAAATCTTTAACTAAATTAATCCCTTTAGTCGAAGTCCCCGTCGAATCGGAAATCGTCGTCAAACCTAAATCATCAACGCCTAATTTCGGCTTATTACCGTCTCGATCCACCACTTTGCCGTCTTTTAATTGTAGGCCTGCCGGATTACTTGTTTCATCACAATGTTTACCGTCGCAATAATCATCGGTACGAGCGCGATTTTTAATTTTTTGTGTCGAATAAGTCACTTTCAGCGTATCCCAAAATGGATTTTGGCTGAAATTCTCATAAACGAACGCATAATTTTGACGCTTACTCTTATCATTCGTATGACGTAATTCTTTTTCATTAACATTAATAAAAGTAGTCGGCTTTAAATTATAAGAAAAATCGTGCCCTCTATTCGTTTTCTCATATAAATCGGCAACAACGCTGAAACGATGATTTTCAGACGGCGAATAACCGAATTTAATTAATGTACTGTCTTTCTTAATCGAATAAGGATCGGCTTTTTCACGTTTTTTTCCCTGTAGTAACCCATCGGCACGTTTATAATCATAGTTTTCCAATTCGTGTCCGTTACGTAACGTTTTAATCGCCAGCAAATCAAAATTTTTATAACGTCCGGCAAGAGTCAAGGAGTTAGCTCGTTGATTATCTGCCGTTGAATAACCCGTTTTATAGCCAATGTGATAATCTTTTTCAGTTAAAAAATCTCGCGCGTCTTTGGTTTCGAATACGACCGTTCCTCCTAATGCTCCGCTACCGACATGTACCGAATCAGCCCCCTTTCGAATAGTCGCCTGCTTCAAAGTTTCAATTTCAACACTATTACGCGTGTTATTAAAATTACCATAACCTTCAAACAGTTCTTTAAACCCTTGAGATGAGAGTGTTTCCGCTTGATGTAAACCATCAACGGTAATCGCGACACGATTCTCATCAACGCCTCGAATCGCATAGCCGCTACTGCCCATTCGCCCCGTTTCAACAACCGTCACGCCGGTTTCATAACGCACTAAATCTCGTGAATCTTGAACCTGCTGTTTAGCAAGCTGTTTAGCCGATTTCTTTATTTCGGCAATTTTTTGCGGCTGTTCGGACTCTTTAACTACTACGGTATCTAACTCGGCATTTTCTTCTGCAAGCGCAACATTGTATTGCAATACGCAAAGCGCAATAATCGACAGATTAAAACGAATCTTAATCATTATGATTCTCCTTTTAAAAATAAAAAAACTGTACCGTTTAAAAAACCGGTACAGTAAACAGTTATCGTATAATTATTCTGTTTTATGACCTTCATCCAAATGCACAAAGCTCACAAGATCATCAGGGCTGACCTCAAATGCCTTACCGAAGCCTTTCACAAAAAGCCCGTGAGTCGGTTTAAAGCTAAATAAATTAAAATCTTGCATTTTTGCCAGTTCGTCAATTAACTCGCCATGGCGCACTTTTAAAGCGGTTAATCCGCTTTCCCACTCTTGTGTTCCACGTTCAATCATTCGAGCCGTCGCATCAAAAGTTAAACGGCGACGCGCAAAAATCTGGCGACTGTTCTTCTCATCGTCAATCAGCATTAACGAAACTTTCGGTACTTCAATTAAATTACGAGCGTGACGTGCAATGGTTGAAATCAGCACTTGATATTCACCGTCATTAATTACAAAAGGGGCGTAACTGACATTCGGATTGCCGTCTTTATCTACCGTAGAAAGTACAATAGTTTGAATATCCTGTTTTAATTCTTGAATTTCCGGCCCTAAACGATTTTGTAATACTTCTTGGCGATTTGTCGCTGTCATAAGATCTCCTTAATTTTCCTCAGCTAAACTTCATCAAAGTTATTGATAATAAAAACAATTCTTAATTATATTAATCTTGATATTTTGCGCAATCCGAAAAATGTAAATTTTGACACTTATTTAACAAATCGAGCGTTAATCTTTGTTTCGGGCATAAAAAAAGCAACCCGTTCGGATTGCTTTTATCTAACTTGATTGAGGATTTTTAATTCATCATTTCACGTGCCGCCTGCATACTCTGAATAATTGCACGACGGTTTATCGACTCATTATCACTATCTAATACTTTACGCCATAAATCTATCGCTTGTCGGTAGTCTTTTTTAGCGTAAGCATCCGAAGCTAATAGCAATAAACTTGAACTTTCTTTCTGATCTAAGCGCAATGCCTTATCTACCCATTGTCTTGCTTTTTCCGAAAGTTTATTCTGGTTAGCATAATACTCCACGGTTGCCATTGCACCGAAAATAGCCGCTTTTTCGCCTAATACTTTCAGCGCATTGTCATAACAAACTAATGCGGACTCAAAGTCGTTATTCAACGCATAAGCCTGTCCTAATTCATACCAAAGATCTCCGTCATTCGGCGTTGCCCGTAAACGGTCTTGTAAATTAGTAATATATCGATAATTTTTCTGCTCTTTGTCTTCCAACTGTGTTTGAACTTGGAAGGCTTGGTGCATTTGATTTCCGGCTTGTACAATTTGGTAACGGCCCGTTTGCCAATAAGCTACACCGGCAACCAGTAAGATAACCAATAATAAAGCAAATAGCGCAAGCGGTCGTTTTTGCCCCAAATTTTGCAAACTTTCGGATATTTGCCGCTGTTCGAATTGATAACGTTCCTGTGCTTCGGCAAGATATTCCGCTTTCAAATCCGAGGTAAAATTATCAGCAAATTTAACCGCTTGTTGATAATTCTCTTGGTTAAGTTGTTGTCTTGTTTTCATCTTGATTTACGTTGCTATTTATTACGTTTTTTAGTACGCCACACAATTGCGCCGAACAGTATGAGAAATAGCCCGACCGGCATACCCCATAATAACCAAGTTTGCGCATTAAACGGCGGTTTATAATTCACAAAGTGTCCGAAACGCTCGGTCATTATCTTAATAATTTCCTCGTCCGTTTTTCCTTGATTAACCATTTCATACACTTCTAAACGTAATTTATATGCCGTGGTCGCATTAGACTCGACTAAATTCTGGTTTTGACATTGCGGACAACGCAAAGACTTTGCCAGAGCAACCGCTCGTATGCGATCGGCTTCGTTCTGAAATTGAAAGGTATCCACCATTTCCGCCTTGGCAACCAGACTGAATACAAGCGGTAAAATTAGTGCTATTTTTTGCAATACTTTTGCCATTATTTTTCCTCTTGTAATGCTTTTAAACGAGGAAGAAAATCCTGTTCGAAATCAGGGTTATACCCTTTCTGCTGATAACGCACCACACCGTGCTTATCAATCAAATAACTGGAAGGTGCGGACGATACTTTTAACGTTTGGATTAAAAATCCTTTTTCATAATCATCAATTACTAAATCGAACGGATTCCCCCAACGCCCCAATGCTTCACGCGCATCATTCGGCTGATCGGAATAAGTAAGACCGACAATCGGCACACCTTGCTCTTTCAATTTGAGTAAAATCGGAAATTCTTTAATACACCAAGTACACCAACTTGCCCAAACGTTTAAAATATAAGGCTCTTTCGGCAAACTGTTATTATTAATATGCGCATGGTGATCGAGTAAATTTTTACCGACAAATTCCGGAAGAGGTTTATCTCGCCAATCTTCGGTCGGCGAAAGCGCATCTTTGCTCATTAACGGAACCGTTAGAAATGCGACTAATGCAACCAATAATAATAAGGGTAAAAATAAAAACGCTTTTTTCATATTTCATCTGTCCATCAAGAGGTTATTTTCGACGATAACCGAATAAGGCGAGTATGGAAGCTAGCACCATAATAATACCGCCGAGCCATAATGCTCCGACATAAGGTTTATAATGCAAACGGAACGCATATTCCAAATTACCTAATTTGTCGCCCATCACAATATAAATATCGTCCAAACCGTGATGATAAAGCCCGACTTCCGACATCGTCATGGTACGAATATCATAATAACGACGTTCCGCTACCACCGTTGCAAGCGTTTTTTCCGCTTTACTAATACTAAACAGCGCGTTTTCGGACGTATAGTTTGCACCGATACCGTCCTGATAATCTTCATATTTAAAGGTAAAACCGGCAAGATCCGCCTGTTGCTGCGGTTTTAAACGTACTCCGATTTCATCGCCATAATAACTGTTCATCATGGCTCCGATAACACAAATCGCAAAACCGATATGCGCTAAACGCATGGCAAGCGGTCGGATTTTCCAAAATTTGCTCGAATAAGGCAAATGCGTCAAAATAATCCACACTGCTAGACTGACAAATAGCGTCGGTAATATGTCAAATTGATGTAATTTAGTTTGCGAAATCGTTTGTTGAATCAAGATAAAACTTAGTCCGACCGCCACCGGTAACAGCCATAATTTCATCAAAATTTGTTTCGACGGAATTTGCTTCCAACGCAATACCACCGCAAATCCCATTACCGTCATTAACAGTAATGCCAGCGGCGCAAAAACATTATTAAAATAAGGTGCGCCGACCGAGATTGAACCCCAATTCATTGCCGTAAAAATCATCGGGTAAAAAGTCCCGAGCAACACAACCGAGGCGGCTACGCTCAATAGCCCGTTTACTAGTAATAAAGCGGTTTCTTTGGATAGCGGTTGGAAACGTACTTCGCCCTGCCATAAATTCACTCGGAAGGCGAACAAGGCTAACGCAATAAAACTTAAACTGAAAAACAGAATAAGCAGCGCCATTCCTCGATCCGGATCAACCGCAAACGCATGTACAGAAGTGAGTACGCCGGAACGAACGATAAAAGTACCGAGCAAGCTCAACGCAAAAGCAAAAATCGCCAGTAAAATCGTCCAATAGTTAAAGATTCCGCGCTGTTCACTCACCACTAAACTATGCACTAATGCAGTCCCCAGCAGCCATGGCATCAACGAAGCGTTCTCGACCGGATCCCAAAACCACCAGCCCCCCCAGCCTAATTCATAATATGCCCACCATGCGCCGAGAATAATCCCTGCGGTAAGAAAACCCCAAGAGATCATGGTCCAAGGTCGAATCCAACGTACTATCGCAGCATCTAACATACCTTCCATCAATGCCGCCACAACCATTGCGAAACTCACCGCAAAACCGACATAGCCTAAATAAAGTAAAGGCGGATGGAAAATAAGCCCTACGTCTTGTAACATCGGGTTAAGATCTCTGCCTTCCGGCGGAGGCGGAAAGCTACGCTCGAACGGATTGGATACCAATAAAATAAAGAGCATAAATCCAAGGCTGATTAAACCTAATACCGCCAATGTTCGTCGGTTAAACAAGCGGTCGGATTTATCTGAAAAAATGCAAAACACGCTAGTCCATAACGTCAGTGCCGTTAGCCAAAACAGCATTGAGCCTTCATGACCGCCCCAAGTCGCTGCAAATTTAAAGAAGTCCGGTAATTGACTATTAGAATGCTGCGCAACATAAATAACCGAGAAATCATCGCTCAAAAAAGCATAAGCCAATAGACCGAAAGACAATAAACAACCTATCGTTTGCAAGTTACTTAATAAAACATTGTATTGAAGCAAACTCGCTTTCTTGGTTAGCTCTCCCCACAATGTCAGCCCTACTTGGCAAATAGCGGCAACCGCCGCAAAAATTAACGCAAAATAACCCAATTCAGGAAGCATAGAAACCTACTTCAACTTCAATAAATAACATCTGATTTTACAAAGAAAATCTCAAAAATAACCGCTTGTTTTCACTAAACCTAATCATAAAGATTTGTTACCTTTATGTAAACGAAAAGGGCGATAACTCGCCCTTTGTTGTTAAGATATTTGATCAAATACGAATTTTTCAATGCTTTATTTCTCTTCATTGTTTGTATTTGAACTCACCGATTCTTCCGCCAAAATTTCCGCCGCGTCCTCATTCAATGCTTCCGCCGCTTGCTGAGGTTTAACAAACGGTTTCGGAGTGAAATATTTCCGAATTAATTCCGCCGAAGTACCGTAAATAAGCTCTTCTTTAAAACGTTCTTTATCCAGCAAGCGAACATTCTCTACGATTTCGGTCGCTTCCACTTCATCCACGCCTAATTTCATCATTGCCGCTTTACTTAATACCAAAGCGGATTCCAATGTTTCGCGAATTTGGAAATCTACGTGTAATTTGGTTAGTTCAATCGCACTATGACGGTCATAAGTTCGTGCGAATATCGGGGTAAGCGGATACTCATTCTTAATTTGTTCGACAATTAATGCGCTACGTGTCGGATTATTAATCCCTAACACGACACAATCGGCTTTTTCCAATCCGCTGGCTCGTAATACGTCTAATCGCGTACCGTCTCCGTAATACACTTTAAACCCGAAAGTAGCCGCCGCTCGAATACGATCAGTACTTGAATCAATCACGGTAACCGTAATACCTCTCGCTAACAATGCCTGACAGACAATCTGACTAAAACGCCCGAATCCGATAACAATTACGCTGTTCTCCAAATCTTCGGCAATCTCAATCCCCATCATATTCGGAGCTTCGGCACTCGCTTTACGCGCAATCATACGTTGCATCAGCAACATCACTAACGGCGAGATTAACATCGACACAATCACCGCTGCGGTAAAAGTCGCCTGCTGATCTTGATCTAATAATCCAGCCGCCGCCGCTGCAGAAAACAGTACGAAAGCAAACTCACCGCCATGGCTCATAATCGAAGTACGCATTAAGGCTTCTCGATTCGAAAGCCGTGTAATCAAAGCGATAATATAAACGCCAAATGCTTTCCCAAACACGCACACCGCAACGATACTTAATAACCAAACTAAATCGTTAAACACGAAATTCAGATCAAGCGACATACCGACACCCATAAAAAACAGCCCGAGTAATAGCCCTCTGAACGGTTCTATATCCGCTTCCAACTGGTGCCGAAAAGAAGATTCGGACAGAATAACACCGGCGACAAACGCCCCCATTGCCATCGAAAGTCCGCTCATTTCCATCAATAACGCCGCACCGAGTACCACTAGCAATGCCGCAGCGGTCATCATCTCTCGGACTTTCGCTTTCGAAATCATTCTAAATAACGGATTCATCACCCATTTACTGCCGATAACTAAAATAAGGATACCGACAATCGCAATACCGATAGAAGTTAAACTTGATGTTTGTTCTTCATTCGCTTGTTCCGGTGCCAGAAAAGCAATCGTTGCCAGTAAAGGTACAATAGCCAAATCTTCAAATAACAAAGTCGAAACAATGCGTTGTCCTTTTTGAGTACTCGCAATCCCTTTATCTTCAAGCACTTGCATTACAATCGCTGTAGAAGAAAGGGTAAAACCCGCCCCGGCAATAAAAGCGACTTCTTTGCTTAACCCAAGAATATAAATGCCGGCTAAGGTCAATAACACGCCGCAAGTCGCAACTTGCAAGAACCCTCGTCCAAAAATCGCTTTACGCATACTCCACAATAATTCGGGGTGCATTTCCAAACCGATAATGAACAGGAACATCACAACACCGAGTTCCGCCAAATGAACGACCGCTTGCGGATCCTGAATCAATCCTAACACCGACGGGCCAATCAGACAGCCCGCCACTAAATAACCCAGTACACTACCTAGCCCGATACGTTTAAATAACGGCACAATCGTAATACTGGTAGCAAGTAACGCCACAATTTTCGCTAATTCCGGATTATCTAAATGAGAGATATCGATCGACATAAAATTGAGATTCCAAATATAAAATAACTAAATTAATACCATCCTGTTCCAGTACATCTTAATTTAGCAAGTTGAGTAATAAAAATACGATTCTTACTGCATTTGCCGCAAATATTGGCGATGTTGCTTACTTTGGAAAGGCACAATTTGCGTTTTGCCATCTAAACGAATTAATTGATAAAATTGGGGAAAATTAAAACTTTCCAACGAAGCATTTTCTTTACTCTTTTCAGCGGCATGCATTCGATTGATTTCTTTTACTTTTTCTTCTTTAGAGCAAAAACAATCGTAACAAATTTCTAAGGTGTTTCGTTCATCTAAAATATATACGTTAAAGCTACCGTCCGCATTATCCTCAAAGAAAAATTGTAGAAACCCCTCACTGGCAAATTCATCAATTTCTTTCGGAAAAACACTGCTTGCTTTAGCTCGTACACCCGCTTCATCTTGTAAATTTGCAACTTTTGGGCTAAATTCGACCGCTTGCTCATCTATCGGTTGAATCTCTACTTTTTGTTTACCAAAAACGAATTGCCACATTTTGCCGGCAACTTTTAAGGTACTTAACGGTTGTTTTTGTGAAATCGTTCCCGTTTGAATCGTAATACATTTATGCACCAATTCCGCAATAAAGTCACGTAACTCACTGCGTAAATGACGGCTGTAACAAAAAACATTAACCGATTGCGGTGAAGCCGAGCTTCGATAAATCTTATTAGAGATCAACTTCAATGCTTTTAAAATCGCATCGTCGCCTTCAAAATGCTGCGTTCTGATTTCATTCCACAAATTCCGGTAAATAATGCTTACACTGCCGACTAAACTCTGCTGAGTCGAGCCAAAATTAAATAAATCGCTCGGCTGTAGGGTACGTCGGGTCTCCGACAATTTTTGCGTCGGATCTTTAACTAAATTTACCGCTAAAATCAGGCTGCGAATTTCGTTCGGATGCAACAAATCATCGTCAATCATTTCCGGAGCTTTAACCGGAAATGATAAACGTAAGTCGGTAATAAATTGGCGCAAACGAGCCAAATCCAAACTGCGGCTGACCAAATGCAGTTGGGTATTGGAAGTAATTACCCCGTTAAAGTAGCCCCAAGCAACCAATTTGGTTAGATTTTTCGCCTGTCTAACGTAGCGTAACGCCGGATCATAAGGACTTCTCGGTGCTTGATTGATCATATACCAGCCCGCTTGCATCGCAGATCCTTCCCGTACTTCAATAAAAGTCACCGCACTTTCCGCCAAATTCTCGGAAATTTGAGGATTAATTAACGGCACTTTACCCGGTGCCATTTCAAACACCGAATATAATTTTCGCATTAAAATATCAATATCACTGGCTAAAATGCTCGGATCGATATGAAATTTTCGGGCGAATTGAATTAAATTTCGATAACTCTGCAACAGCTGCTCGACAATAATTTGCTGATGAGTGACCGCTTGCTTAATTTTCCAATTTTGACGATTGTCCAGTAAGTTAAGTTCTTGCAGGTTCCAATTCCATCCCTCGATTAACTCTCTTAGAGCCTGCGTACGCCATGTTTCTCTCGCTTCGCCCTCACTCGCTTTCACATAGAAACACATTCTTAACCGCGATAAACGCAACATTTCTTTACGCCGACTCAGATAGCCCGTCACTTGCTCCAACATCGCCAGATAAGGATCAAAATGATATTCGCAATCTTGCTCTGAGAGTAATTTCAACTTGAATTGTTTTGAGATCAAATCCGTATCCGGATAAGTATCCGCATAACTTTCCAATAATAAAATTTTGATTGCCGATTTATAAGGATATTCAATCCCTTTATATAATTGCCAAAGGCTCGCACCAAAAAACTCATCGGCTGAAAGCGATGAAAAATCGCCGAAATCAACCCATTCCTCCGGATTAAATTCGGTAGAAGATAAATATCGCTGATAAAGTCCGTCAGGTAAATGTAACCAAAGCAATCGCTTACCGGCTAAACGAATCGCCGAACGATAAAATTCATCCAATAAGAAATAATGTTGCGCAGAACCGCTATGTTCTTCATTTACATCGCTATGATATAAATGCGCTTTAAAATGCGCCGGATTCATCAAATAGAAGTTGATTTCCACGCCTAAATGTTTAGCCCATTGTTTAATTTTTTCCAGTTTCTGCTCAATTAATTGGTACTCTAAAGCATTTAAACGATCAGAATAACACAGCCATAAATCAATATCGGATAGACTGGTTTGCGTAATTGCACCGGTACTGCCCATAGAATAAAGCCCGTCAAACGCAGTAAAATCGGAAGGACTTTGAAGTGCATAACGGTCTATTGATAATTGGGAAAGATAATGCGCTTGAGATTCCGAAAGTTCAAAAGAAGCGATACCGCTCGGTGCATTCTTTACATATGCGGGTAATTCCGGCAAATTGGCATGGATTAAAAGCGGTAATAATGAGAAAACCTGCTCGAATTGCGGACTGTTCGCCGCTAAAGCACGTTGAGTTCTGAAATGATCCAACGCATCAACACGAGAAATTCCCCATGTAATATGTGATGTCCAATCAATATTTTTTGAAAAGGAAGCCTCGGATAAATGATTATTTATCGTATTTGTTGATAACTGTAACGTTTTCACATTTACTCCCTTACAACATAAAAGTGTGATCAATGTAACATTTTGATAAAAAAAGTAAAGACAGCCGCCAAATAACTTTTGACATCTCGCAAAAATTTTAGAAAAACAGCTCGGATCAGAATTGAAACCATCACGAAAAGAGTTCAGACCAGTCCTAAAATCATGTAAAATAAATAAGTTTTAGTAGCTTACTTTAGCGAACAAGTGTAAGCTGAATCTAATATCTTACGAAATCAATCTGATGAAGGAAACAAAATGAAAAGAGTCGTTATCACTGGTTTAGGCGTTATTTCTAGTATCGGTAACAATAAAGAAGAAGTTTTAGCTTCATTAAAAGAAGGTAAATCAGGTATTGAATTCGTTCCTGAATTTGCTGAAGTCGGTATGCGCAGCCAAGTTGCCGGCACAATTAAATTAAATCCGGCCGAATTAATTGACCGTAAAGTCTATCGTTTTATGGGGGATGCCGCCTCTTACGCTTATCTTTCAATGAAAGAAGCTATCGAAGATTCAGGTTTAACCGAAGATCAAGTATCAAACGATCGTACCGGTTTAGTTATCGGTGCAGGTACCGGTTCGGCACACAGCCAATTAGTGGCTTGTGATGCGGTACGCGGTCCGCGCGGCGTGAAAGCGGTTGGTCCTTATGCGGTAACCAAAACCATGGCATCAAGCGTATCGGCATGTTTAGCGACACCATACAAAATTCGTGGCGTAAACTATTCAATCAGTTCTGCATGTGCAACTTCTGCGCACTGTATCGGCCATGCAATGGAATTAATCCAATTAGGTAAACAAGACGTTGTATTTGCTGGTGGTGCGGAAGAACTTTCTTGGGAATGTGCAACCGAATTCGATGCGATGGGAGCGGTTTCAACCAAATATAACGATAACCCGACTAAAGCAAGCCGTGCTTATGACGCAAACCGTGACGGTTTCGTTATCGCAGGCGGCGGTGCGGTTGTGGTTGTTGAAGAATTAGAACACGCACTTGCACGTGGCGCAAAAATCTATGCTGAAATCGTAGGCTACGGTGCAACCTCTGACGGTTATGACATGGTTGCGCCAAGCGGTGAAGGTGCGGAACGTTGTATGAGACAAGCGTTAGCAACCGTAAACGGTGAAGTGGAATACATTAACGTACACGGTACTTCTACACCGGTTGGTGATGTGAAAGAGTTAGGTGCAATTAAAAACGTATTCGGTGATAAAAAACCTGCGATTTCATCAACAAAATCAATGACAGGCCACTCTTTAGGCGCAGCGGGCGCACACGAAGCAATCTACTCATTATTAATGTTAGATAACGGCTTTATCGCACCAAGTATTAACATCGAAACATTAGACGAACAAGCGGAAGGCTTAAATATCGTGACAGAACGTCAAGAGAAAGCATTAACAACCGTAATGTCTAACAGCTTCGGTTTCGGTGGTACGAATGCTTGCTTAGTATTCCAAAAATATAACGGTTAATTGAAAAATCGTATAAAGTAAAAAAGTGCGTTTAATACGCACTTTTTTATTAGCTTAAGCGGTCGAATTTGGCTTACTTTTTACAAAAAAAGCTCATCTTCGTTGAAGATGAGCTTTTTCTTTATCGAGTTACTATCGATTGAATTCTCTGCTCAATGCCTGCCGCATCTAAGCCTAAATCTGCATAGCTTTCCGCTTGGGTCGCTTGTGGCACAAAGAAATCAGGAATACCAAGCATGACAAGCGGTCGAATTTTACCGATTTTTTGCAAATATTCATTCACAAAACTGCCTGCACCACCTTGAATTGCATTTTCTTCCAAGGTAACCAATAACTCATGCGAATCCGCTAATTCCGCTACTAATTGTTCATCAAGCGGTTTCACAAAACGCATATCTACCAGCGTGTAATTATGTTTTTCTGCAACGATACGTGCTTCATTTAGCAATGGACCAAAGTTTAGAATCGCCACTTTTTGCCCTTGCTGAATTAGCTTACCTTTACCAACTTCAAGCGCTTGCATCGGTTCTAACGCCACACCTTGCGCATTACCTCTCGGGTAACGTACCGCCACCGGTGTATTCATGCTATAAGCCGTATAAAGCATTTGACGCATTTCATTCTCGTCTGACGGACACATAATCGTCATATTCGGGATACAGCGCATAAAACTCACGTCAAATGCACCTTGGTGAGTTTGCCCGTCCGCACCGACAATCCCAGCTCGGTCAATCGCAAAAATCACCGGTAAATTTTGAATCGCCACATCGTGAATCAGCTGATCGTAAGCACGTTGCAAGAAACTTGAATAGATCGCTACCACCGGCTTATAACCGGCAATTGCTAAACCTGCACCGAAAGTCACCGCATGCTGTTCAGCAATCGCAACATCAAAGTATTGTTCAGGGAAGCGTTTTGAAAATTCAACCATGCCCGAACCTTCCCGCATTGCCGGTGTAATCCCAATTAACTTGCTGTCTTGTTCCGCCATTTCGCATAGCCAATTACCAAAAATATCCGAATAAGTTGGAATCGTTTTTGATTTCGGCAATTGCCCACAAGTCGGGTCAAATTTAGGCACGCCGTGATAGCCAATCGGATCATTTTCCGCCGGCTCGTAACCTTTACCTTTTTTGGTACGAATATGTAAGAACTGTGGGCCTTTTAGCTCACGCATATTGCTTAACGTTTTAACCAATTCATCAATATTATGACCGTCGATCGGACCGATATAGTTAAAACCTAACTCTTCAAATAAGGTACTTTCCGGCGAGATCACCCCTTTCATATGTTCTTCACTTTTCTTCATGAAGTTTTTAATGGTCGGGACTTTATCCAATACTTTTTTGCTGCCGTCACGTACGGTCGTATAGATTGAACCTGAGAAAATACGTGCCAGATGATTATTTAGTGCGCCGACATTCTCGGAAATCGACATTTCGTTGTCATTTAAAATGACTAACATATCCGTATGTAACGCACCGGCATGATTCATCGCTTCAAACGCCATACCCGCCGTAATTGCCCCATCACCGATCACACATACGGTTTTTCGTCCGGCATTTTCTTTTTCTGCCGCTACAGCAATACCGACACCGGCACTGATTGAAGTCGAAGAATGACCGACACTTAATACGTCATAAAGGCTTTCCTCACGCCAAGGGAAAGGATGGATACCGTTTTTTTGGCGAATGGTATGCATTTGGTCACGACGACCGGTAAGAATTTTATGCGGATACGCTTGATGACCAACGTCCCAAATCAGTTGATCAAAAGGCGTTTGATACACATAATGCAAAGCCACCGTCAGCTCTACCACCCCTAAACCGGAGGCTAAATGACCGCTTGTTTGGCTAACCGATTCCAGTAAATAAGCACGAAGCTCATCCGCCACAGGCTGTAATTGCTCTTTTGCAAGCAAACGCAAATCTTCCGGAGAATTGATTTGGCTTAACAGAGGATATTTGTTTTGCATAGTGTTTTCTTTTTTTATTTAACTACGAACCGCACAAATTAACACGGATATTGCAAAATAACCGGAAAATTCAACCGCTTATTCGCTTTATCCGTGTAATCTATGCGTTAAATTAGTTTTTAAGATCTTCAGTTAATGCCGGCTGGATCGCATTTAAAATCTCTTTTACCACACGAGCCTGACCCGCTACGACATTACCTGATTTTAAGTAATCCGTACCGCCAACAAAGTTTGTTACGATTGCTCCCGCTTCACGTGCAATTAAATCGCCCGCTGCGCAATCCCACGGTTTTAAACCGATTTCAAAGTAACCGTCCACACGATTTGCCGCTACATAAGCTAGATCAAGTGCCGCAGAACCGGTACGACGGAAATCCGCCACGCCGTTATTCATTAAACCTTCTAGCATATTTAAGTGCGCAGGACGATGTTTAGCCGCTTTGAAAGGAAAGCCGGTTGCAAGTACGGTACCGTTTAAATCACGACGTTCCGTTTCTACACGTAAACGGAATTCATTGAGTTTTGCACCTTCACCGCGCACGGCAGTGAAAAGTTCATTACGGATTGGGTCATAAACAACTCCCACTGTTGTACGACCGTTTTCACGTACCGCAATCGAAACCGCAAAATGAGGTAAGCGTTTCACGAAGTTTGTTGTACCATCTAATGGATCAATCACCCATTGCACATTTTCGTTTTCGCCTGCCAAGATACCTGATTCTTCGCCGACAATAGCGTGATCAGGATAAGATTTACGAATAACTTCGATAATCGCCGCTTCCGCCGCTTTATCAATTGCCGTTACATAATCATTTGTACCTTTTTGAGCCACTTCGATTTCACTCGCGGCTTGCTCATAGCCTTTAGCAATAATATTGCCTGCTTTTCGTGCAGCACGAATAGCAATGTTTAACATTGGGTTCATAATTCCACCAGATTTTAAAGAACATAAAAAGACGACTGATTATAAAGAAACTCGATAAATAAAGAAATAACAAGCGGTCTGATTCTCAAAATTTTTTGCAAAAAAGCGGTATTTTACTAAGTGAATAAACTATAATAGCCCGAAATTTTCCCTAAGGAACAATCAAATGAAACCAAAATTTAATGAAAATAAACCTCGCTTTCAAACCGTTGATGAGCGTCGTGATAACAAATTCCAAACCAAATCAAACCGCTTTAGCGATGACTCTAATTCAAACCGCCGAGAGCAACGTAACGAACGCTCTTCAAACCGTTTCGAAGATAAACCTCGTTTTGACAAACCGAAATTCGGTGGTGATAAAACCCGCTTCGAGCGAAAAGATCGCCAAGAAGCTCGTGAAGTGGTTTACCCGACAAGCGGTAAAAAAGCCGGCGGCGAAGGTAGCGTACAAATTAGTGTAAAAGGCGGCAATAGCACAATTAAAGAGAAAAAAACCGGCCCGCTTTCTCCTCGCGCACCGGAAAAAATTAAGAAGAACCGAGCGGAAGAAATGAAAGTGTACGGCGAAAACGCCTGCCTTGCATTGTTTAAACAAAGACCGGATGCGATTGTGCGTTTATGGGCAACTGTAGAAGGCGCGAAAAAGTTAGGCGATATGCTTAGCTACCTCGCCGAACACAAAAAAGCTTACCATGTGGTAGATCGTGTCGAAATGGAACGCGTTACCGGTACAGAACATCACGGCGATGTCTGTTTATTAGTGAAAAAAGCCGTACCGTTCTCATTAGAAGGATATCTACAAGTACCGCGTAAACGTGACTGTTTAGTCTTGCTGGATGCGGTAAATAATGCACAAAACGTAGGCGGTATTATTCGTACTTGTGCGTTCTATGGGGTAAGCGGTGTAATTGTAGAAAGTGCAGATACGCTTAATTCAAGTGCTGCGGCTCGCGTTGCCGAAGGCGGCTTAGAATTTGTCCGTCCGCTTGAAACTAAACATAAACAAATCGCACTGACGCAATTACGTAATGCCGGTTATCAAATCGTCCATTTAACCCGCAATAAACAAGCAACTTCGCTGGCAAAAACCAAATTAGCTGAAAAAACGGTATTCGTATTAAGTGAAATTCCGGCACAAGATATTGAATATCCGGAAGATACCACCGTACAACTTTCTTTTGAAAACCCGTTAAACAGCGGCTTAAATGTGGCGGTAAGTGCCGGTATCGTGCTGAATCAATGGTACCAAACACATATCGTTTAAGATTGAAACTAAAAAACAGGCTTACGCAAAAACGTAAGCCTGTTTTTCTTTGGACTTTTG
Source organism: Actinobacillus genomosp. 1 (assembly GCF_029774175.1). NCBI lineage: Bacteria > Pseudomonadati > Pseudomonadota > Gammaproteobacteria > Pasteurellales > Pasteurellaceae > Actinobacillus > Actinobacillus genomosp. 1. The sequence continues at coordinate 217,849 of NZ_CP103834.1, read as the reverse complement.
TCAGCCTATTAGCCCTTTTATTCCGTCAAAAATCAGAATCATACCAAATACAATAAAAATCACACCGGCGACATTATCAATATAGCGGCTATATTTTGCATAAAAATTGCGAATCGGTTTGCGAGAGAAAAGCAACGAAACCAATAAGAAATAAACAAATGCGCTCCCGACTAAAATCATTAATACCGCAAGTAAATCCGCCATATTGGATAATTGTGCAACATAGCCGGATAACACACTGCTAAAAAATACCGCAATTTTGGCATTCGCAATATTCACACTTAATGCTTTTAAAATTTCTTGTCTAGCCGTCGTTTGCACCACTTTTGCTTTTGACTCATCAAATTTTGCATTTTGGGTAACTTGCGCCATTTTAACGCCCATATAAGCCAAAAAGCTTCCGCCTAAAATCATAATAATATACTGAATAATATGCGTAGTTTGGCTCAAGACAGATAATCCAAACACTGCTACAACCGCCCAAATTGCTACACCAATAGAAATACCGATACAAGCACAGATCGCATTACGCGTACTATCGCTTGCCGCTTTTCGGCTAATATAGAAAAAATCAGGGCCGGGGCTAATTAAACCGATTAATTGCACAATAAAAATCGTCATCAACATAACACTTTCCTAAATAAACCAATAAATAAAATGTAAAACAATCAGAGCATAAATTGCAGCAAGAATATCGTCAAACATAATGCCTAAACCGGTTTCCAATTTTTCATCGAAATAACGAATCGGATAAGGCTTTAAAACATCAAAGAAACGGAAACAAATAAACGTCAGTATATAAGCCAGCCAATTATATTCGGGTAAAAACGCAAACATCAGAAAAATTGCCACAATTTCATCCCATACGATACGTCCGTCATCATGTACATTTAGATCTCGACTGGTTTGCTCGCAAATATGGCAACCGGCAATAAAACTAATCAGGGATAAACCGATAAAGAATAGAGAACTCTCGGTCAAATTCCACAATAAAACGGCAATCAAAACACCGGCAAGCGATCCCCATGTACCCGGAGCCGGTTTTAATAAGCCAGAGCCAAAACCGCAAGCGAATAAATGAATCGGATTTTTTAAATTAAAACTGTTCATAGCTATTTTTTATGATGACTTAAAATGATCGAAACCGACTTGAGCCGGCGTTGGTACTTGTTTGCCATTTTGGTGCAAAATCAGACCGCTTGTTGCCGGGGTAATTTGACCGATACAGCTGACTTTAATCCCTTGAGAACGTAAAATTTGCTCCATTTCCGACCGCTTGTCATCCGATACGGTAAAGCATAACTCGTAATCTTCCCCACCGGTTAAAGCGAAATGAAGCGCTTCTTGCTCACTATATTTAGCCACTAAATGTGTAGAAAGCGGTATGTTATCCAGTTCGATTTCAGCCCCGACTTGACTACGCGTTAGAATATGCCCTAGATCCGCTAATAAGCCGTCTGAAATATCGATTGCACAACGGGAAAATGCTCGTAATGCCAGTCCTAATTCCACTCTTGGCGTAGGTCGTAAATGGCGTTGCACTAAATAGCGGTCGGATTCGTCCGAAATTTTGCAATTATTCAACAACAGCGATAAACCGGCTGCACTATCCCCTAAACTGCCGGAAACAAAAATCCAATCACCGACTTTTGCTTGATGTCGGAACAATCCTTGATCTTTCGGTAAAATTCCTTGTGCGGTAAGAGTGAGCGAAAGCGGTCCGCCGGTGGTATCACCGCCAATCAAATCCACATGGTAGCGATCTAGCACGGCAAATAGACTGTGACTAAATTCGGTAAGCCACTGATGATCAACTTTCGGAAGCGTTAAAGCTAAAGAAACCCAAGCGGGAGTTGCCCCCATAGCGGCTAAATCACTTAAATTAACCGCCAATGTTTTATAAGCTAAATCCGCAGCGGAAATAGACGGAAGAAAATGCGTTCCAGATACAAGTGTATCAGTAGTAATCGCTAAACGTTCATTCGGTTTTAAAGTAGTCACTGCACAGTCATCACCGACTGATAAATCCACATCTGAACGTACCTTATTACGTTTAAAATATTGTGCAATGACTTCAAATTCCGTCATTTTTCCTCCGTTACATAACAAAAAAGAAGGTGAACTTACGCTCACCTTCTTTTGATAAACCAATTACTTACGACCTAAAGCCGGTGCTAATTTGTCTAAAATACCGTTGATATATTTATGGCTATCGTCCGAACCGAATACTTTCGCCACTTCAATACCTTCATTAATCACTACTTTATAAGGTACGTCAAGTTCATATTTTAATTCGTATGCTGAAAGACGTAAGATAGTGCGTTCAATCGGATCAACTTCATCTTCCGCACGATCTAAAAACGGACGAAGCTCGTTATCAATCGCTTCTACATATAAAACCGTACCACGTAATAATTTACGGAAATAGGGTAAATCAACACCATTCATATCTTGGTCTGTGACAAATGATAATTCAACTTCTTCTACACTATTTTGCGAAACATACCAAGAATAAAGAGCCTGAACCGCACACTCTCTGGCACGGCGACGTGGGGAAACTTTCATAAAACCTCTGCGTTTATCATAAAGAGCAAAATGGCGGCATTTCAATAAACCGCCACACAATAATTCGGACGCAATCTATAAATAATTTATTGCGATTTAAGCGAAAGATTTTAGCACAATTTATCCTATTTTGGCGGTAATTTCTGTGAAGAATGCGAGGAAATTTGCTGTTTTTCGTTTTTGACGATATAAGGCGTAACGAAAATAACTAATTCGCGCTTACTGATCCTATCACTGGAATGGCTAAATAATTTTTTAAGTACCGGAATTGAACCTAAAATAGGGACTCTGTCCTCTCCTTTTGCGGCTAAATGTTGAAAAATACCACCAAGTACAATGGTTTCACCATGCTGAGCAAATACTTGCGTATTGAGTTCTTGTTTATCAATCGTCACTAAACCATTAATTGTTGAAGCGGCTGAATTCGGTGAATTTTGCGTCACTATCAGATCGAGCAAAATCTGATTATCGTTTGAAATATGCGGTGTCACTTGCAAGCCTAAAACCGCTTCTTTAAATTCAATATTTTTCACTTCATCTTTACGGTTATATAACACATAAGGAATTTCCGTCCCTTGCTTAATACTTGCCGGCTTCTTATTGGTGGTCAGCAAACGAGGACTGGCAATAATTTCCACATCATTTTCCTGCTCTAAAGCGGTTAATTCCAAATCAAGCACACGACCATTAATTTTAGCCACTTGTAACGCAATAGAAGCAGCATTATTTACCGGAAAATTTACGTTTAAACGGTTAGTATTCGGTAGGCCATTCGCTTCAAGCGAACCGGCAATTTTATGATGTCCGTTTGCCGGAGAAAATATCCCCCAGCGTACGCCTAACTCTTGTAAATTCTCACTACTTATCGTGACAATTCTCGCTTCAATCGCAATTTGCTCGGTCGGCTTATCCAAATTTCTAATTAATTTCACGATATTTTTCATTGATTCCGGACTATCTTTAATGATCAAACTATTACTACGATCATCAAAATGCAAATAACCGTTTTCCGATAAAAAATGACCGCTACCTTTGGTTAAAGATTCAATTACTTCCGCCGCTTTGGCATAATCTAACTTGATGGTTTTAGTAATTAACTTAGGTTTTAACAATTCAGCATTTAAGCCTACGCTAGTAGTTCTTTCATCTTTTTTATGGCTAATAAAATAGATCTGATTTTCATAGGCACTGGTCAGCTTATTTGCTTGAGTAATACTTTTTAGCACACTATCAAAATCGCTATTTTCAATCCTTAAGGTGGTATTTGTTTCAATATTGTCGCTTAACACAATATTTTTGCCGTACTCTTCGGCTAAGTAGCTTAAAATTTCTGCTGTCGGCGCATTTTTTAATGAAATAGAAAAAGCATGTGCAATCACAGAGGACAACATAAAAAAGAGTAGCAAAATCATTCTGTTCATATTTTCCGCCTATAACTTTAAGGTAATTGAAGTCGGGGATTGGCAATTTTTCTCTGTTTGCCAATCAATGTAACTTATTGATTTTAAATCAATCTCTATGATCTGAATCAACTCGTCATTCAGCCAATCATTAACTTGCAGATCAAACAGTTGCTTTTGAGCATCCATAAAAATCGCTTTATAGTTATCCTGTTTTTTCAGAACGCCGATAAATTTTAATTGTGCCAATTTTGCCGGCAAATAACGGGAATTTCGTTGTGGCGGTAAGCTACAAGCGGTTAAATTTTCCATATTTATTACAATGTCCGCCTCCGTTGAAAATGTGTTGCTTTCTTCAGTTAATTTCTCTCCGTAAAAGGGATCCGCAATACTTATTGATGAGAGAAACAATAAGATCCAAGCATATTTATTCATTTTTATCCTCAATAACAATAACGTTCGCTCTTAATTGCAACTGCTTTTCCTGATCCAATTTAATTAAATGGATCTCTTTAAATTTTAATAATTTAATTTCAGATAATGTCTTAATTAATTTAAATATATTCGATACTTGATGAGTTAAGGAAAAATCAATAGATTTTTCCGGTTCTAAACTCCATTGCATTTGTTCCAACTTTACTTGATGCGTAATAAATATATTTTGTAATTGTTGATTAAGCCGGCTAATGTGCTGTTCTTTTTCTTCTAAATTATGATGATATTGGGTAACGCTTTGATAAAGCCGACGTTTTTGATCTATTTCTTCGGTTAGCTGTTGATGGATAAGGAATAATTCTTTCTCAAAGTAAGACTCATATAAATATTGATAAGAAGGATAACTGATTATCGAAATAAATATCATTAGCGCAATTGTCTTAAAATAGCTTTGTATAAAAGATAAAATACGAAATAAAGAGTGATTCGGTAATAAATAAAGGCTATTAAGTGAAAACATTATTTATTCTCTCAGCATAATATTAAAACTAAATTCAACTTGATGTTGTTCATTTATTTGAAAATTAACTAATGCAAATTTAAATACTTTTTGCTTAGCCAGATATTTCTCTAATTGTTCAAATTGACTCGAATTTATAAGGAGACCGACTATTTTCATCGTGGGAATATCATTGTATTCAAGAATCACTTCTTCTATGCCGCCTTGCGGTAACGGTAAACTTTGTAATAAATTTAAAAATGCGGTGACTTGGTTTTCCGTCAATACATAAGACGTATCAGATATTGGCGAACGTCGATATTGTTCTAACTTTCGATTCAAAGTATCCAATTCCGTTTTAAGCTGCTGATTTTGCTTGGCAAGCGGTCTGTTTTGTTGATTTATTTGCAAAGCGGTTAGTTGCAAATAAGTAGCAAGACCTACCGCAACGATTGTAATCGAAAGCAAACCGTAAAATTGTTTATAGATTTTTTGTCTCCATCGTCTTATACGAAAATCGGTTAAATTTATCCCCTGCCATTCCATAAACTCGCCCCTAATGCGGTTAAATATAAAAACGGATCTTTTATCGAATTCGGTAATTCAAGCTTGCTTAAATCACAATTTGCTTGCGTAAGATCCGTATTAAATTCAATGCCTTTAGTCGTTAATCTAAACGTCTTATCTTCCAAAGCGTAAATCCTGTCTTCTAGCGACAATTCTAGCGTTGATAAATAATTGAAACCGCGAACAAAACAATAAAGCTGACAGTCAAGAATCGTATCGGATTGAATTAGAAGAGAATCCGCATAGTTTTTACGTAAAGCATAAACGATTACCCGAATTAACCTTTCATCCGCTAACGGAAAAATTTGATAATCAAAATAAAGCTCTTTAAGTGAAATCGGTAATTCTTGGTGTAACACCTGTAAAAGTTGGCGATAGATCATCGCATGATCATAACTTATCGGTAAAAACAAATATTTTCGCCAAATATATTGAAAAGGGACAGAACGAATAAATGTTAAATTTTTTGGGAATTCAACCGCTTGCGGTAATGAAAATTGATTATTCTCTGCTATTTTTTGCCAATAAATTTTTCTTTGATGTCGATATTCAAAGGAAAAACAGCGATAGGTCTGATTTTCACTTACTCCAACCAAACAATTTTCAGATTCCTTTTTAAGTAATTTGGCGAAAAATTCCACAATTTTAATTCCTTAAATCAACTTTATTCGATTTTTAAGCGGTTTTTTTAACGTTTTTGGCTTATAATTACACTTTTATAGTCGCTATATCTTGGCAATAACTTTTATTTCCGTCATTTACCAGAAGAGAATTTTTCGATGAAGATCGCAAAAATAATATTAAGTGCCTTACTTTCACTTATTATTTTAGGTGGCATTGCTGCCGGTTTAGCTTATATGCATATCAGAGAAAGTTTACCGAATGTATCCAGCTTAAAAACGGTTGAACTGCAACAACCAATGCAGATCTTTACCGCAGACGGCAAATTAATCGGTGAAGTGGGCGAGCAACGTCGTATTCCGGTGAAATTAGCCGAAATTCCGCAAACTCTGATTGATGCGGTTATCGCGACTGAAGACGTTCGCTTCTATGAGCATAAAGGTATTGATCCGAAAGGAATTGTTCGAGCAATTTGGCGTTCAAGCCAAGGCGACACCCAAGGGGCGAGTACCATTACCCAACAATTAGCTCGAAATTTCTTCTTAACCCCCGAACGTAATTTAGAACGAAAACTAAAAGAAGCGATTCTTGCTCTCGAAATTGAAAAAGTACTAACGAAAGACGAAATTCTTGAGCTTTACCTAAATAAAATTTATTTAGGTTATCGTTCTCATGGTGTTGCCGCTGCCGCTAAAACCTATTTTGGTAAAAACCTTGATCAGCTGACTCTGGGTGAAATGGCGATTATTGCCGGTTTACCGAAAGCACCATCGACGATGAATCCGTTATATTCGGTAAAACGTGCGGAAAATCGCCGTAATGTGGTACTTGGCCGAATGTTGGAAGTTAAAAAAATTACTCAACAACAATACGAGCAAGCGAAAGCGGAGCCGGTAAAAGCGACTTATTATGGAACTACGTTAGAATTCCGAGCGGATTATGTTACTGAAATGGTTCGCCAAGAGATGGTCAAACGCTACGGTGAAGACGTTGCCTATAATAAAGGCTTTAAAGTATATGCCACCGTCCTTTCAACCGACCAAAAGGCGGCGCAAGACGCATTAAGTGAAAACTTAATTAATTATGATCGCCGCCACGGTTGGCGCGGAGCCGAAAAACTTTGGACCGGCAAAGAAGCTTGGGACGACGAAAAAATCATTGATCATCTAAGTAAATTACCGAATTCCGATCCATTTATCGGAGCGGCGATTACGAGCGTCGGAAAAAATAGCTATACCATTATGCTACCTAACGGCGATAAAGAGGAACTGCAAAAATCAAATGCCGTATTCGGTAAACAAATCAAACTTAATGCGGGCGAACAAATTTGGGTTCGTAAACATAAAAACGGTAAAGATTGGCAACTCGGTCAGATTCCCGAAGTAAATTCGGCATTAGTATCGTTAAATAGTGATAACGGTGCGATTGAAGCGATTGTCGGCGGATTCAGCTTCGAACAAAGTCGTTTTAATCGAGCAACCCAATCACTCGTTCAAGTCGGTTCGTCAATCAAACCGTTTATTTATGCCGCGGCAATGAATAAAGGTTTAAGTCTTTCGACTACCTTAAGCGATTCTCCGATTACGATTACTAAAAAGGGACAAAAACCGTGGACACCTAAAAATGCGGATAATCGTTATGAAGGTCCTTTACGTTTACGCGTCGCACTCGGTAAATCCAAGAATATGGTCGCTATCCGAGCATTACAGATGGCCGGCGTAGATTATGTTGCGGAATATCTTGAGCGTTTCGGCTTTAATCGGGAGCAATTTGTCGCAACCGAAGCTCTTGCGTTAGGGGCGGCTTCGTTTACCCCGTTGGAAATGGCTCGAGGGTATGCGGTATTTGATAATGGCGGTTACTTAATCGATCCTTATATTATTGAACGTATTTTAGATAATCAAGGTAACGAATTATTTAAAGCCAATCCGGCTATTGCTTGTCTAGATTGTAATATCGGCGTGAAATATCCTGAACCGACCTATTTTGACGGTGTGAAAATTCATGATGAAACACAATTGCAAGCATCTACGGAAGTGTCGGAAAGTGATGAAACCAATGATACTCCGGCTGAGAATGACGATGAACTTGAAATTAAACCTGCAGTTAAATCCGATGCACCGAGTTTAATGACTGAAGCGGTACAAAACGGACAGGAAACCCGTTATGCGCCTCGAGTGATTAGCGGTGAACTTGCTTTCTTAATGCGTAGCGCATTGAATAGTGCGATTTACGGAGAACCGGGACAAGCCTGGAACGGAACCAGTAAAGCATTAGCGAATGAATTTAAACGTAAAGACATCGGTGGAAAAACAGGTACGACCAATAATTCGAAAGTCACTTGGTATGCCGGTTTCGGAGCTAATATCGTTACTACGGTTTACGTCGGTTTTGATGATAATAAACGTGATTTAGGTAAAGGTGAAGCAGGAGCGAAAACCGCAATGCCCGCTTGGATTAAATATATGAAAGTGGCGTTAGCGGATAAAAAAGAAAGAACGCAGGCAACTCCGCCGAATATCATTGAAACCAAAATTGATAGCGTAAGCGGCTTCCTTGGTAATAACCTAACCGAATACTTTATTAAAGGAACCGAACCGACGAAAAAATATATCGTAGAAAAAGCTTACAAACTACCTCAAGAATCTAAACCGCATTTAGAACAACGCTTAGGTTTACCACCGAAAGAATTATTAAATTCACCGGGTAGCTTTGAATTATTCTAAAAAAATAATTTATGAAATTTTAGGGATTATCTCCCTATGAGGTTGAAATTGGGTATGGTTTCTTGCGATAATCATACCCAATTATTTTGGGCAATTTGTGGTATTTATTATACTAAATTAAATCGAAAAACCATTTTGCAAAATTTTTCGTAAAACAGACCGCTTGCTGTTGCTAAAAACACGAAGCAATTGAGCATTAGCGGTCGTTTTTTTCCACAAATTGAATTTGTCACATAATATATTTTAAATAAAAGAAGAACAAACGATGGCAGAAAAACGTAATATTTTCCTTATAGGTCCTATGGGTGCAGGTAAAAGCACCATCGGTCGTCAGCTCGCTCAAATGTTAGGAATGGAATTTATTGATTCTGACGCTGTGATTGAAGAACGTGCCGGTGCCGATATCGACTGGATTTTTGATCTTGAAGGCGAAGCCGGTTTCCGTAAGCGTGAAGAACGCATTATTAATGAGCTTACGCAAAACCAAGGTATTGTATTATCAACCGGCGGCGGTTCCGTTTTATCAAAAGAAAATCGCAATGTATTATCTGCTCGAGGTATTGTTATCTATCTTGAAACAACGGTAGATAAACAATTCGAGAGAACGCAGCGCGATAAAAAACGTCCGTTACTTCAAACGGAAAATCCTCGTGAAACCTTGGAAGCACTCGCCAAAGAGCGTAATCCGCTTTATGAAGAAATTGCGGATATTACGCTACAAACCGATGAGCAAAGTGCGAAACTGGTTGCAACGCACATCATCGAACTGATTGATAATCTGCAATAGGTTTCTCGGGATTCGGTTTCCTATAAATATTGAATGAGGAAGTAATAAATATGTTGCAAGTAAATGTTGAATTAAAAGAGCGTAGCTATCCGATTAGCATCGGAGCCGGTTTACTCAGTGATCCGCAAAGCTATTCTTCGCTGAAAGCGGGCGATAAGGTAATGATTGTTTCAAACCCGACCGTCGCCGCACATTATCTTGCAACAGTAACCGATACGCTGAATTCATTAGGTTGCAGTGTCGATTCCGTTCTCATCCCGGACGGGGAGAAATATAAAACGCTAGATTCTCTTAATATGATTTTTACCGCCTTATTGGAGAAAAATCACAATAGAGATACGATACTTATCGCCTTAGGCGGTGGAGTGATCGGTGATGTAGCGGGCTATGCCGCAGCGTCGTATCAACGCGGTATTCGTTTTATCCAAATTCCAACGACCTTGCTTGCACAAGTCGATTCGTCGGTCGGCGGTAAAACGGCGGTTAATCACCCGCTTGGCAAAAATATGATCGGTGCGTTCTATCAGCCTATTTTGGTTATTATTGATACGAATACCTTACAAACGCTTCCTAAACGAGAAGTGAGTGCCGGGCTTGCCGAAGTAATTAAGTATGGTGCAATCTTCGATATTCATTTCTTCGAATGGTTGGAAAACAATATCCATCACTTAGTCGCGCTGAAACAACACGAACTGGAATATTGTATTCAACGCTGTTGCCAGCTAAAAGCTGATGTCGTAGCACGTGACGAAACGGAGAAAGGCGACCGTGCATTACTTAATTTAGGACATACCTTCGGTCATGCGATCGAAGCTTATATGGGATACGGAAACTGGTTACACGGTGAAGCCGTGTCGGTCGGGATGCTGGAAGCGGCGGAATTATCCCGTATTCTAGGCAATTTATCCGCACAAGATGTCGCTCGTTTGGAAAAATTACTTGCACAAGCCGTACTCCCGACAATTTCTCCGGATACGATGGAGCCGAGCGAATATTTACCTTATATGTGGCGAGATAAAAAAGTATTAAGCGGTCAATTACGTCTTGTCTTATTAAAATCGCTCGGAGAAGCTTACGTTACGGCACAAGCGTCGGAACAGCAAGTTTTAGCTGCGATTGAAAGATTCACACAACGTTAGTTCAATGAATAATAGAAGAGCTTTTCTAAAGTGGGCGGGAGGAAAATATCGCCTAACCACTGAAATTCGTAAACATTTGCCCCCTAAGCCTGCTCAGGGGGCTTGTTTCGTTGAACCTTTCGTTGGAGCCGGCTCCGTATTTTTAAATACGGATTATGAGCGTTATTTACTTGCCGATATTAATCCCGATTTAATTAATTTATTTAATATCATTAAATATGATGTTGAACATTATATTAAAGAAACTAAAACGCTGTTCTTAGATACCGAAGCGAATACCGCTGCTTTTTACTATGCACGACGTCAAGAATTTAATCATTCGTCCGATAAATTTAGGCGGTCGGTTTTATTTCTTTATTTGAACCGTTTCGGCTTTAACGGTTTATGCCGTTATAATCAAAAGCATGAATATAATGTGCCGTTTGGTGCTTACAAAACACATTATTTTCCCGAAAATGAATTACGCTTTTTTGCAGAAAAAGCACAAAAAGCCGAATTCATCTGTGCCGATTTTGAGCAAGTTTTCGCCCGCTTGCATCAAGCTCCCGATAATTATATTGTTTACTGCGATCCGCCTTATGCGCCTTTACAACAGGAAAGTAATTTTACCCATTACGCCGGCGGCGGATTTAGTCTTGTTCAGCAAGAAAAGTTAGCCCAGCTCGCAAAACAAGCGCAAAAACATAAAATTCCCGTACTCATTTCAAACCACGATACGGCTTTTACCCGACAAATTTATCATGGTGCGAAAATAAAAAAAATTAAAGTTCAGCGTTCTATCGGGCAACGAGCCGATTCTCGTATCAAAGTCGATGAACTGTTTGCACTCTTCTCATAATTTGCAAAAATTTCTTAAAATCTTACCGCTTATCCGCGGAAATAGCCTAGCTTAGGAGTAATAATGGCGAATAAATCTGTAGAACGCCAATCTTGGTCAAATAGATTGGCTTATGTAATGACGGTTGCCGGAGCGACCGTCGGTTTCGGTGCAACTTGGCGTTTTCCTTATTTAGTTGGTGAAAACGGCGGCGGAGCCTACGTCTTTTTATTTTGTATCGCAATGATTGTGATCGGTATCCCGATGATTTTGGTTGAAAACGTTATCGGTCGTCGTATTAAAGTCAATGCGATTGATGCTTTCGGCGGTTCTGCGAACGGTCAAAAGATCCATTCGGGTTGGAAAATTTTAGGCTATATGGGCTTACTCGGTGCTTTCGGTATCTTAGCCTACTATATGGTATTGGGCGGCTGGGTATTAAATTATATCGGTAGTTTAATCAGCGGTGCTCTAGATCTTTCCACACCGATAACGGTTGAAACGACCGCCTCTTACTATAAGGAAAGTATTCAGAACAGTCCGATGGCGATTATCGGTTATACCGCTTTATTCGTATTGGTAAACTACTTCATTTTGATTAAAGGCATTGTGGACGGTATCGAACGTTCGGTTAAATATCTTATGCCGTTACTCTTTATCTTTTTATTAGTGATGGTGATTCGTAATGTCACTCTACCGGGAGCAGCGGAAGGGATTGCATTTTACCTGATGCCTGACTTTTCAAAAATTACACCGAAACTTTTCGTATTCGTATTAGGGCAAGTATTCTTTGCCTTAAGCCTTGGTTTCGGCGTGTTAATTACGCTTTCCAGCTATTTAGATAAAAACGAGAATTTAGTTAAAACCGCTACCATTACCGGTATTATGAATACCTTGATTGCGGTTCTCGCCGGTTTTATGATTTTCCCTTCATTATTTAGTTTTGGCGTTGCGCCGAATTCAGGTCCTACGCTTGTTTTCCAAAGTTTGCCGATCGTATTTTCCAATATGTGGGGCGGCACCGTTTTTGCCATTATTTTCTTTAGTTTACTCGTGGTAGCCGCACTGACTACTTCATTAACAATTTATGAAGTGATTATTACCTCTTTACAGGAAAAGACACGAATGAGCCGTAAAAAAGCGATTGCGGTTACGCTGTTTACGATTTTTGTGATTGGTAATATTCCGTCGGTATTAGGCGATAATCTTTGGCAAAATATTCGTATCATGGACAAAAGTATTTTTGATGCTTTCGATTATATCAGCGGTAATATTCTATTTATCCTTACCGCATTAGGTAGTGCGATTTTTGTAGGATTCGTTTTGAAAGATGAGGCGAAAAAAGAATTAGGCGCAGGAGAAACCTTCACGAATATTTGGTTTAATTACGTCAAATTCGTTATTCCGGTCATTATCTTAGTGATATTCTTCAACTCTCTTTAAAGTAACAAAAAAGGCTATTCTATCGAATAGCCTTTTTTATCATAAAATAGATGAGTTAAAAATTAGCCCATACCGTATTTTTTTAATTTTTTACGTAATGTACCACGGTTAATCCCTAACATGGTTGCAGCGCGAGTTTGATTACCGCGCGTATATTGCATAACCATATCTAACATCGGGTGTTCAATTTCAGATAATACCAACTCATATAATTCCGTTGGATCTTCACCGTTTAATTGAGATAAATAATTTTTTAATGCCGCTTTCACATTGTCACGAAGTGGTTTATTCACTTGTTGTGCTTGAGCATTTAACATTGATACCGTTAATGGGTTTTGTACAGGTTGTTGTTCTAACATTGTCCTCTATCCAACTAAAATAAGGATTCTACCGAATCGATTTCATAAAATCTTCCAATGCGAGTAATTGTTCTTTTGTCGAATCCAACGCATTGAAAGTACGTTTAAAAGTTAAGTCTGGCGACAATTGATCCGCATACCAACCGACATGTTTACGCGCTATACGATAACCTTTTTGTTCACCGTAAAACCGATGAAGATCTTCAATATGTTTAAACATGAGTTGGCATTTTTCATCTAAAGGCAAATCCAAAAGACGACCATTCTCTAAAAATTGTTCAACTTCCTTAAACAACCAAGGACGACCGAAACTGCCTCTACCGATCATAACCGCATCCGCTCCCGTATAATCTAACACATACTTCGCTTTCTCTGCGGAGGTTATATCGCCGTTAGCAATAATCGGAATAGAAACCGCTTGTTTAACGGCTTTGATACTGTCGTATTCGGCATTACCTTCAAAAAGACAATGACGCGTACGACCGTGAATCGTTAAAGCGGAGATACCTGCTTTTTCAGCAATTTTAGCAATCTCCAAACAGTTTCTATTTTCCTGATCCCAACCTGTTCTAATTTTTAATGTTACAGGCACATCTACAGCATTAACGACCGCATCTAAAATTTGAGCGACTAATTCGGGTTCACGTAGAAGTGCGGAGCCCGCCATTTTCTTGTTTACCTTTTTAGCCGGGCAACCCATATTGATATCAATAATTTGTGCCCCGTACTCAACATTGACTTTCGCCGCCATTGCCATTTCCGTTGGATCCGACCCTGCAATTTGTACGGCATTTATGCCAATCTCTTCATGATGCGCAAGCCTCAAACGAGATTTTTCCGTATGCCATACGTCAGGGTTTGTGGACATCATCTCTGAAAAAGTCAGACTTGCTCCGAGTTTAGTACACAAGCGACGAAAAGGTTGGTCGGTAATACCTGCCATCGGCGCGAGGAAAATACGGTTTTTTAATTCATATTGCCCTATACGCATATTCTCTTCTTCCGTAAGTGATTAAATTTAAAGCAAATTTAACGAGATAAATATCCAAATAAAAAGTACGGCTAAAAAACCGTACTCTTTAATCAATCTATGTCAGCTTTGGCTGATTTTGAGGTGCGTATGATACGCACTTTTTACATAATTGGGAAGCCTATTTATTGGACAATTTCTAAAAAAATGAAAATAATTTTATTATTATTCCAAAAACTATCATTTAAGGATTTTCAATTGCTAAAACTTTACCGAAGTCTGTTTTCCAATCAATCTCCGCAATCACCGCCGAATAAAAATGCACATTTTCCTGGTCTTGCGTCAAACTCAGAACTAAATCATACACTAACGGTAAATGTGACACGACTAAAATATTTTTAGCCCCTTCTTCTCGTAAAAAATCCAAATAGTTTTTAACATTCTCAGGATCGCCGTAAGGCGTTATCCCTTCCCAAACTTCTATCGGTAGCTCGGCTATATCTTGCTTAAAATCAACCGCTCGCATACCTTCAAGCAAAACATCAAAAGTTTGTTTTGCACGTAAAAACGGGCTAACAATGATCTTATCCAAAACAATATTCCGCTCAAGAAAACGTTTTGCCAACCATTGTCCCTGCTTATAAGCCGTTTTTTGCCCATGCTCGGTTAAACTTCGTTCACTATCCATTGCCGCATTAAACCCGGCTTCACCATGGCGCATAATCCAAATATTCATAGGAAAACCTCATAACTATATTTAAACCAACTTGATTTAAGCGTATAATACTTAATGTTTTAGGCGTTAAAATACCGCCTATGAAAAGAATTTTCAATTTCTAAATAATCAATAATTACGGAGTCTAATCAATGTCTAGAAAACTCAGAAGAACAAAAATTGTTTGTACAATGGGACCAGCTACCGATCGCGGTAATAATTTGGAAAAAATTATTGCTGCAGGCGCAAATATGGTTCGTATGAACTTCTCACACGGTGTGCCGGAAGATCATATTGAACGTGCAAATAAAGTACGTGAAATTGCAGCTAGATTAGGTAAAACCGTAGCGATTTTAGGCGATTTACAGGGTCCTAAAATTCGTGTTTCTACATTCAAAGACGGTAAAATTTTCTTAAATATCGGTGACAAATTCACTTTAGATGCGGATTTACCGCGTGGTGAAGGTCATCAAGATGCGGTCGGTTTAGACTATAAAAACTTACCGAACGATGTCGTACCGGGTGATATTCTTTTATTAGATGACGGTAACGTACAATTAAAAGTTCTTTCCGTTGAAGGCGTAAAAGTACATACGGAAGTGACTGTCGGCGGTCCGTTATCGAATAACAAAGGTATCAATAAGTTAGGCGGCGGTTTATCTGCACCGGCATTAACGGAAAAAGATAAAGAAGACATTAAACTTGCGGCTAAAATCGGTGTCGATTACTTAGCGGTATCATTCCCGCAATCCAGTGCGGATTTAGATTACGCTCGTCAATTAGCACGTGAAGCGGGATTAGAAGCGAAAATCGTAGCTAAAGTAGAGCGTGCGGAAACCGTTGCAACCGAAGAAGCAATGGACGACATCATTTTAGGTGCTGACGTAGTAATGGTTGCTCGTGGCGACTTAGGTGTTGAAATCGGTGATGCGGCGTTAGTCGGTGTACAAAAACGTTTAATTCGTCGTGCGCGTAAATTAAACCGTGTTGTAATTACCGCAACTCAAATGATGGAATCAATGATCAAAAAACCGATGCCGACACGTGCTGAAGTAATGGACGTAGCAAATGCGGTATTAGACGGTACCGATGCGGTAATGCTTTCAGGCGAAACGGCAAACGGCGATTATCCGGTAGAAACGGTTAAATCAATGGCTGAAGTCTGTTTAGGTGCTGAAATTATGCCGAGTATCAACATCTCTCGTCACCGTATGGAAGGTACGTTTGCAACGATTGATGAAGCGGTTGCAATGTCTGCGATGTACACCGCTAATCACTTAGAAGGCGTATCGGCGCTTATCGCTTTAACCCATTCCGGAGAAACGGCGAAATTAATGAGCCGCATCAGCTCAGGCTTACCTATTTACGCATTATCTCGTAATCAAAAAGCATTAAATCGTACTGCTCTCTATCGTGGTGTAACACCGGTCTTCTATGATGAAGAAAGCCGTACTTTCGAAGGTGCGAAAAAAGCCATCGCATTATTAAAAGAGAAAGGTTATTTAATGTCAGGCGATTTAGTATTATTAACTCAAGGTGACGAATTAAAAGAAGGCGGTACAAATACCAGCCGTTTACTAAAAGTTGAATAATCTCTGAATTCAATCCGAATAAACCCACGCAAAGCGTGGGTTTTTGCTATATTATCCAAGAGTTAATCCACTTACTATTTCAATGCGCAAATTTTAATGAAAAAACAACCGCTTAATATCTGTATTTTACGCCTGTCCGCAATCGGGGACGTATGTCACACTCTCGCTGTCGTTCAGGCGATTCAACGCCAATACCCTAATGCCGAAATCTGTTGGATTATCGGTAAAACGGAAGCGAGCTTAATGCAAGGCTTAGCCAATGTCGAATTGATTCCCTATGATAAAAAAACAGGTTGGAAAGGAATCTTTACACTATGGAAAACACTCGCTCACAAGCGGTTTGATTTTTTATTAAATATGCAAACCGCCTTTCGTGCTTCAATGATTTCGTTAGGCATTAAAGCGACGAAGAAAATCGGTTTTAATCGAGATCGCGCGCGTGAAATGCAATGGCTTTTTACTAATGAAAAAGTGGAAATGACTGCTTCTCCACACGTTTTGGACGGGCAAATGATGTTCGCCAAAGCAATCGGTGTGACTGATTTAACGCCTCGTTGGTCGCTACCTTTAAGTCAGTCCGATCTGAATTATAGTGCCGCTTTTATTGATAAGAACAAGAAAAACGTACTGATTGCGCCTTGTTCCAGTAAACAGGAAAAAGATTGGGGAGCAGCACCTAATGCAGAACTTGCTCAATGGCTTACCGCACAAAATATCAATGTGATTATTGCCGGTTCCCCTTCTGCTTATGAAATGGAAACTGCAGCAAAAATTCAGCAATTAGCACCGAATTGTATCAATATTACCGGAAAAACCAATTTAAAACAGCTTACTGCATTAATTAAGCAGGTTGATTTGGTTATCTCGCCGGATACCGGTGCGGCACATATTGCAACTACGCAAGGTACACCGGTTATCGGCTTATATGCGATTCATAATCCTCGTCGAACCGCCCCCTATAATGATCAGCACAACGTTGTTTCCGTCTATGATCAAGCCGTATTGGATTATTATGGAAAGCCGTGGAATAAGTTACCTTGGGCGACTAAAGCGAGAAGTAAATCCGGAGAAAAATTAATGGAGCGAATCTCAGTGAGCGATGTAAAGAAAAAAATAGTTGAAACACTGGCTGTAAAATTGTAAAGTAATAATGTATTAAAAATTTTACAGAGAAGGAAACAAAAATGAACACCGTAGTTAATCAGGACAGTTTACATAATGTGAATATTATTGACGAGAAAGTATTGCTTACCCCGGCTGAATTAAAAGCCGAATTACCGTTGTCAGAACATCTGCGTAAACAAATCGAAACATCACGTCGAGAAATCTCGGATATTATTCATAAACGTGATCCACGTAAACTGATTGTTATCGGTCCTTGTTCTATTCATGATCCGGTAGCCGCCATCGAATACGGTAAAAAATTAAAAACATTAGCCGACAGCGTTTCGGATAAACTTTATATCGTAATGCGTGTATATTTTGAAAAACCGCGTACTACCGTAGGCTGGAAAGGCTTGATTAACGACCCTAAGATTGACGGTACTTTTGACGTTGAAACCGGTTTACGTGTCGGACGTAAACTCTGTTTAGAACTTGCCGAATTAGGTTTACCGCTTGCCACCGAAGCCTTAGATCCGATGACTCCGCAATATTTGGCGGATCTATTCAGTTGGTCGGCAATCGGGGCTCGTACGACAGAGTCACAAACTCACCGAGAATTGGCTTCCGGTTTATCTATGGCGGTCGGTTTTAAAAACGGCACGGACGGCAGTTTATCCGTAGCGATTAATGCAATGCAATCCGCCGCACAAAGCCATAGCTTTATCGGCATCAACCAAAAAGGTCAGGTGAATTTATTGCATACTAAGGGTAATCCGGATAGCCATGTGATTCTACGCGGCGGAAAAACACCTAATTTTGAAAAGCAATATGTTGAGGAATGTGAAATCGCATTACGTAACGCCGGCTTACCGGAAGCAATTATGATTGACTGTAGCCACGGTAACTCAAATAAAGATTATCGCCGTCAGCCGCTTGTTACCGAAAATGCGTTAGAACAATTATTAAACGGAAACCGTTCGATTATCGGTTTAATGATCGAAAGCCATTTACATGCCGGTAACCAATCTTCCGATCTGCCTTTCGCTCAAATGCAATACGGCGTATCTATTACCGATGCCTGCATCGATTGGCAAACGACGGAAAATCTCTTAACCGATTTTGCTGAAAAATTAAGAGCTTAACACCAGCCTAAAAGGTTCGATATAAAACGAATAAGCGGACACATTTTGCCAAAAAATTTAAAAATTTGACCGCTTATTTTATGAATCTTTCGATAGCATAAAGGACCCTTATATGAATCCGCTCAATCCTTTACGAGAACAAATCGATCAAGTTGATCAACAATTAATCCGACTGTTTGCCGAACGTTTAAAATTAGTCGCCGAGGTGGGAAAAGTTAAATCGGAACACGGTATTCCCGTTTATGCGCCGGAACGCGAAACGGCAATGATAGCCGCCCGCCGTCAAGAAGCGGAAAAGCAAGGCGTTCCCGCCGACTTAATCGAAGACGTATTAAGACGAGTAATGCGTGAATCTTATGTGAATGAAAACAAACACGGCTTTAAAACCACGAATCCGCATATTCATAAAATCGTAATTGTCGGCGGTAAAGGAAAATTGGGCGGATTATTTGCACGTTTTCTAACGCTTTCGGGCTATAGGGTGGAAACGTTAGGCAGTCAAGATTGGAATCAAGCGGAACAAATTCTCGCTGAAACCGATTTGGTTATCGTTTGCGTACCGATAGCTAAAACGTTGGAAACGATTGAACGCCTACAACCGTTTTTAACCGAAAATATGATTTTAGCGGATTTAACCTCCGTTAAAGCACAACCGCTGGAAAGAATGTTGGAAGTACATAGCGGTCCGGTCGTCGGTTTACATCCGATGTTCGGACCGGACATTGCTTCCATGGCGAAACAATTGGTTGCTTGTTGCCACGGACGTTTTTCCGAAAAATACGAATGGTTTATCGAACAAATTAAAATTTGGGGTGCAAAAATTGAGGTTATCGATGCTCACGAACACGATCATGCAATGACCTATATTCAAGCATTACGCCACTTCTCGACTTTTACTTTCGGTTTGCACTTATCCCGCCAACCGGTCAAATTATCACAGCTTTTGGCACTGTCTTCACCGATTTACCGTTTAGAGTTAGCAATGATCGGACGTTTATTTGCGCAAGACGGCGGTTTATATGCCGATATTATTTCGGATAAACCGGAAAATCTTGCCGTAATCGAATCACTGAAAGACACTTTTGCCACCAGCTTAGAATTCTTCAAAAATAATGATAAAGCCGGCTTTATCCAAGCCTTTGAAGAAGTTCATCATTGGTTTGGCGATTATTCGGAACAATTCTTAAAAGAAAGTCGAATACTACTACAACAAGCGAACGATAATCGTAAATAAAACAAGCGGTCTGATTTTTATTTCTTTTGCAAAAAAGTATGGAAATTAGACCGCTTATTTTTTTATTGAGCCAAATGAACGTCCGCCATTTCTGTTTTTGCCTGCTTTTCATCAACAAGTTCAACACCCGCCCCACCGACAAACGCACCTATTTTCATATATTGACGTACAAAATAATTTTGTCCGCCAACGGTTGAAAATACGAGAGTGTTATTGCTGAACTCCGATTCCGTAGCGACTTTATGCGTTCCCGGTGAAACCAATTTATGGAAGAAAACACCTTTAGCCGTTTCTCCAATTAGTTGATCATCAAGATAAACATTCTTCTTAAGTGCAGCTCCGAAGACCGAATTAGGTCTATAGATATAAATACCGGAATGTTCTTGAGTCGGAGCATGAAATTGTTTCAATGCATTACTCTTCTCTAAAGAAGCCATCGGTACGGTTGCGCATGCCGAAAGAAATGTACTAATAGCGGTAATAATCAGTAATTTTTTCATTTTAATCCTATTGTTTTTGACCACCGAAACTCACATCCAATTTGCTATTATTTTCAAATTGAACTAAACCCGCCGCCTGCTTAGCTCCATCACCAAACAATGCGCCTTCATACCGACCTTCTGAATTACCAATCACGCTTGCCTGTCCGGAAAATTTTGCACCAGATAAATTACCTTGATGTAACGTAATATCTCGTCTTAATTCATCTCCTTTGAAAATGGAAAAATCTATTTTTCCATCAACAGTCTTGTTATCAAAATCAACATTTAAGGTTGTTTCTCCACCTTTTACAAACCCCTTATCATATCCGCTAATCCACACTGCATCACCTTTATAAGTTGCAATACCCGATGTAGGAATATTAATAGCTTCTGAACCTTGATAACGTAATTCACGCACGGTTTCCGCATCATTACGCCAAACACCATAGAAAGAATCGGAATTATTCATCCCCAATAAAATACCTTCTGTTGTTTTAGCTCCTACCGTACCTTCCGGACTAATCGTTAAATTTATTTTATCACCATCCGGTGTTTTAGCCGTACCACTACCACCGCAAGCCGTAGTAGTAAGAATTAATGAAACTAAAAACGAAATTTTCAATGTTTTCATAATAGATCCTTAAATTTAAATTACTTAATAGATATGAGTAAACACAATAAAACACTCAACAATAGAGTATTTATCAAAATATACAATTACAATGAAAACAAAACAAGCGTAAAAATCTAAAAAATATCACTCATTGAGTAAAATATTGATGAGAAACAAAATGAATAGATTTGTAGCGGCAGAGGTAGATCAAGCAATAGGGAAAAAAATTCAACAACGTAGAAAGGAATTGGGATTAACGGCAGAAAATTTAGCGGAACAAATTGGTGTTTCCCAACAACAATTCTCACGCTATGAGCGTGGCGCAACCAAAATTAATGTAGCACATTTGGTGAATATTGCGGTGATTTTAGATACACCGATCAGTTGGTTTTTTAGTGACAGTAAAGCAGATAATTTAACTTTCTCGGATAAAGAACAATATGTTCCGATTCGACAAGATGCACTTAAACAACGTTTGGACTTTCATTGGTCAAGACTTTCTAACGATCAAAAAAGAAATCTGATTAACTTTCTTGATTCGATTAATAATCCTTCCACATCACAATCCTACTTTGCAAAGAAAAGGGGAAATTAGACCGCTTATCAAACAAAAGAAAAGGCTCTGCTAAGAGCCTTTTGTATCGTTTTATATACATATTTATATTTTAGTTAAAGCTACTTCTCTTACTGCTTTTACCCTAAATTATCAATATTTATAGCTCCTCTCTTTACCTCTGGAAGGTATAAATCCGATTCTTTTTTAAGAAAACCAGCAATAGCATATTCTAAAAACATGCACCTCTTATAATCGCCATAAAAAGGCATTTACTCCTAAGAATTTCAATATATCAGAACAATAATCAAACAATCATACTTATTTTTAATAAATTTATAAAATACTTAAAAAGCCAATAAATCTAGCACAATCATCTAAATCCATATGGAGTTTATACGATTATGCTTTAACCAAAACATTTTAGCTTACAAAATTTTTATCATTTTTTTCACTAAATAAATTAATCGAAAAAAAGCGATTGTTTTCATTCGAAACTTAAGCATACAATGCAAAAGACCGTACTAAATTTTATACAATAAAGGGAAAGAAAATATGACACAAACACAGCAAATAGAGCCGGCTTCGAACTGGCAATCAAAATTAAAAGCAATGGGACCGGGGATATTAATGGCTTCGGCTGCGGTAGGCGGTTCGCATATTGTTGCTTCAACTCAAGCCGGTGCAATTTACGGTTGGCAATTGGCATTAATTATTATTTTAGCAAATTTATTTAAATACCCGTTTTTCCGTTTCGGCGTGCAATATACGTTAAGTTCGAATAAAACCTTATTAGAAGGCTATCAAGAAAAAGGCAAAATCTACTTGTGGATATTCTTTATTCTTAACGTGATTGCGGCAATGATCAACACGGCGGCGGTAGGTATTGTAACGGCGGCAATTTTAAAATTTATCTTCTCGGCACTCGGCATCCAATTTGATCTAAGTATTCCGGTTGCCAGTACCGTTATTATTGTGGTGACTTGGGGCATTCTGTTATTAGGTAAATATCGCTTTTTAGATACTCTTTCTAAAGGCATTATGATTGCGCTAACGGTTTCCACTGTAACCGCTGTAATTGTAGCGGCGTTAAAAGGCGGCGTACAAGTTGCACCTGATTTTATTGAGCCAAGCCCTTGGAATTTGGCTTCACTCGGTTTTATTGTAGCATTGATGGGCTGGATGCCGGCACCGATTGAGATTTCTGCAATCAATTCAATGTGGGTGGTAGCAAAACGTCGTTTAAACAAAGTGAGCTATGAAGACGGTATTTTTGATTTCAATGTCGGTTTTATCGGTACGGCAATTCTTGCCTTAGTATTCTTGGCGTTAGGCGCATTGGTTCAATACGGTTCGGGTGAAGCGGTTGAACAGGCGGGTGTAAAATATATTGCACAGCTCATTAAAATGTATGCGTTTGCTATCGGTGATTGGTCCAAATTGTTGATCGCATTAATTGCTTTTATGTGTATGTTCGGCACGACCATTACCGTAATTGACGGTTACTCACGAGCGAATAATGAAGCGTTACGTTTATTACTTAATAAAAAAGAAAGCTCTGTAGCCAGTTTAAGTATTTGGATGACGGTTACATCTGCCATCGGTATTCTTATCATCTCGGTATTTATGAGCGATGTGGCGAAAATGCTTTCTTTCGCAATGATCTGTTCGTTTGTTTCAACCCCGGTGTTTGCGGCATTGAATCTTTCACTCGTATTAAAAGGCGAACATAAAGTCAAAGGCGGTTTATTTTGGTTATCTATTGTCGGTTTAATTTACCTTACCGCTTTCACGCTATTATTTATTGCGTATGAGTTAGGTATGTTGTCTTAGTTAGACTAGCCGGAAATACACAAGCGGTCTATTTTCCCGACTTTTTTGCAAAAAAATCAGGAAAATAGACCGCTTACTTTTCCTCAAATTATACGTCTGATACGTTATTACTTATGAGTGGAAAACCGCCGAGATCTTTTAAACGATTCACCA
This sequence comes from Actinobacillus genomosp. 1, assembly GCF_029774175.1. Taxonomy (NCBI): domain Bacteria; kingdom Pseudomonadati; phylum Pseudomonadota; class Gammaproteobacteria; order Pasteurellales; family Pasteurellaceae; genus Actinobacillus; species Actinobacillus genomosp. 1. The sequence continues at coordinate 194,100 of NZ_CP103834.1, read as the reverse complement.
TTGCACAAAATAACTCTGTGGTTTTTTCCGTATCATATAAGGCTGAATGCGCCTGTTTACCGTCAAACGAAATTTTTGCCATTTGACAAGCTTTGACTAATACGGTTTGTCCGTACATAAAGCCGGCAAGCGTTGCGGTATCAAACATTGCAAACGGGTGAAACGGATCACGTTTTGCGTTAATACGTTTCACCGCCGCTTGTACGAACGCCTGATCAAAGGTAGCGTTATGCGCCACAATCACTGCTCGTTGGCAGCCTTGATCTTTTATTGCACGGCGCACCATTTTAAACATTTCCGGAATCGCAATATTTTCCGGCACCGCTCCGCGCAACGGGTTATCAATATCAATACCGTTAAATTTAAGCGAATCCGGATTGATATTCGCGCCTTCAAACGGCTGAATATGAAAATGGCATTTTTGATCCGGCACTAAATAACCGTTCTCATCCATTTTTACCGTGATTGCCGCCAGCTCCAATAAAGCGTCCGTTTGCGCATTTAAACCTGCGGTTTCCACATCAATAATAACCGGTAAATAGCCGCGAAAACGATTTTTTAATAAATTATAGTCTGTTACTTGTTCTGTCATTGTTTGTTCATTACGGATGTTTAGCATCCATTTAAATAAAAAGCGGTCGTATTTTAGAGAGGAATTGCAAATATCTCTCTAAACCTGACCGCTTACGCCATAAAAAATATTTAGGGTATTCTCTTTTATGACGAATAAGACTAGTTACCTAATGCAGCCTGTGCATTTTTATTTTCGATAAACTCAATTTTATAACCGTCCGGATCTTCGGCAAAAGCGATTACTGTAGTTCCGCCTAATACCGGACCCGGTTCACGCGTAATTTTAGCACCTGCCGCACGTAAACTTTCAATTGTTGTATAAATGTCATCAACACCTAAGGCAATATGACCGAATGCCGTACCTAACTCGTAGCTTTCTACGCCCCAGTTATACGTTAATTCGATTACCGCACTTTCGCTTTCGTCCGCATAACCGACAAATGCTAACGAATATTTATATTGAGGGTTTTCGCTAGTACGAAGTAAACGCATACCTAACACTTCGGTATAGAATTTAATTGAACGCTCTAAATCGCCCACTCGTAACATGGTATGTAAAATTCGCATAGTTCATTCCTTATTTAAGTTAAAAAACGGCATGTATTATGGCATAATTCCATACTAAAATCATTTTCCAATTTTACTTATCTATCAATTTTAATTTATGTCGCACGATCACGATTCCGAAAAAAAATATGAGGTTGCCACACACGCACTTTTACCGATGGTATTAATGCTGTTTGTGCAAATGTTTCTTAATCACTACTTTGCCCCGCAAAACGCTATTTTTATTTCGCCGTATTTGCTCGCCTTTTTCATTACTAATCTCATTATCTTTTTTGTGTTATGGAAAGGGGAAATTTGCCCGGGACAAACCGGTAGGCTGTTATTTGTCTTGAAATTTTTTATGCTGTTTTCTCTCGGCAATTTTATTTATTCAATCGGCTTTACGCCGAAACATAACCCGATGGCGCTTGCCGGCGTGGCATCTTTGATGCTTGGTCTTTTTTATTGGTTGTTTACCGCCCGTGAAAAACCGATAAATACGTTAATTTACTGTGCTTTCGGTATTCTGGCGGTCGGTATGATTCAGTATTTGGCGATTTATTGGGTTGAACTTCCGTCTTTATTTAACGGTGTTCGCGCAAATAATTTTGCCCAATTGTTACTTGGTATTCTGCTTGCCGGTTGGTATTTGATGTTGGCAAAAAGCCGCCTTGACGTTTTCTTTAAATTATTAGTACAACTTGCGCTTATCGTCTTAGTATTCAATTACCTATGGAGTGCGTTTGTACTTTATCAACAGTTGCAAATTATGCCGGATATAGCGTTATTGCCTTATGTGCTTTATTTTATCGTACAATTTGTGATTTTCGCTTTACTCGCTTGGTTATTACTCGGCAAAGGTGAAAAACAAATTAAAAACCCGCTAGGCTGGACATTAGCCACCTTATTGGCAATGCTTTATCCATTCACTAATATGATCTAATGCTAAAACGTAGCTTACTTGTTATCGGGACTTTAGTTGCACTGCTGATTGTCGGCGGTGCAATGCTGTTTTCAGGTAAGCAACTTGCAACGGTAAGCAACTGGTTTCTACCGGACGGCTGGCAAATTCAAATACCTGCCGGTGGTATTCAAGCGAATTTGGAAAATGCCAATTTAGCTGAATTTTCACTTACCTATCAAAACTGCCCGTTAATTACGGTCGATAATCTTGCTGTGCATTGGCATAGTCAGCATCAAGTCTCAATTGATAAAGCGACCCTTGATTATCAATGTTTAACTCAATTACCCGCTTCGGACGAATCCCCCTCTAAATTCTCGCTCGCCCCGATTTTAGCTTTGTTACCGGAAGGTGAGGCGGAAATTAAAGCGTTACATTGGCTGAATTTACCCAATGATCTTCATCCTCGCTTCTCTCAATTATTAGAAACACCAAGCTACGGCAAATTTGCATTTTTTCAGCAAAAATTGACCGCTTTAATCCGACAACAAGCGGTCGAATTAACGGCGGAATTTGCTAATCAAACTCTTTCCGGCAATTTAAGCTATCAACCGAGCGAACAGGAAAAACACAATTTACTGTTTTCCGCCCACGTGAATCCGAAAAATTTGTTCGCCATTCCATTACAATTTGAAGGCGATTATCATTGGATTCTACCGAAAGAAATGATCGCAAATGAAGTGATCCGAGCAGGCAGCTCTCTACTTAGTTGGCAAACCGATGAGCAAAATCAGTTAGTCGGCGATTGGGCTTTCGCTTCCGAAACCGCCCAGAAAAACCGCTTAAATTTTCCATTCCGTTTTGATTTTCACACTCTTGAAATTACGCAAGGTAAATTCTATTGGGATTGGCTGGAAGACTTTCCGCTGCAAGGCTTTATTAATGCAAAACTCACCCCGAACAGTTTTGCGAACGGCGATTATTATCCGCTTAAAACTTACTTACGCTTTAACCTGTTATCGCAAAGTAAAACTGCCGGTAAAGGCAATATCGTATTGGAAAGCCGTGACGGTGAAATACAAGCTGACAGCTTAAATATGCCGTTTCAAATTACCGGTAATGTGAAATATGACGATTTCATTCTGTACAGTTCTTTACCGGTAGCATTCAGCGGTAAATTTGATCATCTTAATTTTAAATTTCAACCAAAATCGCTGTTACGTCTAGTGGGTAAACAACGTTTACTGACGATCCACGATTTACGTTTTCCGCTTGCCGGTATCCAAATTAACAAATATGGAGTAAACGGTCGCTTACAAGCGATATTTAAGGGTGAAAGCCCCGATTTTAAAAATATTAATCTGCATTTAGACGGTTTTGCGAAAAATTTTAAAATCGGACAATTAGATTTTTTTGAAAATGTCGCAGATAAAAATGCGGTACAAGATTTGTGGCAATGGCGAGTATGGGGTGATACCAATATCCATACAATAGCCAGCAAACTCAAGATTAGCGGACAAGGAAATTGGCACCAAAATTTAGTACAACTCAACAAATTAAGCGGTGAATTAGGCAAAATTCACCAAAAAGGCGTGTATATTCCCAAAACCGAATTAAGTTTACCGGAGCCGATTAAATTCGCTTATCAAAAATGGCAACTTGACGGCGGTATTCAACTCAAATCACCGGAAATGCGTTTTGATTACGGGGGGGTTATTCCTTCTCCGTCCGCTAAATTACAGGTGAGCGGTGAAATTGAAAACCTAAATTTAAAAGGCGAGCTGCAAGGGGATAAAATCGAACCGCTTAAATTATTTGCTCGTCGTAAATTGACTAAAACCGCAAGCGAACTCATCGGGCGATTATACTGGAAGGAACAATCTGCAAAAGTATTCCAACCGTTAATTCCGTTTCGCCAACATTGGCTGATTACCGACGGTACGGTACGAGGCGAAACCGCTTTTAGTGCCAGTGCGGAAAAAGGTATTATTGCCGGCGGGCATTTTGCCATTCGCAACGCAGCGCTTTCCATGCCTAACGGTGAAGCGAAAGCGATTGAATTTAACCTGCCTTATCGCTTACAAGACAATGAATTCGACTTCGGTTTGAAGCAACCGATTGATCTCAAAATCGGGCAGTTAAATCTTGGCTTACCGATTAAGAAGATTCGGGTAAAAGTATTCGGGCATTATCCATATAACCGTAAAAAGCCGTTAATGCTCCAACAGCTTTCGATGAATTTATTAGACGGAGAATTGAATGTCGAGCGATTTGCCTTGCCGCAAACGCAAATCGCTTATTTAAAACTGGCGAATATCAACTTCGAGCGGATTCTCGAATTAGTTCAATATCAACAAATTGAATTAAAAGGCAAAGCGAATGCCACCTTACCGTTTTGGTTGGAAGGTAAACCTTGCTATGTATGCGACGGCTTACTCAGCCAAGCAGTCGAGTCCAATTTAAAAATTCAGCCCGAATTAATGAAGGCAATTTCGCAAACCAGCGGTTATTCGGAACGGTTATTGCTTTATCTATTGAACGATACGAAAATTACCGATTTACGCGGTTTAATAAACGTCGGTTCAACCGGCGAAATGGTATTGGACGCCAAATTAAAAATGCAGCTCAATCAACAAGAAAAAGCTAAAATCAACTTTAACTATAATCATAAAGAGAATATCTTTAATCTGTGGCATATGATCAACTCGGGTTCCTATGTCGAACAAAATCTTGAGAATTCTATTTATCAGCAACTGGATAAAAGAAAATGAGAAAAAGCCTACTTTTTGCAATTTTTTGCCTGAATTTGACCGCTTGTACCCCGAAAGTACAGCTTGAAACGCCGGCGGAAGGGATTACGATTAATATGAATGTGGTGGTGGATCACCGTATTGATGTGAAATTTGATGAAAAGTCGCGTGCCGTATTGCAAACCTCGGACAATAAAGCGGCGAAATCGGAAGCGGTGGTTGAAGCTCCGATAGAATAGGTTACAAAAAATGCACGGATTGCCGTGCATTTTTTACTTAGAATGTGACCATTTGATGATGTTTAAAGCGTTGGTAAATTTCCGCTAATTTTTGACCGCTTGGCAGCACTAAATCGGGGTTAAGATCATACATCGGCACAATCACAAACTCACGATTTTGCATTTCAATATGCGGTACGGTTAAACGTTCGTTGTGAATCCGTTCATCGCCGTATAAGATAATATCCAAATCCAGCGTACGTTCGCCCCAACGGCGAATTCGCACTCTTCCTTGGGCGTTTTCAATGCTTTGTAATTTATCCAACAATTCCAGCGCCGTTAAATCGGTATCGAATTTTGCCACCGCATTCACATAATCCGGCTGATCTTGTGGCCCGACCGGCTTACTGCCGTAGAACGGGCTAATTTCAAAATTAATTGCAAATGTTTTTAAAGATTCGACCGCTTGTTTAACTTGCGCAAGCGGGTTATCCAAATTGGAACCTAAAGCGATATAAACCGTTTTCATCATCATATCCGTTTCTGTCAAACTTGCTAAAAGAAAAGGCACAAGCTCTCACTTGCACCATACTTCAATTTATTCAGCCGTAGCTTTCTTCGCCGGCTTTTTCTTTCTAAATGTTTTACGGCGACGCTTTTTCTTTTCTTCGCCTGCAAAATTCGGCACATTTCTGACCGCTTTTAGCATTTCCGCACGTTGTGCGTCATTACTGAATTGATATTCGTGCCACCAAGCGGAAAGCTCGACTAAATCGCCGCCTTCAATCTCGGCACGCATCACTAACAAATCGAAACCCGCACGGAATTTTACGTGTTCTAAGGTCTGTTGCGGGCGTTTGCCCGAACGTTTGGTCATTTGGAACTGTAACGCCCAAATATCACGAATCACAGAGGTATGACGGCGATGTAATGCAATCGCTTTACAACTTTCGGCTAACACGTCATTCGCCGCCAGCATCATCGCATCATGACTATTTAAGCCGCCTTCGTTTTTCAGCATTTCCATTTTCTCACGTAACGGATACCAAAGAAGAGCGGCGAATAAAAACGCCGGATTCACCCGTAAATTATCACGAATACGATCATCGGTCGAATTCAGCGCTTTACTTAACATACGCTCCGCATTCGAATCGTTACGTTCGGTAAAAAACGGCGTAAGTACTGGAAATAACTGCTCGAATAAGCCGTATTGACGCATTAATTGATAGGTTTTAAAACCTTGTCCCGATTGAAATAATTTCAACGATTCGTCAAATAAACGCGCCGCCGGAATGTTTTTCAATAAATGCGCCAATTCACGAATCGGCGTATCGCTCGGTTTATCTAAAAACATATCCAATTTCGCCATAAAACGAACCGCGCGTAACATTCGTACCGGATCTTCTTGATAACGCACCACCGGATCACCGATTAAACGCAGTTTTCCCGCTTTCAGATCCGCAATACCGTCGAAGAAATCGAAAATCAAGTTATGTTTCGGATCATAATAGAGCGAATTCACGCTAAAATCACGGCGTTGCGCATCTTCGCGTAAGGTACCGTACACATTATCGCGCAACAACATTCCTTCTTCGCTTACTTTAGAAATCTTATCGCTGTTATGGCTGGCGTGATCGGCACGGAAGGTCGCCACTTCGTAAATATCACGTCCGAATACGATATGTGCCAAACGAAAACGGCGTCCGATTAAACGGCATTGGCGACCGAAGATTTTCTGAATCTCTTCCGGTTTTGCATTGGTCGCAACATCAAAATCTTTCGGCTTATGCCCTAGCAATAAATCTCGAATACAGCCGCCGACCACATAAGCTTCAAAACCGGCACGTTGTAATTTTTCAACAATCGCTAACGCATTTTTAGGGAAATCTTTCGGCGTAATATCATAATGTCCGGCATTTACTGTAAATTTTTTGTGCAATAAATGGGAAGGAAGATCCGAGTGCTTTTTCGGTTTCTTCGTAGAACGTTCCGACTGTTCGTTAAAAGCCAGAGCGGGACGCTTGGATTTAGGTTGTAATTCTACCGCTTTAACTTTTCTTTCTTGCTTAGCACTAAGCGTTTCTTGTTCGGCAAGCGGTTGTTTTTTTGATTTTTTTTGTCGAGAAAACAACGACTTAATATAGTTAAAAATAATCCACCTCAAGGGAATAAAATTAATCGATTGATAAACGGCACTAACTAAATGATCATAAAAATAATGGACAATGTAACATTGTCCATATTCATTGCCGTTTATCCATTCTTAATTAAGCTTATAAGCCCATTTGCTTTTCACGGATTTCCGCAAGTGTTTTGCAATCGATACACATATCCGCGGTCGGGCGCGCTTCTAAACGACGTAAACCGATTTCAACACCGCAAGTTTCGCAATAGCCGTATTCGTCTTCGGCAATGCTATTTAACGTTTGCTCAATCTTCTTAAGCAATTTACGCTCACGGTCACGGTTTCTTAATTCAAGACTGAATTCTTCTTCCTGAGTGGCACGGTCCGCAGGATCGGCGAAATTAGCGACTTCTTCCTGCATTTGGTTTTTTGTACGCTCAGCTTCGTCCATAATTTGCACATGCCATGCACGAAGAATTTTACGAAAATGCTCTTTTTGCGCATCATTCATATATTCTTCATCTTTCTTCGGTTGGTAAGGTGTTACGCCCGCTAAAGCTAATAAACCTAATGAAGTGGTGTTTGCCACTTGAGACATAATTTCACTCCTTGTTGGATGAGTTCATCCTAAATTCAGTAAATTCAAACTAAAATTTTTACGCTAATTTAAAAGGGCGTATAAATAGCAAATGTAATCCCTTTTGGCAATTAGAATTTGCAAAAATTTTTATAATTTTCACCGCTTAGCAGACAAGAAAAATGGCTAAAGATTCCTTTAGCCATGAAAAAAGATGAATAATTCTTTTATTGCCAGCTTTTCGTCCAAGTCGCCAGCCAGCTTTTTACCTGCGTAGCATCAGGCATTTTAAAGGCTAACGGCTTATAATCCGGCAATTTATCAAAAGCGGAATCCGGTACTGATCCAACCACCGGTTTCATCACATTATGATACGAAATAACTTTCTGCGCTTCCGGCTGGTGTAAGAAAGCTAAAAATTGTTTCGCCAATACTTTTTGTTTACTGCTATTCAAAATGGCGGCGACTTCCGTTTGCACCAAATGCCCTTCGTCAAATTGGGCGGCAACGTATTTATCGGTTTTATCATGCCATTGATGATAAAGCGGAGAAGTGGAATAGCTTAACACTAAATCCGACTCCCCTTTTAAAAAGGCACTATAAGTTTCCGACCAGCCTTTTCCGACCGTTACCGTATGTTTGGCTAAGGTTTGCCATGCTTGTTCGGCTTGCTCGCCATATACTGTATTTAACCAAAATAATAAACCGCGTCCGACCGTACTGGTACGAGGATCTTGGTAAATCACTTTCAAATCTTGACGTTCCACCAATTCTTTTAACGATTTCGGCGGATTCGCTAATTTTTCTTTATCGTAAACAAACGCATACTCGCTATAATCATACGGATAAAAGGTTTTATTCTCCCAATTTAATGGAGCTAGGTTTAAATCGTGCGTTGCAAACAAACCGGTTTTTTCCGCTTCCGCCATCGTGAAATTATCAATGCCCAACATTACGTCCGCTTTTGTTTTTTTTCCTTCCAAACGAATACGGTTTAGCATAGTAATACCGTCTTCAAACGGCATAAATTTCACGTCACATTGGCATTGCGCTTCAAATAAGGGTTCTAATTTAGGAGCAGGTCCCCAATCCGATGAAAACGAATCGTAAGTATAAACGACTAAAGTAGGTTGTTGCGCATAAGCGACACCGGTAACGAAAGCCGATAATGCGGCTATTTTGGCGAGTTTCATAGATGTCCTTCTAAATTCGGATAATATAGAAGGATTTGAGCGAAATATACTTTTTCTGTAAGAAAATAGAATCAAAGTATCTCAAATCCCTACGCTGATACTAATCAGATCAGGTTCTACGGGTATGGTATTTCTCAGCTTCGTAAAGCACCCCAATGAGAACGAATCAATTGTAAGTCAAGCGTAAACATAATGCAAATTCAAAAGGCAAACGTTTGCTTTCTTCCGATAAAAGGACTATACTATAGCCCTAGTGCCAGAAAGGAACTAGATAGATTTATATGCAATACTTTACAACATACTTAAACACTCATTTAGGCCAAACATCATATCGCTATGGTGCTTGGCTCTTTTTTTGGCATTTCAATTTTTAACAGATCTCCTCGCTAGAGATCTTTTTTTTACCTAAATTAAACAAGTCGTAAAGAGGAATAAATTAACATGAGCCAATTAATTCGTACGCTTAAAAGCCATATTCGTGACGAAATTATTAAAAAAGGCGGTTGGGTAAATTCTCATGCCCATGCTGACCGCGCATTTACTATGACGCCGGAAAAAATTGCGATTTATCAAAATGCCAACCTTCAGCAAAAATGGGACTTAGTGGATGAAGTGAAACGTAACTCGACGGTTGATGACTATTACCGTCGTTTTTCTCAAGCTATCGAATTAATGATTTCACAAGGGGTAACCGCATTCGGTACTTTTGTGGATATCGACGGCGTATGTGAAGACCGTGCGATTATCGCCGCACATAAAGCACGCGAAGTATATAAAAGTGATATCGCTTTAAAATTTGCCAACCAAACTTTAAAAGGGGTTATCGAGCCTACCGCTAAAAAATGGTTTGATATCGGTTCCGAAATGGTGGATATGATCGGCGGTTTACCTTATCGCGACGAATTGGATTACGGCAAAGGCTTGGAAGCGATGGACATCTTAATGGATAAAGCCAAATCGCTCGGTAAAATGTTGCACGTGCATGTGGACCAATTTAACACGCCGAAAGAAAAAGAAACCGAACAATTATGCGATAAGGCGATTGAACATGGTATGCAAGGTCGAGTGGTCGCGATTCACGGTATTTCTATCGGTGCGCATCCGAAAGAATACCGCAAAATGCTCTACCAAAAAATGCGCGATTCGCAAATGATGGTTATCGCTTGCCCGATGGCGTGGATTGATAGCGGCCGTAAAGAAGACTTACAACCGTTCCACAACGCACTTACACCGGCGGACGAGTTAATTCCGGAAGGCATTACCGTAGCAATCGGTACCGATAATATCTGCGACTATATGGTGCCGTTATGTGAAGGCGATATGTGGCAAGAACTGAGCTTACTTTCAGCCGGTTGCCGTTTTACCAACTTAGAGGAAATGGCGAATATCGCTTCAATTAACGGCAGAAAAGTATTAGGTTTACTCTAACCCTCTCATACGACAAAAAAACCGAGCGAAAACGCTCGGTTTTTTTATCATCGTTCAATACTAGCGTTTATAAATATCCTCGCCGTTTCGGCGGGTTTTGAGTAAACGTAAAATCCATACGTATTGCTCCGGATTTTTCGTCACAAAATACTCAATCACTTTATTCATTTCTCGGGCGGATTGCACCGGGTCACCGGAAAATTCCAACGCCGGCAAAATTTCCATTTGATATAGGCTCTTTTCCGCATTGTAAATCGGAAACATCGGAATCACTTCCGCATTAGCGACACGAGCCATTTTATTCAGCCCCGGTAGGGTGGCTTTTTCCGTCGCAAAGAAATCGGCGTAAACGCTTAATTCTTCGCCGAAATCCTCATCAGGTAAAAAATAGCCCATATTGCCTTTACGCACATCGTTTAGAAACGGTTTAATACCGTTTTGGCGTGTATGCATTTTTCCGCCGAAACGTTCGCGCGTTACATTCCAAAGCCAATCAACCAATGCGTTTCGGTGAGGGTTGTACATTGAAACCATTGGCATTCCGTGCGTATGCAGAATAATACCTGAAGCATCAATCGCCCACGTATGCGGCACAAGCAAAATAATATTCTTACCGTTTTGTTTAGCTTGTTGCAGATGTTCCAAGCCTAAAAATTCACTACGCCGTTGTAAATGTTTTACCGAACGAATTGCGATTTCACCAATCCCCAGCATAGTTTGTGCTACGGTAATAAACATTCGCTCAATCACTTGTTCACGCTGCTGTTCGGACCAATTCGGAAAGCAATAACGTAAGTTTGTATCCGCACGATGATATTGCTTTTTGCCTTTTTTCTTTAAGTAATTTTTGACTACTCTTCCGACAAAAACGGCTAATTTATCACGTAAACGAGCCGGCACATAAGCCAGAACGACCAGCGCCAAAACACCAAGCCATACGCCCCAATATTTCGGATACAAAAATTCCTTTAAAAATTTATGTTCATACCCTTCTCGGGCTGTAATTCGTTCTGCCATTCGGTTCTCTATTTCTTATCAATCAAATTCTTTACCGCCAAAATGACCCCAAGCCCAATAAATGCACCGGGAGGTAAAATTGCCAGTAATAAACCCGAGTCTAAGTGTAACACATCAATTCGTAAAGATTTCGCCCAATCGCCCAGTAATAAATCCAAGCCGTCAAATAAAGTACCGTTTCCAATCAGTTCTCGAATCGCTCCTAGCATCACAAGACTGAAAGTCATTCCCAAGCCCATGGCAAAGCCGTCAAAGGCGGAATGAGCTACCGAATTTTTTGAAGCAAAAGCTTCCGCTCGCCCGATTACAATACAGTTGGTCACGATAAGCGGAATAAAAATCCCCAGCGACTGATAAACCGGATAGGCAAAAGCATTCATTAGGAGCTGTACCGCCGTCACGACTGTCGCAATGACCATCACATAAATCGGGATACGAATATCATTTGGGGTAAATTTACGGAATAACGATACCATTGTATTGGTACAAACCAGCACTAATAAGGTCGCTAACCCTAGTCCGAGTGCATTCGTAACATTATTTGATACGGCTAATAACGGACAAAGCCCTAATAATTGCACCAAAGCACCGTTATTCTTCCACACACCTTCGGCAAGTAAATTACGCCAAACGGACGGATTAGCCTGCTCTGTCGTATCAATCTCCGTGACGGGAATTCTATTTTCAGTATTCATACTCTTATATCTTATTTACAACTTGCGAAAGTTTCTAATTGTTCCGGCGATTTCGCTAATTCGGTAACTATCCATTTCGCACTTTGGCGCACATTATTCACCACCGCACGGGGAGTAATAGTCGCACCGGTAAATTGATCAAACTGACCGCCGTCTTTTTTTACCGCCCACTGCGATTCATTTTCTAGGCTGAATTGTTTCCCGCTAAAGGACAAAATCCAATCCGAAATGCGAGTTTCAATTTTATCGCCCAATCCCGGCGTTTCTTTATGTTCCAACGTTCGTACACCAAGTACTTTACCGTCCGGCTGAATCCCCATAAGTAAAACGATGTTGCCAGAATAGCCGTCCGGAGCGGTAGCTTGAATCGCATAAGCGGTTAAATTTTGCGATTTTTTTGCAATATAAATACGGTTTAAATAAGGTGCGTTCGGGAGATTTACAATTTTACAGGAACCGAGCAAATCATTATCAAAATGCTCCGCTGGTACGACTTCCTGCAAGAATTGACGCTGCTGAGCAGCGGTTACTTCATCAATACGCCCTTTGGTCAGCAAATAAACGCCGGTAGAAACCGCCGTACAAATCAGAGCGATAACGCCTAATAACAACGCATACTTAACGGTAATTTTTGAGGTATTCATTATCTTCCGGTTCCATATAATCTTGGTTGAGTGTAATGGTCAATTAACGGTACGCAAATATTTGCCAGTAACACCGAAAACGCCACCGCATCCGGATAATTACCGTAGTAACGAATTAAATACACGAATACACCGATTAAACCGCCGAAAATCAATTTGCCGCGAGGCGTAATAGAAGCGGTAACAGGGTCTGTTGCAATAAAGAAAGCACCGAACATCATTGCGCCGCTGAAAAGCTGACTGACGACATTTAAGTGAGTATGCGGTAACAATAAATCGGTTAGTCCGCTTAATAAAGCAAACATAACTAACATCGCCGCCGGAATTTGCCAATGAATAATGCGTTTATAAATTAGCAATAAACCGCCGGCAAGAAAGGCTAAATTAATTTGCAACCAACCATTTGCGAACATACCGCTAAAAATCGGCGAATGCATTACCCCATCAACGCCTAATTTCTGCATACTGGTTTTGGCACTATCAAGCGGTGTTGCCTGTGCGATACCGTCCACACTTCCCAGTAATTGGTGCACACTAAAGCCGTCACTGGTAACACCGGAAAATACCAATGAAATTGCATCACCGAATGTCGGCGGTTCACTTAATAAATCGATCGGCACCAGCCAGCCGGTCATTTGTACCGGAAAAGAAACCAATAACAACGCATAAGCAACCATTGCCGGATTAAATAAATTCTGACCTAAACCGCCATAACTATGTTTTGCTAACAATAAAGCGACAATCACACCAATAATAATGATCCAATAAGGTGCATAAGGCGGAATCGACATCGCTAAAATTAACGCTGTCAATATACCGCTTAAATCCGCCACATAAAAAGCGGTCGGTTTTCGGCGTAATTTTGCAAGAGTAATTTCAATTACCACCGCAAGCAATATTGCAATGGCAACTTGAATAAAGACACCGTAACCAAAGAAATATACCTGCACGCCAAGTGCCGGTAACATTGCCGCTATAACCCATAACATAAATTTCGCCGTTAAACTCGACGAATGCGTATGGGGAGAGCTGACCATTTTAAACATTAAATAATTCCTTTCCGCTTAAATTCTCGGTAAATTTAGATTAAATCGAATCGCTAATAAGCGTATCACAATCACGGTAGCGACCGTCGCAATATCCACCCAGCGGCTTTCTACGCCGGCGGAATAGAACAATACAAAAATCACACCACCAACTAAGCTTGCCGTAACATACACTTCTTTTTGTAACACGATCGGCACTTCGTTACGTAAAATATCTCGAATCACACCGCCAAAGCAGCCGGTTATACCGCCTAACGCAATCGCAATGAAAGGGTGTAACCCGAAATCCAAACCTTTTTGTACACCAATTACAGTAAACACGCCTAAACCAATCGCATCAAAAATCAGCAAGCCAGTTTGCCATTCTTTTTTGCTGATATTATTCTTAAATACCGCTGTAATAATTACTGCAAGAGTAATCATCAATACATAGATCGGCTGTTTCATCCAAAAAACCGGCGTACTGCCGATCATCACATCACGCAGCGTACCGCCGCCTACACCGGTCACAAACGCTAAAATGAACATACCGAATATATCCATTTTATGCTGACGAGCCGCCATTGCACCCGACACGGCAAATACGATCGTACCGATTAAATCTTGAATAAATAAGAATGACCAAGGCAACGGTGGTAATAAGCTGTCGAATAAATTAGTCATTTGGTGGCTCTTGCCCCATTTTCTTCGCTTTAGCTCTTGCTATTGCCGCTGCAACCGCCGCTTTACGCGGATCTTCCGCTTCGGTTGCAGTTGCAACTTTTTCGGCATTTTCGACCGCTTGTTCTGGCATTTGGGCCGCTTTCTTCGCTTTCGCTCTGGCTAACGCTGCCGCAACCGCCGCTTTACGCGGGTCTTCCGCTTCGGTTGCAGTTGCAACTTTTTCAGTATTTTCAACCGCTTGTTCAGCGGATTGTTGTGCCGCTTTCTTCGCTTTTGCTCTGGCTAACGCCGCTGCAACCGCCGCTTTGCGTGGGTCTTCCGTTTCGGCTGCAGTTGCAACTTTTTCGGCATTTTCGACCGCTTGTTCAGCGACTTGCTGAGCCTCTTTCTTCGCTTTCGCTCTGGCTAACGCCGCCGCAACCGCCGCTTTACGCGGGTCTTCCGCTTCGGTTGCAGTTGCAACTTTTTCGGTATTTTCAACCGCTTGTTCCGGCGTTTGAGCTGCTTTTTTCGCTCTTGCACGAGCTAACGCCGCTGCGACTGCCGCTTTCTTAGGATCAGTTTCTTTATCCTGTTGTACGGTATTAACCGATAAATTCTCGTTACTTGCTTCAGCTGCAGCCTCCGCTTGTTTTGCCAAGCGTCTTGCTCTGCGTTGCGCCATTAACTCACTATTATCCGGATCACCATTAGCTTTTGTATGGACTGCTTCCACCGCTGTTTCGGTTTCTGCTTTTTTCGCCTTAATACGGGCAAGTGCTGCCGCAACTGGATCTTCTCCGGCAGAATTTGCTATTTCTTCTCGGCGTTTATCCGCCGCTTGTGCGATACGTGCGGTTCGAGCTTCTTTTTCTTTTTGTAAACGAGCTTCTCTCGCTTCAAAACGAATTTTCGCTTCTTCCGCTTTTTTCGCTTTTTCTTCAATTTCCGCTATTTTAGCTTTTTCTTGGCGGAAATATTGAATCAGCGGAATGTAGCTCGGGCAAACATAAGCACAAACGCCACATTCGATACAAGCGTCCAAATGATATTCTTTCGACTTATCATGATCTTCCGAGCGTGCATACCAGTAAAGCTGCTGCGGCAATAATCCGACCGGACAAGCGTCCGAACAACTTGAACAACGGATACAGCTACGTTCAGGCTCCGGCGGTGCATATTCAAAATGATCCGGCGCAATAATACAGTTTGCTGTTTTCGTAATCGGTGTTTGCAATGACGGCAGGATAAAACCGGTCATCGGTCCGCCTAAAAAGACCGGAAAACGGCTATCCGCTTGATAATCTACTTGCTCCAGTAAATGTTGAATCGGGGTACCCAGTCTTGCCCACACATTGCCTTTATTACGAATTTTATCGCCGGTCAGCGTCACCACTCGTTCAATCAAAGGCTCATCATCCATTACCGCACGCTTAACCGCAAATGCCGTACCGACATTGTGCATCACTATACCCATTTCGATGGTACGTTTACCTTGCGGAATCTCTAAACCGGTTAAGACTTGTACCAATTGATCGCTCGCACCTGACGGATAAATGGTTGGAATTATGCGTAAGGTAATATCGTTCGAGCCTTTTAAGGCTTGTTCCATCGCTTTAATCGCTTGCGGTTTATTATCTTCAATCGCTAATACGACTTCTTCCGGACGTAACACATAACGTAAAATACGGATTCCTTCAAGAAACTCATGAGTATAATCCTGCATCAGACGATCATCACAAGTAATGTAAGGTTCGCACTCCGCTCCGTTGATAATCAATACTTTACAACGCTTATCCGCCAAACTGAGTTTTGAAGCGGTCGGGAACACCGCACCGCCTAAACCGGCAATACCGTATTGGTAAACTTTTTCGATAATTTGACCGCTTGTCAGCGTTAAGAAATCGTCTATCGGCTGACGTTCAATCCATTCGTCTTTACCGTCCGTTTCAATAATTACGGTAATCTCGGGTAAACCGGACGGATGTGCGGATACATAAGGCTCAATGCCGATAACCGTGCCCGATGTCGGTGCGTGTACCGGCAACTGGCGATAATTATCACCCTTGGTCAGCGGCTGCCCTTTTAATACACGATCGCCAATCTTAACCAACAACTCGCCCGCCCAGCCCGAATGTTGTACCACCGGCACATAGAAAAATTTAGGTAGATGTAAACTGCGAATCGGCTTTTGATTCGATTGTTTTTTATTTTGCATCGGGTGAATTCCACCCGGAAACTCCCATAATTTACCGGATTGGTTACCTTGACGAATACGATCCAATACGTCTATCGCATTACTCATGTTTACCTCCGCCAATTACCAATTTTTTCTGTAAATCCGTTGTATTCACTACCGGAATCACTAAATTCTCATCAAATTGCCAATTCCATGTTCTCGTAGTCGTCTGCTGTTTAACCATTTCAATACAATTGGTCGGGCAAGGGGCGACACACAATTCACAACCGGTACATAAATCGGGAATCACGGTATGCATCGCTTTATTGGTACCGATAATCGCATCAACCGGACAGGCTTGAATACATTTGGTACAGCCGATACACATATCTTCGTGAATCAATGCCACCTTCACTTCCGGCTCGGCAACGCCGTCCATTGCCGGCACTTCCACACCCAATAGATCCGCAATTTTTACCACCAAAGGCTGACCACCCGGCACGCATTTGGTAATTTGATCACCGTTGGCTATCGCTTCCGCATACGGCTTGCAACCGGGATAACCGCATTGCCCGCATTGGCTTTGCGGTAACAAGGCATCAATTTGTTCGACGATAGGATCGGCTTCAACTTTTAACTTAATTGAAGAATAGCCTAAAATCGCCCCGAAAATCAGGGCGATCACAGCAATAGCGATAATGATATAAACAATAATAGGAAATGCTAACATTAGATTTTTACCAAACCGGTGAAGCCCATAAAGGCAAGCGACATTAATCCCGCCGTAATTAAAGCGATTGAAGCCCCTTGAAACGGACGTGGCACATCCGCAGCCGCCAAACGCTCACGTAATGCGGCAAATAGAACAAGGACGAGTGAAAAACCTAATGCGGCACCAAATCCGTAAAGCACGGACTCCACAAGATTATTTGAAAGATTTACATTTAATAATGCGACCCCCAGCACCGCACAGTTAGTCGTAATTAACGGCAAATAAATCCCTAATAAACGATATAAGGTCGGGCTGGTTTTATGCACAATCATTTCCGTTAATTGCACAATCACCGCAATCACTAAAATAAACACTAAAGTACGTAAAAATTGTGCATCTAAAGGGATCAGCACATAAGTTTCAACTAAATAAGCCGCCAACGACGCCACCGTCAAAACGAAAGTAGTCGCCATTCCCATTCCAATGGCGGTTTCCACTTTTTTCGACACGCCCATAAACGGACAAAGCCCTAAAAATTTCACTAGGACAAAGTTGTTTATCAGCGCGGTACTAATAATTAACAGAATGTAATCGACCATAGCATCCACGATAAAAAGATAAAATAAAAATAAGCGGTTGTTTTCATTAAAGAACTTGCAAAAAAATTCAAAAATTCGACCGCTTGTATAGGATAAATAAGTTAGAAAAATGCTCGCTATTATCTCGTTTTTTACGTTTTCGAACAATAAAAAATATGAGGTATATTCATCAACATATTATTTCGAATAATTTTATATTTTGATCTCTTTTGAGATTTTCTGATCCGGATGATGTACAACAAATTTATACATAATGCACAGCAAAATTTACAATTTACGAATCTCTTTATTTTTCCATCACTTATAAAATTTCAATCCCTCGCCTATAAATTTTTCTATTTTCTTTTCTGAAAAACGAACTAAAATCCACAATATATTGTGTTAATAGATAAAATCAACACAATATATGGTAACAATTTTATAACAAATGAAAAACCTCAGATTTTGCTCGGAACGAATTGTTTGGCAAGAAGTGCCGCACGAAACTTCACTCGCCTTCTTAATTACCGGTTGCCCGTTAGGCTGTAAAGGCTGTCATAGTACGGAAAGCTGGAAATTAGGAAGCGGTCAAATTTTGACGAAAAATTACCTCACCGAGCAATTAAATAAATATCAAGGCTTAATCAGCTGCGTACTTTTTATGGGTGGCGAATGGCTGCCTGAACAACTTATTCCGCTACTGAGTTACTGCAAACAAAGAGGGCTACGGACTTGCCTTTATACCGGGCTTGAACGAGATGAGCTTTCCGCAGAATTACTTTCGCAATTAACCTACCTAAAAACAGGGCGTTGGATTGCAGAAAGAGGCGGTTTAAACAGTCTTACCACCAATCAACGTTTTATCGATTTACGCACCGGCGAAAATCTCAATCATTTATTCATCAAGGGAGTTTAATTACATGATTCGCTTACAACCTAATCAACTTGAAGGCAAGTTAAGCTTTATTGAGCATTATCTGCACGCAAAAAATGCGGCGGACGGTTCCAAAATGGATGCGAATGCCAATGTGACCCAAAAAAACATTGCCACCATGGAAAATGAAATGATGAAAGACTTCTTTGTGCAAATTAACCGTGCCAAAGTGAGTAACAAAATTGCAGAATTATTTGATGAAGAGCTTGCCGGCGAATACTTACGTCAAATTGAAGCGCATGAGATTTACGTACACGATGAAACCAGTCTAAAACCTTATTGCGTATCGGTTACGATGTATCCTTTCTTACGTGAAGGACTCACCAAATTAGGCGGCGAATCTAAAGCACCGAAGCACCTTGCATCATTCTGCGGTTCTTTTGTGAATTTTGTGTTTGCGGTCAGCTCACAATTTGCCGGCGCAGTCGCTACCGTTGAGTTTCTAACCTATTTTGACTATTTCGCCCGTAAAGATTTTGGTGATAATTATCTGGAAACCCACCGCAGTGAAATCGAAAATCATCTACAACAAGTGGTTTATAGCATTAACCAACCGGCTGCCGCTCGTGGCTACCAAAGCGTGTTTTGGAATATTTCACTTTATGATAAACACTATTTCGAAGCAATGTTCGGTAATTTTGTGTTCCCTGATTTTGAACGCCCGAATTGGGAAACCACTGCGGCATTACAAATTTTCTTTATGAAATGGTTTAACCAAGAGCGTACTAAAGCGATTTTAACCTTCCCTGTGGTTACGGCGGCAATGCTGACTGAAAACGGCAAATGCAAAGACAACGAATTTGCCGATCAAATGGCGGAAGAGTTGTCACAGGGTAATTCATTCTTTATTTATCAATCGGATAATCCCGATTCACTCGCTTCTTGCTGCCGTTTACGTAATGAGATTTCAGATCATACCTTCTCTTATTCATTAGGTGCAGGCGGTGTGGCGACCGGTTCGATTAACGTCATTACCATTAATATGAACCGTTTAGTGCAAGATGGACGTGACTTAGAGGACGAAGTCGGCAAGATCCATAAATATCAATACGCTTATCGTAAATTAATGGAAGAATATTTAGCCGCCGGAATGCTACCGGTTTATGATGCGGGATTTATCTCTTTAGATAAGCAATTCCTCACGATTGGTATTAATGGAATGGCGGAAGCGGCCGAATCACAAGGGCTAACTGTCGGTTATAATCCGGATTATATGCAGTTTGTACAAAGCCGTTTAAAAGTGATTTTTGAAGCAAATCAGACCGCTTCCAAAAAATATGGCGTGAAATTCAATACCGAATTTGTACCGGCGGAAAACCTTGGGGTGAAAAATGCTAAATGGGATAAAGCTGACGGCTATTTTGTGCCACGTGATTGCTATAACTCTTATTTCTATGTAGTGGAAGATGAAAATACTAATGCTTTGGATAAATTCTTGCTCCACGGAAAAGAGCTAATTGAGTGGTTAGATGGCGGTTCTGCGTTACACCTCAACCTAGACGAAGCATTAACTCAAACGGGCTATCGCTCATTGCTTGATATTGCAGCAAAAACCGGCTGTAACTATTTCTGTATCAATGTGAAAATCACCATTTGTAACGAATGTGCACACATTGATAAACGTACTTTATGTAATTGTTCAAAATGCGGTTCGCAAAATATCGACTACGGCACACGAGTAATCGGCTACTTAAAACGCGTATCCGCTTTCAGTTCCGCCCGCCAAAAAGAACACAGTTTGCGTTTTTATCATCGGGAAGCGGCTTGACCCCTCTCTCTACGGAAATTGCTTGACGCAATTTTCGTTGTCTCTCTCCCGCAAGGGGAGAGAGTGCATTTCCTTTTTCTCTTAAAAATTTAACCGCTTGTATCACCAATCTTGGTTGGCAAAACGTTCGACTAAAAAGTCCACAAACTGCCGAACATTAGGCGACAATTTATGGCGTGAAGCATAAAGAGCATAAATCGAATAAGTTGGTAATTGCCAGTCAGTGAGTATCGCAGTCAGACGATTTTCCGCTAAATGTTCACTAGTCAAATACTTCGGCAGCATTGCTATACCGCCGTCTGAAAGCGTAAAGTTCAATAATGCCAATGTATCATTGGTCGTAAAGGTGCTGGTTAATTCTAAATGGACTTCCTGATCAGCTTGGCTAAATTTCCATTCCTTTTTATTAATATTGGCATGAGCTAAATAGCGATGCTGACTTAGATCTTCCGGTCGTTTTGGCGTTCCGTATCGTGCTAAATAGTTCGGGCTTGCGACAATCAAGGAATGACACTTCGCCAATGGGCGAGCAATTAAACTCGGATCCGGATTATTGGTAATCCGAATCGCAACATCAATCGCTTCTTCCACCAAATTCACTACTTTATCTCCCAACTGCATTTGCACATTAAGTTGCGGATGTATTTCCATAAATGTTTGAATTGCGTCCAATAAATGCGAACTGCCAAAGGTAGTATTCGAAGCAATACGCAATGTGCCGTGCAAACTATTTTGTTGCTGATGAAAATCCTGCTCAATCGAATCGGTTATATTTGCAATTTTTCGGCAATATTCGACCGCTTGTCTGCCTGCATCCGTTAGCGAAACGTGGCGAGTAGTACGATGTAATAATCGGGCATTAAACCACTCTTCCACTAACGCAACCGCTCTGGTTACCATTGGACGAGAAAGTTCCATTCTCTCCGCCGCTGCTGTAAAACTATGAGTTTCCGCCACATTTAAAAATACTTGAATCGCTGTAATTCTGTCCATTTTTCATTCTTATAACATTTTAAATTGAAACAATTATAATTTAAAATTGAAACAATTATAATTTAAAATTCATTATTTTCACCAAATTTATTTCAAATAATGAAACAAACTTTTGCTAAAGAGATTCTTTTTCACTGGATTCATTTACGTATAATGCAGCTCATCTACTGATGAAGAAATAAGATTTCAAGGAAATAAAATGCAAAAAATTTATTATCTTTTCGACCCTTTATGTGGCTGGTGCTATGCCGTCTCCAACGGCTTGGCAGAATTAGCGGAAAATGCCGAAATTGAACTGATACCAACCGGCTTATTTAGTTATGACCGTTTGATTGATGCCGATTGGGCAGAACACGCTTGGACAAATGACCAACGTATTCATCAACTTACCGGACTATCTTTTAGTGAAACTTACCGACAAAATATCTTGCTTGGAGCGAAAAACTTTAATTCTTTCGCACTGGTGCAAGCCTTAACGGCGGTACGACAAGTAGAACCCACTCAAGAATTAAACGTGCTTCGCCTATTCCAAAAAGCTCGCTATGAAAACGGTCTAGATACGGCGGATATTAACGTACTCAGCCAAATTTTAACTGAGAATGGTTTTACACAAGCGGTCAATATTTTGCAAAATTCTGCCACGATAGATCTTGCTAAGGAACGCATTACCCAAGGGGCGGCATTAGCGGCAGAACTTGGTGTACGTGGAGTACCGCAAATTTTTAAACAAACCGAACAAGGTTTGATTCAACTCAATACTCAAACATTTATCAAATAGGAGCATAAAATGAAAATTGCAGTTATCGGAGCAACAGGATTAGTCGGAAATGCAACTGTACAAGAATTAGCTGAGCGTGGTCATCAGGTCATCGGCTTTGCACGTAACATTGAGAAAGTATTCCAAGCGGACAATGTAACGGCAGTACAAGCAGACGTAAATGCCGCTGATTTTGCCGAAAAATTAAAAGGCTTTGATGCCGTAGTAGCCGCATTTAACGGCGGTTGGGACAATCCAAACTTAGCAGCGGATACCGAGCGAGGTTGGAAGGCTATTTTAGCTGCGGCTAAAACCGCTCAAGTGCCGTATTTATTGGTCATCGGCGGAGCAGGTAGCCTATATGTTGCCCCGAATCTTCAGTTAGTTGATACGGCGGAATTCCCTGCGGAAATTTATCCGGCGGCAAATGTGGTGCGTAATTTACTGACTGAATTACAAGCTCGCCGAGATATTAACTGGGCATTTTTATCGCCTGCCGCAATGTTTGCCGTCTTACCGTTATCTTTCGATAAAACCGGCACTTATCGTTTAGGTAAAGATGATATGTTGCTGAACACAGACGGCAGCCCAGCTAATATTACTGTGCCGGATCTCGCCGCCGCGATTGCTGATGATGTCGAACAGAAAGCTCATTTATTTGAGCGTTTTACCGTGGCGAACTAGAAAATAGCTCTCTCCCGCAAGGGAGAGAGTTAATTATCGTGCCTTTGTAATCTGATTGGTTCTCACATCAAACACATCCATTCCGCCGGCAAGGGCGGCTTGGATACCGAGATCGGCATCTTCAAATACCAGACAATGTTTAGGCTCTACCCTCAAACGCTCAGCACAGAGTAAAAAGGTTTCTGGTGACGGCTTATGTTGTTTCACATCGTCCGCATCGACAATCGTGTTGAAATACGGGCGTAGGTTAAATTTATCGAGTAATTTATACGCCTGCACACGGTGAGCGCCGGTGCCGACCGCTAACGGCTTTTTGCCCGAATAGTGTTGGATAATTTCAAACGCTGGTAGCAGAGAAGAATGTTCATAGGTAAGATCCATCGCAATTTTACGCTTCATTTGCACCACTTCTTCCAATAATTCCATCGGCATATTCGCTCGTTGCATAATTTCACGCCCAATGGTGTAAGTGGTTGCACCGCCTAACTCGTACATTACTGAGCTATCTACTTGATAACCGAAATGTTCGCCGGTAATCTCCCACGCTTTTGCATGGCTTGGCATCGTATCAATAATAGTGCCGTCCATATCAAAAATGAGAGCCTGATACTGATCCAAAATTTCTGCACTGACTAACATCGCTTTCTCCTAAATACGTTCTTTAATACCGCCAAATTCCTCAATCATTTTTTGAGTAAATAATTTAAGTTCTTCGGTCATCAACAAGAAATCCGCATCAAAACGTTGAGCAATATCTTCTTTTAAAATATCATCATTTTTCTCACGCACTTCATCGGCAAATTTCACACGGGAAAGCGTAGCATCTTCATTTAATACGCACGAGAAGTGGTTCTCCCAATCAATTGCAAGTTTTGTGACAAATTTGCCCGCTTGTAAATGTTGAGCGATCTCTTCGCTTTCCAGATCTTGGCGTTTGCAACGAATCATGCTATCCGTATCAAAAGATTTTAACTCTGCTTCTTCCAATAAACTCAACCAATTCGGCGTATGTCCTTTGGCAATCCAGTTTGTCATCACTTCACTCGGCAACAAAGCGAAGGAAATCGGCACAACGGGTAGCGATCCTAAGGTTTTACGCAATAATGCGAGCGTATCCTCCGCTCGTTTGCTTGAGCCTGCATCAACATAAATGAGCTGTGCATCTAAATCCAACCAAATTGCGGTGAATTGATGTTTACTGAATGCTCGAGGCAACAACATTGCCACCACATCATCTTTGATCGCCTGTTTTTCGGTTTTCTTGAGCTTACGGGCTTCTTTTTCTTCTAAAACGGCAATACGTTCTTCCGTTTCTTTTTTCACCACATTCGCCGGTAACAGCTTATCTTCTTTATGTGAAATCAATAAAAACTGTTTGCCCTGCGAAAAATGTAATAATTCCGAACCGGAAAGCGGACTCGACCAACCGAATTTACTCATATCGCTTTGTGAACAAGGGGTAAATTTGGCTTGTTGCAGTTGCTCTTCCAGAGAACTACTTTCCAACGAAAGTGGCGAAGTCAGGCGATAAATCATGACATTTTTGAACCAGAACATTTTTATGATCCTTTTAGGGTGTTAGAATGGGCAAAATTCTAACAGATTTCTCTTTTGGGCTCTAATCAAATCTCCCCTTCCTTTTTTCTAAAAAAGGGAATTTTAGGGCTGATTGGAGAACCGCTCCCCTCTTTTATAAAGAGGGGCTGGGGGAGATTTTTATGAGGGTAAAAATGAATCATCAAAAACTTGCCTTTATTGGCACCGGCAATATGGCATACGCTATCATTCAAGGCTTACTCAAAAGCCATTATCCCGCCTCGCAAATCATCGCTTGCAACAAAAGCAATTTAGCTCGCCGAGCGGAATTACAAGCGGTCGGAATCGCCACAAATTTTACCAATCGTGCAGCAGTTGAACAGGCGGAAGTCGTGGTGTTAGCGGTCAAACCGCAAATGATGGCGGAAGTTTGTAGTGAATTTTCAACGGTGGATTTTTCGAATAAAACCGTGATTTCTGTCGCAGCTGGGATTTCAGTTGCCCGTTTAGAGCAGCTTTTACCAACAGCAAAAAATATTATCCGCACCATGCCAAATACACCTTCGCTGATTGGCGAAGGAATGACTGGGTTATTTGCAAAAAAATCGGTAAATTCGACCGTTTGTCAATTTGCTGAAAGCCTGATGTCCGCAGTCGGGAAATGCTATTGGGTCGAACAAGAACAGCAAATCAATCACATTATTGCAGTGACCGGTTCCAGCCCTGCCTATTTCTTCCGTTTTATGGAAGCGATGCAACAAAGTGCAATACAAATGGGGTTCAGTGAAGCTGATGCACGTTTACTGGTGCAACAAGCCGCATTAGGCGCAGCAAAATTAGTCGAAGCAAATCCGAATACTTCACTTGCTATACTACGAGAGAACGTGACCTCAAAAGGCGGTACGACGGCACAAGCCTTAGCGGTATTTGAACGGCACAAATTAACCGAAACGGTCGATCAAGCGATGCAAGCGGCTATTCAGCGTGCGGAGGAAATGGAGTTGCAGCTATGATCAATCTAACGCCGTTCCAATGGTCGGCATTTAATTTCTTCGGCTTCTTTTGTGCCTACGGAGTATTTTTACCCTTTTTACCGGTTTGGTTAAAACAATACGGATATAGTACCGAAATGATCGGCTTACTCGCCTCCTTCGGTTATTTGTTTCGCTTTGCCGGCGGAATGTTAGCTTCACAACAAGTGAAATCGCCCAATCAATTAATCCCTACGGCTCGTATTCTCACATTACTGAATCTGATTGTGATCGTTGTTATTGCATGGTCGGCGGAATCGATTTGGTTGCTATTCCCAGCACTGATGCTGTTCCATATTTTTAATGCCGGTGCGATGCCGATTGGAGATAGTATCGCTTCGCTTTGGCAACAACAAGTCGGTATCGATTACGGCAAAGCGCGCTTATTCGGCTCGATTGCCTTTGTGGTCGGTTCATTAAGCACAGGCTATTTAACCGGTTGGCTAGGGGAAGGTTCAATTATTTGGATTATGTTCGTTTTCTTTATCTTACTAGGTTGCGGGCAATTACTTACGCCGACAGTCGGCTTTGAAAATCAACAAGATAAGAAATCTTCATCAAATCTCAGCTATTGGCAGATTCTCAAAGAACCAACTACGTTACGTATGATGTTTGCCGTTTCATTAATTCTTGGATCACACGCCGCTTACTATATTTATAGTACGATTCATTGGTCGGCAGCCGGTATTTCCACCCAAACCAGCAGCTTGTTATGGGGCTTTGCGGTGTGTGCTGAAATTTTATTTTTCTTATTTTCCAACCGCTTATTTAAAGCGTGGCGTATTTCGCACTTAATGATCATTGCAAGTTTTGTCGCAATTATTCGCTGGTCAATTTTAGCTTCAACCACTGAAATTAGTCTGTTGGCGATCTCTCAAACATTCCATGCCATCACGTTCGGTATGGCTCACTATGCAATGATTCGTTATATTTCTGCTCAAGATCCGGAAAAAATAACTAAATTACAGGGTTTATATTTTGCGTTATCGAATTGTGGCTTTACGGCGATCTTTACCTTTATATCAGGTATGATATACCAAGATAACCCAAATTTTGTCTTCTGGTTGATGGCGATTATCGTTATACCGGCAATTTTAATCGTACCGAAAAAATTTAACGCTACATTACGTTAAACCCAAAAATAAACAAGCGGTCATATTTTGCAAATTTCTTACAAAATATGACCGCTTGCTTTATACAAGTAAGTTAATCCTTACTTCAATTGTTCTTCGATAACACCTCCACCTAAGCAAACTTCGCCTTGATAGAAGACCGCTGATTGTCCCGGTGTCACCGCAATTTGCGGTTCATCAAAGATCACTCGAATCGTATCATCACCCATCGGTTGAATTTCACACGCGATATCCGTTTGACGATAACGCGTTTTTACCGTGCAACGTAGATTTTCACGAATCGGCTGACGATCCACCCAGTGTAGCTGAGTTGCGATTAAACCGCTTGAAAGTAATGCAGAATTATCATGACCTTGTGCCACGACCAGTACATTATTGATGAGGTCTTTTTCGACTACAT
This sequence comes from Actinobacillus genomosp. 1, assembly GCF_029774175.1. Taxonomy (NCBI): domain Bacteria; kingdom Pseudomonadati; phylum Pseudomonadota; class Gammaproteobacteria; order Pasteurellales; family Pasteurellaceae; genus Actinobacillus; species Actinobacillus genomosp. 1. Next base: position 167,040 of record NZ_CP103834.1, on the reverse strand, counting down.
AAAACGGATCTTCGCTCAAGCCTTTCACCCCGCCAATCCCTAAACCTTTACGCTGACCAAGGGTGTGATACATTAAACCGTCATGACGACCGACAACTTTACCGTCCACCGTTCTGATTTCACCCGGTTGTGCCGGTAAATAACGCGCTAAGAAATCTTTAAATTTACGTTCACCGATAAAGCAAATACCGGTCGAATCTTTTTTCTTCGCTGTCGCTAAACCGAGATCCTCAGCAATTTGACGTACAATCGGTTTCTCAATATCACCCACCGGGAATAGGCTCTGTCCTACTTGCTTATGGCTTAACGTGTAAAGGAAATAACTTTGATCTTTATTTGCATCTAAACCACGTAATAATTGTGCGTTATTATCATCACCGCTACGACGTACGTAATGACCGGTTGCAATATAATCCGCACCTAAATCTTCCGCTGCATATTCTAAAAATGCTTTAAATTTAATTTCTTTATTACAAAGAATATCCGGATTCGGCGTACGACCCGCTTTATATTCGTTTAAGAAATGCTCGAAGACATTATCCCAATACTCTGCGGCAAAATTGATTTTGTGCAGTTTCATGCCCAGTTTATCCGCCACCGCTTGAGCATCGGCTAAATCCGCCGCTGCGGTACAATAATCGGTATCATCGTCTTCTTCCCAGTTTTTCATAAACAGGCCTTCAACTTGATAACCTTGTTGTTGCAGGATAAAAGCGGATACTGATGAATCTACGCCACCGGACATTCCAATAATCACTTTCTTTTTCGCATTCTCCGCTAATTGCTCAGCGGTTAATTTAGCAAAGTGAGTATCATAAGTTTTTGAGCTAAGTTGAGTTTGATTTGTCATAATTCTCCCGTAACTTCGGTTAAGGCGAAGCACATTGGTTGGTTTAACAGATAGGTAAGTATTTACTTACACATATAGAAAACGGCACAAACCGAATGTTTGTGCCATTAAAATATTGAAAAAGAGACTGTAAGGTTTAACAATTTTTAAACCTCTTTCCCCTCTCCCTGATTTTTCTTTCATACAAAGAAAAATCTGTCCCTCTCCCACAAGGGGGAGAGGGATATGTGTCCTTTATATTTTTTATTTTACTTCGTAGAATTGCGGTTCTTTGTTGAAACGTGCCACTTCTTCAGGATCAGCCGTACCGTCTGCCATTTTAGCTTTCAGATTGTCGCAAGGCTCTTCGCAGTCACACATTTTTTTCATACCTAATGCGGTAATACCGCCACAGCTGCCTTTGATTGTTTTTCCTTTTACGATAAAGCCAATCGACATTGCAAAAATCACGGCGATAAAAAAGCCGAAAGTAATTAATAATGTTTCCATTGTTTACTCCAATTATTTTTGGTTAATTAATTTTTCAAATTCGCTCGACATTTTAGTTTCAAATGTTTCGCCGTTCTTGATGATCAGAAAGACCGCTAACTTTTCACGCTCAGCCACTTCTAACGCTTTTTCTGGCCCTAACACGAATAAACCGGTTGATAAACCGTCCGCCGTCATTGTGGTTGGGGCAAATACGGTAATCGAAGCCAATTTATGGCTAACCGGACGTAATTCTTTCGGATTAATAATATGTGAAAGACGGTTACCTTGTTCATCTTCAAAATAATTACGGTAATTACCGGATGTCGCCATACCAAGATTGTGTAACGGTACGGTAATCTGTGCTGCTTGTCCTTGCGCTAGTGTCGGTTGCTCAATTGCAATACGCCAATCCACACCTTGTAAATTTTTCCCTTTACCTCGCAACTCACCACCGATTTCCACTAAGTAATTGGCTAAACCGAGGCTTTCCAGATATTCCGCCAATTTATCTACGCCAAAACCTTTTGCGATGGAAGAAAGATCTACATAAAGATTAGGTACTGATTTGATTAACGACGGCTTTTCACCTACCGTTAATTTTAATTTTTCAATGCCGACCGCGTTCGCACGTTCTGCAATTTGTTCTGCTGAAGGTACTTTATTTAAACGTTTATCCGGTCCGAATCCCCATAAATTCACTAATGGCCCGACAGTTATATCCAGTGCGCCTTCAGTTACTTTATTTAAACGAATCGCTTCCGCTACTACTTTTGCAAAATCAGGCGAAATTTCAACCGCTTGTTCCACGTCACGCAACTGGTTAAAACGACTGATTTGCGAATCGTCTTGATAGGTGGACATTTCATGATTAACCGTTTTAAGTAAACCGTCAAGCTGCCGCTGTACTTCTTCTGACTTAGGTAAATGAGATAGCTTACGGTCATCAATATATTTGACCGTATAAGTTGTACCCATCGTTTTACCTTGTAAGGTAATTTGCTCCGGAGCTTTATTACAAGCGGTCAAAAAAAGTACCGACATTGCGAAAATTAAAATAGATTTAAGTTTCAAATTAAACCTCTTTATTTTAGTAGGTAAGATTTACGGACGAATACATCACTTCACCCTAACAAAAGAAATTACTATTGAAAAAGACTGCAACAGCAAACTTTTTCACTAATAATTTAAAGCACTTCAAGCGGTGTGATTTACAAAAAACTTTGCAAATCACACCGCTTGTAAATCTGGGCGCATTTACACCCTGTTCGATTTGGTATTAACCACCGAAGTCATCTAATAAGATGTTTTCGTCTTCAACACCTAAGCTCTTCAGCATACCGATTACCGCTGCGTTCATCACCGGCGGACCACACATATAGTATTCACAATCTTCAGGTGCTTCATGATTTTTCAGATAGTTCTCATAAAGTACGTTGTGAATAAAGCCTGTGTAGCCTGTCCAGTTATCTTCCGGTAACGCATCTGAAAGTGCTACGTGCCATACGAAGTTATCGTTTTCAGCCGCTAATTGGTCAAAGTCTTCTTGATAGAAGATTTCACGTTTAGAACGCGCACCATACCAGAATGACATTTTACGTTTAGATTTTAAACGTTTTAATTGGTCAAAGATATGCGAACGCATCGGCGCCATACCCGCACCACCACCGATAAACACCATTTCGTTGTCGGTTTCTTTCGCGAAGAATTCACCGAACGGACCGGAAATCGTTACTTTATCACCCGGTTTTAACGACCAAATGTATGAAGACATTTGACCCGGTGGAACATCCGGATTACGCGGAGGAGGCGTTGCAATACGCACGTTTAGCATAATGATGCCTTTCTCTTCCGGATATGAAGCCATTGAGTAAGCACGAATAATATGCTCGTCCACTTTTGACACATAACGCCATAAGTTAAATTTATCCCAGTCTTCGTGATATTCTTTCGGAATATCGAAGTCTTTATAATTAACTGTATGCGGTTCCGCTTCAATTTGGATATAACCACCCGCACGGAAAGGTACTTCTTCGCCTTCAGGAATTTGAAGTTTAAGCTCTTTGATGAAGGTTGCTTTGTTATCGTTAGAAATAACGGTACATTCCCATTTCTTCACACCAAAGATTTCTTCCGGAAGCTCAACATCCATTGAAGATTTTACATTTACCTGACACGCTAAACGCCAACCTTCTTTCGCTTCTTTCTTCGAAATGTGCGATAACTCGGTCGGAAGAATTTCACCACCGCCGGATTTTACTTGTACTTTACATTGACCGCATGAACCGCCACCGCCGCAAGCTGACGATACGAAAATACCTTTGCTCGCTAAAGCACCAAGTAATTTACCGCCCGCCGGAAGCGTAATGCCTTTTGCCGGATCGTTGTTGATTGAGATGGTAATATCACCTGAATCGACTAATTTTGATTTAGCGAAAAGAATGATCACCGCAAGCACTAATACCAGAGCAGTAAATGCGATAATACCGAAAATAAAATTACTATCCACGATATGCTCCTTATAATTGAATGCCTGAGAATGACATAAAGCCTAACGCCATTAAGCCTACGGTGATAAAGGTAATACCTAAACCGCGTAAACCTGCCGGCACATCAGAATATTTCATTTTTTCAGTTAAACCGGCAAGCGCAACGATTGCTAACATCCAACCCGTACCCGCACCGATACCATAAACCACAGATTCCGTGAAGTCATATTCACGTTGAACCATGAATGATACGCCGCCGAAAATCGCACAGTTTACGGTAATCAACGGTAAGAAGATACCTAATGCGCTATATAACGCCGGGAAGAACTTATCCAATACCATTTCCAAGATTTGAACAAGTGCCGCAATCACACCGATGAATGTAATGAAGTTTAAGAAACTTAAATCTACACCTTCAACAAGTGCGCCGTCTTTTAAAACGTGTGTGTAAACCAATTGGTTAGCCGGTACGGAAATACCTAATACTACGATTACCGCAACACCTAAACCAAAAGCCGTTGAAACTTTCTTAGATACCGCAAGGAATGTACACATACCAAGGAAGAAAGAAAGTGCCATATTCTCAATGAATACAGACTTAACAAATAGACTTAAATAATGTTCCATCTTATTTCTCCACTTGCTCCGGTTTCCAGGTACGAAGTCCCCAAATCACAAAACCGATAATGAAGAACGCACTTGGCGCTAATAAGAATAAACCGTTAGCTTGATACCAGCCGCCGTCTTGAACGGTTTGTAAGATTGTTACGCCGAATAGTTTACCCGAACCGATTAATTCACGTAAAAACGCAACGATGATTAACATCGCACCGTAACCTAAACCGTTACCGATACCGTCTACAAAACTTTCAACCGGACCTGATTTCATTGCAAATGCTTCAGCACGACCCATTACGATACAGTTAGTAATGATAAGACCTACGAATACAGAAAGCTGTTTTGATAAGTCATATGCATACGCACGTAAAATTTGGTCAACTAAGATTACAAGTGATGCAATGATAGCCATTTGTACAATGATACGGATACTATTCGGAATATAGTTACGAATCATTGAAATAAACATACTGGAGAAAGCGGTAACTAAACTTACCGCAATCGCCATTACTACCGCTGTTTGTAACTGAGTAGTTACCGCTAATGCAGAACAAATACCTAAGATCTGTAATGCAATAGGGTTGTTATCCACGATTGGAGATAACAATAACTTTTTAAGATTGTTACTCGCCATTAGTTAGCTCCCATTGCTGCTTTAAATTTCGCTAAATATGGACCGAAGCCATTAGCACCGAACCAATATTTGAATGAGCCGTCCACGCCGTTTGAAGTTAATGTTGCACCGGATAATCCGTCGATACCGTGATCTTTGTCTTCCGAAGCACCTTTACCTACGGTTAATGCCACTTCATTGTTTGCATTGAATAATTTCTTACCCACAAAGTTTTTCTGCCAGTTAGGGTTAGCGATTTCACCGCCAAGACCAGCCGTTTCACCTTGTTCATAGTAAGTAATACCGTTTACCGTATTCGCATCAGGTTGAACCGCAACAAAACCGTACATAATTGACCATAAACCGTTACCGTACATAGGTAGTACCACTTGGCTTATTTTACCGGCTTCGTCTTTGACTAAATATACTTCCGCATATTTAGCACGTACTTTAATGTTCGCTTTATCATCAGCCGGATTAATCACTACGTTTTGAGCAGGATCTTTCGCTGCCGCTTTCGCATCAAAGTTGGTTACGCCATCAACATAATCACCGGTCGCTAAATCAACGATTTTCGGCTCAATGAATTTAGCATAGGTTTCTTGCACGTTTGTTTTTTCCTGCATTAAACCTGCCGCTTGTAAGATGTTTTTCTGTTTATCAAGCTGTTTCTGAATATCTTGTGTCGGTTTTAATAACACCGCAGCACCTGCTACGATAAGAGAACAGATTAAACTTAATAACACAACAACGGTTAAAGTACCGCTTACGCTATCTTTATTAAATTTAGCCATTTTTATGCCGCCTTCGCTTTTCTACGTTTGATGTTGCCTTGAACGACTAAATAGTCGAAGATCGGAGCAAATAAGTTAGCGAATAAGATTGCTAACATCATACCTTCCGGATATGCCGGGTTTGCTACACGGATAACAACACACATAAAACCGATTAACGCACCGTACCACCATTTACCTTTGTTGGTAAATGCCGCAGATACAGGGTCTGTCGCCATAAAGAACATACCTAATGCGAAACCGCCTAACACTAAGTGCCAGTGCCATGGCATTGCAAATAATGGATTTGTATCCGAACCGATTAAGTTAAATGCGGTTGCGGTCGCAGCCATACCAACCATTACGCCGGCAATAATGCGCCATGAAGCAATACGGGTAAACACGATAATTGCCGCACCGATGATTAACATCAGTGTTGAAACTTCGCCGATTGAGCCTGGAATATTACCTAAGAATGCATCCATCCAAGTAATTTCTTGACCGGTTACCGCATGTTTAAGTGCACCCTGTCCGCCTTGCGCCCATTGAGATAGCGCCGTCGCACCTGAATAACCGTCGGCGGCAACCCATACTAAGTCACCGGAGATTTGTGCCGGATATGCAAAGAATAAAAACGCACGTCCCGCTAATGCCGGGTTCATAAAGTTTTTACCTACGCCACCGAATACCTCTTTTGCCACAACAACACCGAATGTCGCAGCAAGCGCAGCTTGCCATAACGGTAATGTCGGCGGAACGATTAATGCTAATAAGATAGAAGTAACAAAGAAACCTTCATTAATTTCATGCTTACGCACCATCGCAAATACGACTTCCCAGAAACCACCTACTAAGAAAATAGTTAAATAGATTGGAAGGAAATAAGTTGCACCGAGGAACATTTTACTGCCCCAGCCCGCATCAGCGGTTAATGTCGCACCTAACGCATCCGAAAAACCGTAATGCCAGTTATTTGCGATAGTATCCGCTAATGTACCTAAATGATTTGTTGCCAATAACGCTTGATGACCGACGTTATACATTCCCCAAAACATCGCTGGGAATAATGCCAACCATACGATAATCATCATACGTTTAGAATCCAACGCATCACGTACGTGTGAATCTTTACGAGTCACAGTACCCGGTGTATAAAGAATGGTATATGTCGCTTCAAAAAGCGTGTACCATTTTTCATATTTTCCACCTTTATGAAACGCAGGTTCCATCTTTTCAAAAAGATTTTTTAAACCCATTTTCTTAACCTTCCTTCTCGATCTTATCTAACGCAGCACGTAACATCGGACCGTAGTTGTTTTTACCCGGGCAAACATAAGTACATAATGCTAAATCTTCTTCATCCAGCTCTAAGCAACCTAAGTTTTGCGCAGAATCGGTATCGCCGGCCGCTAAATCACGAAGTAATAATGTCGGGATAATATCTAACGGCATTACACGTTCATAGGCACCGATTGGCACCATTGCACGCTCACCACCATGAACGGCAGTCGTGAAGTTAAATAATTTTTTACCGAAGTGACCTAATACGGTACGAGTAATAGAGAATTTATCCGAACCCGGCATAATCCAACCGAATAATTCTTTTTCACGACCTTCCGCAAGTACGGAAACTTGTAACGCATAGCGACCTAAATAATCAACCGGACCTGTTGCCGTTGCACCGCTTAATACCGAACCTGAAATCACACGATTCTCACCTACGTTTAACTCATTCGCAGTTAATTGAGAAAGATTAGCACCAAGACGCGTACGCACTAAACGAGGATTTTTCACTTGCGGACCTGCAAGAGAAATAACACGGTCAGTAAATAATTCGCCTGTTGTGAATAATTTACCAATCGCAATAACATCTTGATAATTTAAGTGCCAAACTTGCTTGGTTGCACCTACGGGATCAACAAAGTGGATATGTGTACCGACTAAACCTGCAGGGTGAACACCACTAAACGATTTAATTGTGATGCCTTCAATTGCCGGACTTAACGGGATATTACTATCCGCATCTTTACATAGATAAACCGGTTTCTGACCGTCAAATAAACGAGTTAAAACAGTTAAACCGTATTTAAAATCGGTTTCATACTCTTTTAAAACCACTTCCGGATCCGCCGCTAACGGATTAGTATCCATTGCATTAACGAAGATAGATGACGGAATAGCATCTACTGCAGGAACCTTACTGAACGGACGAGTACGGAATGCAGTCCATAAACCTGATTCGATAAGATTTTGTTTCACTTGCTCGGCTGATAACAACGCTAATTGCGTAGCATCATAGCGAGTAAAGGTAATTTGCTCATCACCCTCAACTTTAATCACGACCGACTGAAGAACACGCTTTTCACCACGGTTAATTGCAACCACAGTACCGCTTGCAGGAGCAGTAAATACTACGCCCTGATTCTTTTTATCTTCAAAAAGAACCTGACCTTTTTTCACTACATCGCCTTCACGAACTTTCATTGAAGGACGCATACCCACATATTCTTCGCCAAGCATCGCAACTTCATTAACGGTATTGCCGTTATGGATTACTTGTGCCGGTGTACCTGCGATAGGTAAATCCAAGCCTTTCTTGATTGTAATCATATTATTTGCACTACTTTTGTTGGGTTAAAAATATGATTGCGAAAATCGCAATCGCTTCTCTTGAGCCGTAACTTACATAAAAATAAACGAATTCCCCCACTTATTTCCGAAGTTACATAAAGTTCTCAAATCTGATTTTTCCTGTATTTTTTCACAAGATAAAATAAACAAGCTATTCTACCCTAAATATAGGCTCACTTTCCACAAAAACACGGCTTTTTTATCCTCTAGCCCTTGAAAATTTGAAATAAATCAATATTTATTCCTCAATTTTTTAACAATTACCTCCTAAGAGTTAAACCTTTCGCTTTCATAGGCGGTACGTTTTTATGAACTTTTTGTAAAGTTTTTAACAATCCGGATTTGCAAAATTTTGAGTAGAAAAAACCGCTTGTAAGGCGTAGAATGTCCGATAAATTTAGTCAATTAATTATTAAACTTGGAACAATACTAATGGAACAACAAGAAACTATCCATATTTCAATTTCTGAGGCGGCCCAAACACATTTCCGCCGTCTTTTGGAACAACAAGAAGAAAACACTAATATTCGTATTTTCGTAGTAAACCCGGGGACGCCTAACGCTGAATGCGGCGTATCCTATTGCCCGCCGAATGCGGTTGAAGAAACGGATACGCAATTTGAATACAACGGCTTCTCTGCATTTGTCGATGAAATTAGTTTACCTTTCTTAGATGAAGCTGAAATTGATTATGTTACGGATCCGATGGGATCACAACTTACTTTAAAAGCACCGAATGCCAAAATGCGTAAAGTGGCCGACGATGCGCCGTTTATCGAACGTTTAGATTATGTGATTCAAACTCAAGTGAATCCGCAATTAGCCAGCCACGGCGGTCGAGTAACACTAATCGAAGTGACTGAAGATAAATATGCAATCTTGCAATTCGGCGGTGGCTGTAACGGTTGTTCGATGGTGGACGTAACGTTAAAAGAAGGGATCGAAAAACAATTGTTAGCGATGTTCCCTGATGAACTGGCTGGCGTAAAAGACGTGACCGAACACCAACACGGCGAACACTCTTATTACTAAGTTATCAGAAAAAGCAAAAGCACGAGTAATTTACTCGTGCTTTTTTTGCGACTAGCGTAATACGATTCGATAAATAAATCCGAAACGGCACATAGATATAAAAACACCACCTTACGGTGGTGTTTTTCAATACGTATAATTAACCTTCACAACTAGAACAGCTTAATAAGTTACGGTTAAATACTTGTGCCGCACTCATTGAGTATTGGTAATAAATTGATTTTAAACCGAGTTCTTCTGCGGTTAAGTATAATTGGTTTAAGTCACGAGCAGGTGTTGCCGGATGAACCATAATATTAATACTTTGACCTTGGTCGATATATTTCTGACGTTGTGCCGCTTGCTGAATCACGCTTAACTGACTGATTTCAGAGAAAGTTTTGAATACTTCTTTTTCTTCGTCGGTTAATTGTTCCAAGTGCTGCACGGAACCGTCATTATGTAAAATCGATTCCCAAATTTCTTCCGTATCCAAACCTTTTTCTTGGAGTAATTTCTCTAAGAACGGGTTTTTATATACGGTTTTGATTTTCGCTAAATCTTTCACATAGTAGTTAGATTTAAACGGTTCAACCGACGGCGATACGCTACCTAAAATAAAGCTGCTTGATTTAGTCGGAGCAATACTCATTAACGTAGTATTACGACGACCGTAGCCTTTTAAGATTTCCGGCTCGCCAAAACGTTTCGCTAACTCTTGCGACGCTTTTAAGGTTTTCTCTTGTAACGTTTTAAAGATTAAGCTGTTTTTCTGCATCGCTTGGAAGCTATCAAACGCAATGTTATTCGCTTGTAAATAGCTATGCCAGCCTAACACGCCTAAACCTAATGCACGGTGACGAGTTGCAAAACGATTTGCACGTTCTAAGAACGGCATATCTTTACTTTTTTCGATAAACTCGCTCATTACCACGTCTAAGAAGTAAGTTAATACTTCCGGTGCATCGGTGTCTTTCCACTCATCAAAATAAAGTAAGTTCATTGAAGATAAACAACAAACGAAACTTTCATCCGAGCTAGACGGAAGCATAATTTCGGTACATAAGTTGGAAGCGTGTACCGTCATATTTTTATCTTTATAAACGTCCGGACGACCGGCATTCGCGTTATCTTTAAAGAATAAATACGGAATACCCGTTTCGGTTTTACGTTGTAACAATTTCGCCCAAAGCTGGCGTTTATACGGGTCGCCCGCTTTCATTGACTCCAACCAATCATGACCGACACATACGCCATAGTACATTAATTGAATCGGGTTACCTTCGGTATGAATATCTAACCATTCGTCAATATCGCCGTGTTCAATATCGATATAACCGGCAAATTGACCTTTACGCGAAGTACCTTGAGAAATCACGTCGATTACCGTATCAAACAATTTACTAAAATTAAACGAACCGTCTGATTTACCGTTATTTTTAATTGCCGAACCGCGCGGACGAATATCTCCGAAATACGCTGAAGTACCTCCACCGATTTTACTCATCATACCGACTTCTGCGGTTGTCACCATAATTTCATGGATTGAGTCGCCTATATAGCTACCAAAACAAGAAATCGGCAAACCGCGATCTAAACCGAAGTTTGACCAAATAGGTGATGAAAGCGAGAAATAACCACGCCCCATATAGTGATAAAATTTATCCGCATAGCCTTCAATACCAAGTTTGCGCTCGGCATGTTCTGCGATAAAACGAATACGATCTAATGCGGTTGTTCCTTCAAGTAAATAACCACGTTGTAAAAATAAACGGCTGTCTTCATTTAGCCATTCAAAATCAGGACGAGAATTAGAATAAGTCATCTGCGGTAATCTGCTTCATTTTTTTGCTGTAATCAGTACTACGTTTGTTAAAGAAATCTGTTTCTTTTGTCGATAAGATTTCAATATCAAACCACTCGGTTTCTTTTAGTAATTCAGGATTTACATCGTACGGAGGCTCTAAGCCAAGCGTTATTAACGAGTTGTTATAACGGCTGCGAATATAGTTTTCGACTTCTTCACGGCTAATAAAACTTAAATCACCTTCTTCAAAAATCCAATCTAAAATACCGCATTCCGCCTCAAATGCTTGGCTTGATAACGTTTTTAAATCTTCAAAAAATTCCGGTGTGAAAAGTTCACTGTGTTCTTCGCGTAAAATTTCGTATAACGCAATACCGAATTTACCGTGAATCTCTTCTTCTTTTGAAGTCGCTTCAACCGCATTCGAAATCCCTTTAAAAAGGTTTTTATGCTTATTGAACGACATCATAATTAAGAACTGACCGAATAGGGAAATATGTTCTACAAAAAGTGAGAATAAAACAAGTGAAAGCACAAATTCGCCTTTACCCGCATCTTTATCCTTCATGAACGATTCCATATAACGGATACGGTTCATTAACGGTTCAATATCTTGGATTTGGCTAAACATTTCGTTTAGCCCTAATTTTTCTAATAAAAACGAGTAAGCGTCTTTATGACGAACTTCCGATTCGGCGAATGTGCCACCGACATCATCCATTTCCGGTTTCGGGAAGTAACGGTATAACTCACCCCAGAAACGTTTTACGTTCACTTCAACTTGAGAAATCGCTAACATTGCACGCGTTAAAACGTGACGTTCGTGATCGTTAATATCAATACGGTAATTCTGAATATCGCCGGTAAAATTAAACTCTGTATGTAACCAATAGGAATGGCGAATAGCATCTTTAAATTCTAATAATTCAGGGTATTCATACGGCTTGATATTCAAGCGTTTTTCAAACAGATTTCTAGACATAATTCCTTGGCTCTATTTTAAATTGCAATGGGCGTGGATTTTAGGCAAATTTTTTTATGATCACAAGTCTTGACAAACAGTCTTTTTAGTTAGTTTCTTGATTTATAAAGGAAAAAAGTTTTTTTAATTTACAAGCCCATATCTAGTGGTTTACTGATAAAAATACACTAGATGTTGTATCGACTTAATTATAATCAAATCGTTAATAATGTTTAAAAGCCGTGAATTTGCAAGCGTTTTATAGTATGATGAAGCAAGTTTTTATCTCTACGCAAGCGGTTAAATTTAGCGAAAAATTTACAAAAAATCGGCTAAATTCCACCGCTTGTTATTTTTATTTATGAATAATCTTATGCAAAATCAATTTTATCGCGGACGTTTTTCCGTTGCGCCAATGCTGGATTGGACTACTCGTCATTGTCGCTACTTCCATCGTCAATTTAGCCGACACGCTTTACTTTATACCGAAATGATCACCGCGCCGGCGATCATTCACGCCAAATACGATCTGCTTGAATACGATCCGAGTGAAAATCCGGCTGCGTTACAGCTCGGTGGCAGCGATCCGGCTCAACTTGCTCATTGCGCCAAATTAGTTGAAGAACGCGGCTATGCGGAAATCAATTTAAACGTCGGCTGTCCTTCCGACCGTGTACAAAACGGGATGTTCGGCGCTTGTTTAATGGCAAAAGCCGATTTGGTTGCCGACTGTATCAAAGCCATGCAAGATGCAGTGCAAATTCCGGTGACGGTTAAACACCGTATCGGCATTGATGATTTGGACAGCTACGAATTTTTGTGCGATTTTATTGAGAAAGTACAACCGTATAGCAATAATTTTATCGTTCATGCTCGTAAGGCGTGGCTTTCCGGTTTAAGTCCGAAACAAAATCGTGAAATTCCACCGCTTGATTATGAACGTGTTTATCAGCTCAAACGTGATTTTCCGCATTTAAATATTTCGATTAACGGCGGCATTAAAACCGTCGAGGAAATCAAACGACACTTGGCATTTGTCGATGGCGTAATGGTAGGACGTGAGGCTTACCAAAATCCGTCTCTATTAGGGGAAATAGATTCGCAAATTTTCGGTGAAAATCGACCGCTTGTCACCGCCCGAGAAGCGGTGGAAAAAATGTTGCCTTATATTGAAACGCAAACGAAAAAAGGGGTTTATTTAAACCATATCGTTCGCCATATGTTAGGCGCATTCCAAAACTGTAAAGGCGCACGCCAATGGCGTCGTCATTTAAGTGAAAACGCCACCAAGCAAGGCGCAGGTGTTGAAGTGGTTGAACAAGCTCTTAGCTTTGTACAAGAAAGTAATTAAATTTGCTATTTTTCCCTTAAATTCAGATAATGTTTTTATTTGGATTTAAGGGAAAATTTATGACCGTTCATTGCGTCAATCCAAAAGGTAGCCTTGACCAACTATCTCACTTAGAGATGGAATTACTCACCAAAAACGCGCAAGGCAATCTCTATTCACTCTATCGAAACTGTTCGCTTGCCGTGCTGAATTCAGGTGCAATTACCGATGACAGCCGCGCTCTTCTTAATCAGTATCCCGACTTCGACATTAATCTGCTTACCAAAGAAAAAGGCGTATCGCTTGAATTGCATAATCCACCGAAATCCGCCTTTGTTGATGGAAAAATGATCGTAAATATTCAATATCATTTATTTGCGGTGTTACGCGATATTGTGTTTGTGAATGCGCTTTATCAATACATCGGGCAACACACTTCACCGCAAGAGGATAATAAATATATTACTAATCTTGTGTTTTCGATTTTACGTAATGCCAAAGCATTGGAAATCGGTTCGGATCCGAATCTGATTGTTTGCTGGGGCGGACACTCGATTAATCAAACCGAATATCAATATTGTCGTGCGGTCGGTACGGAACTCGGATTACGCCAATTTAATATCGTCACTGGCTGCGGCACCGGCGTAATGGAAGCACCGATGAAAGGAGCTACCATCGGTCACGCTAATCAACGTTATAAACACAGTCGTTTTATTGGAATTACCGAGCCGTCGATTATTGCCTCCGAGCCGCCGAATCCGATCGTAACCGAATTAATCATTATGCCGGATATCGAAAAACGCCTGGAAGCATTTGTGCGTATGGGACACGGTATTGTGATCTTCCCCGGCGGCCCGGGTACATTAGAAGAGCTACTTTATATTTTAGGTGTGAAGCTGAATCCGGCGAATAAAGCGCAGAAACTACCGGTTATCCTTACCGCACCGAAAGAAAGTGCCGACTATTTTACAGCTATCGATCAATTTATCGGTGAAACTTTAGGTAAACAAGCCCAGCAGATGTACGAAATTATCATTGATGACCCGATATTGGTCGCACAAAAAATGGCGAAAGCAATGAAAGAAATCAAGCAACAACGTTTGGAGCTTGCCGATTCGTATAGCTTTAACTGGTCTTTACATATTTCCGATGAATTTACTCATCCGTTTGAGCCGACTCATCATAATATGACCAATTTGAATTTACATTTTGATCAGCCGACCGAACAGCTTGCGGCAAATTTACGTCGAGCGTTTTCCGGGATTGTAGCGGGGAATATCAAGCCGGCGACCCAAGATCTGATCGAACAATTCGGTCCGTTCCAACTACAAGGTGATCGCAAATTATTGGATAAAATCGACCGCTTATTGCAAACGTTTATTACTCAACATCGAATGAAATTGCCGACCGGAGAAGCATATAAACCATGCTACCAAATTCTACCGAATACGGAGAAATAGCAAATGTATTTACAACAAATTGAGATTTCAGGTTTTCGCGGTATTAATCACCTTTCTCTGACACTACGACCGAATATGGTCTTGATTGGCGAAAATGCGTGGGGTAAATCCAGTTTACTGGATGCGTTAAGCCATATCTTTAATGTTAAAGACGAACTATACCAATTTAGCGAACAGGATTTTCATTTAAGGGATCATCAACAAGCACAGCCGATCGAATTATGTTTTACCTTCTGTGAAGAGGAAAACGAGACCTTCGGGAAAGATGAAGAAAATCACTATTACGATATTTTCCATTTAAACGATGCCGGATTACAGCACGTTTATCTGCAAATTACCGGTACTCTCACTGAGCAAGGGGTTAAAACGGAATATCAGTTTTTAGATAACCAAGGCGTACGATTAGAAATTGAGAATCTGCAACAAGTGGTACGTTCGGTCATTAACCATACGCCGGTCTATCGGTTCCGTGATGCGCGCTTAAACAAATTTGCAAATTTAGAGGCACTCTCTCAATCGGATACTTTAGCACAAAATGAGTTGGCTAATGAACTTAGAGCGCTTTCATTATTATTAAGATATTACTTCTTAAATGCACATGCTCATCAACATCATCCGAATTCGATGTTAGACACCAGCCAACTATGGAATCAAGTCAAGTCGCTCTGCCAACGTTTAAAACAAAGTAATGATCAACAGCTGATACAACAAGTTCGCACGCAACTGTCCTCACTCTTTGTGCTGAATCAAAAGCACAATCAAATTAAAACGCCGATTATCTTATTTGAAGATCTTGAAGCGCGCTTGCACCCTCGAATGATTGCGATCTTTTGGGAATTAGTCACTTATCTGCCGGTGCAACGTATCACCACCACTAATTCGATGGAATTACTTTCTCAAGTGCCATTACGTGAAATCAGCCGCTTGGTGCGTTATCAAGATCGTACCGAGGCGTATTCGCTTGCACACAGTTCGTTAGGTAAAGAAGATCTGCGTAAACTCACCTTTCATATTCACTATAATCGAGGCCTAGCTTTATTTTCTCGAGCATGGATTTTAGTCGAAGGCGAAACGGAAGTTTGGATTTTGACGGAATTAGCGAATTTACTGGATATTAATTTGGAAATGGAAGGGATTCGGATTGTAGAATTTGCCCAATGCGGCTTACGTCCGTTAATTAAATACGCTAAGGCGATGGGTATTGAGTGGTATGTATTAACCGACGGCGATCAAGCGGGCGAAAAATATGCCGATATTGCTGAAAGTATGTTGCAGGAAGACGAACATCCGAGCAAACATCTAACTGTTATTCCACGCCAAGATATCGAACATTTTTTCTATCACGAAGGACTAAGGGAAGTATTTGTACGCCTTGCACGCTGGCAACCGAGAGATCATAAATCATTCCCAAGCAAAACCATTATCAAACGAGCGATTCAATATACTTCAAAGCCGGATTTAGCGATTGCGATTTCAACTGAAATCAAACAGCGAGGCAATCAAGCGATTCCTCGCTTATTCAAAAAATTGTTTATTAAAGTCTTGCAACTTATCAAAGAGCAATAAATCACAAGCGGTTAAATTTACAAGATTTTTTGCAAATTTAACCGCTTGTCTGATTCCAAATCGGCTATGCTTAACGCCGAATTTCAAAGCGTTCGAATTGTTCCGAGCCTTGATAACTTTGTTCAATTAAATTACGTACTGCAGATGTCGGAGGGCCTTTTTGTAACCAGTTTCTGAAAGCTGCCATTTGCGCTTCGCTACCCATTGCAACCACTTCCACCGAGCCTTCAGGGCGATTTTTCACATAACCTTTAATGCCGATTTTCCCCGCCTCTTGTAGCGTGAAGAATCGAAAACCGACACCTTGCACATGTCCGGTCACAATAAACTGTTTCTGTTGCATAAGCCCTCCGCCAATTTCTACATTTTCAATTTAATTAAACGTGCGACATTTTCTGCGCTGGACTCCAAGTTTTCTCGTCCTTGCTTTAAGGTTTCTTCAAGTGAATTTAACTGACGAATAATCGGGAATACCGCATCAATGCCGTGCTGATAAACCACATTGTAATCTTCTCGTAAGCAACCGACAATCGCAATTACCGGCACATTAAATTGTTTTGCCGTTTTTGCCACACCGACCGGTGTTTTACCGGCAATACTTTGTGCGTCCATACGCCCCTCGCCGGTAATCACTAAATCCGCATCTCGGATATGCTCCGCCAGACGAGTCGCTTCGATAATGATTTGTACGCCGGCTTTAAGCTGCACGTTCGGCAGCAATAATAAGCCACCGCCCATACCGCCTGCCGCACCGGCTCCGGCACGCTCCGCAACCGCAATTCCTTGTTGAGCTAAGGCAATTTCCGCAAAATGTGCCAATGCCTTATCTAAGGTTTGTACCATTTCCGGCGTTGCACCTTTTTGCGGACCGAATACAGCCGATGCGCCACGCTCACCGCATAGCGGATTGTTTACATCACACGCCACTTCAAACTCAACGCTTTGTAAACGAGGATCTAAATTTTCCAACGAAATTCGGCTGATTTGTTGTAGCTGTTCGCCCCCAAAACCGATTTCCTCACCAGCCACATTTTTGAAAGAAGCACCGAGTGCTTGCAACATACCGACACCGCCGTCATTGGTTGCACTACCGCCAATACCTAACAGAATTTTTTTCACGCCCAAATCTAACGCTTTTTTGATTAATTCGCCGGTACCGAAACTGGTAGTTTTAAGCGGATTACGCTGCTCAAAAGGCACAAGGTGTAAACCGGAAGCCGCCGCCATTTCAATAAAAGCGGTCTGTTTATCGCCCGAAATACCTAAAAAACCGGTTACTTTATTACCGAGCGGCGCAGTCACTTCAACTTCTAATAATTCACCTTTAGTCGCATCAATTAATGACTGAACCGAACCTTCACCGCCGTCCGCCATCGGCACTTTAATGTATTGCGCATCAGGGAAAATACGTCTGAAACCGCCTTCGATCGATTGCGCCACTTCAAGCGCCGTAAGACTTTCTTTAAATGAATCGGGAGCAATAACAATTTTCATATTTTACCTCTTAGAATAATTTAAACACACCAAATACCAAGGTTGAAACAATAGTCATAATTAAACCGACCGCTGTTTCATACGGAATTAATTTTAAGCGTTCTTTCATCTCCATATTGACGCTACCACCGGTGGCGTGGAAGAAAGAACCGTGCGGCATATGGTCAAATACGGTCGCACCGGCGTGAATCATTGCCGCACCAGCCAATGCACTTACACCTAATTCGATTAAAGTTGCACTAAATACATTTGAAGCAACCACGGTACCTGCTGTGGTTGAAGCGGTTGCTAACGACATTAACGCCCCTGAAATCGGTGCAAGTAAATAAGACGGTAAGCCTGAAGCGGTTAATGCTTCAATTAACACATCTTTTAAACCCGAATTGGCAATAATACCGGCTAATGCCCCCGTACCTAATAACATCACGGCGACCGGTGACATTTTTAATA
The DNA here is from genome assembly GCF_029774175.1 of Actinobacillus genomosp. 1. Classification (NCBI taxonomy): domain Bacteria; kingdom Pseudomonadati; phylum Pseudomonadota; class Gammaproteobacteria; order Pasteurellales; family Pasteurellaceae; genus Actinobacillus; species Actinobacillus genomosp. 1. The sequence continues at coordinate 148,519 of NZ_CP103834.1, read as the reverse complement.
AGCCTGAAGTGGCAAATTGATTTACTTGTTTTAATTTGCCCATTGCCAACGCACCGACTAAGCCGCCAAGCGGTAATGCGATCAGCGGGTCAATTTTAATATCCGCAATAGGACGTAATGCTAATAAGATAATCGCACAAAGCGGTGCGGCAATTGCCGGTAGGAAAGCGGGTAAATTTTGCAGATTATTTGCGGAAACTTCACTATCCGCCACTTTTGAACCTTTGTTGATCAGACGTTTGGCTAAAAAATAGGTCAAAATAATACCGAAAATAGCCGGAATGATACCTGCCGCCATTACAGAAGTGAGCGGTAGGTGGAAAGCGTCCGAAGCGGCAATCGCATTTGGGTTTGGCGACATTAAGTTACCCGCTTTACCGCCACCAATCATCGCGAGTAAGATAGCCGGTTTTGATAAGTTACCACGTTTCGCTAACGCTAATGCGATAGGTGAAACGGTAATCACCGCTACGTCCACGAATACCCCAACAGCAGTTAAAATCATGGTTGAAAGTACTAGCGCAAGCAATGCTCGGGTTTCGCCTAATTTTTTCACGATGGTTTCGGCGATAGTACTTGCCGCACCGGATTCAATTAATACACCGGCTAATACACCCGCAGCTAAGATACGCATTACTGCGGTGGTAATTCCTTGCGCTCCGCCAATCATTAAACTCACGGTTTGCGACAGATCCGCACCGCCGATTAAACCGCCGACTAATGCACCGATTAACATACCGTATGCCGGCGGCACTTTTTTCAAGATAAGAACGATTGCCACAGAAAGGGCAACGACTGCTCCAATTGCTGTTACTGTTACCATAATAAGCCCCTATAAGAGAGATGAACCAACGAACGGTGCTTATTATCTAAATTTTATCGGAAAAGTCGTTATTAAAAATGACAAAAAACAAACGAAATATCTGCAGATTTTTAGATAAAAATACAAATTACTTTAACAGTGAAGCACCTAAATAAAGAATAAACTTATCCTCTATCTTATTGAAAGATAAGGACGTTATTTGTTCAATTTTTTCTAAGCGATAACGTAACGTATTAGGATGAATAAACAGTTTTTCCGAAGCGTGAGCAAGATCACAATTTGACAAAAAATATTGTTGCAAACTTTTAAATAAAACCGCTTTTCCGTCTTGTGCAAACAAAGTATTAAACGGCGAAAGTAATTCTTCGCTTTGCCATGTTTTTGCAAAATCAGCCAATAAAGCGGGTAATTTATAATCGGAAAAAAGTAATATCTGCTTCTTCAAACGTAATTGTTCCGCATAAGACAACGTATGTAATGCGGATTGATAAGAAAAGCCCGCTTGATGAAAATGCGTCACTTTTGCCCCGACCACGATTTTATATTCTTGATGGCGGTTATGTTCCGGCAGTAAAGACAATAGTCCTCTATCCTTACACAAATGAGTAAACTCATCTTCCGTTTTCAACAGCACCAATTTATCCAAATCCATTACCGCTAAAGCAATGTGCTTAGAATTAAGTTCTAAATGATTGAGCAATAATTGTAATTTCTCGGCATCCGGCTGATTCATTTTAATCATAATAGCTACCAGCGGTTTGGAAAAATCCAGCTGGAAAAAGACCGCTTGCTGTGTGATTTCCTCTTTACTTAAACTACCTCGTAAAAGTTGGCGGATAAATTCTTCTTTATAGCGTTGTTGCCAACGTTCTTTTGCTAATAAAACGGATTGTTCCACAATTAATTCCGCCGCCATTTTCACCAGTTCGCCATACTGACGAACCTCATTCGGTTTGCCGGAAATCCCGATTACGCCAACCGTGTTACCTAAATAAGAAATCGGTAAATTCAGCCCTTCTCTGGCCTCGTAATTCCATTGTTTTGCCAAATATTCATCAATTTCAACCGATTGTTTATTACGTAATGCAATTACCGCTCCGGTATGGCGTTCGCCTAAACGGGAAGGATCGCCCGAAGCAATAATCACCCCCTCTTCATCCATAACATTCACAGAATTAGGAATAATTTGCATAGTGCGCTTCACAATAGTTTGGGCGGTAGGTATATCAAGTTTTAACATCATTTAATCACCTTGTGACGATAGGAATTACCTTTTAATGTAACTAAATCATTAAAATAGCATTTAGGGTATCACGCTATAAAGCAAAGAAAACTATAGATAAGCCTCTATACTTCAATAAAATTACAGAATAATATTCTAGATATAAATAAAAACAAGCATTATTCAGCTTATTTAACAGCATAAAAAACTCAATTTTTTATAAAAATAGCATTTTACATTATATTTTTTAGCAGTTATATTCGTTATCAACATTACACAAGCGGTCATTTTTACAAAAAATTTTGCAAATTTCACCGCCTATTATATGCATTCACAATATCTTTTCAGCGTTGGACAATATTATGGCAAAAACATTATACGAAAAACTATTTGATGCCCACGTTGTATATGAAGCTGCAGGCGAAACGCCGATTCTTTATATCAACCGCCACTTAATTCACGAAGTCACCAGCCCGCAAGCGTTTGACGGTTTACGTGTCGCCGGTCGCCAAGTACGCCAAATCGGTAAAACTTTCGGTACGATGGATCACAGTATTTCTACCCAAGTACGTGATGTGAATAAATTAGAAGGTCAGGCGAAAATCCAAGTTTTAGAATTAGCGAAAAACTGTGAAGCGAACGGTATTTCGTTATTCGATATGCAAACCAAACAACAAGGTATCGTACACGTCATGGGGCCGGAGCAAGGCTTAACTCTACCGGGAATGACGATTGTATGCGGCGACTCGCATACCGCAACACACGGCGCATTCGGTGCGCTTGCGTTTGGGATCGGTACATCGGAAGTGGAACACGTACTTGCAACGCAAACCTTAAAACAAGCGCGTGCGAAAAGTATGAAAATCGAAGTACGCGGCAAAGTGAACCCCGGTATTACCGCAAAAGATATCGTACTAGCGATCATCGGCAAAACAACCATGGCGGGCGGTACCGGTCATGTGGTAGAGTTCTGCGGTGAAGCGATCCGTGATTTATCCATGGAAGGTCGTATGACGGTATGTAATATGGCGATTGAATTCGGAGCGAAAGCCGGTTTAGTCGCACCGGATGAAACTACCTTCGCTTACTTAAAAGACCGTCCGCACGCACCGAAAGGCAAAGATTGGGATGATGCGGTTGAATATTGGAAAACCTTAAAATCGGATGATGATGCGGTCTTTGATGCGGTCGTTGTATTGGAAGCGAAAGATATTGCACCGCAAGTAACTTGGGGAACTAACCCGGGTCAAGTCATCGGTATTGACCAAGTAGTACCGAATCCACAAGAAATGGCGGATCCGGTGACGAAAGCTTCAGCAGAAAAAGCTCTCGCATATATCGGTTTAGAGGCTAACACCGATATGAAAAATATCCCTGTGGATCAAGTATTTATCGGATCTTGTACTAATTCTCGTATTGAAGACTTACGTGCGGCGGCGGCAGTAATGAAAGGCCGTAAAAAAGCAGATAACGTAAAACGTGTGCTAGTTGTACCGGGTTCGGGCTTAGTAAAAGAACAGGCGGAAAAAGAAGGCTTAGATAAAATCTTTATCGAAGCCGGTGCAGAATGGCGTAATCCGGGTTGTTCAATGTGTTTAGGTATGAATGATGACCGTTTAGGCGAATGGGAACGCTGCGCTTCAACCTCTAACCGTAACTTTGAAGGCCGACAAGGTCGTAACGGCCGTACCCACTTAGTTAGCCCTGCAATGGCAGCCGCAGCGGCAATGTTTGGTAGATTTGTCGATATTCGTCACGTGGAATTAAATTAAGGATAAAAAAATGGCAGGATTAAAACAACACTCAGGTTTAGTCGTTCCGCTTGATGCGGCGAATGTGGATACTGACGCAATCATTCCAAAACAGTTCTTACAAGCAATTACTCGTGTCGGCTTCGGTAAGCATTTATTCCACGAATGGCGTTATTTAGATGCGGAAGAAACTCAATTAAATCCGGATTTCGTGTTAAATTTCCCGCAATATCAAGGGGCGACTATTTTACTGGCTCGTAAAAATTTAGGCTGTGGTTCTTCTCGCGAGCACGCACCTTGGGCGTTAGCCGATTATGGTTTCAAAGTAATGATTGCCCCGAGCTTTGCGGACATTTTCTATAACAACAGCTTAAACAATCATATGCTTCCGATTCGCTTAAGCGAAGAAGAAGTGGAAGAAATTTTCCAATGGGTATGGGCGAACGAAGGTAAACAAATCCATATTGATTTGGAAGCAATGACGGTAACGGTCGGTGACAAAGTTTACTGCTTCGAATTAGACGAATTCCGCCGTCACTGTTTATTAAACGGGTTAGATAATATCGGCTTAACCCTACAACACGAAGCTGCTATCGCAGCTTACGAAAGTAAAATTCCGGCATTTTTACGTTAATAGTTGCAATAAAAAACGGCTTAAATGCCGTTTTTTTCATCGCTAAATCTCAAATTTTGTCTTATCGCCGATATCGAAATGTAACGGCATTCGCCATTTTTGAATACTGAGTACCACTAATAATACTCCGCTTATCGCACTGACCACTTGGTATAATAATACTTGCTCCAACAACAATGCCAGCCAAAGTACCGCCACAAGAAGCGGTTGGAAATTTAAGCCGAATACTCTAAAACAAAAATATTCTTTATAACTCAGACCACCGATAACCAATAACATTGCCCCTAAAGCAAGCATTGGAAAACCGAAGATTTGGCAAAGTAAACCTATCCATGCCACAAACTGAAAAATAAAACGGAATTGTTTCAAATAAAGATGAAGCGAGGAAGCTAACATCGCTCCGGCAATAAATAAGCCGGACGAAGACAATTCGGTTTGATAGGGGAGCAATAACACCATAATACTTGCTACCACAAAACCTAGACGATAGACGATAACGGTTAGATAATCCCAAAAATCCATCGGGGATTTAATATGCGGATCTGCCATAATTTTCTCCTTTTATGTAATCAAGCGGTTAAATTTTGGTTATTTTTTGTAAAAAATAAGGCGAGTATAAAACTCGCCTCACTTTATAGCAATAGTTGATTACGCTTTATGGCTATCTTGATAGTCTTTCGCCGCTTTTACAAATCCGGCAAATAACGGGTGACCGTCACGCGGTGTTGAAGTAAATTCCGGATGGAACTGCGCCGCAATAAACCATGGGTGGTTTGGAATTTCAATAATTTCCACTAATTTACGGTCTGCCGATAAGCCGCTCACTTTTAAGCCTGCCGCTTCGATTGGCGGTAATAACGTATTGTTTACTTCATAACGGTGACGATGACGTTCAACAATGGTTTCCGCACCATAAACTTGACGTGCCTTCGTGCCTTCGATTAAGTGGCATTGTTGCGCACCTAAACGCATTGTACCGCCTAAATCCGAATCATCGGAACGTGTTTCCACATTACCGGACTCATCTTGCCATTCGGTAATCAAACCGACTACCGGTTGCGGGCAATCTTTGTCAAATTCAGATGAGTTTGCTTGAGTTAAGCCAGCTACATTACGTGCGTATTCGATGAGTGCGATTTGCATACCTAAACAAATACCTAAATAAGGGATTTTGTTCTCACGTGCATATTGTGCGGTACGGATTTTACCTTCCACACCGCGGTAGCCGAAGCCGCCCGGCACTAAAATCGCATCTAAACCTTGGAGTAATTCAACACCTTTGGTTTCGATATCTTGTGAATCAATATACTTGATATTTACCGTTAAGCGATTGGTTAAACCGGCGTGTTTTAACGCTTCGTTTACCGATTTATACGCGTCCGGTAATTCAACATATTTACCCACCATACCGATAGTTACTTCACCGGTCGGATTCGCTTGGCGATAAAGCACTTGTTCCCATTCGCTTAAATCCGCTTCCGGACAATCTAAACGGAAACGATCGCAAACAAAGCTATCTAAGCCTTGTGATTTAAGTAATTCAGGAATACGGTAAATCGAATCCACGTCTTTTAATGAAATAACCGCACGTTCCGGCACGTTACAGAATAAGGCGATTTTTTTACGCTCGTTGCTTGGAATCGCACGATCCGAACGACAAATTAACACGTCCGGTTGAATACCGATTGAAAGTAATTCTTTTACCGAATGTTGAGTCGGTTTGGTTTTCACTTCGCCTGCGGTCGGAATGTACGGCACTAAAGTTAAGTGCATAAATAAGGTTTTTTCACGACCGACATCTACCGCTAACTGACGTAACGCTTCTAAGAACGGTAACGATTCGATATCGCCCACCGTACCGCCGACTTCCACGATAACTACATCACGGCCTTTACCGCCTTCAATCACACGTTCTTTAATTTCATTGGTGATATGCGGAATCACTTGGATTGTCGCACCTAAATAATCGCCGCGACGTTCTTTGCGTAATACTTCAGAGTAAATTTTACCGCTGGTAAAGTTATTCGCTTTGCTCATTTTAGAACGGATAAAACGCTCATAGTGACCTAAGTCTAAGTCAGTTTCCGCGCCGTCTTGCGTGACGAACACTTCACCGTGTTGCGTTGGGCTCATTGTACCCGGATCGACGTTGATATAAGGATCCAGCTTCATAATGGTTACGTTTAAACCACGAGCTTCGAGAATTGATGCGAGAGATGCAGCGGCAATACCTTTGCCTAAAGATGAAACAACACCGCCCGTCACGAAAATATAATTCGTTGCCATTTTGTCTGCCTTTGATTAATCAGTTAAATAGATAAGAAATTCGGAATGGATAGTAAATAAAAACTATCAGGACGGGAGCCTAGTATATAGTAAAACGTATTTTTTGGCTATCGGAAAAATCAACAAGCGGTCAAATTTAACCAATTTTTTACAACTTTGTTTTGCAATAAAACGAAAAAATTCACCCGCTTCTCTTACGGATAAATTTTGTGAACCGGATCAAAGAATAAGAGGCAAGTATTTCTATCTCCTTATGATTACATGGGATAATTATGTATCTTTTTTAATCTTAAGGAGCTTATATGAAACTCAAAAAACTTGCCTTACCCGTTGTGCTTTCTATGGCAATGTCGAGCGTGTATGCGGCGGAATTACCGAATATTACGATTTTAGCAACCGGCGGAACGATTGCCGGTAGCGGTCAAAGTGCTGTCAGCTCGGCTTACCAAGCAGGACAATTGAACATTGATACCTTAATCGAAGCCGTACCGGAAATGAAGACGTTGGCAAACATTAAAGGCGAACAAGTAGTCAAAATCGGCTCACAAGATATGAGTGATGAGGTATGGCTAAAATTAGCGAAAACCGTTAATAGCCAATGTGCCAATACCGATGGTTTCGTGATTACTCACGGTACGGATACGATGGAAGAAACCGCATATTTCCTCGATATGACGGTAAAATGCGATAAACCGGTGGTTTTAGTCGGTGCAATGCGCCCGGCAACGGAGAAAAGTGCGGACGGTCCGTTGAATTTATACAATTCGATTGTGGTGGCTAAAGACGCTAAATCCGCCAAACGCGGCGTATTAGTCGCGATGAATGATGAAGTTCTAGGGGCAAGAGATGTGACTAAAACCAGCACCACCGCCGTACAAACCTTCCACTCGCCGAATTTCGGTACGCTCGGCTATATTCATAACAGTAAAGTCGATTACGAACGCGCACCGGAAAGCAAGCACACGCTAAATACTCCGTTTAAGGTTGATAATCTGAATGAACTGCCGAAAGTCGGTATTATTTATGCGTATGCCAATATGCCGACCGAACCGCTTAAAGCCTTATTAGATGCGGGTTATCAAGGTATTGTGGTTGCCGGTGTCGGTAACGGTAATATGAATGCGGCGAATTTAGCCTTGCTTGAACAAGCGGCGAAAAATGGAGTTGCGGTGGTTCGTTCTTCACGAGTGCCAACCGGCTATACCACTCGTGATGCGGAAGTGGATGATTCTAAATACGGCTTTGTCGCATCAGGTACGCTCAACCCGCAAAAAGCCCGTGTGTTATTACAACTTGCTTTAACTCAAACTAAAGACATCAATACAATTCAACAATATTTTGAAGACTTCTAGTTTTCAGCCATAAAAGCAAGCGGTCTGTTTCTTGCAAAAAATTGCGCAAAACAGACCGCTTGTTTTTTTATAACATTCGCTTATTTTACAAAGCTATCAAAGGTTAGCTCGTAGTTATCGCCGTCACGATTATATGAAATATAACGAGGGAATTTTTCACCTACGTATTTTTTCACGGTAATCGCTTTGTGATCACTGGTTTTAAAACTATAAGTAATTTCCTGATAAGTCTGACCTTTCACGGTCACGGCTTTTTGTACCTTGTTTAATTTTACATTCGGTGTCGGATATAATTTTTTACCGTTCGTGGTTTGGAAACTATTCGGTAATTGATCATAATAGCTTAACTGAAACGCAGTGGTAAACAAGTCAAAGGTCGGCATAGTTAATGCTTCTTGTTTTAACGGATCTTTCGCTTTACCGTATTTCACCGTATTAGAATCAATCTCGGCTAACGCATAGGTTTTACCGTTACGCGTATCACGATAGCTCAGCATATTAAATTGACCGTTACGTTCCGTCCCTTTTGCCGAGAAAACAATGTTATATAACGGTACATTAATTTTCGATTGAATCGAATATTGACCGCCGCCGTTTTTAAAATGTACATAAGCCGGCATCAGATAATTCGAACTATATTTAATATTGAAATCATCCGCCCAAGCGGTTGAAATTAATGCAGAAATTGCAACAAATGAAAGCGCAATTTTTTTAATAAATCCCATCTATTTTTCCTCTAATTTAGTGCTTTCGAACAAACGAAGAATCGCATTGCTTTCTCTTAATTGTTCGGCTTTTTCTACTTGCATTTTAGTTAAATGCGGCGAGAAATAATTAATAAAATCATACATATAATTACGTAAGAAAGTACCGCGTTTAAATGCGATTTGCGTCATACTGGATTGGAATAAATGACTCGCATCAATCGCCACCAAATCGCTATCCGCCGGCGTATGCGCCATTGACGCCATAATACCGACGCCTAATCCTAAACGAACATAAGTTTTAATCACATCCGCATCCGTTGCGGTAAACACAATGTGCGGTAAGATACCTTCTTTATTAAATGCGTGGTCGAGATCCGACTGTCCGGTAAAACCGAAGGTGTAAGTAATCAGATCATATTTACCGAGTTCTTCGACCGTTAAATTCTTACTTTGGTTCACAAATTTCACTAACGGATGATCCGGTTTCACAATAACGGAGCGATTCCATAAGTAACACGGCAATAAAATCGCATCTTCAAACAAATGCTGCGCTTCAGTTGTAATCGCGAGATCGACTTCGCCCGCCATCAACGCATCATAAATTTGACTTGGCGATCCTTGGTGTAATTGTAGGCTAACTTCCGGATACTTGGTTTTGAACTTTTCAATAATCGGCGGCAATACATAACGCGCTTGTGTATTCGGTGTCGCAATACGTAATACGCCTCGATTCGGACGAGTTTGTTCTTCGGCTACCGATTTAATACTTTGCGCTTTTACCAATAATTCACGCGCAATCGCGACAATTTTTTCTCCCGCCGGCGTTAATCCTTTAATATGTTTACCGTTTCGCTCAAAAATATTAATACCGAGTTCGCTTTCTAATAAGCGTACTTGCTTACTAATGCCCGGTTGAGAAGTATAAAGCGTTTCCGCCGCCTCGGTAATATTCAAATTTTGATTTACGATTTCAACGATGTAACGCAATTGCTGTAATTTCATTATTCAGTTCCTTTAACAATCTCAATAAGCCGGCTCATTGAGCTAACTTCATAGGTCGGGCGAATTTGGGTTTGATTCTTACTTTTAGTAGGATTAAACCAACAGGTATCAATCCCCGCATTATTACCGCCTAAAACATCGGATGCAAGCGTATCACCTACCATTAATACTTTTGTTCGGTCTTCCTGATCCATTAAAGTAAAAGCGTAATCAAATACTTGTCGATCCGGCTTTGCCGCACCGATTTGTTCCGACACAACTACAATATCAAAAAAACGTTCGGTTTTCGTATTGGCCAATCGTTTTTGTTGTAATTCGGTAAAACCGTTAGTGATAATCCCCATCTTCACTTTACCGTATAGCTGCTCCAGCATAGCCATTACTCCGTCTAACGGTTTACTTACCAAAGCCATTTCCGCCATTAATTCTTGATTAAGCTGTAAAGCATCTATACCCGTTTGTGCCGAAAGTCTTGCGAAACGTCTAGTCTGAATATCTTGCGCCGTAATCTCATTATTCTGATAAGCAACCCAAAGCGGTTTATTAACCGCTTGAAACGCTTCATAGTCTTCTCGTGTAAATTCGATTCCGTACCGCTTCAGCATTGCGGTTAAACCCAAATACGAATTAAAAGAAAAAAGTGTTTCATCAGCGTCAAATAAAACCCATTCATACTTCATTATTTATAACTTCCTTCAATTTCATGCGTAATCCACTCGACAAAATGTTTCACTTTAGCCACCTCGGCCATTTGCGGAGGATAAACGACATAAAAGGCTTTCTCATCATAAACATCCGTAGTTAAAGCCTCAATTACCGATCCTTCCTCTATCGCATTTTGCGCAAGGATTCTATTGGCGACCACAACACCTTGCCCGTGTTTAGCCGCTTGAATTCCCATCGAAGTATTCGAATACATCGGACCGGATTCAGCTTCCAAATTGTTTAAATTCAGGTGTTCCGCCATTTGCTTCCATTTAGTATGTGAACAAACGTGAATTAAATTTTTACCTTCTAAATCCTCAGGTTTGGTAATCGGATGATCACGCAAATACTCCGGCGATGCCAAAATCATAATACGAGCTTGAACAAGTTCGATCGCTTCAAGATTTTGCCAATGCCCCGAACCGTAATAAATCGCGACATCAATATCTTTACCCAATAAACCTTCGTCTTGAGAAGCGGTTGTAAGACGAACTTCAATATCCGGATATTTTTTATGAAACTTATTCAGACGAGGTACCAACCAGTGCATACCGAACGACGGCGTGGTACTGATCGATAAAATTTGCCGGCTGTTTTTTAGTTTAACTTTTTCGGTTGCCACCGCAATCTGTTCGAGAAGCGGTTGAATTTCTTCAAAATATTGCGCACCAGTTTCGGTAAGTTCTAATAAGCGGTTTCTACGATGAAAAAGTGAAACGCCTAAAAAATCTTCCAATAACTTTATTTGGTGGCTGACTGCAGCTTGCGTAACAAATAAATCGTCCGCCGCCTTGGTAAAATTCAGATGGCGGGCGGCAGATTCAAATGCTTTTAACGCATTGAGAGGGGGAAGTCTTTTGTTCATAGATAATTATTCTTGGTTAATTAATCAAATGTGCAACTACATTATTTTTTTTGATAGTTAAAATTAAAATTTTTAGTTTGTCATACTGGTCTAACATCACTATAATGCGCGCCGTACTTAGACGGATAGTGATAGCTTAAGTTTCCGATTTCTTATGGTAAATTTAACTATTTCAGATTTTTAAGTATGATGTTGTGTTTGCATATTGGTCTAGGAAACTAGACTAGAGTGACTTTAAGTTACTCGTTTCACTTCCTGTATATTTTGAACCCTTTTGGTTTATCAACCGCCCGTTTGGGCGGTTTTTTTCGTTTATATCTTTGTTATTGTAACAGAATGAGTAAACCTCGTCAGTAGTTGATCAACATTTTGATTAAAATTTCTTATCTATCCCCTCAAATATAGAATTTTTTTATCCATAACCGCTGACAACATCTACTATATAAACGACTCGATTTATAGTATCCTTAACCCTATTTTAACTATCTAAATCTAAGAGAAATCCTTTGAGCAAACGTAAACTTACTCAAAATCAGCAACGTAGAATCAATTCCAATCACCGAAAAAAAATAACTAAGTCCGAGCTTGAATGGCAAGACGATATGCTTGGCGAAGTACAACAAGGTATCGTGGTGACCCGCCATGCCAAACACGCCGATGTGGAATCGGATAGCGGAGAGATTGTACGCTGTAATTTACGTCGTACCTTGAAAAATGTTGTGGTCGGTGATCACGTATCTTGGCGCAAAGGAAGCGAGCAGTTACAAGGAATAAGCGGTGTAATCGAAGCTATTTATCCGCGTAAAAATGAGCTGAGCCGTCCCGATTATTATGACGGTATCAAAGTAATGGCGGCGAATATCGACCAAATTATTATTGTTTCCGCCGTATTACCTACTCTTTCACTCAATATTATTGACCGCTACTTAGTGATTTGTGAAACAGCGAAAATTCCTGCACTTATCGTGTTAAATAAAATTGATTTACTCTCGGAAGCAGAACGACAAGAAGTCCAAAAGCAGTTGGCTATTTATGAAAATATCGGTTACGAAACGCTTTGTCTGTCTGCCGATACCGGTGAAAACATGGATAAATTAGACCGCTATTTATCACAAGGAACTTCCATTTTTGTCGGACAATCCGGGGTAGGGAAATCGAGTCTAATCAACCAATTACTACCGGATGTTAATGCCCTTACCGGCACAATCAGCGATACGTCGGGTTTAGGTCAGCATACCACTACCGCTTCAAAATTATATCATTTGCCGCAAGGCGGTAATTTAATCGATTCGCCGGGAATCCGTGAATTCGGCTTATGGCATTTAGAACCGGAGCAAATCACGCTTGGTTATCGTGAATTTCAATCGGTACTAGGCACGTGTAAATTCCGAGATTGTAAACATAAATCGGATCCGGGCTGTGCGGTGAGAGAAGCGGTCGAAAAAGGCGAAATTAATACAATTCGCTTTGAAAACTATCATCGTCTGATTGAAAGCCGTGATGAAACCAAAAGTCAGCGTCATTTTAGAACTGAAGAATAAAATTAAATAAGAATCAATAGCAATGAGCACAAATTTCATTTATCCTAATGCCCACTTGATCGCAGGTGTGGACGAAGTCGGTAGAGGCCCGTTAGTGGGTGCAGTGGTAACCGCTGCCGTTATTTTAGATCCGAATAATCCGATTGAAGGTTTAGCCGATTCTAAAAAACTTTCGGAGAAGAAGCGTTTGCTTTTAGCGGAGGAAATTAAAGCAAAAGCGATTTGTTGGTCTTTAGGACGAGCCGAACCGGAAGAAATCGATCAATTGAATATTTTACACGCAACGATGCTCGCCATGCAGCGAGCGGTTGCCGGATTAAATATTCAGCCCGATTTCGTGTTGGTGGACGGCAATCGTATTCCAACTTTACCGATGCCGGCACAAGCGGTCATAAAAGGAGACAGTTTAGTTGCTGAAATCAGCGCAGCTTCCATTTTAGCCAAAGTTGCCCGAGATAAAGAAATGGATGAATTAGATGAGCAATATCCGGAATACGGGTTTGCAAAGCATAAAGGCTATCCGACTAAACTACATTTTGAAAAACTGGCGCAATTCGGGGCAACCCCTTTTCACCGAAAGAGCTTCGCCCCAGTGAAGAAAATCTTAGGTTTATAAATGTTAGAACTACTACTCGAACCATTCCAATATAACTATATGCAAAAAGCGATTTTTGTCAGTATGGGGGTTGGTGTGGTTTGTGCTTTTCTCTCTGCCTTTTTAATGTTAAAAGGCTGGTCTTTAATTGGTGACGCACTTTCTCATGCCGTAGTGCCGGGCGTTGCTATCGCTTATGCGTTAAAACTTCCTTATGCCTTCGGTGCATTTTTTTCCGGTATTCTTGCTGCTCTTTCTATTTTATGGGTGAAAAGTATTACTCGAATAAAAGAAGATGCGGTTATCGGCTTCATTTTTACCACATTCTTTGCACTAGGCATGTTTATTGTATCGTTAAACCCCACCTCAGTTGATGTGAATGCGATTGTAATGGGTAACATTCTCGGTATTGCGGATGAAGACTTATGGCAAGTTGCGATTATTATCGGATTATCGTTACTAGCTCTGATTTTATTTTGGAAAGATTTACTGCTCACTTTTTTTGATGAACATCACGCCTTATCCGTAGGACTTTCTCCTCTACGCTACAAAATATTATTCTTTACCTTATTAAGTGCTTGTGTCGTAGTCGCATTACAAACGGTTGGTGCAATCTTAGTGATTGCAATGGTAGTTACTCCGGGCGCGACCGCATATTTACTAACGGACAGATTCCCTCGTTTAGTGATTATTGCTATTCTTATCGGCAGCCTCAGCAGCGGAATCGGTGCTTATCTCAGTTACTTTTTAAATGGTGCGACCGGCGGTGTGATTGTTTGCTTACAGACTTTTATCTTTTTACTGGCTTTTTGCTTTGCACCCAAATACGGTTTAATCAGTCAAAAACGTAAGCGTTTGGAGGCGATCAATGAATGAGTTAGTGCTATGGTTCGTTGAACCTTTTGAATTTGAATTTATGCAAACCGCTCTTTTTACAGCCGTGTTGGTCGCTTCTGTTTGTGCGGTACTGTCCTGTTATTTGATTTTAAAAGGTTGGTCGTTAATGGGCGATGCGATTTCGCACGCAGTATTACCGGGGGTGGTAATATCCAGTCTGCTAGGATTTCCTTTAGCTGCCGGCGCATTTGTTTCAGGGCTGTTTTGTGCGGTTTCTGTCGGTTATCTCAAAGAAAACTCCCGTTTAAAAGAAGATACTATTATGGGGATTATGTTCTCCGGCTTATTTGCACTCGGTATCGTGTTATTTACCGCTTTACCGACCGACCAACATCTTACTCACTTATTATTCGGTAATTTGCTCGGTGTGACCCAAACCGAATTAATTCAAACCGTTCTTATTTGTACAGCAACTTTTGCTATTATTATCTTGAAACGTAAAGATTTTTTACTTTACTGTTTTGATAGCAGCCACGCTAAAGTTATCGGTTTACCGGTTAAACTGTTGCATTACGGCTTACTTGCGCTCTTAGCATTAACCATCATCAGTGCAATGCAGGTTGTCGGTGTGATCTTAGTCGTTGCAATGCTAATTGCCCCGGGAATTACCGCCTACCAATTATCAAACCGATTCGACTATATGTTAGCAATAGCGATGACGATTGCGATAAGTTCATCTGCTTTAGGTACGATCTTGAGTTATCATATTGATGCGGCTACCGGCCCGACAATTATTCTAATTCAATCGATTGTTTTTGTGATTGTGCTAATTAGCAAGCACTTTCAAAAGCGCAAGCGGTAAAATTTTTTGCAAAATTTGCCAAAAAATTAGAGAATTATTATTTCTAAACAACACTCTCATAAGGAATACCTATGTCAAACACCACATTTGAAGAAACGATTTTCAGTAAAATTATTCGCAAAGAAATCCCGGCGGCAATTGTTTATCAAGATGAACTCGTGACTGCATTCCGTGATATTTCCCCGCAAGCACCGACTCACATTCTTATCGTACCGAATAAATTAATCCCGACCGTAAACCATGTCGAAGCGGAAGACGAATTGGCGTTAGGTCGCCTATTTACTGCGGCGGCAAAAATTGCTAAAGAAGAAGGCATTGCTGAAGACGGTTATCGTTTAATTGTGAACTGTAACGTACATGGCGGTCAGGAAGTATTCCATATCCATATGCATTTAGTCGGCGGTGAGCCTTTAGGCAAAATGTTAAACAACAAATAGTATGAAACAGTTAAAATCTTATTGGTCATTGGTAGTTTTTTCGCTTTTTTTAACCGCTTGCGGCAGTAATCCGCAAAGTTATATCAAAGGGAAATCCGCTCCGATTGTAAATGTTGAAGCTCAAATTGCGACACAGATTGAAATTGATGCGAAAAGTGAAAAAGTTTCCGTTACGAATTTAACTGAGTATCCGCTTAACTTATCCTATAAATTGTTTTGGTATGATAATCAAGGCGTTACACAAACCAATAACAATATATCGATGCAACCTTGGTTGAGTTTATGGCTAAATGGTAAACAGTCACAAACACTGTCGCTTGAAAAACCAACCGCTGAAAGCAGCAATTATCGTATCTATTTACGTGGTAACCGATGAATGCACTTGATTGGCTTGAAAGCCAACAACAAGCGGTCGTTTTTTGCAAAAATTTAGCAGGTTTGACCGCTTGCAGCCAACAGATCCAGCTCGTCTCCGGCGAGCGATTTGTTTTACGCCGACAAAATGAACGAGCGACAGCTTTCGGAATTAATTACACTCAAGAAGCACAAATTTTACGCTATCTAACACGCTTAACTTTCACTCCCAAAGTCTATTACTACAATGAAAATTCCGGTTTATTGACTTGGATTGAAGGTAATACAGCTGTCTGTTTCAGTTCATCATTATTAAACAAACTGGCATTGCAGCTTGCCGAATTACATCTTTTTCCAATTGCCGAATCATTGCCAAAGCTCGATCTTGCCGAACGTTGTCAATTTTTATGGCAAAAACTCCCTGTTACAAAACAAACGGCATTGGGATTTCACCCTCCGTTTCAAACGATTCAACCTTTCACATTAGCAATCTGCCACCATGATTTGCATTTAGGTAATTTTATTGAAAAAAATGACCGCTTGTATTTGATTGATTGGGAATATAGTGCCGTGTCGGATCCTGCATTAGAGATTGCGATGCTTTTTAGTGCGAATGCTCAGATACTCAACGAACAACAACAAACTGATTTTCTTCGCTTGTATCTACAAGCAACAAAATTTGATGAGAAAGGTTTTAAACAAAAAATGGCAGAATATCATTCTGCCATTAATCAGTTAAATCAATTATGGTTTGCGATTCTTGAACCATAAACACTATTTTAGGAATGGATTGTGCAGTTTCTCACGTCCGATCGTAGTATGAGGACCATGACCGGCAACAACAATAAAATCATCATCCAAGTCAAACATTTTGGTACGAATCGTATCGAGTAACACATCTAAACTGCCTAGATAAAGATCGGTACGTCCGATACTGTCTTTAAATAATACATCACCGCTAAAAGCGATTTTATTCTCAAAATCAAAGAAACCGATATGCCCCGGCGCATGTCCCGGTAAGTGGCGAATACTAAAACGTAATGCTCCGACCTCTACCTCATCGTCCTCGTTTAGCCAATGATCCGGTAAAAATGCTTTAATCGGCGGGAGACCGAACATTTCACACATTTGCGGCAGCTGTTCAAATAACGGTTTATCATCAATATGGGAACCATATACTTCCACACCAAAATGATCCCGTACTTTTTCAACCGCCATAATATGATCTAAATGACCATGGGTGAGTAATAACTTTTGTACGTTTAGATTTTGTGATTCAACAAACTGAATAATTTTATCCGCATCATCACCCGCATCAATAATGGCGGCATTTTTATTATCGTCCCAAATAATGCTACAATTTTGCTGAAACGCACTTACCGGGATAATTTGTAAATTAAACATAAAATTCGACCGCTTACCTAACCGCGCCAAGTACGAACAGGACCGGTATCTACATGAATAAAATTACTGCGAGGATAATATCCTACCCCGCCATTATTCAGGCTTTCGGCTACCGCTCTTACTTTTGCTAACGGCACGCCCGAGATTCTAAAATCAACCGCCTGTCCGCGGATATGATAGCTGTTACTCGCCACACCGCGTTGTGTTCTATGCATTCTTGCATTTGTCTGTGCCGAACGATAACCGCTTAACACTAAAATTTCCGCATTACGAAAACCTAGATGTTGTTGGATTTGATTTAATTTAACGAATAACATCGGGTCAATTCGCTTAACTTGATTCGTATGGCGATCACGCATTAAGTAATTTAACTGCCCTAAATCGTCACTGGAAAGCAAACCATTACTAAATTTTGCCGCATAAGTATCACCCGTATTAATATTACGGAAACGTAAAGCTAACGGAGTAGGAGTAGAAAACATCGCCATGGCTTTACTCGGCAATAAACTTGCTCCTAAAACAAGACCGCCGAGTGATAACCACTTACGACGTTGAACATTAATTTGATTCATCGCTATTCCTCATTCTTCACGAGTAATGATTGATAGTAAATGATTTATAACAAATTATTTACTATCAACCATAAATAAAGGCTTATTAATTAATAAGCCCATTAGGTTTAATCTAAAAAAGAAAGTTCCGAGAAGCAAGTAAAACTTCTCGGAAATTTTTATATTTGTGAATTAGATCACACTTTTTAGTTTATTCCAATTCACCGCATTTTTCGGAATCGCTACATCGAATTTATAAATATCCGGTAAGGTATAAACTTTACCGTTTTCTACCCAAGAGGTCACATAATATAAATAAACCGGATTATCCGAACGAATATTTGCTGAAGTCGTTTTCTGACTGTCTAACACTTTTTGCTTTTTATCTGCACTCCAGCCCGCTTCTTTTAATAAAATACTTGCCAGATCATCGGAACGTTCCACACGTACACAGCCGGAGCTTAACGCACGATCCGTTTTACCGAATAAGCCGCGGTTCGGCGTATCATGTAGATAAATCGCATCCGAACTCGGCATATTAAATTTAAAACGACCTAATGCGCTATCATCTCCCGCTTTCTGACGAATACGGTAAGGTAGATTTTTACTATTCACATATTGCGCCCAATTCACGCTGCGAGGGTTAATTTTATTACCGCTACCGTCAAAAATTTCATAACCGGCCGAATCCGCGAATCCCGGATTTTTCGCCAATTTCGGAACAATATCTTTGGTTAAAATTGTCGGTGGAATATTCCAAGGCGGATTCACTACCACGTTACTTAACTTACTATACATCACCGGCGTACGGCGATCATCACGACCGACAATAACTTTTGATTGTAATGCAAGCTGACCGTCACGGAAGTAATAAAGCTGATAACTAGGAATATTTACGAAAATACCGTTATTAAAGCTTGGAATAATACGTAATCTTTGCGCATTTAAGGCTAACTTATAAAAAGCGTCGTTACTACCTGCCTCTACCGTAGGTTGTTCCGCGCTACCGGCCTTAGGTTTCTTAGCCGGTTTAGCTTTCTTAGCCGCAGTACTCATAAACAATACGCGTTGCGCCGTTTCTTGATAAATATGATTACGAGGCACTAAATTTGCAACAAACTGACCCGAATCACCGTTTTTAGTCGATTCTACCCATTGACTGATTTGCTCTAAGCTAGGTGCTTTAGGAATATAGCTACCTAGGTTATATAGCCATTGGTTAGCATTTTTATACACATTTTTATTGTAATAAAGATAATCTAAAAAACCATCGGTTAATAATATATCTCGTCCCAAGCCTTCCGGATGATTTAAAATTTGTTGCAATGCTTTTGCCGATTTAGCAGATACGCCGCTAGCGGCAAATAATGCATATTCCTTAAGGAATTGCTTCTCCGCATACTTATCACTCCACATCATTGCATAATCATTATCTAAATAAATTTTAGCAACAGATTTACTTAGTAATAACTGATTATCTCCGACCGTCTGCTTTACTCTCGCTACCGCTTCTTGCAATTTACGTTCTTCTTCCAAACGTATTTGCTCTTGTTCAAACACATAATCGGCACGTTTGGCAAGCTCGGCCGCTCTAGCTTGCTGAGCGCTAAAGCTTAACTGAGGTAAAATAGCATCTGACGCCGTATGCTTAATTGCTGTATTTTCTGCCGTTGAAACAGTGTGAAGATTAGTTGCATTAGTTTCGGCTAAAACGACACTTGAAAGCATTACTAATGGCAGTAATTTGAAGGTTTTCGCCTTACTCATATAAAAATCCTTGCTCCGAGATTATAAAATATCAATAAAAGCAAACCGCTTAACTTTCATTAAGCGGCAGCTAATTTAATATATTATAAGCTATTTTATGGCTTCTTATCAATTTCTAACCAATCAACCATCATTTTTTCAGCTTCTTTCAAGAAGAAATCAGGTGCTTCATAGTCTTTTGGTAAGGCATCAATATTCTTAATCGCTTTTTTCCCTTCTCTTGCAAAACGTGCATTCAGGTCTTTTAAACGTTTCGCTTCGTCGGCACGATCTTCTTTCAAACGCTCTTCCAAATTCAGTGAGGAATACTTACGAGCATCTCTTTCTTTACGAATTGCAATATCTTCATTCAAAGTAATAAACTCAGGTTCTTTTGCAATACGCTCTTCATGTTTTGCAGTCAGTGCGGCAACCGCATCTCTCGCATGTCCGGCTTCTTGATAGTTTGCCGCAGGAATTTTATCCCAAGGCAAGGCATTATCTTCAAAGCTTTCCCCGGTTTTCTCCGCATTGATAATTTCAGGGAACTTAATATCCGCCTCAACCCCTTTTAACTGGGTACTACCACCGTCAATACGATAGAATTTTTGAATCGTGTATTGAATAAAGCCCAACGGCTCTTGATCCAAATCATATACAAAATTCAATGAACGGCTTTGTTGTACCGTACCTTTACCGAAAGTTTGTTGCCCAACGATAATTGCTCGGTTGTAATCTTGCATTGCCGCCGCAAAAATTTCGGATGCTGACGCACTATGCCGATTAATCATCACCATAATTTTACCGTCGTAAAGCGATTTATCCGCTTCCGGATCCTCATGTACTTTAATTCGGTTAAACGCATCTCTTACCTGAACTACCGGACCGTCTTTAATAAATAAACCGGTCAATTCAACCACTTCAGTCAGAGAACCACCGCCGTTTTCACGTAAATCGATAACCAAACCATCTACTTTTTTGGTTTTCATTTCATCTAACAATTTACGAACATCATTGGTTAAACCGATATAGAAGGTTGAAATTTTAATCACGGCAACATTTTTACCATTGATTTTATCAACGGTTAATTTTGCCGCACTGTCTTCTAAACGAACTTTATCTCGGACTAAAGTGATAATTTTCGTTTTTCCGCCTTTTTCCGGTTCAATTTCTAAACGAACTTTCGTACCTTTTTTACCTTTGATCTTATCGACGACATCATCTAAACGCCAACCGATGACATCTTCAATCTCACCATTATCTTGACCGACACCGACGATCTTATCACCGACCACAAGTTTTTTACTGCGAGCGGCCGGTGCGCCCGGCACAAGCGATTTAATCGTTGTTACGTCGTCTTCCATCGCAAGCGTTGCACCGATACCTTCTAAAGACAGATTCATACTTTCTTGGAATGCTTTTGCCGCACGAGGAGAAAGATAACTTGTATGCGGATCGATTTCACGTGCAAACGCATTTAGGTAGGTTTGCAAAACGTCGTCCGCTTTAATTTGCGTCAAACGCTTAATCGCTAAATTATAGCGTTTAATTAACGTTTTCTTAATTTCAGGCCATTTTTTATCTTTTAGATATAAGTTAATAACGTCGTTTTTAACTCTTTGTTCCCATAATTGATTCGCTTCTTCAACCGTTGCCGGGAAATCAGCCTTTTCACGATCATTCTCAATTTGCTCGGAACCTTTCAAATTCGGTTCTTTATCTAATAAAGATAAAGCATATTTATAACGTTCATAACGACGCTTAGTCATTAAATCATAGATTTCAAATGCGGAATCTAACTTGCCTTCATAAAGTTCATCGTCTAATTTAGCCGCATATTTAGCACGCATCTCATCAATATCAGATTGCAAAAAAGTATTATGCGCACCATCTAGCCAATCCATATAGCGGTTAAAAATCTTATTGGCAAACTCATCGTCTAATTTAAACTTATGATAATGAGATTGCGTTAAACGTGCTGTAACACGTTTAGTTGAAAGGCTATGTTGTTCCGTCGGTTTTGGGGTTACTAACACGCTCTCTTGAATTTGTGGTTCTACCGCAAATGCTGTACTTACGACAGTTCCGAGACAAATAGCAATAAGACGGCTAAGTTGATTTATTTTCATAAAAATCCTGATTCATTATAAAGATATGCTCAAGCGGTCAAAAAATATTTTATATTGTAAAACGACAATAAATTAACCGCTAGACCTGCAAATTATTTGTTTCCCTTACCAAATTTGCTTGTTAATGCAGCTAAGCTCTCAGCAGTTGCTTTTACAGAAGCTTCTTTGGAAACTCGAGGAGCTTTTTTAACATGATTTACCGCATTTTTCTTTGTATTCTCTTCTCGAGCCTTTTTCTTAAAAAATTCTTTACGCTGTTCTTTGCGTTGCTCCGCTTTACGTGCCGCATAAGCTTCTTTTGCTACGGCTAAAGTTTGTGCCGCATGTTCTGCCTGTGCTTCATCAACGATACCGGCTTCCTCGCCTTGTAAACCGACACGTTGAATATTTGCTTTACAACAAGCCAAATAACGCCAACTCATCGTATAAGTACGTAATGCCTGACGCAGTAAAGTTTTGCTCACTTTTTCATCGTTAGCAAGTGCTTCCGCTAAATCTTGGAAAAGTCCGACTTTTAGTGGTTTAGCTTCTCCTTCAACACTAAAACAAAGTGGAAACTTCTCCGCTAAATACGTAATTACTTCTTTTACGCTCGGATTAGTTTTGTTGCCATTTTGAATTTTTACTTGTTGTTCTGACATGTTGTTTTTCTCTTTCAATTTAAGTCCAAATAGATGCCGACTCAACACAGAGTCTGAGTTCGTTACTATATTTTATTTACGGATTCCCGTCTATATAAAATCAAGTCATTCCGCTATTTTGTTACATTCATATATATTTCTATGTTCCGATTCCGATAAATAAGTTCAAAAAACATTTGCTTTAATATTTTTTTAGTGTTCTAATCTACTCCGCTTCTCGTAGCGTTATTGAGTACGATTGCTTTATCGATGTTTTCCTTTCTATAAAATCTTTTGATTTTCTGAGAGCTCTTCGCGAATAAATCTCCAATCTCCAAACAAACGTGTAGCAATTCTTTTTATCAAATTTTTTATAAGGAAAATCCTATGTCTAAAGCAACAGGTATCGTTAAATGGTTCAACTCAACTAAAGGTTTCGGCTTCATTACTCCTGATCAAGGCGGTAAAGATATTTTTGTTCACTTCTCTGGTATCGTAGGTTCAAACTTCCGTACTTTAGAAGAAGGTGCAAAAGTCGAGTTTGAAGTACAAGATTCAGATCGCGGTCCTTCAGCAGTAAACGTAAAAGTACTTTAATTTTAAATACTTATATAACGAATCTAAAAGCCAGCAAAATGCTGGCTTTTTTCATTTATCGAATTAGACTTCGTTAGGTTGATATGCTAACGGGTATAAATCCAATTTATCCATTAGTAAGCGGTCAAAATCTTCTTCCGGATTACCTGTCGTTAATAGCTTTTCGCCATAAAAAATTGAGTTTGCACCCGCCATAAAGCACAATGCTTGCATCGCTTCCGGCATTTCGGTTCTACCTGCGGATAAGCGCACATAACTTTTCGGCATCGTAATTCTGGCAACGGCAATCGTTCTAACAAATTCCGTCCAATCCAAATCTTCCGCATTTTCAAGCGGAGTGCCTTCCACTTTAATTAATTGGTTAATCGGTACGCTTTCCGGCTGCGGATCTAAATTAGCTAAACTAGCAATAAGTCCGGCTCGTTCTGGGCGGGTTTCATTCATCCCGACAATTCCGCCACAGCAGACTTTTAATCCAGCATGACGTACTTTACCAAGCGTATCCATACGATCATCGTGATTGCGGGTATGTACGATTTTGCTATAACGTTCCGGATCCGTATCCAAGTTATGATTATAATAATCCAATCCGGCTTCTTTTAAATCTTCCGCCATCCCTTCTTCAAGCAAACCGAAAGTACCGCAAGTTTCTAAACCTAACGATTTTACTGCTCCAATGATTTCGGAAACCACTTTAATATCTTTCGGTTTTGGACCTCGCCAAGCAGCTCCCATACAAAAGCGACTAGCCCCCCTTGCTTTTGCAATCTTCGCTTTTTCAAGAATCTCTTCGACATCCATCATCACTTGCTTCTCAAGTCCGGTATCATAACGAGCGGACTGCGGGCAATATTCGCACTCTTCCGGACAACCGCCCGTTTTGATCGAAAGTAATGTCGATAACTGAATCGCTTGCGGATCAAAATTTTCTCGATGTATTTGTGCCGCTTTAAAAATCAATTCCATAAAAGGCATAGCAAATAATTCTTCAACTTGGCATTTACGCCAATATTGTGCTGTCGGATGCGGGGTAAGTTCACTTTTTGCCTTTAGACGCAAATTATAAGTTGTCATGTTATCTCCTTAGGTAAACGAAGCGGTCATATTTTCTCAAATTATTACAATTTATTGAGAAAAATAGACCGCTTAATCATATATTGTCTTCTGCTATTTGACTGATTTCTGTTTATGAGTCGCTTTTGCTGATTTTTTTCCTTTCGGTTTTGAATTAGCTTCCGATTTATGCTCATCTTCTACCATCGTTTTTACACAAAGATGAAGAATTTGTTCAACCCCATTTTTGATGTACTCATCACCACGGACTTTATTTTTTTGAATATCAAGCATTGCATCATGAATACCTTGCGTCATACTCGGCGTTTGTACGAGATTCCAACAACTCGGATCCAAATGATTAAAATTACCTTGTAAATCCGCCGCATAAAGTACACCGCTATAATAAGCGTAAATATTGTGATCCATTAAGCGATTGAGAATCATGGCACGAATTTGTTCTACCGGCAGATTTACTTTTTTGTTGTACCAATCATCAACACCGTTCATAAATGAATCGATATCGTAACTTTCGTTTACTCGATCAGCGTAAGTTTGTGCGGTTGCGCCATAAGCTATTGCATAGGATTTTTGATCTACTTCCGAGTCATTTAAGCGAGTCCAGCTACTTTTACTCGAACAAGCGGTCAATACCGCTAGGGTTAAGCAGATCAAAATGGGTTTCATCAGTTTTTTCATATCGCACTCCTTATCGCTTTATAAAAATTTATTATCCATTTTACCGAATAAATGGCAAAATTACCTAAATTTTTTTAAGAGGTAATCATGAAACAGTATTTGGATTTATGTCATCGTATCGTAAACGAAGGAAAATGGGTAGAGAATGAACGTACTGGTAAGCGTTGTTTAACCGTTATTAATGCCGATTTAACTTATGATGTCGAGGCGGGAGAGTTTCCGCTGGTCACGACACGCAGAAGCTTTTGGAAAGCCGCTATCGCCGAATTATTAGGCTATATTCGCGGTTATGATAACGCTGCCGATTTCCGTCAATTAGGTACAAAATCATGGGATGCTAACGCCAATCAAAATGCGGCTTGGTTAGCGAATCCGTATCGTAAAGGCGAAGATGATATGGGTTTGGTTTACGGTGCGGTCGGACGTCATTTTCCGAAAGCGGACGGCGGTTCCGTAGATCTACTGCGTCAGATTGTTGATGACTTAAAAAAAGGAGTGGATAATCGCGGTGAGATTTATACTTTTTATCACCCGGGCGTATTCCACATGGGCTGCTTACGTCCATGCTTGTACAGTCATCATTTCTCATTGTTAGACGGTACGCTTTATTTAAACAGTACGCAACGTTCCGCTGATGTACCGCTTGGGCTGAATTGGAATATGATTCAATGTTACACTTTCTTAGCTTTAATGGCGCAGATTACCGGGCATAAAGCCGGTCAAGCATTTCATAAAATCGTAAACGCACATATTTATGAAGATCAATTGGAATTAATGCGTGATGTACAACTTAAGCGAGAAGCATTAAAAGCACCGAAACTTTGGATTAATCCGGAAATCAAATCGCTGGAAGATTTAGAAACATGGGTAACACTTGATGATTTTAGCGTCGAAGGTTATGAATATCATCCTGCAATTCAATATCCCTTTTCCGTATAAACAACAAAAAAGCCTAGAACGATTCTAGGCTTTAAGAAAATCTTATAAAAGAATTATTTTACTAAATCTTTTAATGCTTTACCTGCAACAAACGCCGGAACTTTAGACGCTGCAATTTTAATTTCTTCGCCGGTACGCGGGTTACGACCAGTACGTGCATTACGCTCGTTTACTTTAAAAGTACCGAAGCCGATTAACTGAACGGTGTCGCCATTTTTTAGGCTTTCAGAGATCGCATTTAAAGTCGCTTCTAATGCCGCTTTCGCATCTTTCTTGCTTAACTCTGCACCAGCAGCGATTGCATCGATTAACTCAGTTTTGTTCATGATTGTATCCTCTAAGATTTATTTTAGATTAAATGACGTTACACGTCCGAAATTGTTACGTAAAACGTTTACTAGCTTAATTGAAACTTTCCTTTTCGCAAAGGGGATTCGTGATAAAATTGTTGATAATTTAGTTTATTGGTTAAATTTTAACCCAATATTACTAATTCCGCTAGCGCGAATATCCTCTTTTAGTCCTAAAATGAGTTCGATATCACGTGCTTCGCATTCATTCAGCAAACGATAGATTTGCCACTGCACATCTAATTCGTCCTGAATTTCTTCCGAATTTTTCAATTCTTGCTCGTTCAGTTCTTTTTCATTTTGCATTTCGAGGTAACTCGCCACCGTACCGAGTGAAATCTGGCTGATGCGGACGGCTTGCTCCAAACTGGAACCTGCAATAATGCCGTGCAATAATTCGGATAACGCTTCACACGCTTCTTGAGCGGGCAACACGCCGAAAAAATCATAATCGTTCACATCGGGAATAATTTCTTCTAATTTTTCCAGCTGGTTATCAAAATTAATTTTCGTTCCTTTTATTGTCAAAAATTCCCAAATAAGGTTCAGAATATTTTGAAAAATTTTTGCTTTTTCCGGTTGTTGCGTAACGTCACAAAAAAGCTGGTAGTTCGGATACATTCTTTCACAAAGGCATGTCATAAACGTCAGATGTTGCCAAGACTCAAAACGTTCCATTCGTTTATGAATAGGATTTCTCATTTTTCCCTCTTTTCCTAATACGATTTTTCTAAAACAAGCGGTCGAATTTCGTTAGTTTTTTACAAAAAATTTTGGAAATTTAACCGCCGGTTTAAAGCAAACTTGTGATTAAATTACTTATGGTATTGTTTTGAATACTCGTGCACCGCATCAACAAATACTTTCGGACTTTGTTCAGGTACGTCTTGATGGATACCGTGACCGAGATTGAACACATGACCGGAGCCTTGACCGAAGCCGGCTAAAATTTGTTTTACTTCTTGTTCAATACGTTCCGGCTGTGCATACAACACACTCGGATCCATATTACCTTGTAGCGCGACTTTGTATCCGACACGACGGCGTGCATCCGCAATATCAATCGTCCAGTCTAACCCCACCGCATCACAGCCGGTTTCCGCAATTGCTTCCAACCATAAACCGCCACCTTTGGTAAATAAGGTCACCGGTACTTTTCTACCTTCGTTTTCACGAATTAAACCGTCCACGATTTTGTGCATATAACGTAGCGAGAACGCTTTATATTCGTTATGCGCCAATACACCGCCCCAAGTATCGAAAACCATCACAGCTTGCGCGCCGGCTTTGATTTGTGCATTCAAATATAAGATCACGCTATCGGCTAATTTATCTAATAATGCGTGTAAAATTTGCGGATCGGCATACATCATTTTTTTGATTTTGGTAAACGCCTTGCTTGAACCACCTTCCACCATATAAGTCGCTAATGTCCACGGGCTGCCGGAAAAACCGATTAACGGTACTTCGCCTTTTAATTCACGACGAATAGTACGTACCGCATTCATCACATATTGCAATTCACCCTCAGGATCCGGAATCGGTAGCTTTTCCACCTGTGCTTTAGTTTCAATCGGACGAGCAAATTTAGGACCTTCGCCGGCACCGAAACTTAAACCTAAACCCATTGCATCCGGAATAGTTAAAATATCAGAGAATAAAATCGCCGCATCCAACGCATAACGACGTAACGGCTGTAAAGTCACTTCACACGCAAGATCCGCATTACGACATAAAGACATAAAATCACCGGCTTCTGCTCGCGCCGCTTTATATTCCGGTAGATAACGTCCGGCTTGACGCATCATCCATACCGGTGTCATATCGACAGGCTCACGTAACAGTGCTTTTAAATAGCGATCATTTTTTAATTGGTTCATAGTATTCCTTGTATAATCAATTCAAAACGGAAACAAGCGGTTGAATTTTATAAAAAATTTGCAAAATTTTGCCAGAATATAACCGCTTGTATATAACTCATAAGGATTAATGGAGTTGAGGCTTTTCAGTTGTTTTCACATTCAATGCAAAATGACTATGCAAGAAAAGTGTCAGTACGCGCAAATATTCAACCACTTCCTCTCCCGCCTCTAATAACTCATTATTATCATCATCTTCATTGTAACCTAATTTAGATATTTCTTCTAAATCATCTAAAGCCTCACCGATTTCATCCGTTTCTCGGCTTAATTTCGGTTGCGCAAGCCCTAGGCCTAATAAGAATTGGCTTGTCCAATCGGCAATCGCATCCGCTAAAGCGAAACCATCTTCATTATTCGGAGTCCAAAGCGAAAATAAGGTATTGGCTTCATCAAAACTTTCGGTCAATTGTTGGTAAAAAGCACTTAATTCCGCTAGAGGAGCTTGTGAAAAAGCATGCCCGTCATTTAAAAATTGGTAAGTTAAGGTTTTCCAAGATTCGTCTTGTACCCCACCCGCAATTAATCCGCTTAAAAAGCCGTGTAGCTCTGCGGAGGTTTCCGTGATTTGAAGCTGGGCAATTAATTGATTAAATTCATTTGATTGTGTAATAGCCATAGTTGTCTTATTTGTGATTCTGTTAAAGAATGGCATAATAGCAAAAAATTTATATTACTTGTGAGGATTTCGCGACTATGTCGGCAAATTATATTGAAGTTCAAATTTTTGGGCAGGTACTTCGTTTACATTGTCCACCGGATCAACAAGAAAACTTACTAGCCTCGGCACAACGTTTGGAAGAGCGTGTTACCCTTTTAAAAGATCAATCCGGTATTATCCAGTTGGAAAAAGTATTGGCGATTGTCGCTCTCAACCTCAATTATGAACTTGAACAAGAAAAACAAAAGAATGCCAATAACAAAGCGGTTTTGGAATCTTGTATTCATCAATTAGATAACTCTCTGAGTAAGTTGCTTACCGGCAGTTCCGTTGCGATTAATCAAGAAAGTGTTTAAAAGCTGATCGTTTGAGAATTTTTCTCAATTCAAGACTAGGAAAAAACCTTAATATCCGTTAGTATAAGACTTGCCTGAGGTGTTCGTTGCTAGTTACGTCCCTGAGCCGATAATTTAAAACTTTGAGTTGGACATCTAAATGCCGGTGAGCAAGCTTACCTTGAGTAAGAAGCCTAAAGGCAATTAAGTTCGACTCCCTTGAACCTTCTGGTTCAAGGACCATCACAAGTAACGGCACTTCGGGTTCCTTCTTTTGCATTAAGGTATCCTCAATATGCAAGCTCATTCCATACAAGATCGTCATCAGCTTCGTCAATTTATTCTGGCTGAACGGGCTAAATTATCTTTAGAGCAACAATCTATCGCCTCGCTTAACATCATTCCGCAAGCACTCTCCCTCATTGATAAATATCACGCCGAACATATTGCGCTCTATTTACCTTTTAATTGCGAAATCTCACCGCTTCCGTTGCTTAAACAATTACAACGGCAAAATAAATTTCTTTATCTTCCTATTTTGCATCCGTTTGTCAAAGGTCATCTTTTATTTCAACAATACGATAAAGAAACTGCATTTACGACACATAAATTTGGTATGCAGCAACCGAAATTGGACGTACGTAAAGTAAAACCGCTTAATGAAATCGAGATGATATTTACACCGTTACTCGCTTGTGATAAAACCGGTAATCGGTTAGGCTACGGAGGCGGTTTTTACGATAGAACGCTTGCCTTAGCAACAGAAGCCATAAGCGTAGGGCTTGCCTACCCTTTTCAATTTATAGAAAAGTTACCGACAGAGCGTTGGGATATACCTCTTAATCATTTGATCTTAGGAGATACAAAGTGACAGACAAAGAATCCGCAGGAAGCCAAACATTAGTTCGAGGTCTTAAATTACTTGAATTACTCTCCCAATATCCGAACGGTTGCCCGTTAGCACAGCTTTCCGAACTTGCCAATTTAAATAAAAGTACCGTCCATCGTTTATTGCAAAGTCTTCAACAAGAAGGCTTCGTCCGACCTGCTCCGACTACGGGAAGTTATCGTTTATCCACAAAATGTTTAGCTATCGGTCAGCGAGCCCTCAGCTCACTGAATATCCTACATATTGCCGCACCGCATTTAGAAGCACTTAATTTAAAATTAGGCGAAACGGTTAATTTCGCTATGCGAGAAGGCAATCACGCCATCTTAATTTATAAATTGGAACCAACAACCGGTATGATGAAAACCCGAGCTTATATCGGACAAAGGCTCCAACTATACTGTTCCGGTATGGGAAAATTATTTCTTGCCTATGATAAAGCGGAATACGTTCCGCACTATTGGAACATTCAGCAAGATACTATTCAGCAATTAACACCGAATACGATTACGACGGTTCCGGCAATGAATACGGAACTTGAGAAGATCCGCCAACAGCAATTTGCGATGGATGACGAAGAAAACGAAATGGGTGTTTCATGTATCGCTTGTCCTATTTTTGATCATCAAGGACAAGTAAACTATGCCATATCCATCTCGCTTTCTACCGCAAGACTGAAACAAGTCGGGATCGATACGTTACGTTCGGAACTTCAAACCACCGCGCATAAGATCTCGGAAGAACTAGGCTGGATCTTCCCGTAAGCGGTCGATAATTCCACATTTTTAGCAAAATCTCAGCGAAAATCTGATTGTATATTCAGGTATTTTTTCTATCCACAAAAGCTGTGGATAACTTTGTGGATTTCTTTTTGAAAAATCGCTTAACCCTAGATAGAGTCTAACTTTGTCAGCATAACTAGATAACTGGATACAAAATAACTTATCATTTAAAATCAATAAGTTATATTTTTTCCAGCAATTTTAAATAAAAAGTCTAAAAATTTTCTTGTAAAGATGCTTGACAATGTCCGCCTGTGTAAAACTTATTTTTTCACCTCCCAAGATTGATAAAAAGTTGAAATGGGATTTAACTTAAAATTAACACTTGAAACAATTTATTAAAAAATCATTTGCATTCCTTTATTTTTTCAGCTATGTTCCGAAATGAGCAGATCTTCAGCAAGCTGCTGAAAATTTGATTTAACTCGTAAGTACCGCATAAAAATACATGAAATTTTGTTAAAAATTCATTTCCATCCTATCTTTTGCTATAATTCGCAACTTTTGCATAAAGTTAAATTAAATTAGCAACATAGAAAGAATAAGAGGAATAACTATGTTCAACTTCGATCCGACCACCATTACATTCCTGATCTATATTATTGGAATGATCGCTATCGGCTTTATCGCCTATCGTGTTACAAATAATTTATCCGACTATATTCTCGGCGGTCGCCGTTTAGGTAGTTTTGTCACCGCGTTGTCCGCCGGCGCCTCGGATATGTCCGGTTGGTTACTGATGGGATTGCCCGGCGCAGTTTATGCAAGCGGTTTAATTGAAGGCTGGTTGGCCGTCGGACTCACTATCGGGGCTTATCTGAACTGGAAACTGGTTGCCGGACGCTTACGTTCGCATACCGAACATAGCGGCGATGCGCTTACACTTCCCGAATACTTCCATAACCGTTTCAACGACGAAACGCGTATTATCAAAATTTTATCGGCGGTCATTTTTTTACTATTCTTTGCCGTATATTGTGCTTCAGGAGTGGTCGCAGGTGCGAGAGTATTTGAAAACCTTTTCGGCGTACCTTATGAAAATGCCATTTGGTACGGCGCAGTTGCCACCATTCTTTATACCTTTATCGGCGGTTTCTTAGCGGTAAGTTGGACAGATACGATTCAAGCCTCATTGATGTTATTCGCTTTAATTTTAACCCCTGTTTTTGTCATCATGAACGTAGGTGGTTTTGAGGTAATGCAAGATACGATTGCCAAAGCGGGTGAATTAGCGAAAAAAGATTACAATGATATTTTTGCCGGTACCACAGTCTTGGGCGTATTAAGCCTACTGGCTTGGGGTTTAGGCTATTTCGGGCAACCGCATATCGTGGTACGTTTTATGGCGGCGGAAAGTGTAAAATCATTGGAGAAAGCTCGCCGTATCAGTATGACTTGGATGATTATCTGTTTAGCGGGTGCAATCGGTATCGGTTATTTCGGTATGGCTTATTTCTTTACTCATCCGGAACAAGCCGCCGTCGTGAATCAGAATAAAGAACAAATCTTTATCGAATTGGCTAAATTACTGTTTAACCCGTGGATTGCAGGCATCTTACTTTCTGCCATTTTAGCTGCGGTAATGAGTACTCTCTCGGCACAGTTATTGATTTGTTCAAGTGCGATTACCGAAGATCTTTATAAAGGTATTTTACGTCCGTCCGCAACCGATAAAGAATTAGTGTGGCTCGGACGAATTATGGTATTAGCTGTTGCCGCTCTAGCGATCTATATTGCGCAAGATCCTAATAGCCAAGTATTCGGCTTAGTAAAAGACGCTTGGGCAGGTTTCGGTAGTGCTTTCGGTCCGGTAGTATTACTGTCATTATTCTGGAAACGTATGAACGGCTTCGGAGCAATTAGCGGTATGTTAGTGGGGGCGTTAATCGTGTACTTCTGGAAAGACATTACCCTCTGGGCTAATTTACCGGAAGTCTATTCGATGATTCCGGGCTTCATTCTAGCGACGTTAGCGATTGTCTTGGTTTCCCTCATTACTCCGCCGCCGAGCAAAAAGGTAACGGACACATTTGAGCGTGCGGATAAAGCCTATTTAGCAGAGCTTCAATAAAGACAAAGCGATTTGCTGGCAACGGCAAGTCGCTTTTTTGTTTTCGAAATGCAAACTTTTTCATAAAAACGACCGCTTGTTAAAGCGAAACAGGAGTCCTTTATGCCGACAAACATTTATCAACTTCTTCCTTCTTCAGCCGTCCTTCGTGAAAATATCAGCCGACATTATCGTATTGATGAAACTGAATTGGTTCAGCAGCTCTTAGTTGAGGCGGAAACAGAAATCTTACAACCCGAAATTAAAAATCTCGCCCGTAAACTGATAGAAAAAGTACGCACCAACCGCCAAAAAGCCAGCGGTGTCGATGCGTTGATGCACGAGTTTTCTCTTTCAAGCCAAGAAGGTATTGCTTTGATGTGTTTAGCCGAAGCCTTACTGCGTATTCCTGATCAAGCGACCCGAGATAAGCTGATTAAAGACAAAATCGCCAAAGGCGACTGGAAATCACATATCGGCAGCAGTCCGTCTTTATTTGTCAATGCTTCCGCATGGGGATTAGTCTTTACCGGTAAATTACTGTCTCTGAATCAGCAAGCATTATCAAGTAGTCTAAATCAGCTGATTAGTAAAGCGGGAGAACCCGTTATTCGTAAAGGTATCGATTTTGCTATGCGTTTGCTCGGTAAACAATTTGTCACCGGCGAAACGATTCAACTCGCCCTCAAAAATAGTGAAGCACGTTTTAATAAAGGCTTCCGTTTTACCTACGATATGTTGGGTGAATCCGCATTTACCGAACAAGACGCACAACGTTATTATCAAGATTACGTGAATTCAATCCACGCGGTCGGTGCAGCCTCAAAAGGGTTAGGCGTTTATCATTCTTCCGGCGTATCGGTTAAACTTTCGGCGATTCATCCTCGTTATAGTCTGGCACAGTATGATCCTGTGATGGATGAACTTTATCCCCGCTTGCGCGATTTATTTCTGTTAGCAAAACGTTATAACATCGGCTTAAATATTGATGCGGAAGAAGCGAATCGTTTAGAAATTTCATTAGATTTAATGGATCGCTTATTAAGCGAACCCGAATTAGCCGATTTTGACGGGATAGGTTTTGTCGTGCAAGCCTACCAAAAACGTTGTCGCTCCGTTATCGATTATTTAATTGCCAAAGCAAGGGAAAACAACCGTAAGTTGATGATTCGCTTGGTAAAAGGTGCTTACTGGGATTCCGAAGTCAAACAGGCTCAAGCGGAAGGAGCAAGCGGCTATCCGGTGTTCACGCGCAAAGTGCATACCGATTTGAATTACATTGCTTGTGCGAAAAAGCTATTAGCGGCACAAGATGTGGTATTCCCGCAATTTGCCACCCATAATGCGCAAACCTTATCCACTATCTATCACTTAGCTAAAGGTAAACGCTTTGAATTTCAATGTTTACACGGCATGGGCGAAACACTCTATGATCAAGTGGTAGGTCAAGAAAATCTCAATATTCAATGCCGCGTTTATGCGCCGGTCGGTTCTTACCAAACCTTATTAGCCTATTTGGTGCGCCGTTTATTAGAAAACGGTTCAAACAGTTCATTTGTAAATCAGATTGTCGATGAAAAAGTCAGTATTGATAAGTTACTTGAAGATCCGGTAGCAAAAGCCGGTACTACTGCAGGAACGATGCACCCGAAAACGCCGTTACCGCTAAATCTATTTACGGATCGTAAAAATTCAGCCGGATACGAACTAAGCGATATGCACCATTTAGTACAATTAAGCGCACAATTAAACGAATTGGCGAATAACAATCAGTACCGTGCCGTTCCGCAAATTGCCGAGCAATTCTATCAAGGTGCGCAGCGAAAAGTAATTTACAATCCGGCTGATCAAACTCAAATCGTCGGAGAAGTCACCTACGCCAATGAAGCCGATGTTGAAAAAGCTTTTGTAATTGCCGAACAAAATCAGACCGCTTGGCAAGCGACTCCGCCGGCACAAAGAGCGGCGATTCTAGAAAAGCTCGCCGATTTAATGGAAAACAATATGCCGACTTTATTCGATTTAGCGGTGCGAGAAGCGGGTAAAACGCTGAATAATGCAATAGCCGAAGTCAGAGAAGCGGTCGATTTTTGCCGTTATTATGCAAACGAAGTGAAGCGCAACCCGCAGGCTTATCAAAATCCGAGGGGGATTATCGTTGCAATTAGCCCGTGGAACTTCCCGTTGGCAATTTTTACCGGTGAAGTCGTTTCCGCTTTAGTTGCCGGTAATGTGGTGTTGGCAAAACCGGCGGAACAAACTTCCTTAATGGCACATTATGCAGTGGAATTATGTTACCAAGCCGGTATTCCAAAAGGTGTTTTGCAATGTTTACCGGGTAGCGGAGCGGAAATCGGTAATCAACTGACTTCCGATCCTCGAGTGGACGGCGTAATTTTTACCGGCTCGACCGAAACTGCCAAAACCATCAACTGCAATTTGCAAAAACAAAGCAAAATCGTACCGCTTATTGCGGAAACCGGCGGACAAAACGCCTTGATTATGGACAGCTCTGCACTCAGCGAACAAGTGGTGGCGGATGTGCTTAACTCGGCGTTTGATTCGGCAGGACAACGCTGTTCAGCACTACGTGTACTTTATCTGCAAGAAGATGTTGCCGATCATACTCTAGCAATGCTTAAAGGTGCAATGGCGGAGTTACGTGTCGGCAAACCGCAATTACTGAATACCGATATTGGTCCGGTAATCGATCGCACGGCACAAAGTCGCTTATTAGCGCATATTGAAAAAATGAAAGCGATGGCAAAATCGTACTATCAAGTGCCTATTGCAGCGGAGGTGGAACAGAATGGGATTTTCGTGCCGCCAACCTTACTTGAAATCGATCATATCTCACAAATCGAACATGAAGTGTTTGGCCCGGTACTACACGTGATTCGCTTTAATGCCAACCAATTCGAACAAATTATTGATGACATTAATTCGACCGGATTCGGTTTAACCAGCGGTTTACACAGCCGTATTGATGCGACCGTTACTCAATGGCTCGACAAAGTACACGCCGGTAATTTATATGTGAATCGTAATACGGTCGGTGCGGTGGTAGGCGTACAACCGTTCGGCGGCATGGGGCTTTCCGGTACGGGACCAAAAGCCGGCGGGCCTCTTTATTTACAACGTTTAGTAAAAAGCGAGGCTTGGACGCTTGCGGATTTAGAAGGCGAAACGGTTATAGAAACGGATAAACTTGCACAAGCCGTTCGCCAAACACTTAGCGGTGAACAACAAAGCGAAGCGTTGGCTCTCTTGCAAACTTTACACCCAAAATCACCGCTTGCAAAAGCGTTTAAAATGCAAGGTATTACCGGCGAAAACAACTATTTACGCCTTGAAGCTCGTCCAATGATTGCAGTAAGTAATGGCTCACTGCTCGAACAAATTAAAGCAATGATTGCGATTGCGGTATGCGGCAGCAAAGCGGTGATAAAAAAAGATTCACCGTTAGCGGAATATGCACATCAATTTGCCGAATACGTAACGGTAGCAGATGACTTCAATCGTCTTCCTGCATTAAGCGTGATGATTGTACTTGATCCGCTTTCTGCAGCAGAACGCCAACATTATGCCGAGCGTAACGGTGCGATTTTAACTTATGTGGAAAGCCTTGACTTGGCACTCTCTCTATTACCGCTGGTACATGAAAAGTCTATCAGCATTAATACTGCAGCCGCCGGCGGTAATGCAACCTTGATGAGTGAAATGGATTAGTATTATCCGAATCAGCTTAATATTTATCCCCTTAGCAATAAACTGAGGGGATTTTTATTTTCTGTTTAGCAAGTCATTTTCTTTTCAGCTATAATGCGCCGACTATCCCGTGAGGTAGTGTTTACGTATGTTAATTCAAACCGAGAGTTGAAACAAAAATGACAAATCAAACTATCAGTACACCTAAACAGGTGTTCGTTGGCTTACAAATGCTATTTGTGGCATTTGGTGCTTTAGTATTAATGCCGTTAATTACCGGCTTAGATCCTAATACAGCCCTCCTTACCGCCGGTATCGGTACCCTACTTTTCCAACTTTGTACTAAAGGTCAAGTGCCTATTTTCCTTGCATCTTCCTTCGCATTTATCGCACCGATTCAATACGGCGTACAGCAATGGGGTATCCCAACCACTATGGGTGGCTTGGTATTCACCGGCTTTGTCTATTTTGCATTAAGTGCGTTAGTGAAATGGAAAGGGGCAAATATCCTCGAAAAACTTTTCCCACCGGTGGTAGTTGGTCCGGTAATCATTATTATCGGTTTAGGCTTAGCCCCGACTGCGGTTGATATGGCGTTAGGCAAAGGCACAACGATTGAACCGAATACCGCCTTACTGATTTCGATGGCAACCTTAATCACCACGCTTATCGTGGCGGTATTTGCCAAAGGTTTAATGAAATTAGTACCGATTATGTTTGGAATTGTGGTCGGTTATATTCTTTCTCTAATTTTCGGCATCATTGATTTTAGCCCGGTCACCAATGCCGCTTGGTTTAGCTTACCGAAACTCACCACGCCGGAATTTAAGTTAGAAGCAATTCTTTACTTGTTACCTATCGCCCTTGCACCGGCTGTCGAACACGTCGGCGGCATTATGGCAATCAGCTCGGTAACCGGCAAAGATTTTATGACTAAACCGGGTTTACACCGTACATTATTAGGTGATGGTGTTGCTACTTCTGCCGCCGCATTCTTAGGTGGTCCGCCTAATACTACCTATGCGGAAGTTACCGGTGCGGTTATGCTCACCAAAAACTTTAACCCGCGTGTAATGACCTTTGCCGCTATTTGGGCAATTGCGATTTCATTCTGCGGCAAAGTGGGCGCATTTTTACAAACCATTCCGGGTGTAGTAATGGGCGGCATTATGATGTTAGTTTTCGGTTCTATTGCGGCAGTCGGTATGAGTACATTAATTCGTGCCAAAGTCGATATGGGCGAAGCTCGCAACCTCTGTATCGTTTCAGTAGTCATGACCTTCGGTATCGGCGGTATGCTAATCAATGTCGGCGAATTCTCACTGAAAGGCATTAGCCTCTGCGCTATCGCCGCAATCATTATGAACTTAGTGCTTCCGAAAGAAGCGGCTAAAAAAGCGGAATAATTGCTAACGATTCTGTTATAAACAAGCGGTCAAATTTCTCTAAAAGTTTGCAAATTGCAAAAAATTTTAGGAATTTGACCGCTTGTTTTTTATATAAAGGCATTTCAATCTATCTTATGCCTCTACATTAACTATGCTAAATAACCTATATATAAGTTAATTTCTTATTACACTTTATATTTCTTGAGTAGAAATTATTGTGAAACAACACAAAGATATACACACTCTGTATTTAATTAATTTAGATGAGGGATAGATAAAAGGCAATAAAAAAGCCCTAACGAATAGTTAGGACTTTTTTACTTATGGACTAACCCGCTATCGTCAATTGCCCTGCATAGAGGATAAAGTAACGTAAGCAGAGTACACCGATTAAGTCGAAGATTGAAACTAAAATGATAAATTTAACATTGTGCTTCAAGCTGTGGCTACCGAAGATATTTGCAATCAACGGAATTAAGATACCGATAAAGAATACCCCAACCCAGAATATCGTTCCCCAGAAGCCTGACAAGGCGTTTTGTAATGCTAATTGTTTATCCGCACCACCGAAGTGTAAACCGACGAAGAATGCAACTAATAAACCTAATTCGGTAACCATAATCGGTACTTCGAATTTATGTATAAAATGCACTTCGTTGCTCTCACCGGATAATTTACCGGCAAGCAGAATCACTAAGAATGTCGCCGCAATACCTGAGGACGTACCTGATGCTAAGAATAACGCCGGTAATACAGGGTTATTCAACATCGGATAACTGATTAATGCAGAAAGTAGGAAACCGGTATAAGCCCCTAACACAGCCGCTAACACAAAGAGTACGAATTCTACCGCTTTGAGTAAGCGAGTTTCGGCAAAATCAACCAACGGTAATACGAATTTAAACATCGGTAAGTAGCGATTCACTAAAACAGCCAGCCAATCTTTGAACATAATGGCAATCCAAACTACAAGCACAGCCATGTAAACTTGGAATAACATTACCCCCATCGACATTACGGAAGTACCGTTATAGTTAAACATTAATTTCCAGAATGTCCACGGTTTGGTCAAGTGGAAAATTAATAATGTTAAACCGATAAGCGTCGGTAACGTACCTAAAATCGCTGCACTACGGATAATCCAGTTGTCGCTATTTTTTACGATTTTTGCACCGCTATTACGGTAAGCAATCGCTAACTGCACCGCACCTGATGAAATACCCAATAAGAAAAGGTAAATCGCAATCGTGCTGTCCCACACTAAATTCGGGGTTTGGAACGGAATATAGCTGTTCATTATCTATGCTCCCCCTTGCCAAATGGAATGTGGTATAAGTTAGGCTCGGTACCTAACGCAACTTTAGTACGATACACAGGATTTTCACGCACTTTTTTGTACACTTCGCTGTTGTGATCGTTCATATCGCCAAAGGTTAATGCTTTAGTCGGACATGCTTCTACACAAGCCGGTTGTTTACCTTCCGCAAGGTTAGTATCACGACAGAAGTTACATTTATCTGCGGATTTTTTCTCCGGATGAATAAAACGTACACGGTACGGGCAAACTGCGATACAGTATTGGCAACCGACACATAAGTCTGAATGTACATCAACAATGCCGGTTTCCGGATCAACGAATGAAGCACCTGTCGGACATACCGCTACGCAAGGAGCATTCGTACAGTGTTGGCAAGATTGACGGAAAAATTCATACTCGACATTAGGGAATTCGCCATAAGGCTCGCTACGGATAATTTCTAAACGTGAAACGCCTTCCGGTACTTTGTTTGTGGTACGACACGCGTCCATACAAGCGGTACAACCGATACAGGACGTTTCATCGTGCACCATCGCATAGCGAATTTTTTTCTCTTCTTTCTCAGTAGCAAGAGTTACTGAGGTAGCAAGCCCAGTGCTTGCTACGACAGCGATAGCACCTGCCCCTGAGACGAAGTCTCTACGGGTGCAAGTCATTATTTGGTTTCCTTCACTTCTGTTTTAGCCGGGGTGTTAAATTCACCTTTTTGAACCTTGGTATGGCAATCAACGCAAAGTTTAATACGTTGTTTTTCTTCAATACCTTTCATCGGTTCTTTTTCCGGATGTAATTCATGACAGTTCGTACATGAAATTTTCGCAGCGTGCGTATCGTGCGCCCAGAATTTTTCACGTAATTTGTCTGCGGTATGACAAGCTACGCATACTTGATTTTGTTCGTGAACCGAACGTTCAAGTGAAGGATTACTTGCTTTACCGTGCGGATTAAAACGCATTACATCTTTCACACCTTTACGGTGATTCTCGGAAATATTGCCGTGACAGCTTACACAAGTTACTTGCTCACCGGTATTCGGGCTTTTCACGTCTTTTTGAAAGTGTTTACCCGCATGATGGAAAGGTTTGCCGGTTGCATTTGCCGATTCGTGACATT
This sequence comes from Actinobacillus genomosp. 1, assembly GCF_029774175.1. Classification (NCBI taxonomy): domain Bacteria; kingdom Pseudomonadati; phylum Pseudomonadota; class Gammaproteobacteria; order Pasteurellales; family Pasteurellaceae; genus Actinobacillus; species Actinobacillus genomosp. 1. The sequence continues at coordinate 108,295 of NZ_CP103834.1, read as the reverse complement.
GCACACAATATTTATTCGGATCACGGCGCGCATCTTCCGCAATTTGCGCATCACTTGCTTGCTGTGTCCAAAGTGGTTTAGGTTGCTGCGGCATATCCGCTTGGGAAGCGGTTGAAATTGCAAGAAAACTTGCAAAAGCGACCGCTTGGAGGGCGATTGCTCGCCCTGCTTTTGAGATAATGTTTTTCATAATTTCACCTCAAGCTTCTATTATTTCGCTTCTGCTTTTGGTGCTACAACTGCTTTCGGTTCTACTGCTTCTTCTGCAGGTAATAAGCCTTTTTTACGAGCTTCAGCATCCCATTGCGGAACAACTGTACGTAAGAATTCATCTTTCGCCGCTTGTTCTTTAGGAATATCTAAACCAATCGCTTTTTGTGCTTTTTCTTTAGTAGAAATATCAGGAATTGCTACCGGTGTTGTCACGCCGTGTTTCGCTAATACGACACCTAATTGCGCACGTGCATCCGCTGCACGGTCGATACCTGATGCGATTACGTGAAGCATTACGTCAGGTGCGTGCATATGGCTACCGTGACCTGCTGCTGAGTAATCCCAACGCCATTGAGCGTGACGAATCGCAGTTAAGACGTCTTTCATCTCTTCTTGAGTTGCACCTGCATCCCAAGCCGCTTTCGCTTCAAAGTGCGCTTTCACTAATTGATCTTCTAAGCGGATCATTGCTTCTTTCACTTGTTTTTTATGTTCTTTCACACGTGCTTTAAGTGTTTCTTCACTTTGCTCGTGACAAGTTTTACAAGTTCTATCGAATTGACCGTTTTCAAGCGGGTTCGCAATTCTGTGATCGGTATAAACTTTACCGGTTTTGCTATCCACGGTTTTCGGCATATGACAGTCGATACAAGTCACACCATTTTTACCGTGAACACCTTGCGACCAAATTTCGAAATCCGGGTGCTGTGTTTTTAACATCGGCGCTTTAGATAAAGCGTGTGTCCAGTCTGCAAATTGGATTTCATCGTAGTATTTTTCGATACTATCGACATCAATACCTTTAGTCCATGGGAAGGTTACGTCTTTTTTATCTTTGAAGTAGTATTCAACGTGGCAGTTCGCACATACTGCGGCACGTTTACCGTGTTTATCTAAGTCTTCAAATTTCCAACCGACAGTTTCTAAGGCACGTAATACGTGTGGACGAGCGACACGTAATGCAGGTTTACCTTCTTCAAATTCTTTAGAAGTTGTATCGTGACAGTCGGCACAACCGATTGAGTTTACGATTTCCGCACCGTATTTCGCCCATTTCGGATCAAAATAACCGCGTTCGCCTTTTTCTTCGATTAAACGAGGAACATCCGGACCTTTACATGTCCAGCAAGCCATTGGCTGCGGACCGTCATTTTCGTCTTTCGGCGCACCGGTACGTAAAATTTCACGTACGTCCGTAATAGCATAGTAGTGACCGCGAGGTTTGTTATAGTCTTTTGCGAATGCGTAACCCGCCCATAACACAACATAACGTGGGTCTGCCGCTAACGCGCTACCACGATCGGTTGATTCCGAAGTCGCTTTCCATGAATTGTATTGGAGCGGATATTTTTCTGCGAAAGTATGGTTCGCAGATTCAATTTTCACACCGAGTTTCTCGTGTTTGATTGCTTTATCCGTTAAAGATGGTGTTTGAGCCGGCTGTTCTTCCGCCCATGCTGCTGATGATAAACACCCCAACATTGCAATGGTCGCCATTGCTAGGTTTTTAGTTAAACGTTTCACGTTGTGTCCCCCCACAAAATGCCTGATAGAAATGAGAATTTTTCTTATTAAAAACAATAAGATAAACATTAGTTTCATGTGCGAGAATAAGGTAAAACGGATAATACTTTCTAGGCTAATCTTAACTTTTATTGAAATAAATCAACAAAATTTCCATAAATACCTCTTTAGTGTTACCTGACAAAATCCTCAAATACCTCTTAAGCGTTACTTATTTTCTTCATACAAATCACAAGCAGATTTTATTAATTAGCATATATAAAATTAAATCTCGGATAATTTTTATAAGTTATGCGCTTTTCATTAGGATTTTCTTTATTAAATAAAATTATTTTTTTAATTAAGGTTTAAAAAAAATAAAATCTATGTTATCAATAAAACCTTTCACGCTATAGATTCAACTACATAACAATATTAATTAAGGACACAACATCATGAATGGTGCAAATTTGGTCATTGAAAGCCTTAAAGCGCACGGAGTTACAACGCTCTTCGGCTATCCGGGTGGTGCGATCATGCCTACTTACGATGCAATTTATGACTCGGGATTAGATCACTTATTAGTACGTAACGAGCAAGGTGCGGCAATGGCGGCAATCGGTTACGCTCGCGCAACGGGTAAAGTGGGTGTTTGTATTGCAACTTCAGGCCCCGGCGCAACCAATTTAATTACCGGATTAGGCGATGCGGCATTGGATTCTATTCCGGTCGTAGCCATTACCGGACAAGTAGCAAGTCATTTAATCGGAACCGACGCCTTCCAAGAATCAGACGTTTTAGGCTTATCATTAGCTTGCACCAAGCACAGTTTTATCGTGCAAAATGTTGAAGAATTACCGGAAATTATTGCACGAGCTTTTCAAATCGCCCAAAGCGGTCGTCCCGGCCCGGTCTTAGTGGATATTCCTCGTGATATTCAACTTGCACCGACATCGGCAAAACCTATCGTTTATGAAAAACAAGCGGTTGAAGCGCAAAATCAAGACTTATTAAACGAAGCGAAAACATTGCTGGCAAATGCCAAACGTCCGGTACTTTACGTCGGCGGCGGTGTCGGTATGGCCGGCGGTGTACAAGCGGTCAGAAATTTCCTAAAAGTCACAAATATTCCGTCCGTATCAACATTAAAAGGATTAGGCACAATTACCATCGATGATCCGCTTTATATGGGTATGATTGGTATGCACGGCACTAAAGCGGCAAACTACGCAGTACAAGAATGTGATCTTTTAATCGCATGCGGTGCGCGTTTTGATGACCGTGTAACCGGTAAATTAGATACTTTCGCCCCGCACGCTAAAGTGATTCATATTGATATTGATATTGCCGAGATTAATAAATTACGCAAAGTGGAAGTTGCGCTACGAGGCGATTTAATTGAAGCGGTTAATACATTAGCGCAACCGCTAGATATTGATCCTTGGCGTGAAGACGTAAAACGTCTAAAAACGGATTTGGATTTCCAATATATTGATAATGCGGGCGAAGGCGATATTAATGCGAAAGCGTTACTGAATACGCTTTCTCAGCGTAAGCCGAAAAATGCGATTATTACTACCGATGTCGGTCAGCACCAAATGTGGTCGGCACAACATTTACAACATTTCGCCCCGGAAAACTTCATCACTTCAGCAGGTTTCGGCTCAATGGGCTTCGGTTTACCGGCTGCGGTTGGTGCGGTTAAGGCTCGTCCGCAAGATCCGGTAATTTTAGTTACCGGTGACGGTTCGATTATGATGAATATCCAAGAATTAGGTACGCTTAAACGCGGTCATTTACCGGTTAAGATCCTCTTACTTGATAACCAACGCTTAGGTATGGTGCGCCAATGGCAATCTCTTTTCTTCCACGGTCGCCACAGTAATACCATTTTAGACGACAATCCTGATTTTGTCGTATTAGCTTCAGCATTCGGTATTCAAGGTGAACGAATCGAAAAAGCAAGTGAAGTATCTGATGCGTTAGATCGTTTACTCAATGCTAAAGGAGCTTATCTATTACACGTTTGTATTCCGGAAGAAGATAACGTATGGCCGCTTGTGCCGCCGGGTGCGTGTAATGCGGATATGCTGGATGATGAGATTTAGTGATTGAGGAGAATGAAGAAATGCAACGTTATGATTTAACGCTTAAAGCGGAAAAACGTCCTGAAACGCTGGAGCGTATTTTACGTGTTGTACGCCATCGCGGCTTTGAAGTCGTGACATTAAATGCGCAGAATAACGGAAATCAATTTGAAATCACACTAAGCGTACAAGGCGAGCGTGCTATTGAATTATTGACGCATCAATTAAGTAAATTGATTGATGTTACCGTCATCGAATAATCTATAAAAAATAAATCGAATAAGCGGTCTGATTTTATCCGTTTTTTACAAATTCATTGAGAAATCGAACCGCTTACCGAATAACGAAACACAACATACCCTAATTTGGAGAAATATATGCCTATTTTACGTTCTGCAACCTCAACGCAAGGTCGCAATATGGCAGGCGCACGTGCATTATGGCGTGCAACAGGAATGAAAGAAAACGACTTCGGCAAACCGATTATCGCCGTGGTAAACTCATTTACCCAATTTGTACCGGGTCACGTCCATTTACGTGATATGGGTAAACTGGTTGCCGAACAAATCGAAGCAGCCGGCGGCGTCGCAAAAGAATTTAATACCATTGCGGTGGATGACGGTATCGCAATGGGTCACGGCGGTATGCTTTATTCCTTACCAAGCCGTGATTTAATCGCTGACTCGGTGGAATATATGGTCAATGCGCACTGTGCCGATGCGATGGTGTGTATTTCAAACTGTGACAAAATCACTCCGGGAATGTTAATGGCGGCAATGCGCTTAAATATTCCGGCGGTATTCGTGTCAGGCGGCCCGATGGAAGCGGGTAAAACCAAATTATCCGATCAACTGATTAAATTAGACTTAGTTGATGCAATGATGAAAAGTGCCGACAAAACCGTGTGTGACGATGACGTAGATGCAATCGAAAAATCCGCTTGCCCGACTTGCGGTTCATGCTCAGGTATGTTTACCGCCAATTCAATGAACTGCTTAACCGAAGCATTAGGTTTATCTTTACCGGGTAACGGTTCAATGTTAGCCACTCACGCCGACCGTAAAGAATTATTCTTAACTGCCGGTCGCCAAATCGTTGAGCTTTGCAAACGTTATTACGAGCAAGACGATGCGAGCGTATTGCCACGTTCAATCGCGACCAAAGCGGCATTTGAAAACGCAATGAGCTTAGATATCGCAATGGGCGGTTCAACCAATACGGTTTTACACTTATTAGCCGCGGCACAAGAAGCGGAAGTGGATTTCACTATGGCGGATATCGACCGCTTATCACGTAAAGTGCCGTGCTTATCGAAAGTTGCGCCGAATACCAATAAATACCATATGGAAGACGTACATCGTGCCGGCGGTATTATGGCAATTTTAGGCGAACTTGAGCGTGCTGACTTATTACATTCTGATACTCGTACTGTATTAGGTATGACAATCGGTGAACAGATTGCGAAATACGACATTACCCTCACGAAAGACGAAGCGGTACATAAATTCTTCCGTGCCGGCCCGGCGGGTATTCGTACCACCAAAGCATTCTCACAAGATTGTCGTTGGGATACGGTAGATGACGACCGTCAAAACGGTTGTATTCGTTCAAAAGAATTTGCCTATAGCCAAGACGGCGGCTTAGCAATGCTGACCGGTAATATCGCACTAGACGGCTGTATCGTAAAAACCGCCGGTGTAGATGAATCCATCTTAAAATTCACCGGTGATGCGATTGTGTTTGAAAGCCAAGAAGAAGCAGTGGAAGGCATTTTAGGCGGTAAAGTACGTGCCGGTCATGTGGTAATCATTCGTTACGAAGGTCCGAAAGGCGGCCCTGGTATGCAAGAAATGTTGTATCCGACCACTTACTTAAAATCCATCGGTTTAGGTAAAGAATGTGCACTATTAACGGACGGTCGTTTCTCCGGCGGTACATCAGGTTTATCTATCGGTCACTGCTCACCGGAAGCCGCTTCCGGCGGTACCATCGGTTTAGTACGTGACGGCGATAAAATTGCGATCGATATTCCAAACCGTTCAATCCAACTTTTAGTTTCGGATGAAGAATTAGCGGTACGCCGTGCGGAACAAGATGCGAAAGGCTGGAAACCGGCAAATCGCCAACGTGAAGTTTCGATGGCGTTAAAAATGTTCGGTCACTTCGCAACCTCTGCCGACAAAGGTGCGGTGCGTGATAAAACCAAATTGTAAAGGTTATTCATCAAGACTTATAAAATCTATTGATTAAAACTTATAAAAGCGGTCAAATTTCGCTAGAAAATTGCAAAATAATTTGCAAAAATTCGAGCAAATTTGACCGCTTTTTGATCTCCGTTTGAGATCTCGCTTATTAGGAATGCAAATGTTTGATTTGTTTTTATCGTTAAACCCGATTTTACAAGCCTTTATCGCCGGTTTATTTACTTGGGGCTGTACTGTTTTTGGTGCCGCTTTCGTCTATTTTTTTAAAACGGTAAACCGCAAATTACTGGACGTAATGATGGGCTTTGCCGCCGGTGTGATGATTGCCGCCTCTTTCTGGTCACTCCTCGCCCCCGCTCTGGAATATGCCGAACCGAGCTACGGTTCGCTCGCATGGCTACCGGCTGCGGTCGGTTTCCTTGCCGGCGGTTTTTTCTTGCGAATGATCGATAAAGTCGTCCCGCATTTACATTTAAGCAAACCGCTTACCGATGCGGAAGGTATGCCTAAATTTAAACAGGGCTTATCGAAAAGTATGCTACTTTTCTTAGCTATCACCATTCACAATATTCCGGAAGGACTTGCTCTCGGTGTAACCTTCGGTGCTTTAGCTTCAAATGTAGCCGATCACCAAGCGATGCTCACCGGGGCAATCGGCTTAGCTATCGGTATCGGTTTACAAAATATTCCGGAAGGGTCATCACTATCGTTACCGATTCGAGGCGAAGGCAAAAGCCGTAAACAAGCGTTTTTATGGGGCGCAATGTCCGCGATTGTCGAACCTATCGCCGCAGTCATCGGTGCGGCTTTCGTACTTTCGATGACCGCTATTTTGCCTTATGCGCTCGCCTTTGCCGCCGGTGCGATGATTTTCGTGGTGGTCGAAGAACTGATTCCCGAATCGCAAAGCGGCGGTAATACCGATATTGCTACCTTGGGCTTAATGGTGGGATTTGTAATTATGATGGTATTAGATGTGGCTTTAGGCTAAGCTACCGAACATAACGCTTCATCTAAAAAGGATTGATATGATTTGGTATAAGGCACTGTTTTCGTTTCAAGGGCGGCTTAACCGCCAAGGCTTTTGGATCGGCTTTGCGATTAACTTTATTTTCTTATTTATTGTTGCAAATTTTTGGTTAAATTCGACCGCTTTCAATCTGATCAGTTTGCTTCCGCTTGCATTATCGCTATACAGTTTATCTGCGGTGATTATTAAACGCCTACACGACCGAAACCGTTCGGGAAAAGCGGTTACCATGGCATTTTTACCGCTTGTGTGCTATGGTGTATCGCTTTCCGCCCAAGGCACGATGCAATGGCTATTGGGGATAATGATGCCGATGTTTATCGGTACGATGTTGTTGCTGGAATGGGGTGTATTTAAAGGTAATCCGCAGGCGAACCAGTATGGGGAAAAGGGGTTAAGTGTAAAATTCCTAGCACAATAGAATCTTACTCGGTTAAATATAATTCAACCTCTTTAAGGCTACCGATATGTAACTAATAACAAAAACGCTATAATCTGCTTGAACTTTTATTCCCTTCTGAACCGCCTGAGCGTGTTGCAATTTGTAGAAACATTTTTCTTGAGCCGAAGGCGAATCTAAAATGTTTCGTTAAGCAAATTTCAACTAAGCGAAGAAAAGCGGTGAAGTAGGGTTGCCTTTCTTTGCCTACTTTCTTTGGCAACGCAAAGAAAGTAGGAAAAACTTTTTAAAGATGCTTAAACTTAAATATTAATTAATATTTCTTCTTAAATTAAAAGAAACACTAATAATGCTCAAACTAAACTATCACAAAACTCATTTTTTAACTTCCGCACCGGATATTCGTCATTTACCGGAAGACAATGGTGTGGAAATTGCCTTTGCCGGTCGTTCAAACGCCGGTAAATCTACTGCTCTCAATGCATTAACCAATCAAAAAAACTTAGCACGAACTTCAAAAACACCGGGGCGTACTCAGTTAATTAACTTATTTGAAGTCGAGCCGAATTGTAAACTGGTCGATTTACCCGGATACGGTTATGCGGCGGTACCGGAGCAAATGAAGCTCCAATGGCAAAAAGCGTTAGGCGAATACCTACAAAAACGTGAATGTTTACGCGGTGTGGTGATCCTGATGGATATTCGCCACCCGTTAAAAGATCTCGACCAACAGATGATCGAATGGGCGGTATCCGCACAATTACCGGTGTTATTGCTATTAACTAAAGCGGATAAACTCAGCCAAAGCGCAAGAAGTAAAACGGTAAAAATGGTGCGAGAAGCGATTCTACCGTTCCAAGGCGATATTCAAGTCGAAGCCTACTCTGCACTCAATAAAATTGGTATTGATAAACTTTCCGACAAATTAGATAGCTGGTTTGCCGAACAATTCCTCAATCAAGGAGCATAATATGTACGATTTTAATGAATTACGCCAAGAAACGGATGAGATCATCGAAAACCTCTTAAAAGACGGTTCGGATCCTGATGCGCTTTATATTATTGAACACCATGTGGCTCACCGTGATTTTGATAAACTGGAAAAATTAGTAGTTGATGCTTATAAACTCGGCTATGAAATTTCAGAAGCGGAAGAAGTGGAAGAAGAAAACGGCAAAGTGATCTTCGTGTGCGATATCGTGAGCGAAGTCAATTTAAATACCGACATCATTACCGCCCAACAAAAAGAATTACTGCCGCTGATTGAAAAAGTCGGTGCGGAATATGAAGGTTGGGGTACTTATTTTGAAGATCCGAATGCGGAAGATGATGAATACGGTGAAGACGGCGAATTCTTCGATGACCAAGATGAAGATTTTGAGTTTGACGAAGAAGAAATCAGACGTCACTAATAGTTAAAAAATCCCCCATACGCTCGTGTGGGGGATTATTTTATTGTGCTTAAAGCCCTTTTTTGACCCAATAACGATATGGGGTATTTTCCGTTTCGCTATTTAGCAACTGGTGATCCATAAATTCACAAAAACTTGGAATATCTCGCGTAGTAGCCGGATCATCCGCTACAATTAATAAAACCTCGCCTTCCGCCATATTTCGAATGGTTTTGCGAGTAAGCATTACCGGCTCCGGGCAACGTAACCCAAGCGTATCTAATGTTTGGTCAATTTTTATATCCGTCATATTTTTCTCTTATTTTTTCTTTTATGAAACAATTATTTACACAACATATCAAGCGACTACAACAAGTCGTTCAAACCATTTTAGAAACTAACTTTCTCAGCGGTTTATGGATTTATTCCGGCACGGCTCGCTATCATTTTTTAGATGATCAAACCGCCCCTTTTAAAATAAACCCGCATTTTAACTACTTCTTCCCTTTTCCGACAGCAGAAAATTGCTGGCTATTTTTAGATGGCAAAAATAAACCGACCGTCTATTTCTATGCACCGAACGATTATTGGCACTCGTCGCCGACCGTCCCGACAGACGCTTTTTTTGCAGATGAATTTCAATGGGTGATTTTGCAAGATTCCCAAGAAATTGCAAAATTTATCCAAAATTCGACCGCTTGCGCCTTTATCGGTGAGGATAAAAACTTGGCAGAATCGCTCGGTTTTAACCAAATCAATCCGCAAAAAGTGCTGAATCAGCTCCATTTCGAACGTTCTATCAAAAGTGAATTTGAAATCGAAGCAATCTATCAAGCACAATTTGCGGCGTTAAAAGGGCATCAGGCAGCAAAACAAGCCTTTTTTGAGGGGAAAAGTGAGTTTGAAATTAACCTCGCTTATCTAAAAGCCAGTCAGCAATCCGACTTAAACGTGCCTTACGGCAATATTGTTGCAATTAATCAACACTCGGCTATTTTACACTATACTCGGCTTGATTACTCCCCTAATCCGCAACAGCAGAGCTTTCTGATCGATGCCGGTGCAACCGTACACGGTTACGCCTCCGATATTACTCGCACTTATGTGGCTGATCCTAATAGCGAATTTGCGGCAATGATCAAGCAAATGGAACAATACAAATATCGCATTATCAAGCAACTTACTGTGGGGGTAAACTATCTAAGCTATCATACGCAAATGCAGCAATGGATTGCCGAAATGCTGCACGAATATGACTTTGTTCGCCTTACACCGGAACAAATTTTTGAAGAAGGGATTTCCAGAGCCTTTTTGCCACATGGTTTAGGGCATTTACTTGGACTACAAGTACACGATGTTGCAGGCTTCCAACAAAATCCTCGTGGTACTCGCAAATCACCGCCGGAGGTTTATCCAAGTCTGCGTTGTACCCGTGATTTGGCGGAAAATATGGTGCTGACGATCGAACCGGGGTTCTATTTCATTGATATGTTGCTGAATCCGTTGCAAAATAGTCCGCTTGCACGTCATATTAATTGGCAAAAGATCGCTGAATTTAAACAACGCGGCGGCATCCGCACCGAAGACAATATTGTGATGCGTTCGCAAGGCGCGGAGAACTTAACCCAAAAAGCGGAAATTGAACTTCAACTTTCTGATCATTAAAGCATTCAAATAAGGAACTGTTATGCCATTTATTTTTATCTTACTCGGCATTTTTCTGTATATCTATTGCGAGATCTCGCTATTGGTCACCATAGGTTCACAAATCGGGGTACTACCGTTGATTTTATTATTAATCGGCATTTCGGTATTAGGTTTATGGTTTGTTAAATTACGCGGTATCTATGCGATTTATTCCGTGCGTAGCGAATTAAGTCAAGGCAAAATCCCGACCCAAGCGGTGATCGGCTCGCTCCTGTTTATTTTAGCCGGCATTTTTTTAATTATTCCCGGCTTCTTAAGCGATATTATTGCGATTTTATTAATGCTGCCGGTGACGCGTCATATTGCCGAACGCTATTTAATGCGTTTCTTTAAATCAAGAGTGCGTTTCAGCCATTTTTCAAGCGGTCAATTTTCACAGCAAGATAACAATACGTTCGATGCCGAATTTGAACGCAAACAAGATCAAGACAAATGGATTAAGTAGTAAATTCTCACTCGATAAATAACACCATGTTTAAAACAAAATTTAATCCAAAAAATAAACCTCGTTCCGTAACAAACAAACCGAACTTGCAAAATAGAACCCAAAAACGACCGCTTAAACCACAGCTTTCGTTTGAAGATACTGTGGTCGTATTGTTTAACAAGCCGTTTGACGTGCTAACCCAATTCACTGATGAACAAGGGCGACAAACGCTGAAAGATTTTATTCCGATTCCACAGGTTTATCCGGTCGGTCGCTTAGACCGTGATAGTGAAGGTTTATTGTTACTCACTAACAACGGTGAAATTCAGCACCGCTTGGCGAATCCTAAATTTGAAAAGCAGAAAACTTATCTCGCACAGGTGGAAGGGATTCCGCAAGCTACGGATTTAGCTAAGTTAGAGAAAGGTGTTGAATTGAAAGATGGCTTAACCAAACCGGCAAAAGTGAAAGCGATTTCCGCCCCGAATTATGAATGGCAAACAGCCCCGAAAATTCGAGAGCGAAAAACCATTCCAACCAGTTGGATCGAGCTAAAAATCCACGAAGGAAAAAATCGCCAAGTGCGCCGAATGACTGCTCATATCGGCTTTCCGACCCTGCGCTTAATCCGTGTCGGTTTAGGGCAATTTCAGCTTGGTGATTTAGATAGCGGTGAATACCGAGTTTTAGATGAAAAAGAAAAACGCCAATTATTTCAACAAATTGACTTAAAAATTTAATGATTTCGGGAGCAAATATGAAAAGTTATTGGGTATTAGTACATCATTTTGATCTTGCTTTAAAAGATGATGAAATTCCTTCCGGTACAGCCGAACAATTAGGTTTAGTCGGCTTTACTAAATTACAGGTTGGAGAATACCAAAACTCACCGGTTTTTCTGGTGCAACTGGATGAACAAGCGGTCGAAAATCTACAAAATTTTACCATGGTAAATCTACGCTCACAGATTGCTCGTCCGGCGGAATTAGCTCATCTGTTACACCGAGCCGTTTCACTTAATCATTTCCTCAATACGCATAAATTCTGCGGCAAATGCGGCGCTCACACCGAACTTGCTAACAACGAAATTGCAGCACATTGCCCAGATTGCCAACATCGTAGCTACCCGACAATCAGCCCGTCTATTATTGTGGCGGTACGCCGTGGACGACAAATTTTACTTGCCAACCATCTGCGTCATAAAGGCACGATTTACACCACATTAGCCGGTTTTGTCGAAGCCGGTGAAGCAATCGAAACCACCGTTCAACGTGAAGTATGGGAAGAAAGCGGCTTAAAAATCAAAAATATCCGCTATTTCGGCAGCCAACCCTGGGCATTTCCAAACTCACTGATGCTAGGCTTTCTAGCCGATTATGATAGCGGAGAAATCACGCTACAAGAGGAAGAAATCTTCGATGCAAAATGGTTCGACTGCGATCAACCGCTCCCAGAACTGCCACCGGAAGGCACGATTGCATTGGAGCTAATCAAAGAAACGTTGAAGATTTGTCGAAAGGAAGGATAACAATAATTTTATAACGGGCTAATTAAGCCAAAACAAAAAAGGGAGAATTAAATTCTCCCTTTTTTGAAGATTAGCCAAATAATTTACCTAACACGCCTTTTGCTGCTTGTGCTAGTAGGTCGTTAGTATTTAAGTTTTGTAGATCCGGTAATTGACCGTCCGGTGTTAATGTATCAACGATTTTCGGTAAAAATTCCGCTAATAAATCGCCCGCATCTTTTTCTTCTACACCCGCTTCTTGTGCCGCTGCTTGAAGATTTTCTTGACCGAATACATTTGCGATTTGCTCACCTGATACCGGTGCGTTTTCTTCATCCGCACTGATCCAAGTTTTTAATAGGTCGTCTAAACCGCCCTGTTGTAATTTAGCGATTACGCCTTCAACACCACCTTGAGATTGTAGTAATGCTTGAATTAATTGAAGTGCTGTTGATTGATTGCCGTTACCGCCACTTAATACAGATGATGCGATTGAGCCTAAAATGTTTCCTAACATAGGTTTACTCCGAGAATGTGCCTAAGCACGTTTTTATTTACTGAGTTGCTACTCAGCCTAGATAATTAAGCGATCTGATTTGCAAAGTTTTTTGCAATTTTGACCGCTTGTGTATGCAGATTCTAAACTAAAATCTGGCGAACACGCTCCAAATCTTCTTGCGTATCCACCCCTACTTGAGGTGCTTGTTTAGCAAGTTCGATATGAATTTTTTCTCCGTACCATAACGCACGTAATTGTTCTAAAGATTCCAACTGCTCTAATTGTGTCGGCTGCCAAGCGATGTATTGTTTTACAAAGCCAGCACGATATGCGTAGATACCAATATGGCGTAAGTAATTTTGGCTTGCGACAAAAGCGTCATCACAATCAGAGAAATGATCACGAGCAAACGGAATCGGCGCACGAGAGAAATAAAGTGCCATACCGTTTTTATCTGCCAGCGCTTTGACGGCATTCGGATTGAAAAGTTCTTCTTTAGTGGTTAATTTTACCGCTAATGTCGCCATATTCACTTGGCAACGATCTAAATTTTCTGCCACTTGCGAGACGATCACCGGTGGGATCAGCGGCTCATCACCTTGTACATTCACGATAATTTCATCATCGGCAATCTGCATCTTTTCAATCACTTCCGCTAAACGTTCCGTGCCTGAATTATGTTGATCCGAAGTCATACACACTTCCGCGCCAAATGCTTTAGCAGTTACTTCAATCTCCGGATGGTCGGTCGCAATAATCACCCGTGCTGCACCGGCTTGTTGTGCTTTTTCCCACACGTGCTGAATCATCGGTTTGCCGGCAATATCTAACAACGGTTTACGAGGTAAGCGGCTTGAAGCATAACGTGCCGGAATAATCACAGTAAAATTCATACAATTTCCTTTATAAAAAACACGGAACATCCGCTTGAATCAACATAGTAAAATTCCTGTGAAATTTAACCGCTTGTTTGAATGAAGCTAATGTTCCGTAAAAATATTTAGGCTTCTAACGCATCTAAGAAGCGTTCTGCATCTAATGCAGCCATACAGCCTGTACCTGCTGAAGTGATTGCTTGGCGATAGTTATGATCCATAACATCACCGGCAGCAAATACGCCTGCTACGCTAGTTGCAGTCGCATTGCCTTCTAAGCCCGATTTCACTTTAATGTAACCGTTATCCAATTCAAGCTGACCGTCAAAAATTGCGGTATTTGGTGCATGACCGATTGCGACAAAGAAACCGTCCACTTTAATTTCTTCTTTGCTCTCGTCTTTGGTAGAAGCTAAACGTACACCGGTTACGCCCATATTATCGCCTAACACTTCTTCGACCGTTCTGTCGGTGTGAAGAATGATTTTGCCTTCTTCCACACGTTTCTGTAAGCGACCTAATAAAATTTTCTCAGCACGGAAACTGTCACGGCGATGCACTAAATGTACTTCACTAGCGATATTGGCTAAATATAACGCTTCTTCAACGGCAGTATTACCGCCACCAACAACCGCAACCGGTTTGTTACGATAGAAGAAACCGTCACAAGTTGCACAAGCCGATACGCCTTTGCCTTTAAACGCTTCTTCCGAATCTAAGCCTAAATATTTTGCCGATGCACCGGTTGCGATAATTAGCGCATCACAGGTAAAGGTATTAATATCGCCTTTTAAAGTAAACGGACGCTTAGATAAATCTACGCTGTTGATATGGTCGAAAACAATTTCCGTGTTAAATTTTTCAGCGTGTTTCAGCATTTTATCCATTAAACCTGTACCGGTGGTATGCTCATATTCTCCCGGCCAGTTTTCAATTTCATCGGTGGTGGTTAATTGACCGCCTTGTTGCATACCGGTCACCAATACCGGATTTAAATTCGCACGAGCGGCGTAAACGGCAGCAGTATAGCCCGCCGGACCTGAGCCTAAAATTAAAAGTTTTACGTGTTTAACTGTCATTGTGTAATCCTTATCAATAAATATTGTTGCTATTTTAACGTAAATTTAGTTGTAACTCTATTTTCGTTTTCACTCATCTTTTTTTCGATTTTGTGAAGTAACTAACAGAAATTCGCCTCGAATTTTGGTTAAATTGGGACAAATTCTTCTTTTAAAAGGATCCCCTGCTATGAAAAAACTTATCAATTCAATCGAAGCTGTCTTACAAGAGCAATTAGCCGGTTTTGCCAAAGCGCATCCTACCCTTGTTCTGAATACTGAGCCGACTTATGTACGCCGAGCTGACGCACCGGTTGCCGGTAAAGTGGCATTGATTTCAGGTGGCGGGAGCGGACACGAACCGATGCACGCCGGTTTTGTTGGTAAGGGAATGTTAGACGGTGCTTGTCCGGGGGCGATTTTTACTTCTCCGACACCGGATCAAATGTTTGAATGCGGTTTAAATGTCGATAGTGGAGAAGGTGTTTTATTACTTATTAAAAATTATACCGGTGACGTTTTAAATTTTGAAACCGCAACCGAGCTTCTTGCCGATAGCGGTGTAAAAGTCGCAACCGTATTAATTGATGATGACGTAGCGGTCAAAGACAGCTTATATACCGCCGGTCGCCGTGGCGTTGCCAACACAGTGTTATTAGAGAAACTATTAGGGGCAGCGGCAGATAAGGGTTACAACTTATCGCAATTAGCCGAGTTAGGTTATAAGTTAAATAATGCCGGACATTCAATTGGTATTGCGCTTGGGGCTTGTACTGTACCGGCAGCCGGTAAGCCGTCTTTTACTTTAGCCGAAAACGAAATGGAATTTGGCGTAGGGATTCACGGCGAACCGGGCATTGAACGCCGTCCGTTTGAGAACCTCGATAAAACCGTACGCCAAATGTTTGAAACACTCATCGCACACGGCGATTACGAGCGTACTGTACGCCGTTGGGATAACGATACTCAACAATGGAACGAAGTGTTAGATAAAAAACAAGCGTTACAAAAAGGCGATCGTGTGATTGCGTTAGTGAATAACTTAGGTGCGGTACCACTTTCAGAATTATATGGTGTTTACAACGTACTAGCGGATTGTTGTGAACAATTCGGTTTAATTATTGAGCGTAATTTGGTCGGTTCATTCTGCACCTCACTCGATATGCAAGGTGTTTCTATTACATTACTAAAAGCAGATGATGAAACCTTAGCACTTTGGGATGCACCGGTTAATACGCCGGCATTACGTTGGGGAGAATAAAATGGCGATTTCAAAACAGCAAATTCTGCAATGGCTTGAAAATTGTAATCACGTGATGAGCGAGCAACGAGATTTCCTCACACAGTTGGATACCGAAATAGGTGACGGCGATCACGGCTTAAATATGCAACGTGGTTTTAGCAAGGCATTAGAAAAAGTTGCTACCGTAAGCGATAAAGATATAGGTACAATTTTAAAAACGGTCGGTATGACGTTACTCTCTCAAGTCGGCGGTGCGAGCGGGCCTTTATACGGCACTTTATTTATCAAAGGTTCACAAGTTGCTAACGGTAAAGAACAGCTTACGTTTGAAGAACTTGTTAGCGTCTTCAAAGCCGGTGTGGAAGGCATTGTCGCTCGTGGACGTGCAGAACCGGGCGATAAAACTCTGTGTGACGTTTGGCTTCCGTTGCTTGATGAATTAGCCCAAGCGGACCATTCTCAGCCTGAAGCGGTTCTACTTAATCAAGCGGTCGAAAAAGCCAAAATTTTTACAAAAGCCACTGTGCCGATGATGGCTAAAAAAGGACGTGCCAGCTATTTAGGCGAACGCAGTATCGGTCATGCGGATCCTGGAGCAACTTCAAGTTATTACCTCATCAAAGCCTTAGCGGCAGCGGTTAAATAGGAGTTGTCATGGTTAATTTAGTCATTGTTTCGCATAGTAAACAGCTTGGAGAAGGCGTGGCTGAAATTACCCGCCAAATGGCACAAGGATCGTGCCAAATCGCAGTCGCTGCCGGTATTGATGATCCGGATAATCCGATTGGCACGGATGCGGTAAAAATTATGAATGCGATTGAAGAAGTATTCAGTGAAGATGGCGTGGTGATCTTTGTCGATCTCGGTAGTGCGATTTTAAGTGCGGAAACCGCAATTGATTTACTTGAGCCTGAAAAAGCGGAAAAAGTGGTAATTAGCTATGCGCCGCTGGTTGAGGGTGCATTCGCCGCTGCGGTAGCGGCCGCCGGAGGCGATGATTTGGCTTCAGTATTACAAGAAGCAAATGAAGCGGCTGCGTTAAAACAGCAACAAGCGGTCTAATTTTCTGAAAAATTTACCAAATAAAAAATGAGGCGAAAGTGTTACTCCGCCTCATTTTTTTGCTTCAAATACAATTAATAGAGCAATGAATAAAGCTGACGTCTAAATTTCGGCACAACAGGATCGTTACCCAAAGCAGAAAGAATCGCTAAAAATTGACTTTTCACCTCACCATTTGCACTATTTAAATCGGCTTTTAGCCAATCAAACAGTAGCACTAACGCCTCTTCATTTTTATGTGCTTGATGTAACTGATTTGCTAAACGAATCGCAATTTCCGGCGTTTTGTTATTTGCATAATCTGCTTGTAATTGCTGTAATTCCGGCGATTCGTTCGCTTGTTCTAACAACTCAATTTGCGCTTGCAAACCGTTCCAACGGCTATCACGATCTTGAATCGGAATCTGCTTTAAGATTTCTCGAGCTTCTTCCACTTTCTTCATCACAATAAAAGTTTCCGCATACAACAAGGCGAAATCACTGTTTTTCTTATCAGTCATTTCCCAAGCTGATTTGAGTAGCGGTAATGCCTCTTCATAACGCTGATCTTGCAACAATTCCAACGCTTGATTGAATTTAAGCTCTTCTTCTTTCGGTAAAATATTGGCTAAACGAACTCGCATTTCTTGCTCGGATATTGCCCCTTGAATCATATCCACCGGCTGCCCACCGGCAAAAAGATACATGGTCGGAATCATTTGAATTCTAAATTGAGCTGCCAATGCTTGTTGTTCGTCACAATTCACGGTTGCCAATAAAAATTGTGCCGGATTTTCATCCGCTAATCGGCGTAATAATGAATCCATTTCCAGTGAAGCCACTTCTCTCGGGGAGATAAAATTAAAAACGACCGGCACTTGTGCCGCTGCATTCCACACTTCACTAAAATTACTTTCGGTGACATTGACAAAATAATTCATACTCTTTCCCTAATCTAAAAAAATCGGCAATATTATTATAGCTGATTTTTAGTAAGCCGTTTCAATCGGTAAACCGCTTCGTTCCCAGCCGTCAAAGCCGCCTTTCACGCTATAGATACGTTCAAAACCTTGCTCGACTAAAAATTGTGCGGTATTGCGACTACTCACTCCGTGATAACACATGACGATTACCGGCTCTTCATAATCGACTTCATCTAAAAAACGACCGTAACTTTCATTGGTTAAATGAAAGGCATCTTGCGGATGACTATAGATATAACGACGCGCATCACGGATATCAACTAAGGTCGCACCTTCGTTTTCGATTAATTCCCATGCTTGTTGCGGGCTAATTTCAGTAAATGTTTCACTCATAATTCATACTCAATAATAAAAATAGATATACATAAAAATCGGACGACTATACCACAATACATTTACAAAAATAAACGAGAATACCTATTATTACGAGTTGAATTTTTTGACTTACTCAGTATAATTGCAAACCATTTTCATTATAAATGAACTTTTTTTGCTTATTTTAGACCGTTTCCGAGGATTTTATGGAACAAATGCTTGAACTATTACAAGGCCATGTAGATTATATTATTTTAGGCCTCTTATTATTAATGAGTGTCGTGTTAGTATGGAAAATCATTGAACGCATCCTGTTTTATAAACAGCTTGACGTAACAAAATACGAAACCATTCAAGATTTAGAAATAGATGTAACCCGTAATCTCACCACCATTTCTACTATCGGTGCTAACGCACCTTATGTCGGTTTATTAGGAACCGTATTAGGTATTTTATTGACTTTCTATCATTTAGGTCATTCCGGCGGTGAAATTGATGCCGCATCCATTATGGTGCATTTATCACTCGCATTAAAAGCTACCGCAGCCGGTATATTAGTTGCAATTCCCGCCATGATGTTCTATAGCGGTTTTAACCGTAAAGTCGATGAAAGCAAACTTAAATGGCAAGCTATTCAAGCCCGTAAAGCCAATCAATAAGCGGTTAAATTTCACTTATTTTTTGCAATTTAATCAGGTTTCTTATGAAAAAATTTGACGAAATTAATATTATTCCTTTCATCGACATTATGTTGGTGTTATTAGCGATTGTGTTAGTCACCGCTTCATTTATCTCCCAAGGGAAGATTCCGGTAAATATACCGAAAGCGACTACAACCCAAGCAATGAAAGCGGACGAATTGGCAAAGCTTCTGACAATTACGGAGAACAATGAATTTTATTTCAACGACCAACCGATGACTAAAGAAGCACTCACCGCAGAAATTGCAACTTGGGACAAAACCCAAAAAGTTACCTTAAAAGTAGATAGTGCGGTAGCCTTTGAAAAATTTGTCGAACTGACTGATGTTCTCTCTGCGAACGAAATTAAGAACGTTGCAATCGTGACCAAAAAAGATACCTCGAAGAAATAGGATACGAGTATGAAGAAAAAACATTCTCGTATCGGTTTAACCAGTTCTATTGCAATTCACGCCGTTATTTTTGCCGGTTTAGCTTCTATGGTAACCCATTCTCATTCTGATAATTTACCTCAAGAAGAAGTCATGTCGATGGAATTAGTTGCCGCTTTGTTGGAACAACCTCAAGTTGCCGTGGCACAAGAGGAGCCGCTTCCGTCTGAACCGGAGAAAGTTGAAATAGCACCGGAGCCGGAACCTGAAGCAGAAGCGATTCCCGAACCGAAACCTCAGCCAAAGCCGAAAGAGAAACCTAAAGAAAAACCAAAGGAAAAGCCAAAACCGAAAGCGCAACCTAAGCCTAAAGAGCAAGAAAAACCTAAAAAAGAAAAAGCTAAAGATAAGCCGATTAAGGCATTAGAAAAAGGTCCTGAAGCAAAACAAGGTATTGTTGCCAAAGCAATTCCGAATGCGGTGCAAGGTACCCAATTACGTGCAGGTATTCCAAACGGGAAACCGGAAGGCAATCCGAACGGTCTGTCTGCAAACGGAGCACAAAACGGTGCGGTAGGCGGTGGCGGTAACGGAGCTTCAGGTAGTGAAATCGGTGCTTATAAAGCGGCATTACAGCGTGCACTACAACGTCGAGCGAATAACGCTTATCCGACTAGAGAAAAGATGATGCGTAAAACAGGTGTGGTTACCATCGGTTTTAGCGTGTCATCTTCCGGTGAGTTGATAAATGTGAAAGTGTTAAATAGTTCCGGTAACGGTAATCTTGATAATGCAGCGGTTAAAGCGGCACAAAGTACTAAAGTTTCTCCGCCGCCGGCCGGTTTCCCAAGTAACGTTACCGTTCCGGTAAAATTTTCGATTGAGTAATCTTATTAACAAGCTCCCTCACGGGAGCTTATTTTTTCATCGTAACAAGCGGTTATTTTTCACTAAAACTTTGCAAAAAATCGGTAAATGATAACCGCTTGCCTAAAGCGAAGTGCTTAAGTAAAATAAACCGTTTCTATTTTAATTATACAAATTGAGGAAAATGTAATGTTTGGAAAAGGCGGCTTAGGCGGTTTAATGAAACAAGCTCAGCAAATGCAAGAGCGTATGCAAAAAATGCAAGAAGAAATTGCACAGCTTGAAGTAACCGGAGAATCCGGTGCGGGTTTAGTAAAAGTAACCATCAATGGTGCGCATAATTGCCGTCGTATCGAAATCGATCCGTCATTAATGGAAGACGATAAAGAAATGGTGGAAGATTTGGTTGCCGCGGCATTCAATGATGCCGTTCGCCGTGCGGAAGAAATGCAGAAAGAAAAAATGGCAAGCGTGACTGCCGGAATGCAATTACCGCCCGGTATGAAATTCCCATTCTAATTTAGCGATAATGGATAGGAGCTTTGGCAACTATCCATTATTAATTTTCAACTATCCATTCCTATTTTATGCAAATTAGCCCTTTACTCGAAAATCTGATGGAAGCCCTACGTGCATTACCCGGTGTCGGCCCGAAATCCTCACAACGTATGGCGTATCATTTATTGCAACGCAATCGCGCCGGCGGTGTAAATTTATCTAAAGCCTTGAATGAAGCGATGACGCATATCGGTCATTGTCATTCTTGCCGTACTTTTACCGAAGAAGACGAATGCAATATTTGTAAGAATCCTCGCCGCCAAATGAGCGGTCAGCTTTGCGTGGTTGAAATGCCGGAAGATATTCAAGCGATCGAGCAAACCGGACAATTTTCCGGACGTTACTTTGTATTGATGGGACACCTTTCGCCGCTTGACGGCATCGGTCCGAGAGAAATCGGCTTAGATCTGTTACAAAGCCGTTTAGAAAACGAATCTTTTCACGAGGTTATTCTTGCCACCAATCCGACGATTGAAGGTGATGCTACCGCCAACTATATTGCGGAAATCTGCCGTATTCACAACGTGAAAGTAACTCGAATCGCGCATGGGATTCCGGTCGGCGGTTCATTAGAAATGGTGGACGGTACGACCCTTTCCCACTCTTTTGCCGGCAGACGAGATATTTCGCTATAAGATGAAAAGGTTATTTGGCTAGCTATAAAAGTCTGATACAATTACTCAGGTATTAATCACTAGAGGTTATCATGGAAACTATCGATACTATTGAAAAAATCAAAAAACAAATCGGCGAAAACCCAATTCTACTTTATATGAAAGGTTCGCCGAAATTCCCTTCATGCGGTTTCTCTGCCCGTGCGGTAGAAGCGGTAATTAACTGCCAAGTACCATTCGGTTATGTAGATATTTTAACGAATCCGGACATTCGCGCCGAGTTACCGAAATTCGCAAACTGGCCGACTTTCCCACAATTATGGGTGAAAGGCGAATTAGTCGGCGGTTGTGACATCGTATTAGAAATGTTCCAAAAAGGCGAACTTCAAACCTTATTAAAAGAAGTCGCGGCAAAACACGCTTAATTCTTTTACAATCACTCAGCCCAAGCAATTCGCTTGGGCTTTTTTCTATAAAAAATGCCGTTTTACTCTTACATTCTTATTCGTTTTTGGCTTACAATGTAAAAATTCATTTGTAATACATAACAATAAGGACACAACAACATGGCTTTAAAAGATTTAGACTGGGCCAATTTAGGCTTCTCATATATTAAAACGGATTATCGCTTTATCGCACATTGGAAAGACGGTAAATGGGATGAAGGTCAATTAACTACCGATAACACACTCCACATTCACGAAGGTTCAACCGCACTTCACTACGGTCAGCAATGTTTCGAAGGCTTAAAAGCCTATCGTTGCAAAGACGGCTCTATTAACTTATTCCGTCCGGAAGAAAATGCAAAACGTATGCAAGGTACTGCACGTCGCTTATTAATGGCGGAAGTGCCGACCGAATTATTTGTACGCGCTTGTAAAGAAGTGGTAAAAGCAAACCAAGATTGGTTAGGTCCATACGGTTCAGGTGCAACGCTTTACTTACGTCCGTTCTTAATCGGTGTCGGTGAAAATATCGGGGTGAAAGCGGCGCCGGAATACATTTTCTCGGTATTCTGTTGCCCGGTGGGTGCTTATTTTAAAGGCGGTTTAGCACCGTCTAACTTTATTACGACTGACTACGACCGTGCGGCACCGGTTGGAACCGGCGGCGTTAAAGTCGGCGGTAACTATGCGGCAAGTTTGTTACCGCACGAATTAGCCGTACAACAAGGTACAGCAACCCGTAAATTTGCCGATGCGATCTACCTTGATCCGAAAACTCACACCAAAATTGAAGAAGTGGGTGCGGCAAACTTCTTCGGTATTACCAAAGATAATAAATTTATTACCCCTGCGTCAGAATCTATCTTACCAAGTATTACCAAATACTCGTTATTACATATCGCCAAAGAACGTTTAGGTATGGAAACGATTGAAGGCGACGTATATATCGATCAATTGGATCAATTCGCCGAAGCCGGTGCTTGCGGTACGGCGGCGGTAATTACGCCGGTTGGCGGTATTCAACATAAAGATAACTTCCACGTGTTCTATTCGGAAACGGAAGTCGGTCCGGTCACAAAACGCTTATATGCGGAACTTACCGGTATCCAATTCGGTGATGTTGAAGCGCCGGAAGGCTGGATTGTTAAAGTAGAATAAGCCGATTTAAGCTGTGACAAGCGGTAAAATTTTGCAATTTTTTTGCAAATTTCTACCGCTTGTTTTCTTTCAAATATAAGGAATATTATGATTCAACGTATTGATGTCAGTAAACGTTTCTCTGAAGTTGCAATTCATAACGGCGTGGTTTATCTCGCTGGTCAAGTGCCGACGGACGATAGCCAAGATGCTTATCAGCAAACCAAACAAGTGCTTGCGGAAATTGATAAATGCTTAGCTAAAGCCAATACCGATAAAAGCAAGATCTTAATGGCAACCGTTTATCTTGCGAATATGGCTTATTATGATGAAATGAACCGTGCATGGGACGAATGGGTTGCGGAAAATAATGCGCCACCACGGGCTGCGGTGGAAGCAAGACTCGCAAATTCGAATTGGAAGGTTGAAATCGTCATAACCGCAGCCATTTAATAAATAAGGCGTAAGTATTCGCTTACGCCCTGTGTGCTTAATCTAATAGGAGGAAAAATGAAAGTATTTAATCGACACGCTCATATTTTCTTTATTGGAGGAGCTGCCGATCTTGAACCCTACTACTTTGTCGGGCCACTACACAATATTACGATTGCACAGAAAAAATTAGCTCGAAGAATGCAAAAATACTTAGTGCATCACTCGAACATTCACCTTCATTCCTTAAGCTATAATCGTGTTTATTATTTGAGCGATATTGAGTTAAATGTCTTAGTTAAAATCCAACCGCAAGATCTGATTTACATTATCGGACATAGCTTAGGCGGTTGGAATGCTACGCATTTGGCACGTATTCTAAAAGATAAAGGATACCGAGTCCGTATTCTTGCAACGCTCGATCCGGTTGGAGAAGGTACGCTGGTTTGGATTGGATCAAATATTTATAAAAATCCGGAAACAGAACCGCTTGCCGATCTATGGATTAATATTCGAGCGGAAAATGACAATTTGGATCTATCCGATATAGTTGCGCAGATAGGTCGGCAATGGTTACTTAATGATGGGCCGGATATCAATGAAACGCTATACATTCATCATTATGATGCTCAACGTATGCTAAGACACAAATTACATACCGGCAAATCCATTATGGACTATATCATCGAAAATATTCGACAACTTTTATAACTGCGACGATTCTTACTTTACGATTGTCCGATAATTATTTTAGAATATAAATTAAATTCTATAACAAGGACAAAAAATGAATATCAGCGAAAAATTCCCCGATACAATTACCAAATTATTACGCACAATCTTAAGCATATTACTTATTATTCTGGCTATCGTACTCATTATCGCGCTCGTTAAAGTAACCTATGGGCTATGTGTAATGATTATCACCAGCGGTGCGACCGTCCCTTATGCTCTTGCCGAACAAATTGTAATGTTCTTTCTCTACTTCGGTTTCCTAGGACTCATTTCACAATATTTCAAGAGCGGTTACCACTTCCCTTTACGCTATTTTATTTATGCGGGGATCACCGCCATGTTACGCTTGATTATTGTCGATCACGAAAGTGCAACGAACACAATTCTATTCGCCGGCGCAATCTTATTGATGGTTATCGCTCTCTGCTTAGTGCTTTATTCGGATAAACTTAGAAATATCTAGCTATTTTCGACTAACCTATAAAGTCTATTGCTGATAAAGCAGATAAAAACCACTGAACACACGGATTGCACAGAAAATATCTAAATTATCCATGTATTGCGTAGTTAAATTTTCGAAATATTCTACCGCTTATAAATAAAAAACCACGAAATACAATGATCACATAAGATAATTTCCGAGTAATCTATGTATTCCGTGGTTAATGTTTATCTTTCTAGCTAAACTATTCCACCATAAAGCAGGCAATTTTGGTGCCGTTTTCATAGCTTTTTAATTGAGGTTGTTCCGCTTTACATTTTTCGGTCGCCAAGCGGCAACGAGCATGGAATGCACAACCTTTCGGCGGATTTAACGGGCTTGGTAATTCACCGGTTAATTTAATTCGCTCACGACGTTGCTCCGGATTTAAGTGAGGTGTCGCCGAAAGTAACGCTTGGGTGTACGGGTGGCGAGGATTACTGAAAATCGCTTTGGTTTCGCCTTGCTCCACCACTCGCCCTAAGTACATCACCATCACTTCATCGGCAATATGCTCAACCACCGATAAATCATGCGAAATGAAAACATAAGACAGCCCCATCTCGTCTTGCAGATCCATCATCAAATTAAGTACCTGCGCCCGTACCGATACATCTAATGCCGAAACCGGCTCATCAGCTACAACCACATCAGGGTTAAGCATTAGGCCTCGAGCAATCGCAATACGCTGGCGTTGTCCGCCGGAAAACATATGCGGATAGCGGTCGTAAAACTCAGGCTTTAAACCGACTTTGCCCATCATTTCCAACACTTTCGCTTTACGCTCTGCTGCCGATAAATCAGTATTAATTAATAACGGCTCTTCTAAAATGCTTCCCACTTTTTTACGTGGATTCAGCGAGCTATAAGGGTTTTGGAACACAATCTGAATTTTTTTACGGCGTAATGCAGCGGTATCTTTATCATTGACTAAGAAATTCTGCCCTTTATAAAACAATTCTCCTTCAGTCGGACTTTCAATCATAGTGAGCATTCGCCCCAAGGTTGATTTACCGCAACCAGACTCACCGACCACCGCCAGGGTTTTACCTCGTTCCAACTGGAATGACACGCCATCTACCGCTTTAACCGTTTTCGGTTTTGCGAACATTCCCTGCTTAACCGGATAATATTTTTTCAGATTTTTCGCATCAAGAAGCGGTGCGTTTTGTTCATTTTTTATTTTTTGCATATTAGTTTTTAAATATATTTTTTCGATGGTAATCTAAATATAATTTCTGCTGGCTTTTGAATTTACCTACATTTAGCTCTCTTTTTATATTCCATTCAAATAATATTTGCTCTGATAAATGTGGACTAACTATCAATTGGCCATCATCTTCAAAAGAAATATATCCATTATCAAACAACTTATCTATATGTGGAGCTAATAATAAGCCATTATATCCATCCAAACGCTCTTTATCACTACTATCTCGCCAAGGCTTAATATGGCTCGCTATTAAAAATGTAATATCGCTAGTTTTTGTAACTCTGCAAGAGTTTTCTATTTGATAAAGATTCTTTTTAAATATGTTTTGGCCTAATCTTGCTCTAACTAAAGATTGATTTTCTGTTTCTCTCAATACATCTGCTTCAGCACTACTATTAATATTAAATAGCTGTTTTTCTAAAAAAACTTCAATATATGCAGCTAAAGATTTACCTATAGGAGCAATATATGCTCCCTGTTTTACAGTACAATTTTTAGTAAATAAAGTATTATCTTTAAGCTCTTTTTTAATTACATATTTAATATCTGCTAATAAGATAGGTGATAAGATTCTTTCAAATTTGACATCTAACTTATAACCTTCATTTTTCCAATTATTTTGAAACCCATCCGGCTTAGATGCTTTATATGCAAATCCTAAAGCTAAACCTACGTACTCTATTTTGGAATTAGATAATGAATAAATAATATCTCCATCCTTGATATCTCTGATATCACTATAGAATTTATATTTTTTCCCGTCAGCTCTTGTTTCTGGAGCCCATAAAAAATTATCCGAGTCATTAGCCGTGTTATTTCGGTTTACAATCCAATACTTACACATAGCTTTCCTCTACTTTTATTGGCATACCATTTTCATTTAATGGAAAATGGCATTTCACTTGGCGACCGCTTAAAACACGTAATTCAGGTTCGCTGGTTCGGCATTTATCCGTAGCATACGGGCAACGAGGATTCAGCAAACAGCCTTGCGGTCGGTCATATTTGCCGGGAACCACACCGGGCAGCGATTGTAAACGAGATTTACCTTCGGCAAATTCAGGCAAAGCTTTAAGCAATGCTTGCGTATAGGGGTGAAGCGGCGCTTTAAAGATTAATTCCGCCTTGCCCTCTTCCACTACTTGCCCTGCATACATCACGATAATACGATGTGCCGATTCCGCAACCAACGCTAAATCGTGGGTAATCAGAATCAACGCCATATTTTCTTTGCGCTGCAATTCCAGCAATAAATCAATAATTTGTGCTTGAATCGTTACGTCTAATGCGGTGGTCGGTTCGTCCGCAATCAATAATTTTGGGTTACAAGCAATCGCCATTGCAATCATTACACGCTGGCTCATACCGCCCGAAAGCTGATGCGGATACACCTCTAAACGAGATTGTGGATCCGGAATCCCCACCATGGTCAATAATTCAATCGCACGTTCACGGCGAGCCGCTTTTGAGCCGCCTTGATGCACCTTCAACGCTTCCATAATTTGGAACCCGACCGTATAACTTGGGTTAAGACTGGTCATCGCATCTTGGAAAATCATAGACACGTCCGCACCGACAATTTTTTGTTTTTCTTTCGGTTTTAACGCTAATAAATTATTGCCGTTAAACTCAAGCGAATTTGCCGTCACTCGACCGGGAAAGTCAATTAAGCCCATAATCGCTAACGAACTGACCGATTTACCGGAACCTGACTCACCGACAATGCCTAACACTTCGCCTTCGTTAATCGTATAACTGATACGATCTACCGCTTTGAAGGGTGCTTTCTCATCACCAAAATGGACAGAAAGCTGATCTACCGTTAATAAAGCCATCTTGCTCTCCTTATTGTTTCAGTTTCGGATCGAGCGCATCACGTAAGCCGTCACCCATCAAGTTAAACGCTAATACAAGTAATAAAATTGCGAGCCCCGGAATGGTTACCAACCAGTTTGCCGATTGCATAAAACCACGAGATTCCGCTAACATCGTACCTAATTCCGGTGTTGGTGGCTGTGCTCCGATACCTAAGAAGCCAAGTGCGGCAAGTTCTAAAATCGCATTGGAAATCCCCATCGTCATTTGCACAATTAACGGTGCAAGGCAGTTCGGTAAAATCACGATAAACATTAAACGTAATACACCGGCACCGGCAACTCGGCTCGCGACCACATAATCACGATTTTTTTCGCTCATGACCGAAGCTCGGGTTAAACGCACATAACTTGGAATCGATACAATCGCAATCGCTATCGCCGCATTAATCAAGGAAGGTCCTAAAATGGTGACCACGCCAATGGTGAGAAGTAAGCTTGGAATTGCCAACATAATATCGACAAAGCGCATAATCACGATATCAATCACACCACCGTAATAGCCGGCAAGTAAGCCTAAAATCACACCGAATACGCATGATAAAACAACAATCACTAAACCGATAAACACAGATAAGCGCGCACCATAGATAATACGGGAAAGAATATCACGCCCAATATCATCGGTTCCTAGCAGATAAGCGGAATTACCGCCGTCCATCCACGCTGGAGGCAGTAATAAAGCGCTACGGTTTTGCTCAATCGGATCAAAAGGGGCGACCCAACCTGCAAATACCGCAGCGAAAAAAACAATAGTAATAAAGGCAAGCCCGATAACCGCACCACGGTTTTGGCAAAAGTAATACCAAAACTCTTGTAAAGGTGTCTTCGGAGCCGGTGCCGAAAGGGTTGTTGAAGACATTATGTATCTCACTCCATTCAAATCATTTTGCAAAATTTTGCGTAAATTTAACCGCTTGTAAAAGCTGAAAAATAGGCTTAGTTATGGCGAATTCTCGGATTAACTACGCCGTAAATTAAATCAACGGTTAAATTCACTAAAATAATAATCGTCGCAATAATTAATACCGAGCCTTGTAATACCGGATAATCACGCGCATTAATCGCATCAATAATCCATTTACCGATACCCGGCCACGAGAAAATATTTTCAGTCAGTACCGCACCGGAAAGTAGCTGCCCCACAATCAGTCCCACCACAGTGACTACCGGAATTAACGCATTACGTAACGCATGGACAATCACAATACGAGTAGTATTCAAGCCTTTCGCTTTTGCGGTACGAATATAATCTTCACCTAACACTTCCAGCATTGAAGAACGAGTCATACGCGTCACCACCGCCAATGGAATAGTCCCTAATACGATTGAAGGTAAAATTAAGGATTTGATTGCGGCAAGGAAAGCACCTGATTCATCTGAGATCCAAGTGTCATATAGCATAAAGCCAGTTTCCGCTTCAATCCAATATTCGGAAGGTAAACGTCCTGAAGCCGGTAAACCTAACGGCGTAGAGAAATAAAGAATTAAGATTAAGCCCCACCAGAAAATCGGCATCGAATAGCCGGTTAAAGATAAAGTGGTTACCGTATGCGAAATCCACGAATCTTTCTTCACCGCAGCAATCACACCGAGGAAGATACCGAATACCAACGACCATAATAATGCAAAGAAGGCTAATTCAACCGTTGCAGGGAAAAGCGTAAAAAACTCTTTTAATACCGGCTCATTATTACGAAACGAATTACCGAGGTCACCCTGAAAGATCCCTTTAATATAATTAAAATACTGCTCATGCAGCGGTAAATCTAAACCGAGTTGAGCCATCATTTGGGCATGAACCGCCGGATCTAAGCCACGTTCCCCCATCCGAATTTCAATCGGATCGCCCGGAATTAAATGCACTAAGGCAAAAGTAATTAACGTTATCGCCAGAAAGGTTGGGATAACCATCAAAAGACGTTTAAGAATAAATGAAAACATTAGGTAATACTCGTTATTTGTACTACGGAAAAGATGAAAACACGGCATTAAACGGTGCAATTAGCGAATTTACAAATCGCCAATAACTCTCTGCCGTGCTTTCAATGGTCAATCAGAGAACTTATTTTGTCTCCAAATCAACCCCGTAGAAATTATGTAAGCTAAATGGGCTGATCACATAACCTTTTACTTCCTTACGAACCGGGAAATAAGTGGTTGAGTGAGCAATCGTTATCCATGGTGCTTGTTCTTTGAAAAGTACTTGCGCTTGTTTATAAAGCTCGGTACGTTTTGCTTTATCGGTTGTTTGAACGGCATCGGTCATTAATTTATCAAAATCTTTATGACAGAATTTGGCATAGTTAGAACCTTGTTTTACCGCCGCACAACTTAATAAGGTATTCAGGAAATTATCCGGATCGCCGTTATCACCGTTCCAGCCCATCATACCGGTGGTATGTTCGCCGTCACGCATACGATTGAGATATTCACCCCATTCGTAACTGACGATTTTGGCATTCACGCCTACTTTTTTCCAATCTTCTTGGATAAGCTCCGCCATACGGCGTGCATTCGGGTTATACGGACGAGAAACCGGCATTGCCCACACTTCGGTATCAAAACCTTTTTCCAATCCGGCTTCTTTTAACAAGGCTTTGGCTTTTTCCGGATTATAGTCATAATCCTTCACGTCATCGTTATAACTCCACATTGTCGGTGGAATCGGATTTTTCGCTTTTTCACCGGAACCTTGATAAACCGACTGAATAATCGCATCTTTATTAATCGCATAGTTTAAGGCTTGACGCACTTTCACATCATCAAACGGTTTTTTCTGCGTATTGAAATGTAAATAGCCGATATTTAAACCCGGTTTGGTCATTAAATTGATATTCGGATCTTTTTTCAAGGCTTCAAGATCAGCCGGATTCGGATAAGGTGCGGCATGGCATTCGCCTTTTTGCAATTTTGCCATACGTACCGAAGCATCCGGTGTAATTGCAAAGACTAAGCGATCAATCGCCGGTTTGCCGGTCCAATATTGCTCAAAGCCTTTGTAACGAATCTGAGCATCTTTTTGGTAATCAACAAATTGGAATGGACCGGTACCGATAGGATTTTGATCTAATTTTTCAGGCGTTCCCGCTTTCAATAATTTATCCGCATATTCTGCAGAGAAAATCGAAGCAAAGTCCATCGCAATATTCGCTAAGAACGGTGCATTCGGGACTTTTAGATTAATTTTAACCGTATAATCATCCACTTTCTCAACATTTTGAATAATGTTGCCCATATCCATACCGATAAAATATTCATAGTTACCACCGGACACTTTATGATACGGATGATTCGTGTCTAATTGACGATTAAATGAGAATACTACGTCATCGGCATTAAAATCACGACTCGGTTTAAAATCCTTAGTCGAATGGAATTTCACGCCTTTACGTAAATAAAAGGTGTAGCTTTTACCGTCTTCCGACACCTCCCATTTTTCTGCTAAAGACGGCACAATCGTTGTTTCACCTTTAGCAAAATCGACTAAACGATTAAAAATCGCTTGGCTGGTTGCATCAAGCGTACCACCGTCCGTTGCAAATTGCGGATTCAGATAAGTAGGCGATGCTTCTAAACAATAAACGAATGTTTTCGGTGCGGCAAAAGCCGAGCTCGAGGCGGCAATAGCCAATGACAATAAAGAAAGTTTTGTGAGTTTTTTCATTGAATACTCCGATGTTGTGTTTAGGATTATTATTTTTATGAATTATTTGAATATACAAGTTTTTCAATGAAGTTCAATACTTTTTCAATCAAAAGCGGTCTAAATTTAACGAAAATTTGCAAATATCTCGCTAAATTTAGACCGCTTATCATATTTACTATACTCTATTGAATATTTTCCAGCTCAACACGATAAAAGTTATGTGATAAAAAAGGGCTGACCGTATAGCCTTTTACTTCTTTACGTATAGGAAAATAGGTAGTCGAATGTGCAATCGGAAGCCAAGGTGCTTGCTGTTTAAAAATCACTTGAGCTTGTTTATAAAGAACTTCTCGCTTCGTTTTATCCGATTCTTGTGCCGCTTGTGTGACTAAATCATTGTAAGATTTATCACAAAAATGCGCATAATTCGAACCTTGTTTTACCGCATTGCAGCTTAATAGCGTATTCAAGAAGTTATCCGGATCGCCGTTATCACCAGTCCAGCCCATCATACCGGTTGAGTGTTCGCCTTGCTCCATACGCTTGAGGTATTCCCCCCATTCAAAGCTGACGATTTTTGCAATAACGCCGATTTGTTTCCAATCTTCCTGAACCATTTCAGCCATACGACGTGCATTCGGATTATACGGACGAGAAACCGGCATTGCCCATAATTCCGTTTCAAAGCCGTTTTCTAATCCGGCTTCTTTTAATAATGCTTTTGCTTTTTCCGGATTATATTCATAATCCTGAACTTGATCGTTATAGCCCCAAATTGTCGGCGGCATCGGATTTTTGGCGATAGAGCCGGTACCTTGATACACCGATTCTAAAATCGCCTGTTTGTTTACCGCGTAATTGAGTGCTTGACGAACTTTTTGATTATCCAACGGCTTCTTATCTAAATTAAAGGTAATATAGCCGATATTCAGCCCTGATTTTTCCAATACTTGTAAATTAACATCCACTTTCATCTGGGCAATATCAGCCGGGTTCGGATAAGGCATTGCCTGACATTCATTTTTCTGCAATTTAGCATAACGTACCGTTGCATCAGGCGTAACACTAAAGACCAAACGGTCTAATTTCGCTCTGCCCTGCCAATAATCATCAAATGCTTTAAAACGCACATGAGCGTCTTTTTGTAAACCGGCAAACTCAAATGGTCCTGTACCAATTGGTGCGGTATCCACTTTTTCCGGTGTACCGGCTTTTAACATTTGATCAGCATATTCCGAAGATGAAATCGAAGCGAAATCCATTGCAAGATTTGCTAAAAACGGCGCATTCGGTACTTTTAAGTGAAATTTAACTACATAAGTATCTACTTTCTCAACTTTCTCAATAATATTCGGCATATCCATACCTAAGAAAAACTCGTAGTTACCGCCCGAAACATTATGGAAATAATTATATTTATTTAGTTGGCGGTTAAAGACGAATAACACATCATCGGCATTAAAATTACGAGATGGGGTAAACTCTTTATTCTTATGAAACTTAACCCCTTTACGTAAATAAAAGGTATAAGTTTTACCGTCTGCAGAAATATCCCATTTTTCAGCTAAAGAGGGAATAAGATTAGTTGTACCCGGTTCAAAATCAATTAAACGATTATATAACGCTTGCGCCACATCTAATGTCGCCCCATCCGTACCGATTTGCGGATTTAAGAAAGTAGGTGAAGATTCAATACAATAAGTAAAAGTTTTAGGTGCGGCAAATGCCGTATTAGAGAATAGAAGCAACGCAAGTGTTGGTAAAGAGAAAAGTTTTTGCATGAAATATCCTGATATTATGTTATAAATTATTTCCTAGAATAATTTACATATTATCAGCCCTATTTCATATTGCAACGCTCAACAGTAAGGTAATTATAAAAAGCGTCTGCAATCTATCATAGATCCTCATCAAAGTATTCATTTGATGCTAACAAGCGGCCAAATTTATTCAATTTTTTGCAAACTTCACATCATCTGCTTTCAGTAGAAAATATATAAGGACATTTAGGATGTGGAAAAGAAAAAACACCAGAAGGAAACTCGAAGTAGTAAAGACCCGTTGGCAAATAGATAGTAAGCACTTAAAAAACAAAAACCCCGTAGTTATCACTAACCACAGGGTTTCTTTTCGCTCTCGCGCTAATTTCAATCTGGCGATGCCCTACTCTCACATGGGGAAACCCCACACTACCATCGGCGTTACTGCGTTTTACTTCTGAGTTCGGAATGGAGTCAGGTAGAGCCACAGCACTCTGGTCGCCAGAATATTCTGTTGATGTCTTTTGTCTTCTTTATCTGTCTTTTTCTTTGTTCTTTATTTGTCTTTTTATTGACATCTTAAATTCGAAACAAGCTGTTCACTGATTTTTTAGTCTTTCGTTCTTTGTTTAGTTTCTTAACTTCACGCCCAAAAACACTTGAGCGTTGTATAGTTAAGCCTCTCGGGCAATTAGTATGTGTTAGCTCAACGTATCACTACGCTTACACACCACACCTATCTACGTCGTAGTCTCCAACAACCCTTACAGTCTTATAGACTGGGAGAACTCATCTTGAGGCAAGTTTCGTGCTTAGATGCTTTCAGCACTTATCTCTTCCGCATGTAGCTACCCAGCAATGCCTCTGGCGAGACAACTGGAACACCAGTGATGCGTCCACTCCGGTCCTCTCGTACTAGGAGCAGCCCCTCTCAATTCTCCAACGCCCACGGCAGATAGGGACCGAACTGTCTCACGACGTTCTAAACCCAGCTCGCGTACCACTTTAAATGGCGAACAGCCATACCCTTGGGACCTACTTCAGCCCCAGGATGTGATGAGCCGACATCGAGGTGCCAAACACCGCCGTCGATATGAACTCTTGGGCGGTATCAGCCTGTTATCCCCGGAGTACCTTTTATCCGTTGAGCGATGGCCCTTCCATTCAGAACCACCGGATCACTATGACCTGCTTTCGCACCTGCTCGACTTGTCTGTCTCGCAGTTAAGCTTGCTTATACCATTGCACTAACCTCACGATGTCCGACCGTGATTAGCAAACCTTCGTGCTCCTCCGTTACGCTTTGGGAGGAGACCGCCCCAGTCAAACTACCCACCAGACACTGTCCGAGACCGCGTTCCGCAATCTTCGTTAGAACATCAAACGTTAAAGGGTGGTATTTCAAGGACGCCTCCACAATCACTGGCGTGACTGCTTCAAAGGCTCCCACCTATCCTACACATCAAAATTCAATGTTCAGTGTCAAGCTATAGTAAAGGTTCACGGGGTCTTTCCGTCTAGCCGCGGGTACACCGCATCTTCACGGCGATTTCAATTTCACTGAGTCTCGGGTGGAGACAGCCTGGCCATCATTATGCCATTCGTGCAGGTCGGAACTTACCCGACAAGGAATTTCGCTACCTTAGGACCGTTATAGTTACGGCCGCCGTTTACTGGGGCTTCGATCAGGAGCTTCTCTTGCGATAACACCATCAATTAACCTTCCAGCACCGGGCAGGCATCACACCCTATACGTCCACTTTCGTGTTTGCAGAGTGCTGTGTTTTTAATAAACAGTTGCAGCCAGCTGGTATCTTCGACCGGTTCAACCTTCGTGAGTAAATCACTACAATCTACGCCGGCGCACCTTCTCCCGAAGTTACGGTGCTATTTTGCCTAGTTCCTTCACCCGAGTTCTCTCAAGCGCCTGAGTATTCTCTACCTGACCACCTGTGTCGGTTTATAGTACGGTTTAGATAAACCTGAAGCTTAGTGGCTTTTCCTGGAAGCGTGGTATCGGTAACTTCATCTCCGTAGAGACTCGTCATCACTTCTCGGTGTTATGTACATCCGGATTTGCCTAAATGTACCACCTACCGGCTTAAACAGACATCCAACAGTCTGATTACCTAACCTTCTCCGTCCCCACATCGCAGTTTATCCAAGTACGGGAATATTAACCCGTTTCCCATCGACTACGCTTTTCAGCCTCGCCTTAGGGGCCGACTCACCCTGCCCCGATTAACGTTGGACAGGAACCCTTGGTCTTCCGGCGAACGAGTTTTTCACTCGTTTTGTCGTTACTTATGTCAGCATTCGCACTTCTGATACGTCCACCAAACTTCTCAATTCAGCTTCATCCGCTTACAGAACGCTCCCCTACCCAACAATGTTTCCATTGATGCCGCAGCTTCGGTGACTAGTTTTAGCCCCGTTACATCTTCCGCGCAGGCCGACTCGACTA
Source organism: Actinobacillus genomosp. 1 (assembly GCF_029774175.1). NCBI lineage: Bacteria > Pseudomonadati > Pseudomonadota > Gammaproteobacteria > Pasteurellales > Pasteurellaceae > Actinobacillus > Actinobacillus genomosp. 1. Next base: position 72,510 of record NZ_CP103834.1, on the reverse strand, counting down.
GTGAGCTATT